>JNSD01000015.1 GCA_000754445.1 actinobacterium acMicro-4 | reverse complement strand
CATCGAGCCCCCTGTTGCTCGTAAGCTCAAGGCCGCCTTCGCCAAAGAAGGTGTTGTCCCCGTCGCCCCGGTTGCGAAACCCGCAGCGTCGAAGCCAGCGCCCGAAGCGCCAGCCTCGGTTCTGCCAGCACCTGTGTCTGATTCGCCAAGCGCCGGCGGTGAGCCACCGGCTCCCGCGAGCGCACCGCCGGTCGATAAGCTTCGTTCCTCCACGGGCATTCCTCGGCCTGGAAATAATCCTTTTGCTTCGGCTCAGGGCATGGCGCGGCCTGGCATTCCCCGGCCTGGAAACAATCCGTTTGCTTCGGCTCAGGGCATGGCACGGCCTGGCACCGGCCGACCGGGTGAAGGCGTTGCCGCTCGTAGGCCCGATGATCGTGGTACTGGTGCGCGCGCGCCCTTCTTGCAACGCAGCGGTGGCCCCGGTCGGCCTGCAGGTGCGGGATTTGCAGGACCCGGCGCAGGCCGCCCGGGTGGTGGCGGTCCTGGTGGCCCCGGTGGTGCTGGCGGTCCTGGTGGTCGTCCCGGTGCTGGTGGCCGCGGTCGCGGTCCCGGTGGTGGTACCGCTGGTGCGTTTGGACGCGGTGGCGGCAAGAGCAAGTCGCGCAAGTCCAAGCGCACGAAGCGTCAAGAGTTTGAAATGCGGGAGGCGCCAAGCCTGGGTGGAGTGCAAATTCCCCGTGGCGATGGCTCCACGATTATCCGCCTTCGTCAGGGTGCATCAATCAGCGATTTTGCCGAAAAAATAGAGGTAATGTCCGGCTTCCACGTTCCCCCGGGGAATCTGGTGACGGTGTTGTTCCAGCTCGGTGAAATGGCGACAGCGACCGAGTCGCTGGATGCTGCAACGTTTGAGGTTCTCGGTGCCGAGCTTGGCTACAGAGTCCAGATCGTGTCCCCAGAAGACGAAGACAAAGAACTCCTCGAGAGCTTCGACATCGACCTCGACGAGGAAGAGAACGAAGAAGACCTTGTTATTCGTCCTCCGGTGGTAACCGTGATGGGTCACGTCGATCACGGTAAGACCAAGCTGCTGGATGCCATCCGAAGTGCCAACGTGGTGGCCGGCGAAGCCGGAGGCATCACCCAGCACATCGGTGCATACCAAGTGTGGACTGAGCACGACGGAATCGAACGGGCAATCACGTTCATTGACACCCCGGGACACGAAGCCTTCACGGCGATGCGTGCTCGTGGCGCTCAGGTTACTGACATCGCGATTCTGGTTGTCGCTGCGGATGACGGCATCATGCCCCAGACGATTGAGGCCCTGAACCACGCACAAGCGGCCGGTGTGCCCATTGTGGTGGCCATCAACAAGATTGATGTGGCAGGTGCAAACCCCGACAAGATTCTGCAACAGCTCACCGAATTCGGTCTGGTTGCAGAAGCCTATGGTGGCGAGACTCAGGCTGTTCAGGTCTCCGCTCTCAAGGGCGAGGGAATCGCAGAGCTTCTTGATGCTGTGTTGCTCACCGCTGATGCCGGTCTTGACCTGAGGGCTAACCCCAACCGCACCGCGCGCGGTGTGGCCATCGAAGCGCGCCTCGACAAGGGTCGCGGTGCTGTTGCCACCGTCCTTATCCAGTCCGGAACTCTGCGAGTCGGAGAAGCGATTGTTGCTGGAACGGCGTACGGGCGCGTTCGTGCAATGACCGACGAGGATGGTAATGCGGTCGAAGAGGCCTATCCTGCTCGTCCCGTTGCAGTTCAGGGGCTGTCGTCTGTGCCACGCGCCGGCGACACATTCATTGTCACCGACGATGATCGCACAGCCCGCCAGATTGCTGAAAAGCGCGAGGCTGCCGAACGTAATGCTCTGCTGGCGAAGGCCCGCAAGCGCATCAGTCTTGAGGACTTCACAAAGGCCCTCGAAGACGGCAAAATCGAATCCCTCAACCTCATCATCAAGGGTGATGTCTCCGGTGCTGTCGAGGCATTGGAAGAGTCACTTCTCAAGATTGACGTCGACGACACGGTCCAGTTGCGCATCATCCACCGAGGTGTGGGTGCGATTACTGAAAGCGATGTCAATCTCGCCACCATCGACAACGCCATCATCGTGGGCTTCAACGTTCGACCCGACTCGAAGGCAAGGGAGCGCGCGCAACGTGAAGGCGTCGACGTTCGTTTCTACTCCGTCATTTACAACGCGCTCGAAGAGATTGAGAGCTCACTCAAGGGCATGCTCAAGCCCGAGTTCGAAGAGATCCAATCGGGTGTTGCCGAAGTTCGCGAGGTCTTCAAGTCCTCGAAGTTCGGAACGATTGCCGGATGCATTGTCCGCTCGGGAACCATCACCAGAAATGCGAAGGCTCGTGTCATCCGCGACGGTGTGGTGATTGCCGATGGTCTCGCCATCGAATCGCTTCGCCGGTTCAAGGACGATGTGACCGAGGTCAAGACCGACTTCGAGTGCGGTATTGGTCTTGGAAAGCTCAAGGACATCGAAATCGGCGACGAAATTGAGACGATTGAGATGAAGGAAAAAATCCGTGTCTAGTAACTCGCCGAGAGCCAGAAAAATGGCTGACCTCATCCGTGAGGTGGTGGCGCAGCGGCTGCAGAAGGGTCTTCGTGATCCCCGCATGGGCTACGTCACGATTACCGACGTCCAAGTCACTGGCGATCTGCAGCACGCCTCTATCTTTTTTACCGTCCTTGGTGATGACACCGAGCGTGCCGATACCGCGGCCGCCCTGAAGGCGGCCACGGGCATGCTGCGCACGGAAGTTGGGCGGAATATCACTGCTCGCTTGACGCCATCGCTCGAGTTTGTGCCCGATGGCATCCCTGAAAATGCAGCTGCCATTGAGTCACTCTTGAGTGAAGCGCGAGAGCGGGACGCCGCTATTTTGGCCATGAAGTCCTCTGCCCACTACGCCGGGGACCCCGACCCCTACAAAGTCCCCAGAGAATCCCCCGAAGAGTGAGCTAAGGAGCCACCATGTCTATGGAGCGCGACGATCCGCGTCAGTATCACATTGAGCTTGCCCCGGGTGATGTGGGCAGATACGTGTTCCTTCCTGGTGACCCGGGTCGCTGCGAAATGATTGCTGCCTACTTTGATGAGGCGCATCTTGTCGCCCGGCACCGAGAGTATGAGACCTGGTCGGGTTACCTGGACGGTCAGAAGGTCTCCGTCACCTCGACGGGTATCGGTGGACCCTCTGCGGCCATTGCGATGGAAGAGCTCGTTGCCATCGGCGCAGACACATTCGTCCGGGTCGGGACTTCGGGGTCGATGCAGACCGAGATTCTGCCGGGAGACATTGCCATTGTCTCGGGCGCCATCCGGGACGAGGGCACGAGCGTTCACTACCTGCCCATTGAGTTCCCGGCGGTGGCAGATGTTGGCATCACCACTGCACTTGCCGATGCTGCTAGGGGCATGGACAAGCGCGTCCACGTTGGTGTGTCCCAATCGAAAGACTCCTTTTATGGCCAACACGACCCAGCCCGAATGCCGGTGGCCTCCAGGCTGCAGGACCGTTGGGCCGCATGGATTGGTGGCGGAGCCATCTGCTCTGAGATGGAAGCTGCCCCTCTCTACATCGTCGCTTCAGTACTTCGTGTTCGCGCCGGTGGGTTGATGATGGTCATGGGCCACCCCGACCAATCGCCGATGACCGACGCAGAGTGGGAAGCGTCGAAAGTCGAGCACCTACTGCCTGTTGCCATTGAGGGCATGCGCGAGATTATTCGCAGGGACCTAGCTAACTCCCGCTAATTCGATAGCCATCGCGCTCGCCCGGGGCTGGCTCAATGAGGCCATCCTCGAGCAGTGACTGGAGCGATCGCTCGAACTGTTCCTCCTCCACCCAGAGTGTTCGAAGGAAAGCCCCGGGAACGGGAGTGTCACTGGAGCGTAGTTCGCGAAGAATGATGCCCCGAACCTGGCGGTCGCTACCCTCAAAGCGGGCTTGTTTAGTGGCGGTTGCCCCCTCGTAGGGCGGGTAACCAGCGTTCCGCCACTGGCACAGATCGGCTATCGGGCATGCAGAGCACTCTGGTGCTCTGGCTCTACACACGATGGCTCCCAATTCCATGAGTCCAGCGACTCCGGCGCACTGACTCGGAGCGTCAGTGAGGGTCTCGAGCAGGGTAGTTACCCCAGCGCGGTCGGCAACAGTGCGGGGCGGACCGGCTTCGCCCTGGCCACCCTGGGCTCTGGCCACGACCCGTCTGACATTTGTGTCCACGACAGCCTCGGGAAGACCCCACGCAAAGCAGCGCACGGCCCGGGCCGTGTAGTCACCAACACCGGGCAGAGCCAGGAGAGCATCGAGCTCGTGAGGGACGGTGCCGCCGTGGTCAGACACGATGATCTGCGCCGCTTCGTGTAGCCGTTGTGCACGACGGGGGTAGCCCATTCTGTCCCACGCGCGCAAGACTTCAATCAGTGATTCTGTGGCCAAGTGAGCTGGAGTTGGCCACCTAGACAACCAGTACTCATACACCGGGAGAACCCGGGATACCGGGGTTTGTTGCAGCATCACCTCGGAGACGAGCACGCCCCACGGGCCTGCTTCGGGTTTTCTCCAGGGCAAATCGCGGCGGTTGAGTTCGAACCAGGAGAGCACGCGATTTATCAGCACGCACTCACGCTAGCGAAGCAGGGAGCTTTTCTCAGCCACCGGCTCTAGCCTTAGCGCATGAAGGTTCTAGTGACGGGTGCTACAGGCTATGTCGGGGGTCGCCTTGTCCCCAAACTTCTGGAGCGTGGCCACAGCGTCCGTGTGATTGTGCGCGACCACCACCGCCTCGATGACGTGCCCTGGCGAGACGCGGTCGACATCGTCGAGGGCGACCTCGTTGATCAGGTAGCCGTTGCTCACGCCGTTCGGGGCCAAGACGTTGTCTATTACCTCGTTCACTCGATGACTAGCTCAGGGGATTTCGAAAAAATCGAACGCCACGTGGCAACGACAATAGCCAGCCAGGCTCGCACCGCTGGAGTCAAGCGCATCGTCTATCTGGGTGGGCTCCACCCGGAGGGTCCACTGTCCAGGCACCTGGGCTCCCGCAAAGAAGTCGGCGACATCCTTCTCTCCTCGGGCGTTCCCACAATCGCCCTACAAGCCGGTGTGATTATCGGATCGGGTTCTGCGAGCTTTGAAATGATTCGACACTTGACCGAGGTGTTGCCTTTTATGCCAGCCCCCAAGTGGGTGCGCAACTTTATTCAACCCATTGCGATTAGGGATGTGTTGCACTATTTGGTGGCTTCGGCGGATCTTCCCTCTAGCATCAACCGTGCTTTTGATATCGGTGGGCCTGACGTCTTCCGATACGTCCAGCTGATGAATGGCTATGCCGTTGAGGCTGGGCTTAAGGAACGCTACATTGCGGCCCTCCCGGTTCTCTCGCCCTGGCTTGCCTCCCAGTGGGTCAACCTGGTGACCCCGATTCCGCGGTCGCTGGCTGTTCCGATTATTGAGTCGCTACTCCATGATGCCGTGATGACTAATCACGACATTGATGAGGTAATCCCTCCTCCTGCAGAGGGGCTAACTGGTTATCGAACTGCAGTGCGTCTTGCTCTTGCACGAATGCGTAAGGGAGAGGTCGAGACCTCCTGGCGGGATGCGCAGCTAGTCGGCGCGCCGGCAGATCCTCTGCCGAGCGACCCTGAGTGGTCTGGACACACCGTCTATACCGACGAGAGGGTCGTTCAGTGCGCCGCGGACGCAGAGAGCCTCTGGCGTGTGGTGGAAAGCGTTGGCGGAGCAAACGGGTGGTATTCGTTGCCGATGGCGTGGGCGGCCAGAGGGTGGCTTGACAAGCTTGTGGGCGGGGTGGGGTTGCGACGCGGTCGCCGTGACCCAGAGCATCTGGTCACGGGCGACGCCCTTGATTTTTGGCGGGTGGAATCGATGCAGAAGGGCACATCACTGCGTCTGAGGGCTGAAATGAAGCTTCCTGGGCGCGCGTGGCTTGAATTCCGCGTTGAGCGGGCGCCCGACGGAGCCAGCACCCTTCACCAGAGGGCAATATTCTTTCCCCACGGATTAGGCGGGCGCCTCTATTGGTTGGCTGTGATGCCCTTCCACGGCATTGTTTTTGAGGGTATGGCTAACGCGATGGCCAAGAAAGCCGAAGGAATGGGCGCCACTCGAGTGGCCTAAGAGTTCCCGGGGGGCTACACTCACAGTTGCACCTCGATCACTGAGACGGTTCCCGTTCAGGTCTGATTGTTTGTGTCGGTCTCGCATCACTGGCGGGACAAAGCGGCGGTCTGTGGTTACGAAGAGTCCTTCGTATCCGAAGTGCCACCGGTGCTAGCTCAAGGAGAAGAATGGCCCAATCAGGCCCGGCGAGAACATCCTCTCGCTCCCAAGGCGCAAAGCGCGCCAGACGTAAGCCCATGGATGATGAGGGCATCATCCCGGTCTTGGCGCGCGCTGTTCGCGAAGTGGAAGCCGCCGCGAGCCGTGGCAAAGTCACCGCTCACAATCGAATCAAGTTCCAGGTGGCTGCATTGCTGATCCGTGACGAGCGCCAGCGGGTTCGGGATGATGCCAGCGTCAGCACGGTGGAGCGTCAAGAGGTTCTCAAGCGACTCGATGGTTTGGCGGCCATCATGGCCAAGACCGCCGCTCGTGACACGAGCTTGATTTCCCTTCTGGCGCCTGATGCCAAGATTTCCGATGCTGCGAAGAAATTGCGCCGCGACTTCCTGGTGGCATCCGGTGTGGAGTTAGCTCCGGACGACCTCATCATCGTCGAAGAGGCCACGAGTGTGCCGGCGGAGCTTGCCAAGCAGGTCATCCCCGCCTCGGTTCGCCAAGCACAGTTAGCAAACCCCTTCATGGCCCCGGATTTTGCCGCCCATCACAAGCCTCAGGGCGTCATCGAGGGCCGGCTTCTGAACTGGGAGCTCATCGAGCCTCTCTTTAGAGCCTTCGAACAGGGGGCCGGTGGTGGCATTGCGAGCATGGCACTACCCCCTGCTGGCAACCTCTCCACCCCGGGTGGACTGGACTTGATGGTGCACCAGTCACAGTTTGTCGAGAGCGTGCGGGCAGGCCATCGGGGTTTTCTTTTGGCTGATGAACCGGGTCTTGGCAAAACAGCGCAGGCGCTGATTGCCGCCGAGATTGCCGGCGCTTTCCCTCTGCTCGTTGTTGTTCCGAATGTGGTGAAGACCAACTGGCTTCGCGAAGTACGCCAGTGGTTACCGAAGCGTCGTCCCACCGTTGTCCATGGCGATGGTGTGGAACTCAATGCATTTTCGGACATCTTCATCGTGAACTACGACATCCTCGACCGCCACGTGGGCTGGCTTTCAAAGTTTGATTTCCGCGGAATGGTCGTTGATGAGGCCCACTTCATCAAAAACAAGGATTCTCAGCGCTCGAAACACGTTCAGGCCGTTGCCAGAACTATTCGGGCTCGTCTGCGTCACCCCCTGCTCGTGGCACTCACCGGGACACCGCTAATTAACCAGATTGAAGATTTCCGAATGATTTGGCAATTCCTTGGCTGGATCGATGACAAGAAGCCACTGGGTGAATTGATGGCCAAGCTTGAGGCAACAGGCCTGACGCCCGCTGACCCCGGATTTTTCCAAGAAGCCAGAAAAGCCGTCATTTCGATGGGGATTGTGCGTCGCAGGAAGCGAGATGTTGCGGCCGATATTCCTGCCAGGCGAATCGCTGACATTCCCGTTGAGCTCGATGGCGAAGCGGGGCGCTCGATTGTTGATGCCGAGCGAGCTCTTGTCAGCCGGTTGCTTGAACGCTATGACAGGGTCATTGCCGCCCGGGGCGCCTCCGTTGAGGGAATCGATGACGATCTGGTGCGTCTAGTCTGCAACTCGGAAGTGGAAGAAACCGCCCACGACGACACCGGAGACAATGTGTTCACCCTGGTGCGCAAGATTGGCCAGGCGAAAGCGGTCATGGCAGCCGACTACACCGCGCAACTTGCTCGAAACGTCGGCAAGGTTGTGTTCTTCGCCAAGCACATTGACGTGTTGGATCAAGCGCTGGCGCACTTCGCAGCCGCGGGAATCACGACCACCTCTATTCGAGGCGATCAGACAACCGCCGCTCGCCAAGCCGCAATTGATGCTTTCACGAACGACGACGCTGTGCAGGTGATCGTCTGTTCGCTGCTCGCCGCTGGCGTTGGAGTAAACCTTCAGGCGGCGTCCAACGTTGTCCTCGCTGAGCTGTCATGGACGAGTGCTGAGCAAACGCAGGCGATTGACCGTGTTCACAGAATTGGACAGGAACTGCCGGTTACGGCGTGGCGTATTCTTGCCGCCCAGACGATTGACACCAGAATCGCTGAGCTAATCGACCAGAAATCAGGACTCGCGGCCCGTGCTCTTGACGGTGAAGAAGCTGAGGCTGGCGTCGAGACGACGATGCAGGTGGCCGCGTTGATTGCCCTGCTGAGCGCTGCGCTGACCGCCCGGAGTGAGTAGCTAGAACCGGTAGTTGCATTCCAGGCCCCGACATTGCCACAGCCTGCGCGCGTCAGTGGCATCCTCACTACCAAGAACAATGTGGCCTAGTCGGGCGGCGGTGACCATTTCCTCGCTGGCTATGCCATAAAGAATGGGGCGTGGTTCCTGCGCTCCGCACTGCGGACAATCGGGTGATTCATCACCAAAGAGTGATTCAGACATAGTTCCTCCGGCCGGGCTGTAATGCCCCATGCTCTCAAGCACCACCGACACTCAGCGATCGAGCTGGTTGCCCGGATGTAACTTGTGGTGGATCATGTTGACGAGCGCCGCGGCGGTTACCAACGCGATGATGATCAAGCTAATGCCCGCGGCGTAGACCCCGACGCCGGCCCAGCCGGCAGCGCCAGTCGGATTCAGAAACGCGTAGGGGTACCAGTCGGTGAGGTAACCCCTCGTCAGAGTGAAGCCAAACCACAGCGCCGGAAAGATGATTCCAGTAATCATGGTCCAGCCTGGAAGCTTGTGGCGGTGGGGGTTGATGACCCAGTCCAGGGCAAAATAGAGCGGAATCCATACGTGAGTAATTTCGTTGGGCCACTGAATGGGCGACGCGTATGAGCCTTCCGCACCCGGCATATCTCGCAACAGAGCGTTGTAGATGGCTCCCGTGATAATCGAGTAGGCGACGAAGTTCGCCCGAAGAGCGGCTATTCCCGCTGAGTCCCTGGCGGTCTGCAGGCCCACAATTCCAGTCAGGACCAGTACGAAGATGTTGGCCAGGCTTGTCTGAATCGTGAAGTAGGAGAAGTAACGCTCCGGAACAAAAGCATCGTTGAGCACCAGATCCGTGATTTGAACGGTAAGAGCGGCGATTACCGCGGTGGCGGCCAGAAAGTTGAGCAACGCCAAAAACACCCGATAACCGGAAGGGGCGCCCACCACGGGTCGCGCTTGATACGTATCGCGCACGATTGGACTATAACGCGAACTGGGGTACGAGCGTGTAACGGATACCCTGTCCCTGTGTTTGATGTCGCCGTAACCTACATTCTCCGCGACAACCTCGGTGTCGCCGAAGTGTTGCTCGGGGAGAAGCTACGGGGCCTAGGCGCTGGGAACATTGTGGGTCCTGGAGGCAAGGTCGAAGAGGGAGAAACCCCTGAAGAGGCGGCAATTCGTGAGGTGCGCGAAGAAGTCGGCTTGGTAATCGAGTCCCACGCGCTCAGCCCGCTCGCGCGTATCCACTACCCGTTTCTCCATCGAGAGAATCTCTCGCAGCGTTCGTTTGTCTTCTCGGCGCAGATTTTCTCTGGAGAAATCCGGGATTCTGGTGAACTGGTCGCCTCATGGTGGCCGGTGGAGAAGATTCCCTACGAACGGATGTGGTCAGATGCGAAACTGTGGTTACCACGCGCGCTCTCGGGGCAGTTCATTGACGCGACTGTCGTCATCGGAGAGAACAATGAGGTGCTCTCCCACGACTGCTAAGCACCTGGGTTAGCAGTCGAGTTAGCGCCCTGGTCGCGGATGCGAAGGAGCCAATCGCGCAGGGCCTGCGTGGAGACACAGTCGATGCGGTTGTAGTGCAGAATTCCGTCTTTGATATCGCGAGCGTCGTCGTAACGGCCGCCGTCTCGTTCAGCCACATAGTCAACAAAAGCTGCGACTGACTCACCACCCCCGGCAATTCCGGTTCTCGTGCCGGCTGGGAAATAGAGCGGCTCCAGCGCTTTGAGGGAATAGCTGGGCAGACCGATAGCCACCCCCTTCGTCACCACCGGGTAGAGGTCAATCAAGACCTGCTTGATCAACCACTCAACGCGGTCACCCTCGACACGGTGGCGCCTCACCAGAGCGTTCAGCTTTGTCCTCTCGTAGGGCGCGTAGTGGTAGACGTGCATGTCCGGGTGGGCAGCGTGACGCTCTGTCATGAGTGCGCAGAACCTCTCCAAGGCACTCTTTTCCTCGTCGAAGGTCTCGGCCCACAGGGGCAAGAACCCTTCCTGACCGAGGCCTTCGCCCCACATGCCAAAGAGATACTCGATACCAAACCACACGGCGTCGTCACCCGGCGAGAGGCTAGAGCGCCCTCGGCCGTCGCTGTCACATTCTTGGTAGTTCGGGTCTCCCTCAAAGTCGAAGAACACATCCCCGGGGCTGGGGGCAGGGATGTTGTCAAGGATTTTTGGCGAGAGAATTTCCCACGCTGGCGTCCCCTCGGGGTGGGTGAGCGTGGCGTGCTGCAGGGAGGCCTGCAGGTGCAACTGGGCCACGGTGTCTGGGCTGATCCCGGATGTTCGGCGGAGGACCTCCTGCCGGGACGCGTTGGCGAAATCTGTCATTGTGGTGAACCCAGCGACGCGCAGTTTTGATCGTTGTGCTCCGCGGATCTTCGCGATCTGAAACAGGTCATCGTTGAGGTCAATTTGCTCAAGGCACGCGGGGCAGTTCTTTGTTCCACAGGCCACGAAGCGCTCGTCTGCCCAGGGCACCGGGAGCGGATCGCTCTGGCGCTCGGCCATCAGCGCAAGGAGAGTCGAGCGGGCATCCCAATAGTTCGGCAGTAGCTCCGTCACATCGTGAATGCTGTGGGTGCCATCGCCCAAGATGAGTCGCACTTCGGGGGAGACGGGAACCTCAAGAAGGTTCAGTTGATCCACGTAGGCTGCGAGTTGGATGAGCGCTGCGTCTTTAGCGCTCCTCGCTAGTTTCGAATCCCAGACCTCCCAGCCATTCTCGCCCCGAACCAGAAAATCGGCGAAGCCTTGGAAGCCAACCGGAAACGACGTGTTCTGCAGGGAGGGTTGGTAGAGCACGCCCTGAAAAATCGCGTCCACCTGGGAGCCAAGAGCCAGGTGAGTCTGCCTGGCAGCCAGTCCAATGTTCGACCGCCAGGCTTGCGCGTCGCCACCGGAGACGTCTCTGTCGAAAGAGATTTCTAGGGTGGAGTGGAGGGAATCCTTCAACAGAGCCCATTGGCGAGCTTCGTGCTCAAGCCCAAGCCTGGCCACCAGGTCCATCATCGGATCTTCGAGCTTGGGGACGGTGACACCCTTGTTGAGCTTCTCGTCCATGATCCTGGCGACACGCCACGGGCACTGCTCAAGTGCCGTGAGGTCACTCGCGGAGATTACCCATGTGCCATCGCCCAGTAGCTGCATGGCTGGAGCCTAACCCTGAGCGCTGATGGCGACTAAATCATGCCCAGTTCGGTGAGCTTCTCATTGAGAAGGGGATTACTCGGTTCGGTGAGGACTGAGCCGTCCGGGAAGCGCAGGACCGGAATGTTCGGGCGGCCGCTGAGCTCAATGGCGGTGTTCTTGTCATCGTCGCTGGCGTCGATGTCGTGGTAGGTGAAGTCCACACCGTAGTGCTCGAGCAACGCCTGCGCGCGCCGGCAATCGCCACACCACGAGGCGCCGTAGAAGTCAATGGTTGCGGATTCGCTGGACATAAAGAGTCTCCTTAGTTTCGAGCGCAGATGGATGGGAATGAATTCATCGTAGCGATGACTTCCCTTTACCCACCGCCTCCTACACTCGTAGGGGGAGCTCTCCCGATCACACAGCAAGGTGAGGTCATGTTTCACACCACCGGCCCAGGCCCCTCCATTCGAGGTGAGGGCGATGACAACGCCATGTACCGTCCCGGCATGGGCGAGTACCCCGTCGGTCAAGAAGTGCCGATGCGCACCGAATCAGACTCGCTCGGCACCAGGGAGGTCCCTGCGGATGCCTACTGGGGTATTCACACAGCCAGAGCGCTGGAGAACTTTCCAATTACCCGACGAGCGATTTCCAATTACCCCGACTTGATCCGCGGGATGGCGCGGGTGAAGCAGGCGGCAGCGCGGGCCAACCGGGACATTGGTGCTCTGGACCCGGACAAGGCGGCCATTATTGAGCAGGTGTGCGAAGAGCTCTGGGCTGGTCAGTGGCACGAGCAATTCGTCCTTGGCGCTGTTCAGGGAGGTGCTGGCACATCAACCAACATGTGCGCCAACGAGGTGATTGCTAATCGCGGGCTTGAAATCATGGGCTTTGACAAGGGTGACTACCAGCATCTCCACCCCATCGATGACGTCAATCGGTCACAGAGCACCAACGATGTCTACCCCACGGCGATCAAGCTCGGCATGGTGCTCGGCGTTCAACGCCTCTTCGAGGAGCACCGTCTTCTGGCAGATTCTTTTCTCGCCAAGGGTCGAGAGTTCGGCGAGATTCTGAAGGTCGGTCGGACACAGCTTCAGGACGCAGTGCCCATGACTCTCGGCCAAGAGTTCAGTGGCTTCGCGACCACGCTGCGCGAAGATCACGACCGAATCAAAGAAACCATCCCGTTCCTGTGTGAAATCAACCTGGGGGCGACAGCAATTGGCACCGGAATTACTGCCGACCCTCGCTATCCCGAGGCGGTGAGGGCGCACTTGGCTGAACTGACCGGGCTTGATATTCGCACCGCCCCGGACCTCATTGAAGCCACCAGCGATGCTGGCGTCTTTATGACGCTCTCTGGCACGCTCAAGCGCGCGGCCGTGAAGCTCTCCAAAATCTGCAACGACCTGCGTCTGCTCTCTAGTGGACCCCAGGCGGGCTTGGGAGAAATCAACTTGCCTGCGCGGCAGGCGGGTTCGTCGATTATGCCCGGCAAAGTCAACCCGGTGATCCCCGAAGCGGTTAACCAAGTGGCCTTCGCCATCATCGGAGCCGATGCCACGGTCACCGCGGCGGCTGAGGCTGGGCAGCTGCAGCTCAATGCTTTTGAGCCAATCATTGCGGCGTCGCTTCTGCAATCCGTGGTGTGGCTCACGAATGGTTGTCGAACCCTGCGGGTCAACTGTGTGGACGGGATTACCGCCAATGTCGAGCACCTCCACAACCAGGTGGAGGCGAGCGTGGGCGTCGTGACAGCCCTCACCCCCTACATTGGCTATGAGAAAGCTGCGGTGATTGCTCATGAGGCGCTTGCCGGCAAGGGGACTGTCCGCGAACTGGTGATTGCACAAGGTTTGATGGCCGCCGATGAGCTCGATCGGGTGCTCTCGCCGGGTCGACTCAGCGGTTTGACCCTTGGCACCAACGCGATTGTTCTTCCCACGGCGACTGCCGAGAGCGAACCCGGGGCTTAATAGCCTCGCCGCCCAGTGGCGGGGCTTGGCCTCCGGCGCTTCTGAGCGGCGAGTAACTTATTCACATCGTGTCAAAGGCTCTCCGGGGCATGCAACCCTTTTTGGTTACACCTTGATAACAAGCTGACTATCGGCCAGCGCTCCACACTGCTAGAGTCGTCCCTTGTGCCGTGTAACGGCCGCGGAAATAAGTGCCCTGCCACCGGGTGGAGCGCCGCGCAGCGAGATAACAGAAGGAGAGCTGACATGTCCATTACCCAAGAAGCCAAAAACAAAATTTTGGCTGATTTTGCTACGCACCCTGGTGACACCGGTTCTCCCGAGGTTCAGATCGCGTTGATGTCACACCGCGTCACCGAGCTCACGGAGCACTTGAAGACCCACAAGCACGACCACCACTCGCGTCGTGGCCTGTTGCTGATGGTCGGGCGCCGTCGCCGCTTACTGGGTTACCTTCAGGGCATCGACATTGAGCGCTACCGTGCGCTGATTGAGCGCCTCGGTCTTCGCCGCTAAGTTCAGGATTCTGGTCGATACCCCGCGCTGATGCGCGGGGTATCGCGCTTTAGGGCATAACGCGGTACCCTAAGGAGTCCGCTTGTAGCGGTCGTCTAATTGAATATGGCTCTCTACTCATGTAGGTGGGCCAGGAGCTGGTCACCGGTGGTGGTCTACTGTCCAGGGGACAGTGCACTTCTACTGTTGGCCAGAAACAGGCCCCACACCTTTGTGCGGCCTATCTTCCTGCTTACTCACTGCGTAGCGCGCCTCCGCCATCTGCCGATACGGCGTGGTGGCTTTCACCGATGTATAAGGAGAAGTGTCCTCAATGGAGGGTCCAGAAATTAAGTTCGCCGAAGCCGTGATTGATAACGGTAAGTATGGCAAGCGCGTTGTGCGCTTCGAAACGGGCCGTTTGGCCCAGCAAGCACAGGGTGCGGTTGCCGCATACCTGGATGAAGAAACGATGTTGCTCTCAGCAACCAGTGCCAGCAAGAGCCCCAGGGAGGGGTTTGACTTTTTCCCCCTGACTGTCGACGTTGAAGAGCGTTCGTATGCAGCGGGAAAGATTCCAGGCTCGTTCTTCCGTCGTGAGGGTCGCCCCTCGACCGAGGCCATCCTGGTCTGTCGTCTCATTGACCGGCCTCTGCGCCCATCCTTCGTGGATGGTCTTCGCAACGAGGTTCAGATCGTGATCACGGTGTTGTCGATGGCCCCCGATGAGTTCTATGACGCTCTGGCCATCAACGCCGCAAGCGCATCAACCCAAATCTCCGGCCTGCCCTTTAGTGGCCCGATTGCTGCGGTTCGCCTTGCCTTGATCGGTGACCAGTGGGTTGCCTTCCCCAAGCACAGCCAGCTTGCTGACGCTGTCTTTGACATCATCGTTGCGGGTCGCGTCGTCACGGCTGCCGATGGCTCAGAAGATGTCGCCATCATGATGGTGGAAGCAAGCCCAATGAAGAGGTTGTTGCGCAGGGTCTCGAGGCCGCAAAGCCTTTCCTGAAAGCGTTGGTCGAGGCTCAGGCGAAGCTTGCCAAGCAGTCCGCTAAAGAGGTTGAAAACTACCCCGTCTTCTCCGACTACACCCCCGAGGTGTTGGCAGCAGTTGACGCTCTGGCTGCGAAAGAACTGGCCAGTGTCTACCAGATTGCAGACAAGCAGGAGCGCCAGAATGCTGATGACGCACTCAAGGCCCGCGTGAAAGAAGATATTGCCAAACAGGTCGAGGCGGGTTCGCTTGCCGCGGACGCCAACACCATGGTGTCCGCTGCTTACAAGTCGGTCACCAAGCGCGTCATGCGCACCCGTGTGCTGACCGAGGGGATTCGTATCGATGGCCGTGGAAAGTCAGACCTTCGGGTGATCGATGCCGAGGTCGACGTGATTCCTCGCGTTCACGGCTCCGCACTGTTCCAGCGAGGTGAGACTCAAATCTTGGGCGTGACCACTCTGAATATGTTGAAGATGGAGCAGCAGATTGACTCGCTCGCTCCGGTAAAGTCCAAGCGCTACATGCACCACTACAACTTCCCGCCCTACTCGACTGGTGAAACCGGTCGGGTGGGCACCCCAAAGCGTCGTGAAATTGGACACGGCTTCTTGGCAGAACGTGCACTCGTGCCCGTGTTGCCAAGCCGTGAAGAGTTCCCCTACGCAATCCGTCAGGTCAGCGAAGCACTCGGCTCGAACGGGTCGACCTCGATGGGCTCAGTGTGTGCATCGACTCTCTCGATGCTGAACGCCGGTGTCCCCCTCAAGGCTCCGGTTGCCGGTATCGCCATGGGTCTGATCTCTGATGGGGTCAATGGCGAAATGCGCTACGCAGCCCTGACCGACATCTTGGGCGCTGAAGATGCTCTCGGTGACATGGACTTCAAGGTCGCTGGAACCAGCGAGTTTGTGACCGCCATTCAGCTCGACACCAAGCTTGACGGTATTCCCGCGAGCGTTCTTGCTGGTGCACTAACTCAGGCCAAGGAAGCGCGTATGCACATCCTCGGTGTGATGAACCAGGCAATCGACGCCCCGGACGAGATGGCACCGACGGCTCCTCGAGTCATCACGGTCCAGATTCCCTCTGACAAGATTGGCGAGCTGATCGGGCCTAAGGGCAAGACCATCAACGCCATCCAGGACGAGACTGGTGCCGACATCTCGATCGACGATGACGGCACGGTCTACATCGGTGCCGTGGATGGCGACAGTGCTGAGGCGGCTCGTGCTCGCGTCAACGCGATTGCCAACCCTGTCAACCCCGAGGTGGGGGAGCAGTACCTCGGTACTGTCGTCAAGCTGGCCACCTTCGGCGCATTCGTGTCGTTGGTTCCTGGCAAGGATGGCTTGCTCCACATCTCTGAGGTTCGCAAGCTTGCCGGTGGCAAGCGAGTGGATGACGTTGAGACCGTGTTGTCAGTCGGCCAGAAAATCCTGGTGGAGATCACAAAGATTGATGATCGCGGCAAGCTCTCGCTCTCACCCGTTCTGGCCGAGGGCGCCGAAGGCGCCTCTCCGGCTGACGAGGAAGACGCCGAAGACTAAACAGTCTGATTCGTGTGGCCGGTACCCCAGGGTGCCGGCCACACGTGTTTGTGAAACACGACAGTGATGAATAATTAAACCGCTGTAAATTCTCGTTCTCTAGCGCGCCTCCTCAAATTGGGACTTTTTAGCTATTTATCACACTTGAAATTCTCAATCACACTATTTGCGCTGGGCTGCCGTGGATTATGGCGGGAAGAAAATTCCACCGGAGGTTGAGTGTTTGTGTAGCAAATTGGGAAGCCCGGGAGTAGCGTAAGCGTTGCTACGGGAGGGTTAGGCCTTCTCGGAGTTAGGGGAACACTCCCCGACCACCCACCGACGGTTCCGTCGCGGCGGCGGGCGGATAGTAGAAACATTTCAAGGGAGAACCATGGATCTGCTTGTAATTACTCAGGCATTCTTCATGCTCGGCTTCGTCGCTATGGCGGCGGGTACGCTTTACTTCGTTTTGGAGAGAGGCGACCTCAAGCCCGAGCACCGCATTGCCGCAACCTATGCGGGAATCATCACCTTCATTGCAGCAATCATGTACTGGATCATGACCGACATTGTCGGCTTCTTTGACCAGAGTGCCGGTGAAATTGGCGCAACAATGCCATACCGCTACATTGACTGGCTGCTCACCACTCCGCTGCTGTTGGTGGAGTTTGGTCTGATCGTCGCCATTGCTGGCGCCGCGACCAAGGGCTTCGTGTCCCGCCTGGTCATCGCTGACATCATCATGATTGTCACCGGTTACCTTGGTGAGGTTGGCATGGAAGGTGAAGTTTCCACCATCGTGTGGTTCGTCATTTCCTCGCTGGCTTGGTTGTACATCGTCTACGCAGTGTTCCAGGTCAAGCTCGATGGCATGCCTGCGTACGCTGCTAGCGCCGTCAAGATCATGCGCCGCTTCGTGATGTTCGGTTGGGCAATTTACCCAATCGGCACCGCAACCGAAGAGTTCATGAAGCTCAGCGGTGCTGACGTCAGCGGAGCCGTTGCTATTGCCGCGATTGTGTACGTCATTGCTGACGTGCTCAACAAGGTTGGCTTCGGTATGGTTGCCGTTAGCGCAGCCAAGAAGGCCTAGTCCTTCCAGGAAGTTAGTCTGTGGCCCGGCTCGAAAGAGCCGGGCCACAGCGCTTAACAGCCCAGAGAGAGCCCCGGCCAACGCGCTAGGGTGGAGGACTGATGAGTTCCGCTGTTGAGTTTGATTTCCAGACCCCCGAGTTGTCTTTTCTCTCCAGTGGGGGAGCCAGAGTATCCAGGACTATTCACCCCAGCGGCCTGCGCATCCTGACCGAAGAGGTGCCAGGAGCTCACAGCACGTCGTTGGGGTTTTGGATTGCGGTGGGCTCCCGTGATGAAGATGGTGTCGCCTATGGCTCCACACACTTCCTCGAGCACCTGTTGTTCAAAGGCACCTCGACCAGAAGCGCACTCGATATCGCCATTGCCTTTGATTCTGTTGGCGGCGAGCACAATGCCCTCACTGCCAAAGAACACACCTGTTACTACGCGAAGGTTCAAGACACCGATGTGAACATGGCCATCGACGTCCTCGCCGACATGATTGCCGATTCTGTGATTGACCCCCACGAATTTGAGGTCGAGCGGCAGGTCATTCTGGAAGAGCTCGCGATGGCTGATGATGATCCCAGTGATGTCGCTCACGAGCGCATCGCCGAGCTCGTGCTTGGCGACCATGCTTTGGGGCGCCCGATTGGTGGAAACCCCGAGACGATCAAAGCCTCGGAGCGTGCCTCGGTGCTCCGCCACTATGACACCTACTACCGAGCGCACGAACTGGTGGTGAGCGCCGCCGGCTCTCTCAAGCACGCCGATATTGTGGCGCGCGTCCTGTCTGCTCTGGGGCGCTCGGGATGGAATCTCGCAGACGCCTCTGCGCCCGCAGCGAGGCGAGCGGTGGACGGCGTTGCGGTTGCTGACACTCCTCGCTCCCGGGTCATCACGAGGCCCCTCGAGCAGGCTGTCGTCGCCCTCGCCACGCCGGGTCTTCGAGCCACGGACGAGCGCCGCCACGTGATGTCGGTCCTGAGCTCATGCCTCGGTGGGGGGATGTCGTCACGATTGTTCCAAGAAATTCGAGAGAAGCGCGGGCTTGCCTACTCGGTGTATGCCTTTGCGAGTAGCTATGCCGATGCCGGAATGTTTGGAATGGCTGCTGGCACCTCGCCCTCAAACGCCAAGCTTGTGGCTGAGCTTCTTCGCGACGAGCTCGTAGCACTCGCCCAGTCGGGCATTACTGAGGACGAAAGACTACGCACGATTGGTAACCTCTCAGGCTCTTCCGCTCTGGCGTTGGAGAGCATGGAAACCCGAATGATGCGACTGGGGCGCTCTGAGCTGACGACCGGTGAGTACGTCGACCGCGAGGAGGGCTTGGCACGCCTCGCTCGTGTCAGCACTGATGATGTTCAAGCCCTCGCCCGTCACCTTGTGAACAGTCCGCTGAGTGCTGTTGTCGTGGGTGCAGTGAAAGATGACATAGTGGATGGGGTTGTTGCCCCGGGGAACATCTCCGCTTAACCCGGGCGCTAATCCTCGGCCATCTGTGGTCGTTACGGTGGGGCCACAAGCAGTTGTCAGGAGTTCGTGTGTCTAGGTATGTCTACCTTGTTCGTCACGGTGAGCAAGTTGATGCCGAATTTGGCCTGCCGGATGGGCCACTGAGCGAACGCGGACGGGCTCAGGCGGTGCACCTGGCTGACCGCCTCTCCGCAATCCAATTTGATGCCGCCTATACGTCTCCGCTCCAGAGGGCAATTGAGACGGCCAGTGTGGTCACCGAGCGTTTGGGCATGCCAGAGGCTGAGCCCAATGCTCTGCTCATGGACTGCATTCCTGCGGGCCCCACTCCTGATATGCCCTCCGTGTTTGAGCCGTTCTATGGCTCCATCTCTGAGGAACAACTAGTTGCCGGCGAAGCCCAGATGGCTGATGCCACGGCTGAATGGCTTGCCCCCTCTCGGGATGACCGCCACGATTTGCTGATAACCCACAACTTTGTTATCGCCTGGTTCGTGCGCGAAGTGTTTGGGGCAAGCGCTTGGCGATGGCTTGGAATCAACCAGGCACACTGTGGTTTGACCATCATTCGGGTTCGCACGACCAAGCCACCGGTTTTGCTGACCCACAACGATTTGGGACACTTGCCCCCGGCGCTTCGCACCGGTCTCCCGGAGGGGCAGCCCGTCTAATCGAGCTGCCCACGCCGTGGTGGTCCTGCCTAGACTGGGGGAGTGAATTTCGATCAAGCACGCTCCCGCGCAGCTGAACTCACCGCGGCGATTCTTGATCTTCAGGATGCTTACTACCGCAAGGATGCGCTACTTGTTTCGGATGCCCAGTATGACGAGCTCATGGCCGAGCTCGAGGCCATTGAGCGAGAGTATCCAGAGCTTCAGGGGGCAGACTCCCCGACCCAAGCCGTGGGCTTTGGTCGCGGAGAGCTGTTTTCCCCGGTTGTTCACGCGCAGCGAATGTTCAGCCTTGACAATGTCTTCGACGATGAGGAAATGGCGCTCTGGGCTTCGAAGATAACCGCGTCTTTTCCGCAGGCGCAGTTCTTGTGTGAACTGAAGATTGATGGGCTAGCACTGAATCTGCGATACCAGCAGGGCAGGCTCGTCTCCGCTGCCACGCGGGGTGATGGGGTCACCGGGGAAGACGTCACGGACAACGCTCTCTTGGTGCCGGGTATTCCCCGAGTGTTGGATGGGGTTGGTCACCCGGAGCTGGTCGAAGTCCGGGGTGAAGTGTTTTTCCCCATTCACGCTTTTGAGTCCCTCAACGCCCGACAAGGCGCTGCCGGGGAGAAGGTGTTCGCCAATCCCCGCAATGCCGCATCTGGCACGCTGCGACAAAAGAGTGAGGGCAAAAAAGACGTCCAGTTGAGCCTGATGCGTGAGCGTCTCGCCGATCTCTCCATGATTGTCCACGGCATTGGCGCCTGGGATAGCCCCCCGGTGACCACCCAGAGTGGGGTTTATGAGCTGCTGCGCACCTGGGGGTTGCCCGTCTCCACCGCTGCCACAGTTGTGGATTCCAACGATGGGGTTCTGGAGTTCATTGCCCACTACGCCGCCCACCGTCACAGCGTGGTGCACGAAATTGATGGCGTGGTGGTCAAGGTTGATCAGTTCGCTCTCCAGCGCGAACTGGGGGAGACCTCGCGCGCACCGCGCTGGGCGATTGCCTACAAATATCCGCCCGAACAGGTCACCACAAAGCTTCTCGACATCGTTGTCAGCGTTGGACGCACGGGGCGCGCAACCCCCTACGCGGTCCTTGAGCCAGTGCGGGTTGCCGGAAGCGAAGTGGAGCGCGCCACCCTTCACAACCAGGACGTGGTGAGGGCAAAAGCCGTCTTGATTGGTGACACGGTCGTGATTCGCAAGGCCGGTGATGTGATTCCAGAAATCTTGGGCCCCGTCGTCGAGGCGCGCGATGGCACCCAGCGCGAATTTGTGATGCCGACACAGTGTCCCGATTGTGGGGCAACACTGGCTGCTGCCAAGAGCGGCGATATTGACCTTCGTTGTCCAAACGCTAAGGACTGTCCTGCTCAAGTCCGAGGACGGGTTGAACACATTGGTAGCAGGGGGGGTCTTGATATTGAGGGCCTGGGAGAAGTGAGCGCTTTTGCGCTCACCCAACCCCTGGAGCCCACGATTGCGCCGCTTCGCACCGAGGCACGATTGTTCGAATTGTCGGTGGAGGAGCTCTTCCCGATTGTGGTTGACGTGCGGGATGCCGACACCGGAGAGCCAAAGCGCGACCCACTCACCCAGGAACCCGTGAGACAGACGCCGTTTCGGCGTAAGCGACAGAAGAGCGACCCTGCTTATGATCCGCAATCCCCTGTGTTTGTAGGCGATGAGGAGTGGGTTCCCTCCAAGGCGGCCTTCGAGCTGATTGAGCAACGGGACAAGGCTAAAGCCCAACCGCTGTGGCGTTTCCTGGTGGCCCTCAACATCCGTCATGTCGGCCCGGTCGCAGCGCGCGCCCTCGCCTCGCACTTTGGCTCACTCGGGGGAATAGAGGCAGCGTCTCTGGAGCAGCTCTCGGAGGTTGACGGTGTGGGCGAGACCATCGCGGTCTCCATCATGGAGTGGTTGCGAGTCGATTGGCACCGAGAGATCATCGATCGGTGGCGAGCTTGCGGGGTGTCCTTTGCAGATTCACCCGCACCGGTTTCCTCTGGTGACCAACCGCTGCGTGGTGCAATTGTGGTGGTCACCGGCTCAATCCCCGGTTACTCGCGCGATAGCGCTGAAGAGGCAGTCATTGCAGCCGGGGGCAAACCCTCGTCCAGTGTGAGCACAAAGACCACTGTGGTGGTTGCCGGGGAGGGCGCTGGCAGCAAGCGCGCGAGCGCCGAGGCATTGGGAGTCCCTATTCTCGAAGCGGACAAGTTCGAACTCCTACTGCGGGAGGGTCTTTCTGTTCTAGAGCTTTAGACTGGGGAGCCGACCAAGGAGATTCATGTCAGACATGACGCCAGAGACCGTTCGCCATTTGGCGGAACTCGCTCGCATTGCTCTGAGTGAGGACGAAGTGTCGCGCTTAGCTGGTGAGCTCTCTGCCATCGTTGACTCCGTAGAAGCAATCTCCAAGGTTGCTGTGGCTGACGTGCTTCCCACGTCCCACCCTGTTCCTTTGGGCAATGTTTTTCGTGACGACGTTGTGGGCCCCACTCTCACCCAAGCCCAAGCGCTGGCTGGAGCCCCCGACCACGACGGTTCGCGTTTTCGAGTGACGGCCATCCTCGGGGAGCAAGCGTGAGCGATATCACGCGCTGGAGCGCTAGCGAACTTGCCAGCGCTCTTGCCTCCAGAGAGCTCAGTAGTGTCGAGGCCACCCAGGCACACCTGGATCGCATTGACGCCACTGACCACCTGGTCGGGTCTTTTCTTGCGCGAGCTGAGGACGCTCTGGGTACCGCGCGCGGTGTGGACAAGAAACGTGCTGCGGGGGAGAAGCTATCGGCTATCGCCGGCGTGCCCATTGCCATCAAAGACGTCCTCTGCACGTCGGACATGGTGACGACTGCGGGCTCGCGCATCCTGGAGGGCTGGCTACCTCCCTACGACGCCACGGTGGTCGCAAAACTGAGGGCCGTCGACACGGTCTTTCTCGGCAAAACCAACATGGATGAGTTCGCAATGGGGTCCTCGACCGAACATTCGGGCTACCACGTGACCAGGAACCCCTGGGACCTAACTCGTGCGCCAGGTGGCTCGGGTGGAGGATCGGCAGCCGCGGTGGCAGCATTCCAGGCTCCCCTCGCCATTGGTAGTGACACCGGTGGCTCTATCCGCCAACCGGCAGCGTTCACTGGCACCGTGGGGGTCAAGCCCACCTATGGCGGCGTGAGCCGCTACGGTGTCATCGCTCTCGCCTCGTCCTTGGACCAGGTGGGGCCTGTGTCCCGCACCGTGCGAGACACAGCCCTCCTTCACGATGTGATTGCTGGACACGATCCCCACGATTCAACGAGTATCCCGACCCCCTGGGCGAACATGACTGCCGAGGCGGATGAGGGGGCTAACCTGGCCGACCTCTCTGGCCTGCGGGTTGGAGTGGTCAAGCAACTGCAGACCGAGGGCATCCAAGCCGGTGTGAAACAACGCTTCGACGAGGCCGTTGCGTTAATGAGTGCGCAGGGGGCTGAAGTGGTGGAGATTGACGCACCACATTTCGAGTATGCGGTTGCCGCGTATTACGTGATTTTGCCGGCGGAGGCCTCGAGTAATTTGGCCAAGTTTGATTCCGTGCGTTTTGGGCTTCGCATTACCCCGGAGGGAAACCCGACCGTCGAGGACGTCATGTCAGCGACGAGGGATCGGGGGTTTGGTGATGAAGTCAAACGGCGCATCATTCTTGGCACCTATGCCCTGAGTGCTGGCTACTACGACGCCTACTATGGCAGCGCCCAGAAAGTGCGGACCCTGATTCAGCAGGACTTCACCAGCGCCTTTGCCCAGGTTGACCTGCTCATCTCACCCTCAGCACCCACCACCGCGTTTCCACTGGGCGAGAAGCTTGATGACCCCTTGGCGATGTGGGCGGGTGACTTGACCACAATCCCCGTAAATCTTGCCGGCATCCCGGGGATGTCTTTGCCCATGGGCTTAGCACCCGAGGATGGTTTGCCCGTTGGGCTTCAGCTGATGGCCCCGGCCTATGAAGACCACCGTCTCTATCGTTGGGGCAGTGCACTCGAGCGACTGTTCCGGGAGCGCGATGGCTCCCTGGTCTATGAAAACTCTCCGGAGGTGGTCTAAGCCATGGCTAAAGACGCACTGATGGACCTTGATAAGGCCCTGGCGCTTTTTGAACCGGTCCTTGGTTTCGAGGTCCACGTTGAGCTCTCGACCGAGACCAAAATGTTTTCCGATGCGCCAAACCCGGCTGCGCTGGACGATGCCCAGGTTGAGCCGAACACACTGATTACTCCTTTGTGCTTGGGTCTACCCGGCAGCTTGCCGGTAGTCAATGGAACCGCAGTGCGCTACAGCGTCAGTTTGGGGTTGGCGTTGGGGTGCCAGATTGCGCCGGTGTCGCGCTTTTCCCGCAAAAACTACTTCTATCCCGATCTCGCGAAGAACTACCAGATCAGCCAATACGACGAACCCATTGCTTTTGAGGGGTCTGTTTCTGTCGAGCTCGATGATGGCACACTCGTGGAGGTCCCTATTGAGCGAGCACATATGGAGGAAGACGCAGGCAAGCTCACCCACGTTGGGGGTGCCACCGGGCGCATCCAGGGGGCTGAATACTCTCTCGTTGACTACAACCGCGCGGGAGTGCCCCTGGTGGAGATTGTGACCAAAACCATTGAGGGAATGGATCACAAAGCCGGTGAACTGGGACGCGCCTATGTATCCACGATTCGGGACATGGTCCGTAATCTCGGAATTTCTCACGCTCGCATGGAGCGTGGCAACCTGCGCTGCGACGCCAACGTCTCGTTGCGCCCGCGTGGCCAGAAGGCCTATGGCACTCGCACGGAAACCAAGAACGTCAACTCGCTGCGCTCAATCGAGCGCGCTGTGACCTATGAGATTCAGCGCCAGGCGGCCATCTTGGCCGCTGGCGGCACCATCACTCAGGAGACCAGGCACTGGCATGAGGACACTGGTGTGACATCGCCTGGTCGGCCCAAGAGCGATGCGGATGACTACCGCTATTTTCCTGAGCCCGATTTGTTGCCGGTGCACGCCTCCGCGGAACTTGTCGCCGAGCTTCGGGCAGCCCTGCCGGAGCAGCCCGTCGAGATGCGCCGCAGGTTTAGGGCGGAGTGGGGCTTCAGCGACATCGATTTCCAGGCCATTGTGAACGCGGGCTTGATGGGCGAGGTGGCCACCACTGTCGCCTCCGGCGTCGAGCCAGCTGCGGCACGGAAGTGGTGGATGGGGGAGCTCAGCAGAATTGCTAATGAGCGAGGGGTTGACGCAGGCAGCCTTGCCACCCCTGAGGACATTAGAGCTTTGCAGGCGCTCGTTGACGATGGTCGACTCACGGACAAGCTCGCCCGGACAGTGCTTGCCGAGATGGTTGATGGTGGCGGTAGCCCGGAGGAGATTGTCGCGGTGAAAGGGCTTGAGGTTGTCTCCGATGACGGCGCCCTGACTGCTGCCATTGATGAGGCGCTGTTGTCGCAGCCCGATGTTCTTGAGAAGATTCGCGATGGCAAGGTGCAGGCTGCTGGAGCCGTCATTGGAGCGGTGATGAAAGCCATGGGCGGCCAAGCTGATGCTGCGCGGGTCCGTGAGCTCGTCGTCGAACGAGCTCACTCACTGGGCTAATTGCCAGCGAGAAGGTCCTGGAACACGGCGGTCAGCGCGTCGCGCACCTCCGCGCGGGAAAGCGTGGCGATTCCATCGCCTGGCTGTGACCCATAGGTTCCAAACGAGGCGTGGTTGGCGCCCTCGAGGGTGATGATGTGTGTTGAGTCGGGCACCAGAGTGGATGAGGCTGCCACCGCTTCAGCGTCAATGAGCCCGTCATTGCTCGCGAGAACCTGAAGTACTGGAATCTCCAGGGATGACACATCTATCGCACAGTAACTGCCCATCAGCACTAACCCGATAACGGCCGGATCATCAGCGAGCATGCAGGCCCGCACTCCACCGAGGGAATGACCAGAGAGCACCCAGTTAGTGATGTTCGGGGCGGCGAGAGCTAATTCGTCGAGACGTCTGCCATCAAAGAGGGCCATGTTCATCAGCGGGTCCATAATGACGACCGTGGTGCCAGAGGCTGCCACCTCGGAGAGCGGGTAGAGGTAGCTGTAGGGATTTACTCGCGCCCCTGGGAAATAGAGAATTCCCGTGCTGCTTGCCCCCTCGGTTGGCTCCATGACTATGGATCCCGCAACCTCGCTGACCTGCAGCCGATCGTCACGGAAAACCTCGAGGGTGGCCTCGCGCTCCGCTGCAAACACGATGTGGAACCAGGTGAGGAAGCTCACGATGGTCACCAAGAGCGAGCTCAGGCAAGTCCACCCGGTGATGCGGATACGCCGAATGATCAGGCGACGTCTGTCATCGAGTCTCGTCATCGGGTTTGCCTTAGGGTGTGGAATACTAGAGCCATTATGAACGTGTTTGTTGTCGTCCTAGCATCCCTTATGTTTCTGGCTAGTTTCCCCATGTTCACCTACGCGTTTGTGGTCCCCGAGGTCTTTGCCCCCTGGCTGTTCACTGCCGGTATCCTCACGGCAACCTTTGCTTTTGCTATCCCGATGGTCATCATGGGTCGCCGGCGCTAAGTAGCGTTTTCTGTCATAACTCGCCTCGAAAAGTTCCAGAGGCGTTGGCGGATATTGTCGCTTGTGGTTGCCAACATCTCTTTTGCTCGTGTGCCACCGTGAACACCCAGCGCCATGCGAATCATTGCCGAACAGGATAAATCGGCGCAGAGATAGGTCCCCACGGTGTTGCCTCTAGCGCCCTCCTCGCCAGTCTTTGGCGCCACAAACAGGCTGACCTGGGGAGCGGGCTGTTGGGTGTGACAGAGCGAGCACAGCGCGGATCGCCCCGCTGGCATCGAACTCTCAGCGCTTCTGACCATCAGCCCTCTGGCGTCATCGCCCACCCAGAACACCATGTAGCCCTTGGTGGGGTGATGCGCGTCGCGCCATCCCAGGAACTCGCGCTCGTCCCACAGCGTCTCGTGCAGGCCAGGGAAGCTCATGACTCTCAGGTCCGCCTCGGACATGTTCACAAAGCTTGCAACAATCTGGTCGCGGGTGATCGGCTTCATCCCGACAATCTAAACACAGCGCAAAACGACTGTGGGGCCATCCGAAACGGATGACCCCACAGCCCTAAGGCGATGTTAGAAAAGCCTAGAGAGGACGGATGTTCTCCGCCTGAGGGCCTTTCTGGCCCGAGGTGATGTCGAACTCCACGCGCTGGTTCTCCTCGAGAGAGCGGTAGCCGCTGCTCTGGATTGCGGAGAAGTGCGCGAAGACGTCGGCCGAGCCGTCATCAGGAGTGATGAAGCCGTAGCCCTTGTCGCCGTTGAACCACTTAACGATTCCGGTTGCCATTGTGTATCTCTTTTCTGTGGTGCTGTGGTGCGTAGGTTCGACGTTCGAAACCAACGGTCGAAACTACCGCCAACCCCACACTCACGCGAGCACACCGCAATCCGAAAATTGTGGATAAGAATTGTCGGCTCAATACGACAGGCCCAGCGTAGCGCGAAAGAAGCTATCCACCTAGCGAAAATCTGGAGGAGATATTCCCCAGCTTCCTCCCGTTAGCCTCACACCGAGAGATACTGCTACTAGGGGGCACGATGTCAGCTACGGAGTCGGTATGGGATTACCCCAGGCCACCACGACTAGAGCACAGCAGCGACCACGTGGTGGTCACTCATCGGGGCCAGGTGATTGTTGATACGACTTCGCCACTGCGAATCCTTGAGACGTCGCACCCGCCCACCTACTACCTGCCACGCGGTGATGTTGATCTGAGCGTTCTGAAGCCGGTGGAGGGCACAACCTTCTGTGAGTTCAAAGGGCTGGCCGCCTATGCGGACGTGGTGGTGGGGGATAGCCGTCTTCCGCGCGCGGTGTGGTGGTACCCGGATCCAAGCCCCGGATACTCGGAGTTACTGGACCACATTGCTCTCTACC
>JNSD01000014.1 GCA_000754445.1 actinobacterium acMicro-4 | reverse complement strand
TGTGCAATCGCCGTGTCGGTAATGGTCTCTAGGTCACTGGTCGTGCCATGGGTCACCAGGTCGATGCCAATAACGGTGGACCAGCTGGACAGTGTGGCCCGGTACGTGGGGTTGTCGAGCCAGGGCTCTAGAAAGCCTGGCTTTTGAGAGCCCTGACCCGGCGCAGCGATGACAAACATAGATTCCAGTTTCTTAGGGGTTCAGGGGAAAACCTTGGTGCGACCCGGCCTACAACTCCGGTAAATCGCTGTAGGCAATCTACAGTGATGAGCCAGACACCCGGGGAGGAGTGTTGGGCTCGCTCATCGCGCCAAGGATGATGGCTAAGTGAAGGGTCAGAGCATCGCGGGGCGCGCCGGGGTCCCAATCGAGCACTTCGGAGACCTTCTTCAGGCGATAGCGCACAGTGTTCGGGTGCACGAACAGTTCACGGGCGGTTGCCTCCAGAGAATGCCCCGTCTCAAAGTATGTCCACACGGTTCCGAGCAAATCCAGTGGGTGATCGCGAAGCGGTTCATAAATACTTGCAATCAACTTCCGCCTGGCTAACGGGTCCCCTGCCAGTGCGCGCTCTGGCAGGAGGTCATCGGCCGCCAAAGGGCGGCCGGCACTGCGCCAACTCTTGGCCACCGAGAAACCAGCAAGAGCAGCTTTGGCACTCTTGACAGCGTCAACGACAGCGGCAACGGTCGGCCCAATGACGAAGTGGCCCGGGCCAAAGCTCTCATCGAGTGCCTGAGCAATCTCAACGAAAGACTGGTGTTCGCGCGGATCATGGTCGTCGTCGAGACGCTGCCCGATCACCACAACCAGTCGATTACCTTGAACGCCCACCAATACGTCGGCGTTGTGGTGTCGGGCGGTGCGCCTGATCTGATCCACATCCACCATGCGAGGACTCGTTCCCACCAGGACGCACACTTCTCCGTGGCCGGTCCAGCCGAGTGCCGCAATGCGGGAGGGGAGCTCTTGGTCGTATTCACCGCTCAGGATTGAATCGACGACGAGCGCTTCTAGCCTCGCGTCCCAGAGCCCCCGCGCTTCCGCGGCCCTGGCATAGACATCGGCGGCGCCAAAGGCAATCTCACGGGAATAGAGAAGTATGGCTTCGCGCAGATCCTCCGGAGCTTCGCGAAGGTGATTTTCGACCACTTCGACGGTGACCTTAATCAGCTGAAGGGTCTGTTGAAGGCTGACCGAGCGCAGGAGTTCTCTCGGTGCCACGCCGAATACGTCGGAGGCTATCCACGGGGTGGACGCGGGGTCCTCATACCAACTAATGAACGAGCTAATGCCGGTCTGGGCGACCATGCCCACAGCCGAGCGCCGCCCAGGGGGCATATCCCGATACCAGGGGAGTGTTGCGTCAAGCCTCGCAAGAGTGGCTGTGGCCATGTCGCCCGAGACATTGCGCAGCCATGACAGTGTTTGTTTCTTTGTCATGGACTGGCTCATGGGATTCCTCGAATCTTTAGTGGCCAGCTGGACTAGGCGTCGCCGCCGGTAGCACCGCTCGTTCCCGCATTGACATCGAGGAGGTGATATTTCTCGATTGCGCCCTGGTGGGACCCGGCCGGCACAAGGCCTTCTTTCGCCAATTGCTGCAACACCCGCACCACCACCGAGGGGCCATCGATAGCAAAGTGCCGTCTGGCGGCGGCTCTCGTGTCACTGAAGCCAAACCCATCAGCGCCGAGAGTCAGGTAGGTGCCCGGCACAAACTCGCGAATTTGGTCTTGGACTGCGTGAGTGAAGTCGCTCACCGCCACGAAGGGACCCGGGGCCCCCTGGAGTTTCTGGGTGACGTAGGGGACCTGCGCGGGCTGGTCGGGATGCAGGAAGTTGTGGCGCTCGGCGGCGACGCCGTCTTTGCGCAACTCGTTCCAGGAGGTGACTGACCAGACATCAGCGCTCACACCCCAGTCAGCGGCCAGCAGGCCTTGAGCCTCCAATGCCCAAGGCACACCCACGCCGGAGGCGAGGATAGAAGCGCGGGGACCACTCTGGCGTGCTGCGGGCTTGAGAAGGTAGAGACCCTTCAGCAGGCCCTCAACATCCAGGTTGGCGGGTTCTTCTGGCTGAACCATGGGCTCGTTGTAAATCGTCAGGTAGTACATGACGTTCGGGTCGGGATGGGACCCGCCATACATGCGCTCGAGTCCGGCCTTCACGATGTGGGCGATCTCGTAGGCGTAGGCAGGGTCGTAGGTGATGACGGCATGGTTGGTTGATGCCAGCAGCGGCGAGTGACCATCCGCGTGCTGGAGGCCCTCGCCGGTGAGAGTGGTGCGACCAGCGGTGGCACCCATGATGAAGCCTCTGGCCATTTGGTCTCCGGCAGCCCATATGGCATCGCCCGTGCGCTGGAATCCAAACATGGAGTAGAACACGTAGATCGGGACCATCGGTGCGCCGAGGGTCGCGTAGCTTGTGCCTACCGCCGTAAACGCAGCGAATGCTCCCGCTTCGTTGATTCCGGTGTGCAAAATCTGCCCCTCGGGGCTTTCCTTATAGGCCAGCAGTAACTCGCGGTCGACCGAGGTGTAGCTCTGGCCGTGGGGGTTGTAAATCTTGGATGTAGGGAAGTAGGCATCCATACCAAAGGTGCGGGCCTCATCGGGAATGATGGGTACCAAGCGGTGGCCAAAATCCTTGTTCTTGAGGAGGTCCTTGAGGAGGCGCGCAAAGGCCATGGTGCTTGCGACCTCTTGTTTGCCAGAGCCCTTTGCTGCTGGTTCATAGACAGAGCTATCGGGAAGACTCACCTGCGTGTAGCGGGAGCGCCGCTCCGGAAGGTAGCCACCGAGTGCTCGGCGGCGCTCGTGCAGATACGCAATAGCTTCGTCGTGCTCACCAGGGTGGTAGTAGGGAGGCCGATAGACATCCGCCTCGAGGGCTGCGTCCGAAATCGGAATTCGCATGTCATCGCGGAACGCTTTCAAGTTCTCGAGAGTCAGCTTCTTCATTTGGTGAGTGGCGTTTCGGCCTTCGAAGCTTGGGCCAAGGCCGTAGCCCTTGACCGTCTTAGCAAGGATGACGGTGGGTTGGCCCTTGTGCTCCGTAGCAGCCTTAAACGCGGCATAGACCTTGCGATAGTCGTGACCACCACGTTTGAGGTTCCAGATGTCGTCGTCACTCATGTGTGCGACCATGGCCAAAGCTTTAGGGTCGCGACCAAAGAAGTTCTCCCGAATGTAGGCACCGTTTTCGGCCTTGAAGGTTTGGTAGTCACCATCTGGAGTGCGGTTCATCAAATCCCGCAGTGCACCCTCGGTATCAGCCTGCAGGAGCGCGTCCCATTCGCGGCCCCAGACGACCTTGATGACGTTCCAACCTGCCCCGCGGAAGAAGCTCTCAAGCTCTTGGATTATTTTTCCGTTGCCGCGAACAGGGCCATCGAGGCGCTGCAGGTTGCAGTTCACAACAAAGGTCAGGTTGTCGAGGTCGTCGTTGGCGGCGAGCTGGAGCGCACCACGGCTTTCCACTTCGTCCATTTCGCCATCGCCCAAAAAGGCCCACACGCGTTGCTGGCTGGTGTCCTTGATACCGCGGTTGTGCACATAGCGGTTGACCTGAGCCTGATAGATGGCATTGATGGGTCCAAGACCCATTGACACTGTGGGGAACTGCCAGAACTCCGGCATGAGACGCGGGTGGGGATACGACGACAGACCGCCACTGGGGTGGGACTTCTCTTGGCGAAAGCCATCGAGCTGGTCGCTACTGATGCGCCCCTCGAGGAAGGCCCTGGCATACATACCTGGCGAGGCATGGCCCTGGTAGAAGATCTGGTCGCCGCCACCGGGGTGGTCTTGTCCGCGGAAGAAATGGTTGTGGCCCACCTCGTAGAGGGCTGCGGAGGACGCGTAGGTGGAGATGTGGCCACCCACGCCGATGCCCGGTCGCTGGGCGCGGTGAACGGTAATGGCTGCGTTCCAGCGAATCCACGCCCGATAGCGACGTTCAATGTCTTCATCACCCGGGAACTCGGGTTCGTTCTCCGGTGCGATGGTGTTCAGATAATCGGTGGTCGGGACCATTGGAACGCCCAGGTGCAGCTCTTTAGAGCGCTTGAGCAAGCTCAGCATGATCTCTCGGCCACGCTGGTGCCCAGAATGCGCTACGACCGAATCAAGGGATTCGCGCCACTCGCTGGTTTCTGCTGGGTCAGAGTCCATCTGGTTGAACGAGTATGGGTCTTGGTCGTTGACAGCCACCCTGACCTCTTCCTGGTTGTGGTAGATCGGGAACACACGCGCCGGGATCGCCAGCACATATGAGCCACCAGTCTAGTCATCCACTCCGAGAGTCAACAGAGACAGACGCGGACCCAAAAGTGGTTTACGATGGGGCGTTGGGCTTGTAGCTCAGTTGGTTAGAGCGCCACGTTTACACCGTGGATGTCGGGGGTTCGAGTCCCTCCGGGCCCACCAGATTTTAGGCGAACAGCGCCACCATCAGGGCGAGGTAGATGCCGACGAAAATGGTGGGGGTTACGTACTTCACCACCCACATCCAGCGGGCACTGGCGCGAGCCACTCCAGATTTTCCAGAGAGCTCCTGGGCCTCTGATGCGACCTGGAACTGAACGAGCGCGCCCAAAATTCCTGAGGCCAGCAGAATGCCTGCCGCGGCGATGCGAATGGAGAGATCCGTCTGCCCCAAACCAAACTGCAGCAGAGTGACCGTGGTAATGAGAAGAATCGTGGGTCCAAGCTGCGAGATGACCAAGGTGGTGCGAAGTTGGTGCCACGAGGTGGTGTGCTCAGATGTCATGATGTCCTTGCAATCTGTGAAGTCTTATTTCCAAGACTAGTTCAGTCACCAGAGAGGCCATCGTGTCACGACCTGTGGTGTTGGTGATGATTGCTGCTCTGCTGTGGGGCACCACCGGCACCGCAGCTTTTTGGCTTGGCCCTGAGGTTTCACCGCTCGCGATTGGTGCAGCGACAATGGGAATTGGCGGCGTCGTCCTTGGGCTGCTCGGCGGGTCATCCAGCCTGGCGCTCCTCCGCGATGGTGGCGCCACACTGTGGTCCGTGCTCGGGATTGTGGGCGTTGTGGTCTACCCGTTGACGTTCTATTGGGGAATGTCCCAAGCGGGCATCGCTCTGGGCAACCTCATTGCCTTGGGTCTTGGGCCACTAGCCGTCGCCCTCCTGGAGTGGGGGGTGGATCGCTCCGCGCCCTCTCGCCTCTGGTGGTTCTCCTCCGCTGTTGCGCTCGCTGGAATCGCGCTCATGAGTTTAGCCAAAGTCGATCTCGGCGGTGGTCGCGAGAGCAATGTCGCACTGGGAGTGGTGCTGGCGGTGGTTGCCGGCGGGGCCTATGGGCTCTATACCTATGCGTTCGGACGTTTGATTGAGCGAGGCCACACTCCGCGAGCAGTCATCGGAGCGATGTTCGGGGGAGCCTCGCCGGTTCTTCTGGTGGTATTGCTAGTCACCGGGGCAGGGATTTTTGCGTCGGGTCTTCACGTTGCCCTCGTCGGATACCTCGTTCTTGGTCCTATGGTTCTTGCGTATGTGGCGTTCTCTCTCGCTCTCAAGACGTTGCGCTCGAGCACGGTTGCTTCGGTCGCGCTCCTAGAACCACTAGTCGCTGGGGTCCTGGCCGTTGCACTCGTGGGCGAAAGACTAGGACCACTCGCGTGGGTGGGCGGCCTCGCTGTACTGGGTGCGATGGTTGTTCTCTCTCGTGACAACGGGGCGCGAGCATCCCCCAAGAACGCCTATTCTTAGACCATGGTTGACAGTGAGTTGCCTGAGGACAGCGAGGACACCGGGGGTCCCCGCAGGAAGACTTTTTCCCCACCGGCTGAGGACGCAGCGTTTACCGGCGCGCTGCCGGTGATGGGGGACTTTGACGATTTTGGCGCTCCGGTCGAGCCGCTCGTCCCCGCTGTTCTTATGCCAAGTCCTGCCCTCGCTCCCCCGGTTCGCACATCGCTGAGCGACGAAGAGATTCTGTCCAAGTTCAGTGGTGACGCGGCGGGAAACACTGACGAGATGATGAATGAGCTCGAAGCCCAGGTCGCCCTGCGCGAAAAAGAGGAAGAAGCGTTCACCGTGTGGGCAGATCTCACGCGGGCCACACGCGGCGAATTCGCTGAAGCGATAATCGCCCGCGAGCGAATTCTTTTCGGTGGAGGCCCCCCTGAGCCCGCCGATGTCACCGAGGATGATGACGACCTCGGGGAAGCCCATGACGCCGCCGCTCCCATCCCCGCTGATGGAGGCGACTCGCCAGAGGGGGAAGCTCCCGAAGGGGAGGCTCCAGGCCACGATGGGGCAGAGCCAGACGATGCCCCGGAGCGTGACGCTCTGCCAGTGGACGACGACCCGTGGCCACTGAACCACGGCGAAGGCGAGCCCCAGGTGGAGGCCCTCCGGACTCGTGCGGCTCGGGAAGAGCCTCTCGAGTACTATGTGCCCCTCCTTGACCACACCGGATTGGAGCCCACTGCGGACAACCACAGGGTGCTCTCGACCGCAGGGCTGTTCTGGAGTTGGTGGGCCACACTGACGCCGATTGTGGGCATCGTTGCCGGAGCGTTCTTGGTCTCGCGCGGGCTCGGGCTCGTCGAGACTGTGGTCTCTCTTGGCGCTGCAGCTCTCCTCTCCGGCGGGCTCGTCGCAGCTAGTGCCTATGCCGGTGCCCGGACTGGCCTCTCGACCCTCCACACCGCTCAGATGACCTTTGGCCGGCACGGCAACGTGGTGCCCTCGGTGTTGATTGTTGTCATTCGCATTGCTCTGGTCGGTCTTCTGGTCGTCGGGGCTGAGGCCCTGGCGACGCGAATCGTGAGCGGCGCTGGTTGGTGGCCCTTTGAGGTGTGGATTCTTCGCGTGGTGATGACTGTGGTGATCGCCGGGATTGTTCTCACCCTTGCTCTGTTGGGCGGGCGGGTGTTGCGGGTTGGCCTCTATGTCAGCGCCGGGGTTCAGGTGCCAGCAATTATTGGCTTTGTTCTTCTCACGGCCCCCACCCTGAGCTTCGCTGGGGTGACAGGGTGGTCAAGCCCTGGCCTCCCGGTTGTGGCTCTTGGCTCTCTGGCGCTGTCGGTTCTGTTGGTGCTGCTTGGCCACACCGGAGGAGACCTTGCCAGGTATCACCGGGGTGGCGGTAGCGCTCGCGGTGCGGTGGGCACCCTGACGGGGCTCGTTGCGGTGATCCCTACTCTTGTCTTTGTCTCCTATGTGGCTGTGGTGGCACTCGGCTCGCCCCGTAGTGCCCTGACGCTGGTGACTGATCCGGTGGGCACGCTAGCTGCTGATATGCCCCCGTGGTATCCGGCACCGCTGCTGATTGGTCTAGTCCTACCGCTGGTCGGTCTTGCGTCGTTGGCACTCTTCTCTGGCGGCTTGGCGAGCCTCTCGGCTGGTCTGCGCATTTCGCGGCCGTTGGCGACAACAATCTTTGCCGTGGTGTCTCTCGCGGCCGTGGCAGCTGTGATTGCCCTGGAGCAACCCGTGGCCGGTTATGTCCCAAGCCTTCTCTATGTCGCGGGTGTGGTTCTGGCTGCGTGGGGGGCAAGCTTCGCACTCGACGTGGCACTCGGGGCGAAGCGCCTTGACGATGTGGCCTCTGGAGCACTGCCGGCATGGCGCGTGGCGCCGCTAGCCGGAATAATTCTTGGCATCGGCGCAGGTCTTGGCATGATTACCTCCTCGGTCTCGTGGCTTGGTTGGCTCGGATACCTGCTGCCCCTGTTGGAGATGGCAGGCTTTGGTGATTTGAGTTCTGGCCAGTTGGGAGTGCTGGTCGCGCTTGTCGTCTCTGGACTGGTGAGCGCTATAGCCGCCTTGGGTCTGCGGGCCCAGACTGCTCGGGTGGCACATGGCTAAACCCACTCTGGAATCTGTTCTCGCGCAGATCGAAACGCTCTGGCCGGAATCCGGGGCGGAGGAGTGGGATTCCCCCGGGCTCGTGGTGGGATCGTCGCAGAAGTCCATCGCCTCCATCCACCTGGTGGTGGATGTCACGCCGGAGACTATTGCAGAGGCCAGGGAGGTTGGAGCCGACCTGATCATTGCCCACCACCCTCTGCTACTCAAGGGCGTCACGAGTGTTGCGGAATCCACGTATAAAGGCCACGTGGTGGCCGAGCTCATTCGGGCTGGCATAGCGCTGTACTCGGCCCACACCAACGCCGATGTGGTGCCCACGGGAACATCCAGTCGACTCGCTGACCTGATTGGGGTTGTCGGGCACGAGCCCGTGGTCCCAGGGTCACGACCTGGGCATGGCCTGGGACGTGTTGGCTCACTCCCTCAAGAGATGAGTCTCTACGAGCTTGCCGTCGCGCTTGGCGAGGTCCTGCCGCAGACCGCAGTTGGCCCTGTTATTGCTGGAGAACCTGACGCTCGAGTGACACGGGTGGCCGTGTGTGCTGGTGCCGGGGATTCCCTATTGCAGGAGCCAGCCGTGCTCGATAGCGACGTGTACATCACCAGTGACCTGCGCCACCATCCGGCCAGTGAGTTTCGCGAGCACGCCAAACTTTTTGGTGGGCCAAGCCTCATCACCATCTCCCACTTTGCCGCCGAGTGGCTCTGGCTCGACGGGGCAGCCGAGGAACTTCGTTCGATGCTGGGTGTTGGGGTCACCGTGAGCGAGCTGAATACCGACCCGTGGACTTTCCAAGTTCATCGAGTGGGGGAGTGACCGTGGCACTGAGTGCACCTCCCGAAGTCCAAGCCAAGTTGTTGGACATGGCTGATTACGACCGAGCCCTTAACCGCGCTAGAACAACCCAGGCGGCGCTGGCTGACACCCTCCACATCCCAAGCCTCAGTGCAGCCGTGGAGGAATTGAAGGGCCGCCGGCACGAGGCTTTTGTGGAGCTGGAGGGCATTCGATCCGAGCTGGCCCGAGCAGAGTCTGACGTTGTGATTGTCGAAAAGCGCATTGCCACTGACCAAGAACGTCTCGAGCACACCGCCTCTGCCAAAGACGCGCAGGGCTTGGAACACGAGCTTCAGAGCTTGATGGGAAGACGCTCTGACTTAGAGGACATTGAGCTTGCCATCATGGAACGACTCGATAACGCCGAGGCCACCGAGGCACAAATTGCAGGAGACCTTGTCACGGCGGAGGAGGCCCTCGCCCACGCGCGCAGCGAGGAACACACCCAGAGCGCTGAGCTGGCCGCCGAGGTGGCCGGCCTCGGATTGGCCAGAGCTGAACTCGTTGCCCTGTTGCCCTCTGATTTAGTTGCACTCTACGAGCGCCAACGCGAGCGTTACGGGCAAGGAGCTTCTCACCTGAGGGCGGGCATCTCCAGTGCCAGCGGTGTCGCCCTCACCGAATCCGACATCCAGAGCGTTCGTCAAGCACCGGCGGATGAGGTGCTGTTGTGTCCTGATAGCAACGCCATTCTGATTCGAACAGCAGAGTCTGGCCTGTGACCTACCAGCGACTGGTGATTGAGGCCGATGGCGCATCCAGAGGTAATCCCGGTGCTGCCGCTGGCGGGGCAGTAGTCATTGATCCCGAGACGGGTGCCGTGATTGCCTCGGCGGGAATCCTCTGCGGTGTCGCCTCCAACAACGTTGCCGAATACCGCGGAATGATCGAGGGTGTGAAGACTGCGTTGGAAATATCACCCTCGGCCCACCTTCACATTCGCATGGATTCCAAACTCGTCGTGGAACAAATGTCCGGGCGTTGGAAAATCAAGCACCCCGACATGCAGGCTTTGGCGAAGGAAGCCAGGGAGCTCCTCGCGGGATGTTCCGTCGCCTTCGAATGGGTTCCCCGAGAAGAGAACTCCCGAGCCGATGCGGCGGCGAACCGGGCTCTCGATTCAGCGGCGTCCTATCGCGAGCTCTAGTGCGAGGGGCCCCACTGCTCTACCCTGGTAGTGATGGAAAGGGTCGGCCAGGCGGTCGCGTCACTATTTCGGTAGTGCCGAGGAACGTCCGGGCTCCAGAGAGCAGGACGGTGGGTAACACCCACCCGGAGTAATCCGCGAGACAGTGCCACAGAAAGTAAACCGCCCGAGCAATCGGGTAAGGGTGAAACGGTGGTGTAAGAGACCACCAGAGATTCGGGTGACCGAATCTGCTCGGTAAACCTCGTCCGGAGCAAGGCCAAACAGACACCACTGAAGTTGCTCGCTTGGGTGTCGGGTAGGCCGCTAGAGAGTGTTGGTAACAGCCCTCCGAGAAAGATGGTCGCCACCGAAGTTCGCTTCGGGACAGAACCCGGCGTATCGGCCGGCCCCTTCCCTCACCTCTACAGGCTACGAAGTACGGTGACCACCTTGCCAAGCACTGTTGCGTGGTCACCAAGAATCGGCTCGTAGGCGCTGTTCTGCGGCAGTAGCCAGGTGTGGCCATCGCGTTGCTTAAACACCTTCACCGTGGCTTCCTCATCCAGCATGGCCGCCACAATGTCGCCATTGTTGGCCGTGGCCTGCTGGCGGATGACGACCCAGTCGCCATCACAGATGGCGGCGTCAATCATGGAGTCACCGACGACTTTCAACATAAAGAGCTCGCCGTTGCCGACGAGAGTCCTGGGGAGTGGGAGAACATCTTCCACCTGTTGCTCTGCGGTGATCGGAATACCGGCGGCAATGCGACCGACCAGCGGCACGTTCACGACGTCGTCGCTGCGCGGCACCAAGGAGACCACAGGCTGGTCTGGCTCTGGAGTGAGACGCTTGAGGATTTCTAACGTCCGAGCAGTGTTGGCGTGACGTTTGATGAACCCGGCCCGTTCGAGCTGGCTCAACTGGTGCGACACGCTCGAGGTGGAGGAGAGCCCGGTGTTGTCGCAAATCTCTCGCATGCTCGGCGGAACCCCGCGTGAGTCAAGGGAGTGCTCAATAAAGGCCTGAATCTTCTGCTGCTGTTCGGTCAACATGCCCCCAGGGTAGCCGATGTCGAACACTTTTTCTACACATGCGTTCGAAGCTGTCCACAGCGTGTCGGTGGTGGCTGATGAAATACAGAGTGTTCGGTACTTGACACCACACGTATTCGAACATATATTCGAAACAGAGATTCGGACCCGGTCCTCCCGGCCGAGGGCCGGGTCCGGAATCTCGACCAGCTAAGGAGAGTAATCATGACCAGCTCAACACTTCGTATCACTCGCAGAGGACGCGTCGTCCTCGCAGCTTTATTCGCTATTCCCGTTGTCGCAGTCTCCCTCTTGGTGACGTCTCCTGGTGCACTCGCTGAGAGCACGGCATCGTCTAACAACTTTGACTACGTGACCGTGGTGTCCGGGGACACCCTGTGGGCGATTGCCGAGATGATTGATCCCACCGGCGACCCGCGCGACATGGTGGCCGAGCTGATGACCCTGAACCAGCTGACCAGCGCCAACCTGAACCCCGGGCAAGAACTTGCTATTCCTCGCTAGGGGGTAAGCCAGTAGCCTGCCCGGCTACGATTATCGCGTGGCCACTCTTAACGACTTGCCGGTTCGGGCTGACCTTGTAGGGAAGAAGCCCTATGGCGCTCCCATGATCGCAGTCCCCTACGCCCTGAACGTCAACGAGAACACACACCCGATTCCACCCGCCGTGCGCGAGTCCATCGTGACGGCCGTGAGGGCATCGTTAGAGACAATCAACCGTTATCCGGACAGGGAGTTCACTGAGCTCCGGAACGCGCTCGCCTCCTACTCGAACTCTCGCGGCTCTGGCACCGCGGTTAGCCCCGAGATGGTGTGGGCAGCCAACGGCTCCAATGAGGTTCTTCAGCACGTGCTTCAGGCGTTTGGGGGACCAGGTCGCAGTCTTCTGGGATTCCCCCCCACCTATTCCATGCACCCGATCATTGCCGAGGCGACTGGAACCAGTTGGGTTCAGGGCTCCCGGGACCTCGACTACAGCCTGAGCGCGGATTCTGTGGTGGCGGACATTCGAGCACACCAGCCCGACCTCGTTTTCTTCTGCGCTCCCAATAACCCGACGGGCACTCCAGTGTCCCTGGATGTGATTGAGGCCGCCTATGACCAGACACCAGGAATTGTTCTGGTGGATGAGGCCTATGTCGAATTTTTGCCAGAGGGCTCTCCCACCGCCCAGGACTTGCTGCCAGGTCGTGAGCGGCTGATTATCTCCAGGACGATGTCGAAGGCGTTCGCCTTTGCGGGAGCCAGAGTTGGCTACGCCCTGGCCGACCCTGCGGTTAATGACGCCCTGCGTTTGGTGCGTTTGCCCTATCACCTCTCTGCGCTCACCCAGGCGGCAGCGGTGGCAGCACTTCGCCACGCGGATGTGATGCTCGCGATGGTTGAGGACATTCGGTCTCAGCGCGATCGGCTTCTTCAGGAGTTGCCGGGGCTTGGGTATAGCGTTCACTCCTCACACGCGAACTTTGTCCTCTTTGGGGGGATTGCTAACCCCCAGAAGCTCTTTGCGGAGCTGGTGGAGCGGGGAATCCTGGTGAGGGATGTGGGAATTGCGCACCACCTTCGAGTCACCGCGGGCACTGCCGAGGAGACCACCGCGTTTCTTGACGCACTGGCTACACTGAAGGCGTGACGTCCCCCCGCACTGCGACTCTCGAGCGCAGCACCTCTGAATCGTCGGTTCGGCTGTCTCTCAACCTTGATGGCACCGGCCGCTCCTCCATTTCCACGACGGTTCCTTTTTATGACCACATGCTGACGGCACTCTCTAAGCACTCGTTGATTGATCTTGAGATCGACGCCAGCGGAGACACCGAGATCGATGTTCACCACACCGTGGAGGACACCGCCATCGTGCTGGGGCAGGCAATCCTGCAGGCGCTTGGCGACAAAGCGGGCATCGCACGTTTCGGTGACGCTCTGGTGCCACTGGATGACGCCCTGGCGAGAGCCGTGGTGGATGTTTCTGGGCGGCCCTATCTTGTCCACACGGGCGAACCTGAGGGCTTTGAGTATCACGCCATCGGCGGCCACTTCACAGGGTCTTTGGTGCGACACGTGTTCGAAGCCATCACGATGCACGCCGACTTGACTGTTCACATCACGGTGCTCGATGGCCGGGACCCCCACCACATCGCTGAGGCCGAGTTCAAAGCCTTCGCCAGGGCACTACGGAAGGCCGTCGCGCTGGATTCACGCATTGAGGGCATTCCCTCGACCAAGGGCGCCCTCTAATAGTGAGCCCTCGTGTTGTTGTCTATGACTACGGCTCAGGCAACGTGCACTCAGCTCTCAAAGCTCTCGAGCACGCTGGCGCAGATGTCCTGCTGACCAACGACCGTGAGGAAGCACTCGAGGCGCATGGCCTCGTGGTCCCCGGTGTTGGTGCTTTCGCAACTGTGATGGCTGGTCTGCGGGAGGTGGGGGGCGACGAGGTCATCGACAAGCGGGTTGCCGGCGGACGACCCGTGCTCGGCATTTGTGTCGGCCTTCAAATCATGTTTGAGCGCGGGCTGGAACACGGGGTCGACACCCCAGGCCTTGGGCAGTGGCCGGGGACGGTTGCGCAACTTGAGGCGCCGATATTGCCCCACATGGGGTGGAACACGGTTGACGTCGCACCCGGAAGTTCGTTGTTCAGGGGGGTTGAATCGGAGCGCTTCTACTTCGTGCACTCCTACGCGGCCACGACATGGCTACTCGATCACACCGGATCGCTTCCGGCGCCCCTGGTCTCGTATGCAACTCACGGGCAGACATTCGTCGCGGCTGTCGAAAATGGCCCCCTCAGCGCCACACAGTTTCACCCCGAGAAATCGGGGGAGGCGGGGCTTGCCCTCCTGCGCAACTGGGTAACATCGTTGGTCTGAGCCCGGAAAAACCGCTCGCCTTAACGGGGTAGTATTTCTATCTTGTGCACCGTGGCTGATGCGATGCGCTTCTCCCTCTCACAAGGTCGCATGCCTCCACCGCTATGAATGAATTCTCTCAATCGCCTTCGTTGATTCTTTTGCCCGCTGTCGATGTCGCCGATGGGAAAGCCGTTCGGCTCACTCAGGGAGAAGCCGGCACCGAAACCTCGTATGGGGACCCAGTCGAGGCGGCCGAAGAGTGGATGCGCCAGGGAGCGCAGTGGTTACACCTCGTGGATCTTGACGCGGCATTCGACCGCGGCAACAACCGCGCCGTCATTCGACGCGTGGTGAAGGCCGTCGGTAGAAAGGTGAACGTCGAGCTCTCCGGGGGGATTCGCGACGACGAATCCCTGGAGGACGCCCTCTCCACTGGTGCTGTTCGAGTGAACCTCGGAACCGCCGCACTCGAGAACCCCGAGTGGACCGCTCACGTCATCTCCGAATATGGCGAAGCCATTGCCGTGGGACTTGATGTTCGCGGTGAGACGCTTGCTGCCAGGGGATGGACGAAAGAGGGCGGCAATCTTTTTGCCACGCTCGACCGTCTGAACGAGTGTGGATGTGCTCGCTATGTTGTCACTGACGTCACCAAAGACGGCACCATGCGCGGCCCCAATATTGAACTGCTGAAAAATGTGCTTTCTCAGACCAATCACCCCGTCATTGCCTCGGGGGGCATATCCTCTCTCGATGACGTCGCGGCGCTTCGCGAGTTAGTGCCCCTTGGCCTGGAGGGCGCCATTCTCGGCAAGGCCCTGTATGCCGGAGCGTTCACGCTCACTGAGGCTCTGGATGTTGCCGGGGGCTGATTCGGCCGGCCAGCCTTTCGAGGGCCGGTCTTTTTCTGCCAACCCTTTCGCTGGCGATTCTGGCGAAGTGGATCAGGTTCTCGGTGACACTCTCGCCGCCTTCCAGGAACTCCTCAAAGCCGACCCGGAGCAGCGCACCCAGGTCGAGTTGGCCACGGCGTGGGGTCACTGTGTGACAGCGCTCGGTAGAGCACGAGTGCTGAGTCCACTGATTGCTGAGGCAGGTGATTCGGGGGTTAGCGAGACCGGCATGGACGAGCCGTTGCGCCGGTTTTCAGTGATGTGGCTGCCATGGCCAGGTGGAATTCAGCGGCGCGCCCCATTCCAGTCGAGGGGTCGAGGGCCGCGCTTGCCGCCGCCAGCGAAGGGCTCGCTCTGGTCCTCGACCCTGGCTCACCTGGCACCAGGGTCTTTCGTCGCAGTGCTCTCCAGGCGGCCGCCAGCGGCACGGATTACCTCGCTCCTTGGCGTGATGACGCGGTGCGGGCTGGTTTCGCCGCGGTGCTCGGTGATTACTCAGAGGTTGCTGTTCACCGCGTGATCTGTGGAGACCCCAGTCAAACCCTCGCTGGGCCCGAGGTTCTTGTTGTCCTCGGTGTTGTCCGAGGGCTTGGGCCCGACGTCGTTGCTTCGATGCTCGCGGAGATTTCGGCCCGATGGGCTAGCGACCCCGTGATCGCAGAGCGTTGTGATGGGGTCGGAGTGAAAGTGTTGCCGGCTTAGTTAACCGGACCCGTGTATTTTTCGCCGGGGCCCTGACCGGGGGCATCGGGGAAAGTTGAGGCTTCTCTAAAGGCCAGTTGCACACTGCGCAACCCATCGCGAAGGCTCCTGGCGTGGTGGTCACCGATTTCGGGTGCGGCAGCGGTGATTAGCCCGGCGAGTGCAGTGATCAGCTTTCTGGCCTCCGCGAGGTCAGTTTCCTGCTCAGGGTTGTTGGCAAGCCCACACTTGACGGCCGCTGCGGAGAGAAGGTGGACCGAGACGGTCGTAATGAGCTCGACCGCTGGAACTTCAGCAATATCGCGCGCCTCGTCGTCGATGGAATCACTCACAGCGTTGCACTCCTTCCACTCGCATACCGGCCTAAAGCCTGCTATCGTTGCCCATGCTTCCTCCTCCCAGAGTGGGAAGCATGCGAAAGTGGAGAAACCTCCCACCCGCGTGGGCCTGCTGGACTAAGGCTACCGGGTCGTTGTACTCCGTGAATCTCATCAGATTCACAGCGTTAAGGGTGCGAAATAGCCACCACGGCTATGGGGTTTGTCTGTCTATCGCTGGAACCACACGCTGAGCGAACAGGAGACAGGTATCAGCGATCCCAGGATTAACGACCGCATTCGGGCGAGCGAGGTTCGCCTCGTTGGACCCGAAGGTGAGCAGGTCGGAGTCGTGCGCATTGACGTGGCTCTGCGGTTAGCTCAAGAAGCTGACCTCGACTTGGTCGAAGTGTCACCCAACTCGAACCCACCCGTAGTCAAAGTTATGGACTACGGAAAGTATAAATACGAGGCGGCACAGAAAGCTAAGGAAGCCCGCAAGAACCAGGCGAACACGATCCTCAAAGAGGTTCGGTTCCGACTGAAAATCGACACACACGACTACGAGACCAAGCGCAAGCGTGCAGAGAGTTTCTTGCAGGCTGGCGACAAGGTCAAGGCGATGATTTTGTTCCGTGGACGTGAGCAATCACGTCCCGAACAAGGTGTTCGACTCCTGCAGCGGTTTGCCGAGGATGTTGCGCACAACGGAGTCGTGGAATTCACGCCGACCATCGATGGTCGCAACATGGTGATGATCATTGCTCCACTGAAATCAAAAGCTGACGCCAAAGCTGCCCAGGCCAAAGCGAAGACCGCCAAGCCAGCCCGCGAAACCGAGCCGGTGGCAGTCCGTGACGAAGTAGCCACACCCGCCCAAGCACCAGTAGCAGCAAAAACTCCAGCAGTAAAGGTTCCAGTAGCAAAAGCACCAGCGGCGAAAGCACCAGTGGCGAAAGCACCAGCGGTAGCAAAGGTGCCAGCCGCGAAAGCACCGGCTGCCACCAGAGCACCGAAGGCCGCCCCCAAGACCACCACAGAAAAGAAGGAAGAGACAGATGCCTAAGCAGAAGAGCCACTCGGGAACGAAGAAGCGCTTCAAACTGACCGGCACCGGCAAGGTCATGAAGCAGGGCGCAGGAATGCGTCACAACCTGGAGAAGAAGTCCTCCAGAGTAAGCCGCCGCCTCAACCAGGAACAGGTCGTCGCGCCGGCGGACGCCAAAGTCATTAAGAAGCTGCTCTCCAAGTAAGCCTGACCACAAAGGACAAAAATCATGGCACGTGTAAAGAATGCGGTAAACGCACACAAGAAACGTCGGGTGGTTCTCGAGCGCGCTCAGGGTTACCGCGGCCAGCGCTCCAGGCTTTACCGCAAGGCAAAAGAGCAGGTCATCCACTCGCTGGTATACAGCTACCGCGATCGTCGCGCACGCAAGGGCGACTTCCGTCGCCTCTGGATTCAGCGCATCAACGCGGGCGCTCGCGCCAACGGCATGACCTACAACCGCTTTATCCAGGGCCTTGGCCTTGCCGGTATTGAAGTTGACCGTCGCATGCTCGCAGAGCTTGCCATCCACGAGCCAGGCGCGTTCGCCACGCTCGTTCAGGAAGCCAAGAAGGCTCTCCCGAAGGACACCTCGGCACCGGTCATCAAGTAGTTTCTCTCCAGGGTGATGAAGGCCACGCGCATTACGCGCGTGGCCTTCATCGTTATACGCCGTTAACCGAGCCTTCAGCTGGCATTTGGTCCAGGCACATACTCTGGACACGTGCTAGAAAACCCCAGGTCACCTGCTGTCCGCGCTGTTGCGAAGCTTGCGAAGAAGCAGCGCCGCACGGAAGCTCGCCTGTTCTTGGTGGAAGGTCCGCAGGCTGTTCGCGAGGCCCTGCTCACTCGACCTGAGCTGGTTGTGGATGTGTTTATTACCCAGGCTGCGACGGACCGTCATAAGGACCTGGTTTCCCTGGCGGCCGAGCACCAGCTTCAGTTGACGCTCGCCACCGAGAAGGTGCTCGAGGAAATGGCCGACACCGTGACCCCGCAGGGCGTGGTGGCGGTGTGTGGTTTCAACGATGTGACCCTGGGTGATGTTCTGGCGAAGAAGCCAGCGCTGATAGCGCTGCTGCATCAGGTTCAAGATCCCGGCAATGTTGGCAACATTATTCGCACGGCCGATGCGGCCGGTGCTGATGCCGTTGTGGTCACTGCCGAGAGCGTTGATGTTTTTAACCCCAAAGCGGTTCGGGCAAGCACCGGCAGTCTTTTTCACGTCCCGATTGTGGTGGGTGTTGACCTGGCTGTGACGATTACTGCTCTTCGGGCCGCCGGGGTTTCTGTGCTGGCTACAGATGCCGGTGGCCAGAGTCTGAATGAGCTTCTGGACTCCGGCGCCTTGGCGAAACCCGTCGCCTGGTTGCTTGGCAATGAGGCGCATGGCCTGAGCGATGAGGACGAGGCCTTAGCGGATGGCGTGGTGTCGGTGCCAATCTTTGGCAAGGCAGAGTCGTTGAGCCTGCAAACCGCAGCGGCCGTGTGTTTATACGAGTCGGCATTTGCCAAGCGACGCTGAGCCTTACGCCTTATAGACTTGGCGCTCGTGTCCTCGTCTCACGAAATTTCCGCGGAGAGCGTCGCTTCGGCTGTTGCTGGGGCTGTTGACGCTTTCGCGCGTGCGAGCACAGTGGACGCGCTCAAGAAAGAGAAAACCACCCATCTAGGTGAGCGCTCAGAACTTTCGTTACTGAACGCGACGCTGCGCGACGTGCCAGCAGAGCGGAAGGCCGAGGCCGGCAAGCTGATGGGTGAGGCCAAGAGCGAGGTTCAGGCTGCCTACCAGAGGGCAGAAGCTCTGCTCGAAGCCGCAGAAGAAGCTGCAAGCCTCCAGGAGGAGGCTCTCGATATGACGGCTATCGGTGCCAGGCGCCACCAGGGGGCTAGGCATCCCCTCAGCGTCTTGATGGAGGATATGGCAGATGTGTTTGTCTCCATGGGGTGGGAGATTGCCGAGGGACCAGAGCTCGAACACGAGTGGTTCAACTTTGACGCCTTGAACTTCGATGCTGATCACCCCGCCCGGGCTATGCAGGACACCTTCTTTATTGAGCCAGTGGAGCGCCACATGGTGCTTCGCACACACACCAGCCCCGTTCAAATTCGCTCCCTTCTCGAGAGAGAATTGCCGGTCTATGTGGTGGCTCCCGGTCGCGTGTATCGCACGGATGAGCTTGATGCCACCCACACCCCGGTGTTCCACCAAATTGAGGGCATCGCTATTGACAAGAACCTCACGATGGCCCACTTGCGAGGAACCCTGGAGCACCTAGCTCGCGCGATGTTTGGTGACGAGGCCAAGATTCGGCTGCGACCTAACTATTTTCCTTTCACTGAACCGAGCGCCGAGCTCGATATCTGGCACCCCACCTTTAGTGGGGGAGCGCGCTGGATTGAGTGGGGCGGCTGTGGCATGGTCAACCCCAACGTGCTGCGCGCCGCTGGGATTGACCCCGAGGAGTATCAAGGCTTTGCCTTCGGTATGGGCATTGAGCGCACATTGATGTTTAGAAACAACGTGCAGGACATGCGCGACATGGTGGAGGGCGACGTTCGATTCTCCGGTCAGTTTGGGATGGTGGTCTAGTGCGCGTCCCGCTGTCCTGGCTCGGTGAATACGTCGAACTCCCGGCGAAGACCACCCCAGAATCCGTTCACGAGGCGCTGGTCTCAGTGGGTCTTGAAGAAGAAGAGATCCACCGCTTCGAGCTCAGTGGTCCCGTAGTCGTCGGCGAAGTACTTGATTTCGTCGATGAACCCCAAAGCAATGGGAAGACCATTCGCTGGTGCCAAGTGAGCGTGGCAGCCAAGGACGCTCCTGATGCTCCCGCTGTTCGCGGGATTGTCTGTGGAGCCCACAACTTTGTCGTCGGCGATCAGGTTGTTGTGGCACTCCCCGGTTCCGTTTTGCCGGGACCATTCCCGATTTCCGCCCGAAGTACCTATGGCCACGTCTCCGATGGAATGATCGCCTCGGCCAAAGAGCTTGGCCTGGGAGATGACCACTCGGGGATTTTGCGCTTAGTCACGATGGGGATCTCGGCTGAGGTTGGTACTGATGCCATCACGCTTCTGGGGCTTGACGATGTGGCTGTGGAAGTCAACGTCACGCCGGATCGGGGCTATGCGCTCTCGATAAGAGGAATTGCTCGCGAATATCACCACGCGACCGGCGCTGCTTTTCGCGACCCGGCTGGGACTCTAAGCCCCGCCCAGGGCAGTGGATATGATGTGTCCCTCTCGGACGACGCTCCGATTCGCGGCACGAGGGGATGCCACGCCTTCGTAGCGCGCACCGTGCGCGGTATTGACCCGACCCTGCCCACTCCACCGTTTATGGTCGCAAGGCTCGTGCTCGCAGGGATTCGCTCGATTTCCCTTCCCGTGGACATCACCAACTACGTGATGCTCGAGATGGGGCAACCCCTGCACGGCTACGACCTTAACCGCCTCTCCGGTGGAATAACTGTCCGTCGAGCGAAGCCGGGGGAGAAGCTCACCACTCTGGATGGGCTCGAGCGCACTCTGGATCCTGAGGACCTTCTGATTACGGATGGGTCTGGGCCTATCGGGCTTGCGGGCGTAATGGGTGGTGTGACCACCGAGATTACTGATGCGACCCGCGATGTTCTGATCGAAGCTGCCGGCTTCGATCAGGTTTCCATTGCTCGCACGGCCAGGCGTCACAAGCTTCCGAGCGAGGCATCCAAGCGTTTTGCCCGGGGGGTTGACCCGATGGTTGCCGCCGCCGCCGCCGAGCGCGCCGTTGAATTGTTAGAGCGCTACGCCGGTGGCACCAGAGATTCTCTTGGCGCCTCTGTGTTTGAGCCAGGAGCAGGTCAGTACGCCCCTGTTCACCTTGCTCACGATGCGGTGATGGCTCTTACTGGCATGGAGGTGGACCGCTCGGCTACCGCTGAAATTTTGCGCTCTATCGGCGCGACCGTGGACGAAACGGATGCCGGCCTGACTGTGACCCCGCCATCCTGGCGACCCGACATTGTCGATGCGCCTGGCGTGGTCGAGGAAGTTGCGCGGATTGTCGGCTACGACAAGATTCCCTCCGCGTTGCCGCCAGCGCCCTCGGGCCGGGGGCTCAGTCACGCCCAGGCCGCCAGGCGTCGCCTGGTCAATGCTCTGGCCGCCAGCGGGATGACCGAAGTACTTGCCTATCCCTTCGTCTCTCACGAGGACAACGTGCTCTTCGGCCAGACCGAGGACGACGTGGTCCTTGCCAATGCTCTTGACTCCTTGGTGAACCGCATGCGGGTGAGTGTGGTTCCTGGCCTGCTGGAGACTGCGCAGCGCAACCTGTCGAGAGGCTTTACGTCACTGGCCCTCTATGAGGTTGGTCTTGTTTTTCACGTTGGGCCCGGATCTCTTGGTACCACCGACATTCCTGAGGGAGCACAGAAGCCCGACACCAAGGTTGCGGCGAAGCTCTATGCCTCAACCGGCCACCAGCCATGGAATGTGGCCGGTGTGTTCCTCGGCAACGCCCTCGAGAAGACTCCTGGCTCGAGGGCGAGAGCCTTCGAGGTTGCAGACGCCCTTGATGCCGCGCGCACCGCAGCCAGGGCCACCGGCGCTGAGCTCACTGTTGTCCAAGCCACGCATCCCGCTTTCCACCCCGGGCGCTATGCCTGGCTTCTGGTGGGGGAGAGCGTAGTCGGGTTTGTGGGGGAACTACTGCCCCGCATTGCCAGGGCCCGCGATCTTGTCGGCCGGGTGGCGGTGTTCTCGCTCGATATTGACGCACTGATTGCAGCGCGTGGCCAGGAACCCCACGCTGCCAAGCCACTGTCGATCTATCCCGCTGCCACCCAGGATGTGTCGCTGGTCGCCTCCCTGGATGTTCCAGCAGCCGCGTTGCGCGATGTTCTGATCGAGGGCTGTGGCGAGCTAGTGGAATCCGCATTCTTGGTCGATGACTATCGCGGCGAGGGGATTGACGCGGGACAGCGCTCCTTGACCTTTGCCCTGCGGTTCCGGGCCAGTGATCGAACTCTTACTCAGGCGGAGGCAACCGAGGCTAAAGAGCGTGGCGTTGCCCTTGCCGCCAAGAAATTTGGCGCGGTACTCCGGGCATAAACACCCTGCCCTAGGTTCAATAACTGGTCTAAGGTTGTCGTTATGACTCTGCGGGTTGTAATTGCCGGCGCCAGTGGCTACGCCGGTGGTGAAGTGGCGCGCCTGCTGGCTGATCACCCCGAGTTTGGCGCACTCACACTGACCGCTCACTCACACGCGGGGGACTCGGTTGCCTCAGTCCACCCGCATTTGGCAAGTCTTGCCAGTCAGAGTTTTGAGGCGACAACACCAGAGGTGTTGGCTGGCCATGACGTTGTAGTCCTTGCGCTTCCTCACGGGGAATCCGGGTCGCTCGGCGAAACACTGGTCACATCAGGCGATCAGCGCTTACTGATAGACCTTGGCGCTGATCGACGCCTGGTCGATTCCACCGCCTGGGCCACGTTCTATGGCGGGGTTCACCACCCACCCTTTGTCTATGGCATGCCAGAGCTTCCCCGTCATGATGGTGCCAGCCAGCGCGAGCGAATTGCTGAAGCCTCGGCCATCGTTGCCCCTGGATGCAATGCCACCGCGGTGACCCTTGCGATGGCCCCGTTGCTGGCAGCCGGAATGATTCAGGTCGACGACATTTCGGCTGTGCTCGCGGTGGGCTCCTCGGGGGCGGGTCGCTCATTGCGGGTGGATCTTTTGGGGGCGGAGCTCCTCGGCTCAGCCAAGCCCTATGCGGTGGGGGGAACTCACCGGCATCTGCCAGAAATTGCTCAGAATCTTGAGCTTGCCAGTGGCTCTGCCGTCAGTGTGTCCATGACTCCGGTTCTGGTGCCGATGTCCAGGGGCATTCTCGCCACAGTCAGCGCAAAGCTTGCCTCGCCTCAGAGCGCCAAGAAACTCCACGAGGCGCTCGCTGGGGCTTATGCCAACGAGCCCTTCGTCCGTGTCATGGAACTTGGCACCTTCCCCGCTACCGCCGATGTGCTGGGGAGCAACACCATCGCGCTCGGTGTGGCCATCGATGAGGCCGTTAATCGGGTGATTGTGGTCGCAGCGATGGACAACCTGGTCAAGGGCACCGCGGGGGCCGCAGTGCAGAGCATGAATATCGCGCTGGGTTTGCCTGAAGGTATGGGGCTTAGCGTCAATGGGGTTGCTCCGTGAGCGTGACCGCCCCCGCTGGTTTCAGTGCTGGGACTGTTGCCGCTGGGCTCAAGTCTCAGGGAGGACCTGACCTCACCGTTGTCGTGAACGAGGGGCCTTCCTTTAATGCCGCGGCTGTCTTTACGAGTAATCGCGCGAAGGCGCACCCCATCCTCTGGTCGGAACAGGCGATTTCCGACGGTCAGGTCAGAGCAATTGTCTTAAACTCAGGTGGCGCCAACTGCTTTACCGGGCCCGCGGGCTTTGCGTTGACACATCAGAGTGCTGAGAAACTTGCCGAAGCACTCGGGGACACGAGTGCCTCCGACATCTTGGTCTGTTCCACCGGATTGATCGGTGAGTTACTGCCAGCCGGAGCCATCATCACCGGGATTTCCCAGGCGGTTGCCCGGAGAGATTCCTCCGAGAGTTCCGGTGGGGAATCAGCGCGCGCGATCATGACGACAGACTCAAAGCCCAAGATGGCCCAGGTCGCACTGACTACACCTTCCGGTGTTGTCACCCTCGGAGGGATGGCCAAGGGTGCTGGCATGCTGGCTCCCGGACTTGCGACCATGCTCGTCGTGATCACTACCGATGCTCTACTCGAGCCCGATCAGCTTGACCGCGCGTTGCGCCAAGCGAGCGAGGTCACCTTCAATCGGCTTGATTCCGATGGCTGCATGTCCACCAATGATCAGGTTAGCCTGCTGGCCTCTGGCGCCAGCGGAATCACTCCTGGGTTTGACGAGTTCGAGAGCGCCCTGAGGGCGCTCTGTCTGGATCTTGCTCTTCAGCTCCACGCGGATGCCGAGGGCGCCAGCCACGAGATCGCGATCGAAGTCACGGGCGCACTGAGTGACACAGAGGCTGTTGCCGTGGGGCGCTCGGTGGCCAGGAACAATCTCTTCAAGGCCGCAATTTTTGGCAATGATGCCAACTGGGGTCGCGTGTTGGCTGCTATCGGAACTGCGGATGCCAGCTTTGATGTCTACGGGGTCGATGTGTCGATGAACGGGGTTCGAGTGTGTCACGAGGGCGCTCCAGACCGACCACGCACCGAGGTGGATTTGACCCCGCGCAAAACTCACGTCCTCATTGAGTTACACGCCGGTGACGCGAGCGCGACGGTGTGGACAAACGATTTGACCACTGATTATGTTCACGAGAACAGCGCCTACTCGAGCTAGCCATGGAAGCAATGACAAACTCGTCACTTGAGGCGTTGCGGAAGGCGGCAACGCTCACCGAGGCATTGCCATGGATGCGCCGGTTCCACGGCAGTATCTTCGTGATCAAACTCGGTGGCAACGCCATGGGCGATAGCGAGCTCATGCAGTCTTTTGCCGATGACATGGTCTTTCTTGCCACGGTGGGCGTCAAACCGGTTGTTGTTCACGGTGGCGGTCCCCAAATTACCGAGGCTCTCGAGGCCAAGGGGATACCCAGCGAGTTTCGGGGTGGCTACCGCGTGACTAGCACGGCAGCTATTCCTGTGGTCAGAGACGTATTGCGCAACACCATCAGCGCTGCTGTGGCCGAGCGGATTAATCGCCACAGTGATTTAGCCATCGTGCTCTCTGGGGAGGACGAGAACCTTTTCGTTGCCACTAAGCGCGGTGCTGTGGTGGATGGCGTATCCGTGGACCTAGGTTATGTGGGTGACGTGGTGCAGGTGAACCCCGGTGTTATCCACGATTTGCTCGATGCCGGGAAGATCCCTGTGGTGTCCTCTGTCGCGCCAGGTGATGATGGGGCGTCGCTGCTCAATGTGAATGCGGATTCGGCAGCGGCCGCTCTTGCCATTGCGTTGGGCGCTGAAAAGATGGTGCTCCTGACGGATGTGCAGGGCCTGTATCGAAACTGGCCAGACACGGAGTCCCTCATCTCGAGCCTCACGCTGGCCGCGTTGGAGGGGCTGCTGCCGAGTTTGGAGAGCGGAATGATTCCGAAGATGACCGCCTGTCTGGATGCAGTGCGAGGCGGTGTCGCCAAAGCCGCCATCATCGATGGTCGCCTCGCGCACTCCGTGCTGTTGGAAGCTTTCACCGCTGAGGGAATAGGAACTGAGGTAGTGGCATCATGACCAGACACTTCTTGCGTGATGATGACATCACCCCGGCTGAACAAACAGAGATTCTCGATCTCGCTATTGCCATGAAGGCCGACCGCTATGGATCGCGCCCCCTGGCAGGCCCGCAAACAGTGGCCGTCATCTTTGACAAGTCCTCCACGAGGACCCGGGTGTCCTTCGCGGTCGGCATTGCCGACTTGGGCGGCCAGCCACTGATTATTTCCACCGCCAACTCGCAGCTCGGTGGAAAAGAAACCCCCTCTGACACTGCCCGTGTGCTCGAGCGGATGGTGGCAGCGATTGTCTGGCGGACGTATGCCCAGGCAGGCCTTGAAGAGATGGCAGCGGGAACCACGGTGCCCGTGGTGAACGCTCTGAGTGATGATTTTCACCCCTGCCAGCTCTTGGCTGACCTGCTGACCATTCGCGAACACAAGGGCTCCCTTCAAGGAACCACGGTGGCCTTCCTCGGTGATGGTCGCTCCAATATGGCCCAGAGCTATCTTCTTGCTGGCGCGAATGCCGGGATGAACGTGCGTTTGGCCTGCCCGGCCGGGTTTTCTCCGGATCCAGCCGTAGTGGCGGATGCGACTGCTCTGGCGGGGAAGACCGGGGGGTCCATCACGGTGCTCGATGACCCAGGTGAAGCTGTTACCGGAGTGGACGTCGTCGTCACTGACACCTGGGTGTCGATGGGCAAAGAAGAGGAAAAGGCGCAACGCCTCGCCACCTTCGCCGGTTATCAGGTGGATCAGGCGTTGATGGCGAAGGCGGCCAGTGACGCCATCTTCCTCCACTGTTTGCCTGCAGACCGGGGCTATGAGGTGGCAGCGGAGGTCATCGATGGCCCGCAGAGCGTGATTTGGGATGAATCAGAGAATCGGCTCCATGCCCAAAAAGCCCTGATGGTGTGGCTTGTGGAGCGAGCAGAGCGACGACAGGCTGGCGGGTAGACTGAAGTTTCACCCGGTGTTGGTGTGCCCACGTGAGAGAAAGTAGTGGCGTTAGTGTCCGAAAGAGTCGTTTTAGCGTATTCCGGTGGTCTCGACACCTCCGTCGGTATTGGCTGGTTGAAAGACGCCACGGGTAAAGAAGTTGTCGCGCTTGCCGTTGACGTGGGCCAGGGCGGCGAGAACATGGAAGACATTCGTCAGCGCGCCCTAGATTGCGGTGCGGTTGAGGCCATTGTGGTCGACGCCAAAGATGAGTTTGCCACTGAGTTTGTGATGCCGGCGCTTCGCGCCAACGCCCTCTATCAAAAGCGTTATCCGTTGGTGTCTGCGCTGTCTCGGCCACTGATTTCCAAGCACCTAGCCCGGGTTGCCCGCGAGCTTGGCGCCGACAGCGTGGCTCACGGCTGCACCGGTAAGGGCAACGACCAGGTGCGCTTCGAAGCTGCTGTTGCTGCTCTGGCACCAGAGCTCACCAGTATCGCCCCTATTCGTGACTTGGCTCTAACCAGGGACAAAGCCATTGCGTACGCCGAGGAACACGGCCTGCCCATCAAGCAGAGCAAGAAGAACCCCTACTCGGTGGACAAGAACGTCTGGGGTCGCGCCGTGGAGACCGGCCTGTTGGAAGACCCATGGAATGCCCCAGGAGATGGTGTGTGGGAATACACCGATGACCCGGCTCAGGGTCTGCCCGCAGAGGATGTCGTCATCCGCTTCGCGGAGGGTATCCCCGTGGCGATTGATGGCAAGGCTGTCACACCACTGCAGGCGATTGAGATGATGAACTCCGTGGCTGGGCGCCACGGGGTTGGTCGCATCGACATCATCGAAGACCGACTGGTCGGAATCAAGAGCCGTGAGGTGTATGAAGCACCCGCTGGCATCGCCTTGATTACGGCACACGAAGAGCTTGAAAACCTTGTCCTGGAGCGCGATTTGGGTCGTTACAAGCGCAAGATTGAGGCCGACTGGGCAAACCTTGTTTATGACGGCCTGTGGTTTTCAGATCTCAAGAGAAGCCTTGACGCTTTCATTGCGCACACCCAGCGGCATGTTTCAGGGGATATTCGCCTGAAGTTGCAGTCCGGCGTTGCCATGGTGACCGGCCGGATGTCTGATCAGAGCCTCTATGACTTCGACCTTGCCACCTACGACACCGGTGACACCTTCGACCAGTCTCACGCCAAGGGCTTTATCGAACTGTGGTCTTTGCCGAGCAAAATCTCCGCCAAGCGGCACGCCAAGAATCAGGGATAAGTCTGATGTCCGGCCAAACGCACGAGGGTGCCCTGTGGGGCGGCCGGTTTGGCTCTGGCCCAAGCTTCGAGATGCAGCGGCTCAGCAAGTCCACGCATTTCGATTGGCGTTTGGTGCCCTACGACTTGGATGCCACGAAGGCTCACGCCAGGGCACTGAAGGAGCGCGGTGTGTTGACCGCTGCTTCACTGAAGGCGCTCGAATCAGCGTTAGCCACGATTGGTAAAGACTTTGCCGCTGGCACCATCGCGCCGGGGGAACAGGACGAAGACGTTCACGGCTGGCTTGAGCGAATCCTGATTGACGCGGTGGGAGCCGAGATTGGTGGGAGCCTGCGCGCTGGTCGGAGTAGGAATGACCAGATCGCCACCTTTATTCGCCTCTACATGCGAGACACATCACGGGCCATCCGCCACATCCTTATTGAGCTGGTGAGAGTCTTTATCGCTCGCTCTGAAGAGGCAGGCGAGAGGATCATGCCTGGGCGCACCCACTTCCAGCATGCCCAGCCTGTGTTGGTCGCTCACTACCTGTTGGCTCACGCGTGGCCATTGATGCGCAACATTTCACGCATCGATGATTGGGCGAAGCGCAACAATGTTTCTCCCTACGGTGGGGGCGCTCTGGCCGGTGGTGGACTCGGCATCGACGCCGAGGGCATTGCCAGGGAACTGGGGTTTCAGGGAGTGATGGAGAATTCTCTGGATGGCACCTCGTCCAGGGATTGCGTTGCGGAGTTTCTCTACATCACCACCCAGATCGGTATTGATCTCTCCCGCGTGGCTGAGGAAATCGTGATTCTCACCTCTGCCGAGTTTGGCTACATTTCTCTCCACGATTCTTATGCGACGGGTTCGTCGATGATGCCCCAAAAGAAGAATCCCGACATCGCGGAACTCACTCGCGGGAAAACCGGTCGCCTCATTGGCAACTTGACGGGTCTTCTTGCCACACTCAAGGCCTTGCCGCTGGCCTATAACCGAGACCTGCAAGAAGACAAGGAGCCAGTGTTCGACTCCGTCGACACCCTGTTGCTCGTCATGCCGGCGATGGCCGGGATGATCGCCTCCATGACGCTCAACTATGACCGGATGGAAAGCCAAGCCACGAAGGGTTTCTCTTTGGCCACCGATGTCGCCGATTTCTTAGTCGAGCAGGGTGTCCCTTTCCGCGATGCGCACGAAATTGTGGGGCGCTTAGTCGCCCACTGTGAATCCCAGGGCCTAGAACTCCACGAGGCATCAGATGAGGATTTGGCGTCGGTTTCGTCCCACCTGACCCCTGCGCTTCGCTCAGTCATGTCCGCAGAGGCCTCCGTGGCGCGCAAGGCCGGCGTCGGGGGGACAGCGCCAGCTCAGGTGGCCAGGCAGCGGGCTCGTGTGGCCGAGCTGATTGAGGCGCTCGATACCGACTAGTTGCCACCGCGAAAGCGCTGGAGGAACTCTCTGGTGCGCGCTTCGCGCGGAGCCCCAAAGACCTGCGCTGGCGGGCCTTGTTCTGCGACCAAGCCTTGATCGAGGAAGACAATCTGGTCGGCCACGTCCCTCGCGAAGGCCATTTCGTGGGTGGCCATCACGATGGTTGTGCCATCGTTTTTAAGATCGGTGACCAGATCTAAAACTTCGCCGACTAACTCGGGGTCCAATGCGCTGGTGATTTCATCGAGAAGCAAAACCTCCGGTTCATTGGCAATCGCGCGAACCAGCGCAAGACGCTGCTGTTGGCCACCGGAGAGCCGATCGGGGTATTCCTGAGCTTTGTCAGCAAGCCCCACACGGTCGAGAAGCTCGAGCGCTCGAGTGGTTGCCTCATCTCTCGAGACTTTGAAGACGTGCCGGGAAGCAAGGGTGATGTTGCTCAACACGCTGAGGTGCGGAAAGAGGTTGAACTGTTGGAACACCACCCCGATGCGCGCCCGCACCGAGTCTGCGTTGACGGCCGGGTCAGTAATGTCGTCGCCGCTGAGCCAAATTTGTCCGTCATCGAGCTGCTCGAGAAGGTTGATGCAGCGCAGCAGGGTTGATTTTCCAGACCCGCTGGCACCAATCACGGCGACTACTTCACCGTGATGGATGTCGAGGTCGATTCCCCGCAACACCTCGGTGTCGCCAAAGACTTTGGTCACGCTAGAGAGGGAAAGAACGGGCTGCGTCATACGATTGAGCCCATTTGTTCGCGGGCGCGAAGCCTCGCCGTATACCAGTCGGTGAGTCGAATCATGGGAAGCGCCAGCAGGACAAAGAGCAGGCCGGCGAGGACGTAGGGGGTGAAGTTGAAAGCTTGCGCCGTTTCAATCTGTGCCGCGCGCACGGCGTCGACCGCCCCCAACACGGAGATGAGGCCCACGTCTTTTTGCATGGCGATGAAATCGTTCATGAGCGCCGGGGTTACCTTGCGAACCGCTTGCGGCATGACGATCAACCGCAGAGTTTTCCCATAGCTGAGCCCGAGCGACCTGGCAGCCAGGCGCTGCGAGGGGTGCACGGACTCGATGCCCGCCCGGAACACTTCAGATACGTAGGCAGAGTAGGTCAAAATCAGCGCAATGGTTCCCCAGAATTCCAGAGGCATTCGCGGCAGTGCATTGAGGCCGGGAATTCCAAAGCCCACCAGATACAACACGATGATGAGCGGCATTCCGCGGAAGAGGTCGGTGTAGCCGGCGGCGAGAGCGCGCAGGGGAAAGAAAATAGGTCCGCTCAGGGTGCGCAGCGTCGCGAGAATCAGCGCGAGAATCAGCACTCCAACCGCAGCGAAGAGCAGAACCCGAATGTTCAGCAGAATTCCCTGGAACACTCTGGGCCATGCTCCAGCCAGGACATCCAGGTTGAAGAAACTTTGCTGGACAAGAGACCAGCCGGGGGTGTTAATGACCGTAAACCACACAATAATGGCGAACACGATTGTGCTGATAAACGAAATGGCAACGGATTTGGTGTTCTGGTGACGCCGAAACGCCCGGCGTTCCAGCTCTAGTGCGCTGGGACGCCGGGCGTTAGGGTCGTTACTCACTCTTCGAGGGTAGTAGAGGATCGGGGAGTGCCCTACTGGAGGACGGGGGCTCCCTGGTCACTGCCGAGCCACGCAGCGGTGATCTCAGCGAGCTTGCCGCTGTCGATCAGGCGTTGCAGTGCTGCGTTGACTGCCTCGGTCAGGGCGCTGTCTTTGGGAAGGACAAAGCCCCACTCGTCAGAGATTCCTGCTCCCGGAGGCAACTGGCCGATGAGAACACCATCGGTCAACTCCGCTGCGATCAAGTAGAACGCGGTGGGCAGGTCGACAACTAGTGCATCGATCTGGCCAGTCTCCAAGGCCAACTTGGCGTCGTCGTTGTTGTTGAAGGCCAGTGCGCCAGCGCTTGGCTGGATGGACTCTTCGATGGCCTGGAAGCTCGTCGTGCCACTAGCAGCACCGATGTTGAGCTCCTTCAGGTCAGCGAGGCTCGTTGCCTCAGCAGCCGCACTGCCAGCAACAGTCAGGATCGCCTGAGGAGATTGGTAGTAGGGGGTGGAGAGGTCGACGTTCTCCGCACGCTCGGGGGTAATCGAGTACTGCTGGAGGTTTAGGTCGAAGTCCTTTGGGCCTGGCTGGATAGCCGCTTCGAAGGTGGTGCGGACCCAGACAACGTCCTCGGCAGCAAAGCCGAGTTCTTCAGCGAGGGCATAAGCCACAGCCGCCTCGAAGCCCTGGCCGCTCTCGGGAGCGTCGTCAATTACGTAGGGGGGATAGGCGGGCTCGCCAGTGGCAATGGTCAGCTTGCCTTCGGTGAGGGTTGCGAGCGCCGGTGCTTCTTCGGTCGCTGCGGGTGCCTCAGCCTCGGGTGCGGCAGGTTCTGGGGTTCCACCGGCACACGCGGCGAGGCCGAGAACAAGTGTTCCCACACCCAGGGCAGCGCTCAGGCTGCGTAAACGAGATTTCAATGACATGGAGTACTCCTTAGTGAAGGGGAAATGGTACGTCAGTATTCTGGAGCAAAATTCTGCGTGATGTTTCTACATGACCCTGTGTTACGGCGCTGATAGCCTGGGGCGCGTGCCAGGGCCAGATAATCGTGTCGTGAGTGAGCAAACCAACGACCCCTCCTTCTCCTCCCTGTGGGAAGAATTGCACTGGCGGGGGCTGATTCACGTCTCCACCGACGAAAAAGCCCTTGCCCACGCACTCGCCGGGGAGCCCATCACCTATTACTGCGGCTTTGACCCCACGGCGCCCAGTTTGCATTTGGGAAACCTCGTGCAGCTGCTGCTGATGCGCAGGCTTCAGCTTGCCGGCCACAAGCCCTTGGCGCTGGTCGGAGGCTCCACTGGACTCATTGGGGACCCAAAGCCCACCGCGGAGCGCGTTTTGAACGAGCCCGAGGTCGTCTCTGCCTGGGTAGGGCGTCTCGGTGATCAGATATCACGGTTCCTGGACTTTGGTGGAAGCGCTGCAGCCCGCCTGGTCAACAATCTTGACTGGACAAAGGACCTGTCGGCAATCGACTTCTTGCGAGATGTGGGCAAGTACTACCGGGTGGGCACGATGCTCAAGAAAGATGCCGTTGCAGCTCGGTTGAACTCTGATGCTGGTATTTCCTACACCGAGTTCTCCTACCAAATCCTGCAGGGTATGGATTTTCTGAAGCTGTATGAAAACTACGGGTGCGTCTTGCAGACCGGTGGCTCCGACCAGTGGGGCAATCTCACCAGCGGGACGGATCTCATCCACAAGGCTGTGGGAGTGAGCGTGCATGCGCTTGGCACACCGCTCATCACCAATGCCGATGGCACCAAGTTCGGTAAGTCCGAAGGCAATGCCATTTGGCTTGACAGTGACTTGACGAGTCCGTGGGCGATGTATCAGTTCTGGCTCAACACCGATGATCGGGACGTCATTGACCGCCTCAAGATCTTCACCTTTTTGAACAGAGCTGACATTGAGGCTCTCGCTTCCCAGGTGGCGCAGGAGCCTCATCGTCGTAGCGCCCAAAAGCGTCTCGCTCATGAGGTCACTGCCCTTGTGCACGGAATCGACATCACTCAGAGTGTCCAGGAGGCATCTGAGGCGCTGTTTGGCAAAGACTCGCTGGAGTCGCTGAACCCTGACGTGTTCGCTCAGGCGCTTGCTGAGTTGCCGAGTGGGTCAGTGACTCCCCAGACGACGGTCGCGGAGGCCTTGGTCGCGACAGGGCTCTGTCAGAGCGTCTCTGAGGCCAGGCGAGCCATTAGCCAAGGTGGGGTGAGCATCAACAACGTGGCAGTGACCGAAGAGACAGCGGAAATCGGGGGAGCCCGGCCTCCACACCCGACTGCAGTGCTTCTCAAGAGAGGCAAGAAGACCCTCGCAGCGCTGAATTATGCCTAGCGTCAAGTCCTTTGAAGACAGGCTCAGGGGCGGCCATCCGAACTCGCTGGGAAACACCGTCTCGGTCGCCGACGAGGTCGTTGCTGATCGGTCCCTCCTGTGGGGGCTTATTGCGACCTACTCCAGTGACGATGAGGTTGTCCGGCTTCGGGTCTCGAGTGCACTCAAGAGGGTGGCGTGGGCCGAGCCCGAGTGGGTCCACCATGAGCTGGATGCCGTCATCGATTGGGTGGTCAGGCTCCAGCAGCCCTCTGCTCAGTGGACAATCGCAGAGATTCTGCTTGTGCTTGGTCCGAACCTCGCGGTCGCAGAGCGCCTGCGAGCAATCGAGGTGATGAAGGCTCACCTGACCACTTCCCGAGACTGGATTGTCCTGATCAAGACCATGGAAACGCTGGCGGAGTGGGCGGGAGCCGATTCTGACGTGAGGAGCTGGTTGCTGTCGCGATTAGAAGAACTGGCTGGAGACTCGCGAAAATCCGTTGCTCAGAAAGCGCAGCGACTGCACCAAGCGGTGTCCCAGTACTAGGTTCGACACGCCCGAGGTGGCCCTGATTTGTCAACATCGGAGAGCGCCCCTATAGTAGGAAAGTTGTCACCTCAAAGGTCGACCTCGGGCAGCTGCTCAGTCGGACTCAAGCGGGACTTCGTCTAGCGAGACCATTCACCACTTGCAGTGGGGGATTCACCTCACTAGACTTGTAAATCCAGCGTTTCACAGCGTCGGGCCAAAACACTCCCAGTCGGGGCGGGTTGGTTCCAGGCTCAGAAAGCTGCGCTGGAGACATGTAAGACGGACAGACGTCCGACGCCTCATCGGGAAACTGGTGGAGGAGTCAGCGACGCCCGATCCTTGAGAACTCAACAGTGTGCACTAAGTCAATGCCAAATAACCTCGTTGGCAGGAGCAATCCTGTCAAAGAGATTCCTTTGGATTAAATTGGACAAGTCAGTAGACAAGTCATTTAGTCAGAACAAACTCGCCTGAATGCCTAGCATTCGGCAGCAAGTGTGTCGGTGGAAACACCGGCTAACAAGCTAATTACGGAGAGTTTGATCCTGGCTCAGGACGAACGCTGGCGGCGTGCTTAACACATGCAAGTCGAACGATGAAAGTGGGAGCTTGCTTCTACTGGATTAGTGGCGAACGGGTGAGTAACACGTGAGCAATCTGCCCCTGACTCTGGGATAACTCCGAGAAATCGGTGCTAATACCGGATACGAACTGAGACCGCATGGTCATCAGTTGGAAAGAACTTCGGTCAGGGATGAGCTCGCGGCCTATCAGCTAGTTGGTGAGGTAATGGCTCACCAAGGCGACGACGGGTAGCCGGCCTGAGAGGGTGACCGGCCACACTGGGACTGAGACACGGCCCAGACTCCTACGGGAGGCAGCAGTGGGGA
>JNSD01000013.1 GCA_000754445.1 actinobacterium acMicro-4 | reverse complement strand
TCATCACAACCCCGGCCTTGCTGGCCAGTTTTTGGACGCCGAGAGAATACGCTGATGGCACTACACCCGTCATCGTCGAGAATGTGAGTAGACATGGAGTTCGAGTTTGTGCCTGAGTTCCCTGAAGGCCCGATGCTGGTGATTATTGTGGCGGTCAGTGTGTGGTCGCTGCTGTGGAAGGCGGTTGCCCTTTATAAGGCAGGGACGCTACGCCACAAGGGCTGGTTTACTGCGCTGTTCTTCATCAACACCCTGGGCATCCTTGAGATTCTGTATGTCGCCGTCTTCTCCAAGCCCGATCGGCGCTTGGTGCGCCGGCCGGGCTAACTGGCTGGCGTTTCGCGCAGTATCGCCCGAACATAGTCGTGAGGGCCACTAATGGCGTTGGCCTTGTCCGCTTGGGTGAGAACAACAAGCCATTCGTTGTCCCCTATCTGCACCGCGGCAGGGTCCAAATAGTTGTAGTCAGAGGATTCCAGTAGTGGGGTGTCATCAATGTCCCACGTGGTGCCATCGCTCGAGCGGGCAACAAAAATCTTCTGGGGCAGACGCTGCTCAGATGGCGTCGTGGAGAGCAGGAGAACCCAGTCGCCCTCGTCTGCGCGCAGCATGAAGGGATCAACATAGCCATCTGTGATGATGTAGCCGTCGTTCGCGGTGAAGCTGAGCCCATCGGGCGAGGTGGCAGTGCGAAGCACTTCCCACCTCTCACCCTCTGGCATATCCACCCACATCATCATGTAGGAGCCATCGGGGGCGATATACGTCTCTGGGACACCCCAGGCGGGGCCAGGCTCTTCCTGACGGATGCCAGTCGGAACACCCGGACCAAAGTTGCCAAGCGTCGGCGACTGGGACACCATGACCACCTTCTTCATGGTTTGTGGATCCATAGGTTGGCCAGGTTCCGCAGGTGGGCCATCAAAAGACACGTAGTAGAGAAGCCAGGTGCCATCAGGCTTCTGGAGGAGGGAATAGTCAGTTCCCATTGGCACCTGAAGTGATCGATCAGGCGCAAAGCTTTGGCCATCGGAGGACGTGAAGACGCGATCTTGGCTAAGCCCTGTGGTGAGCAGCAGATAGCCGCCCTCCGGGTGGGCAATCAGCTCGGGTGATACCCCCTCAATTCCAAGCTGCTCACCCAGCTCAAGGGTGAACCCTGCGGTTGGTGCCCCTTCCTCGGTGGCTGTGCTCGAGCCACTCTGGGCAGCGTCGCCACTGGCAGGGGATTCAGCGGATCCGGATTGGCAGGCGGAGAGGGTCAGTGCCCAAACCAGCGCAAGTGCGCCAATGGTCAATCGTGATGGGGTCATGAGTGCCACCTTCTGCTCAAGGCGTGTTAGCAAAATAGTAGTCCTGCAGCGGCTCCGAGGGCTACACGCCACCTAGTAAGGAGGCATGACCCCTACGAGCGCCTCCGCCCGGGCAATAATCTGCGCCGACGCATGTGATGCCTGCCGAACATCGTCCTCGGTAGCTAGTGCTCCACTGAAATCTGGGTGATCGGTGCAGGACACCACAATCACCATGATGGTTGTGGCCATGGACCACCGGAAGGATGCTTACCGGTGAGCCCGCGCCCCGACTACAGTAAATGTTCATGAGTAGCTTTAGCATTACCGAACTTGGTCCACTTGGCTCCTGGAGGGACTATGTCGGCGGCTTTCGCCCCGACACCACCCGGTCAGGCCGACGAGTAGTAGATCACGAGACCACCGGTGATGTCATTGGCCTCACCGCTAACTCCTATGAGCCAGGAGAAGAAGTCGGGTATTGGCACGTGCACTCAATTCTGGAAGAGGTCTATGTCTTCCTGGAGGGGGAGGGTCAAATGGGCCTCGACTCCGAAGTCGTCGATGTGAGCGCTGGAACCGTTGTTCAGGTGAGCCCAGGCGTCATGCGAACCTGGCGTGCTCTCCCCGAGAGCCCCACCAACCTCAAGTGGATCTGCATTCGCGCCGGGCAAAAGCCTCTACCGGCTGTGCCCGATGATGCTGAGCCCATTCGGGGTCTGCCCATGCCTTGGTGACCGTCCCGCTGCTAAACCAGAGGCTTTCCGTCAGGATTTCCTTGCCGCGATTCTTTCTCTGAAGAAACCAATCGCACCGGTCGACCAGAGTGCCCAGACCACGAGAACGGGCTGGAAGAACAGGCGGGTGAATCGCGCCTCGTCAGTGTCGAGGCCAAATGCACTAATTCCCTCCAGGTATTGGTTGATGTTGCCCGGGAAGATGGCGATAAAGAACATAGCGGTGGCAAGTCCTGACCACGGCACCAGGGCCCCGGCAGAGACGAGCCCAATCCCGAGTGCAATCTCAACAACACCGGAGGCCACCACAACAAAGTCAGGGTCGAATGGTAACCACACCGGCACCTGCGCTTGAAACTCCACTCGGGAAACGGTGAGGTGGCCTATGCCTGCGAAAATCAGTGCCCCACCCAGTAACAGTCGGGCAATAAGCCTCAGGATCTTCATGTGTCTCCTCGCGTCGTGCCCTCAGACTAACGCCGGCCTGGCAGCACTATTCGAGTCATCAGGCTCGGCGGTTGAAAACCGCCAAGATGTGGCGGCATTCCCTGCTCCTTGTGTGGACCTGACGGGAATCGAACCCGTGACCTCTTCATTGCGAACGAAGCGCGCTACCAACTGCGCTACAGGCCCTCGGAAAGACCCAGGATAGCAGTGGGGTTAGATCGATGTCTTGGTCACCTTGGTGATGAACGCGTAGTCTCCGGCGCGTGCCTCACGCAGCTTGGAGAGCTCCCACTGGGACTGCAGATTGAGCCAAAACTCGGGACTCGTTCCAAAGAATGCGGCAAGCCGCATCGCCGTGTCCGCGGTTATCGCCCTCTTCCCCCGAACAATCTCACTGATGCGAATCGGTGGAACATCGATTGCCAGGGCTAGGGCCCGCTGGTTGATTCCGAGCCCGACAAGAAACTCCTCGTGCAAAACCTCTCCTGGCGAGACCGGTCGCCCGGGAACAAAGGGTTCTCGAAGGCCTTGAGGACGCCCGGCGTCACGCGTGATAGTCACTGAGCTCAACTCCTTCCGGGCCATCAATTCCCCACTGGAAAACAATGCGCCACTGTTTGTTAACCCGAATGCTCCAGGTCCCTTCCCGCTTTCCGGCTAACTTCTCTAGCCGGAGGGACTGAATCGCCGCCAGATCCTGCATGGAGCTGGCCGCATCGAGGATAGAAAGTTTTCTCGTCGCTGCCACGCACAGCTGGGGGTGCCAGCGTCGCGCGTAACCACGAACAAAAAGCTCTTCTGTCTCCCGAGCCCCAAAGGACTGAATCATGCGGTGAATATAACGCCTTACGTTACACCACAGCCAGAGTTATAAACAGCCCCAACACCCGGGCTAGCGCGAGACTCTAAACAGCCCTGCGCCTGGCAAGAACCTCATCGAGGTTCAGACGCTCAGTGGGCTTGGCCTCAACTTCACCCATGCGGGCAAAGGGTGAGACAACAGCAAGATCTTCGTCGTCAAATTCTTCTGGACGCTTCGCAACAGCGGCTGAGCGGGCTTGACGCAATAGCGCATCTCGGCTGGGCAACGCAGTGTCTGGCTGTGCGGATGAGGCAAGGCGGGGCTCCGGCAGTGGAGTGGGTGTCCAGGCACGCGGGTCAGAGGTGGCAAGGTGTGGCACATAGCTCGGGTGTTGTGTTTGTGCCTGGGCGCGCTGCTGGTTCACCCGGTTCAAACGACCAAGGATGGCAAAGGACAAGGTGGCCACGGAACTAGACGCCCAGATCACTTGGAGCGGCCACCCCGCAAAGAAGGCAGTGACACCGGCAAGGACACCAGCGGCAAAGGTCAAAGAAAAAACCTGCTTGGTGCGACGGCGGCGCTCGGCCACGCTCAGGGTGTCGCCCTGCGCTGCGCGCAGTTGGCGCTGCGCTTCGCGCTCCTTCTTAGCAATGGCCCGAGCAGTGAGCTCGGCCTTGATTTCTTTGGAGGCCTCGGTGGTGCTGGCCAGAAGACGAAGTGTCTGCCCGAGCCTCGCGGCATTGACTTCCGTGGCGTAATACTCGCTGCGCCTCATCCAGAGTGGGACCAGGTAGACAAGCCACAACGCAGCTGCCACCAGCAGCAGAATCGTGCTGCCAACGCCTGAGGTTTCCACGGGGTCTAGGTTACGAGCGCTGGGGCCACAATCCAGGTATTGGCACGCACCCCCGCGCCCACTACCTAGGCGGTAGTGGCAGGGGGTTTCTTGCCTTGACCCAATCAATCTCAGGAATTTCCGCCACTCCGGGTGGCACCTGACCCCCCTCATACCGGGCGAGTATTCCCCGGGGCACCTCGTCCACCACGAGGGCGAAGCAGAAGTGATCAGCCCATTTGCCATTGATGTGAATGAAGCGGCGGCGCAGGCCCTCGTATCGAAAGCCGAGTTTCTCGACCACCCGCAACGAGGCGGTGTTTTCTGGCCGAATACAGACCTCCATGCGGTGGAGACCCTTTTCGAAGAACAAATAATCAGTGGCTAGTGCCACCGCAACGGGGGTAATTCCCTGCCCTGCAACCGTCTCCACAATCCAGTAGCCAAGAGTTGCCGAAGACAGGGAGCCATAGGTGATTTGTGAGACGTTCAGTTGCCCGATTACTTCGTGGTTGACCTCCAACACCAGGGGGAGAGCTGTCTGTGCCTTCGCGGCCGCCAGTAGCCCGCTAATGCTGGACCTCACGCTCAGCTGACCCGGCCGAATAAAAGGCGTGGTGGCCTCCCACGGCTCGAGCCAGCCGCGATTATCACCGAGCGCTTGTTCCAACACCCTGGCGTCTCGACGCCGAAGGCCTCTTGCCGTCACGAGACGGTGCTGCAGTGTGGGAAGCTCCACGACGCCCTTAGTGGGTGGCCACGAACTGGCGAAGCCAGGCCAAGAAATCTGGTCCCAAGTCCTCGCGTGAGATAGCGACCTGGACAATCGCCTTCAGATAATCCAGACGATCCCCCGTGTCATAGCGGCGACCCGAGAAGATCACACCATAGACCCCTCCGGCGATATCCCCGGTGGCAAGCGCGTTCAACCCATCGGTCAACTGAATCTCTCCACCAGAGCCAGGCTTCGTGGCCTCAAGAATGGGGAAAATTTCTGGTTGGAGCACGTAACGGCCAATCACCGCCAGGTTGGAGGGCGCCGTGCCCGAGGCCGGCTTCTCCACGAGACCCGTGATCTTGACAACATCGTCCAGATCCGTGGTCTCCACGGTGGCAATGCCGTAGAGGTGGGCAGCCTGGGGCTCAACCTCCATGAGTGCAATCACGGTGGCGTTTTTCATGTCGTGGACGGCAATCATGCGCTCCAGCAGAACATCGCGCTCATCAATCAGGTCATCACCGAGAAGAACAGCAAAGGGCTCGTGTCCCACATGCATCTGTGCGCGCAACACTGCGTGACCAAGACCCAGGGGGTCCCTCTGTCGCACATAGTGCAGGGTGGCCAAGTTCGTGGACCGAAGGACCGCCTCGAGGCGACGCTGGTCCCCCTTGGCTTCGAGCATGGCTTCGAGTTCAGTGGCGCGGTCAAAGTGATTCTCTAGGGCATTCTTGTTGCGGCCGGTCACCATCAGTAGGTCACTCAGGCCAGCGCGGACCGCCTCTTCCACGACGTATTGGATGGCAGGGGTGTCCACTACCGGCAACATTTCTTTGGGCATTGCTTTGGTCGCCGGAAGGAACCTGGTCCCCAATCCGGCGGCGGGGATCACTGCTTTTGTAATCGGCATCCCACTATCGTAATCCTCCGCCCTACACTGGGGTAATGGCCGATTCTCTTGAGCCCAGCAAACGCGCCCTCCGCGCGGAAATCCGTGAACGCCGGCGCACGATGACCCAGCTCGAGCGCGAGAAATCGGCGGCGGGCCTGCTGAGCTCGATGAAGCACGTCGTGGATGAGCACGTGGCCAGTCGCATCGCCTGCTACCTCGCCACCCAAGACGAACCGCCCACGAGGCCCTTTATCGACTGGGCACTCGCTGAGGGCTTCACCGTGTTATTGCCAGTGGCCAGAGAAGACGGGTTAATGGACTGGGCGCCCTATGACCAGGGCGATGAGGCCCTCGATTCCACCGGTATGCCGATTCCCACCAGCGATGTTTTGGGCCCTGTGGCACTCTCGCAGGTTGACCTCATCTTCATCCCCGCCGCGAGTATTGCCATCGATGGAATGCGCCTTGGCTGGGGTCGCGGGTATTTTGATCGGACGCTGGGATCCATGAGCAAGAGGCCCCCGGTCTATGCCGTGGTGTATGACCACGAAGTGGTCGATGATGTCCCCCGGGAGCGGCACGACCAGGGCGTCGACGGGATCGTCACCCCAACGCGTAGTATTCGACTGGGCCAGTAGAGCCCGCGATTACCAAGGATTAAGCCTCGCCATGCCTACCTATTCTTACCGTTGCACCGTGTGTGATCACACTTTTGATATCCAGCAGGCTTTTACTGATGACGCACTGAGCGTGTGTCCCGAATGCAAGGGAACCCTGCGCAAAGTCTTCAACAGCATCGGTGTGACCTTCCAGGGCTCAGGCTTCTATCGCACAGACTCCAGAGCCGAGGCAGCGGACTCGAAGAAGTCCGCAAGCGCTAAGCCGAGCTCGGACTCATCGTCTAAGGGGACATCGACACCGAAACCAGCATCGACATCACCATCGACACCGGCCACAACTAAGCCCGCAACCACAAAGTCCGGGACCACAAGCACCAGCTAGTAGTGGGGCGGTTTATCCGCCTTCAGCCGATCGTCATTAGCCGGCGGTGTCTTCGAGTCCTTCGGGGGTGCGGGCTCGTGAAGTTGGCCCGGAACAGCCTCGGTTCGAACGCGGCGTGGGCCGATCTTCTTACTGACCGGCGGTTTACTCTCCGTCATCGCCTCTGACGTCACGCTGAGGGGTGGCAACGGGTTCCGCGTCAACAAGGCCGACCAGGGTGCCAATGCGGCGTGCTACCTGGTCTGGCGCGCTGAAGAGTTCAACAGCGTGAGCCCTGACGTAGTGCCACCCCGAGCGGGCTAGCGCGCTCGGTCGAAGGCGCAAGCCTTCCCTTACGCTCATTCCCATGAGCGACACATCGGTGTCGACGGCGATGCAGTAGCCTCCGTGGCGAGCCGCGAGTGGAATCTTGCCCTTGTAGTTGAGTTCAACATGCATGCCAAGGGCTTCCAAGCGCCTGGCAAGGTCGACCAGAAGTGGATCGTGCTCTTGCCGATTGTCAAAGCCCAGTGGTGGGCTCAGAACCCGGTGCAGGACATCACCGAGGGCTTTGGTGGTGGGCGGCAAGCGTTCATCGCGCAGTTCCTCAACCCCCACACACGAAATGACGCGAACGTGGCGGCGTGCCCTGGTGAACGCTACTGCGAGCAAGCGTTCACCACCGGGCAACGAGAGTGGGCCAAGGTCGCTGAGCACTCGACCATGAGGCGTCCTGCCATACCCCAGAGAGAAAATCACGCGGTCACGCGTGACCGCTCGTGCCTGCTCGAGGGTCAAGACGGTGAAGGGCTCAGTGGAATCCTGAGCGAAGAACGCGTGGAGGTCGGGTAGTGCGGCAACTGCGGTGACAACCGCCTCGTGCACGCGGGTTGCGTGCAGAGCACTCGCGGTGATGACCATCAACGATTCATTCGGGCGACTGCGTGCGTGGTCAATGACGTGCTGGGTGGCAAGGGCGACCTCGTTGTCCACGCTCTCCACAGTGCCGGTCGTGGCGTCGGGAAGACCGTGACCGTCATCAACAACGTCAAGCACCACCGAGGGGTGACCCAAGAAACTTCCAGCCCAGGGCACGCTCTCCTGCTGGCCGGAGTAGAACGAGCGATTCACCAGGGCTGCGACATCGTCGCCGCTCGGGCGATAACTCCTGGTGAGTGCCAGTGAGGGCACCAACCCCGTGAGATCTGCCATCAGTGACTCTTCATGCCACACATCCAGATCGCGCTCTGGCACGGTGCGATCCAAGCGAAGCCCCACCTCGAAGGGCGTCGGGGCTTGGGTGACCGGGTCACCCATTACTACCACCGCTCGGGCACGACGCAGCGCGCCGAGCGCCTCCGAGGTTCGAAGCGACCCAGCATCCACCACAAAAACGGCGTCAAAGCGCAGAGTGTCTGGCAGATGGTGCACGTTATAGGGGCTTGCCAACCACACGGGAGAGAGCGCTGTGGCTAAGTGTGGGGCCAACGAGATGAGGCGTGGCACGGTCGCGGTCTGATTCTTCAGAATCTTTTTGAGCGCGGAGGCCTCTTCCGGCCAGTCCATCAGGCCAAGGCTCCAACGCTCGGCCAATTGCCATGCGAGGCGTTGGGCATTGCCTGCAGTGTGTGCTTCATCGACCAGGCGGAAATCGGCTTCCAAGCGCTCCAAGACGGCGATGTCAGAACCCAAAAGAGCTTCCTCTTTCTGGAGGATGGTCTCAAGGGCACCCCGCCACCAGGCCAGCTCCAACTCTGCGGCGACCCGCTCGCCTGCCACGTGACGGGTTGCAAGATCATCCACGAGAGGCTGCAGATGCCAGTTGGCGAGATGGTCGGCGACCTCTTGGCGTCGCTCTAATCCATGGAGAATCTCGGATTCTTCGACCAGCTTCCCCAGGAACTCGTAGAGGTCTTGGATGGTCATGTCCGCCAAACGCAACCCGGGCTCTGTTGTGCCAAGCACGCGGTCTAGTTCAGCCAGGTCCGCTTCCACGTGCTGGTAGGCGGCGTGTGCTTCACCTAAGCCTCCCGGGAGTGTGGGCGGATGGCCGGTATCAACGAAACGGTTCCACACTTCGCGCTGCTGTTGAATCTTAATCAGCGAACCGTGCAGGTCACCAACGCGAACGCCGGGGCGCACATACTCCTTGGCGAGTGCAATCAGGCGCCTGCGCTGCAGCGCGGGAACTCCGCGGGACATCTCTTTGGGGCCAGTGGCCTTGATGAGCTCAGTCACAGGGCGATCAAAAACACGTGGCTGGAATCGGTCGATGCTGTCTCGCATGTCAACCAGCAAGTGAACAAAGATTCCCATCTGGCCAACGGTCTTAGCTTGCGGCAGCGGGGTCTGGGCAATAACGGCCTGCATCAGCTCAGCCAACCGAGGAAGCCCATCGCTGTGAAGGCGACGTGCCCGCTCTTGAGACTTCTGCGCATCCTCGAGATTCGCGAAGCTCACCCCATACCAGGGCGTGTCACCGGGTCCGTAGGTGAACTCTCCGAGTTCAGCAGCACGTGCCAAGAGTTCAGCCGCTTGACCAAGCCCACTGGACAAGGACACCAACGCAGTCTCGTCGAGCCGCGCGGTAGTCTCCGGGGGCTTGGGTAACAACGACAGATTGCCAAGACGCGTGAAGCACTCCAGAGCACTTACTCCTAATTGCTGGTCTTTTTTCGTCAAAGCCTCTCGATAGAGCAGGATGACTTTCCGCAAGCGCTCGAGAGCTGCGTCGACATCATTGAGGTGTGGCTTTTTGGTTTTCTCGTTGCGGCTAATCGCTGTGATCATGCCGGTGCCGGGGGCCTCGACACTCGCAGCCAAACCGCCAAGCCCGGCCTCGGCCAAGCGGGCCGAGATTTCCTGCAGGCTCGCCGGCCGCGGCGAGACCACCAGAGCACGCTTATTGGCTGAGACCAATGCGCCCAGCGCATTGACGAGGGTTTGGGTCCCACCCGCGCCGGGTGTGACCCGAATGACAAGAGAATTACCGCCAAGTATGGTGGCGACTATGGCGTCTTGCTCTGGGTCTGACTCGACAACGAAGCGATCCTCATCCGCTGCGCGGTCATCCGGATTGGTGAGCTCGACAGGAACCCTGCTCCCCCGCACCGCCTCCCTCGCGTGAGCATTGCCCCCAAGAGCATCAAGAATGGGGTGGTCAAGATCTTTGGCATCATCGAGCAACGCCTGGTAGACTTCGCCAAAGCTCGAGATTACTAAGCGCGCTGAGACGGCGACATCACCGCGATGCGCAGTGAGATTGCGCAACCGGTCCAGTGCCGCATTTGGCTTAAACGCACCCCCGTCGTCAGTGAGCGCCACAAACGCCGCCGCATCCAAAGTGATCTGCAATTGCTCGGCAAAAGCACGCTGGAGACCAGGGTTCAGTCGAACACGAGCGCGCTTGAGGGTGATCTCAACATCGTTGCCTCGACGACGAAGCCGCACCGGGCGCATCAAGAGCGGCCCGGCGTAATCGACGCCCTCGTGCTTCCACTCGACGAGGCCGATGCCAAGCGCAATAGTGTCAAGGCCCCTGGTGTGGTGAAGCTCTAGAGCGTGGTCCACAAGCCGCAGGGCGGCTTTGTGGGCGGGGCGCCTAGCGACATCGTCGCGGATCAGGTTCCCCAGCAACGTGGGGGAACGAGCGAGGAAACGGGCGAGACCACCGGGATGGCCTCCCGAGATATCGATGCGGTTGTCGGTGACATCCTGGAAGTGAATCAGAGGGCTCCGGCCACCAATTTCTGCAATCTCTGCGCGCCAGGTTTCCCAGGCCTTGGCGGCCTGGTTGACGGGAGTGGCCTCAGAGTCACCGACGCTCAGTTGGTGGGCCAAATCTCCCGACCACCACGCAGTGGTGTCGAGGGAGTAACCCACCGGGGTGGGAGCGTCATAATTATCGGCACGCCACACCCCTCAAACCTACGATTGAGGCTCTAATACGGGCTTTATCCCACGCCGAAGGGCACGGAACGGCTCTCCAGGCGCACTGGCAGCGCGCGAACCCGTCACCGGCCACACAGTTCCAACCACCTGGGTGATTGCGGCTCACGCAGACATGAATCGGAACACTCCCTCGTGCTAGCCGAGATACAGCGGGCTAGATCCAGTCGTCGCAGATGGCGATGATTGAATCCTTCTCGGCCACCTCCCAGAGGCGGTTTTTTGGCGGGTTGAGGTGAACACCTGATACCTCGGCATGTCCTTCCCCACCGGCCACTCGATAACCAATCACCGTGATGTTCGCTGTACTGCCAAGGCTTACTAGCTCAGCATGACTGGTCGTGGTCCCCACGGGCACAAAGTCAGTGGCCCTGATCAGATGGATTCCAGCGCCCGATGCGTCAAAAAGATCCGTGAGCACCGGGGCGATCCTCGCGTTTTGACTGAGCTGAGCGATGAGCAGGGCTGAGAGAACATCGCTGACAACGAGGTCATCAGCCGATGCAGACCTGGCCAGAGGCAACAGTGCCGAGTCCAAGATTTCTGCAACCACCCGGGTGGGCTTAACGCCATTCGAATCGTCATCAAAGAGCTGCTTCATCTGAAGCATGGTCAAGAGTGTTTGGGCGTCAGCCTCCGGCGCACTCATCGCCGTGCGGTATCCGAGCACAATAACTTCGTCGTAGCGGCGCTTCTGCGCAACCTCGATGAGTTCTTGGACGTCGCCAGTGATGTAGGACAACGAGACCCGAACCTTCCCAAAGCTCAGATCAGCTAGCTCTTCGCGAGCCACAAACTCCTGCCTGGCCACAATAGTGATGGAGGATCCCTTGGCCAGGTAGTCGGCGAGGTTGGACAACACCGCCTGGCCCATCGGTGACCACCCGATTACGAGGATGTGCTGTGCCTTTGGCGGGGTTGGGGCAATACGTGCCAAAGGGACACCCGGTGCTGGCTTGATTCCGGTGAAGACGATGGTCGAGTCATCCTCTGCAATAAAAATCAGACTCTCCCCGGTCTGGATTCCCCGCTCCGCCCCGGGGTTGAGAAACGAGTTGCCGTTCACATCCTGGATGCCAATCACCGTCGAGCGGTCAAAGGCGAGCAGGGCATCGCCAAAAGTCGAACCCTCGAGTTCACGCGCGGGAGCCGTGTAAATCTCGTTGCCCTCAAAGTCAAGAAGGTCGAGGACAACTGCTGCGAGCCCCGGCTGCCGGGCAGCCTGGGCGGTCACGCGGGCAATGATGTCTTGAGAACGCACGCTCCGCACCGCACCACTGGTGGCCGAAAACAAAGTCTGCGCTGTGTGAGGGTCTTCAATCTCAGCGATGACGGTGGAGTGCTTGTCCCCCGCCGCCGCTCGCAGTGCTAACACGGTGGTCACCACAGCGGAATCGCCGCGCTCGTCATCGCGCAAGACGATGATGGAGGATGCGTTGGCGACATTGGCTCTGGCTACTTCAGTCGGGTTCACAAGAGACCCGTGGCGAGTGATCACACTCAGCGACCCGAGGTCTGCCCGGTGCTGATCAATCTCCTGTTCCATCTCACTGCGTGGTCTATCCGAGAACACCACGACCTCGGCCTTGCGGCCCTGGCGGGTGGCAATCGCCAACTCTTTCAAAATTGGAAGAAGCCGAGGTGACCACCCGAGGATCAGAAGGTGGCCCGTGTTCGTCACTGGGCTCAGCCCTAGGCCAAGACGAGCAATGGTTCTCTCGATGAGACTGGTAATGAAACCGATGACCGTACCGGTGACGGCAATCGCGATCGCCCAGTAGAGGATACCGATGATGCGTTCTCCCCAGGTGGCTTCCCCACCCAACGACAAAATCTGAGCGAAGGACGCCCAGAACACATCGAAGTAATTGGTGGTGCTATCAGCCTCAATGTTCAAAAAACTGACGGCAGCGACAACTGCCTGAATACCGGTCATAATTCCGGCAAGCACAATCATCAGCAGGAACACAAACCCCACGAAGCCCTTGCTTGATCCCAGCGCATTGTCGAAGACGGAGTTGAGCTGGGCCCAGACCGACACAGTCTTTCGCGGTGCTTTAGCCGAAGTGCCCAGGGTTCCGCGCCCGAAGCTGCGTGCTTTTTTAGTCATGGTGTGTCCTCGCTCTCATTGCCACTGAGAATAAGGGATTGAGACGCCCATTAGCTACCATTCGGCGAAGAACACCACCACTGTGCCAACGCGGAACACAACGGGTTGCCTCTGGGAAAAACGGACCTGGTCCTCTGTGCCACCGTGGCAGCCAAGCATTTCCATCACTAGCGATGTCGTGACGGCGGCACTAGTGCGCGCAAAGAAAAGACCGGGGCCTGGGCACAGGGCTGCCAACCTAAGGAATGAATAACACTGCGACCCCCGAAATGGGGGTTCAGGTGTCCACGATGTCCTGGGACGTAACACAAGTGCCCCTGGAGGGAGTCGAACCCCCAACCTTTTCCTTAGGACGGAACCGCTCTTCCATTGAGCTACAGAGGCGTGCCGAATAAGTGTAGCGATGCCCGCTTGTCGCACCACCTGACTAGGGTTTGTGGAGTGAAGATGTATTTAGCCACCATCGGCTCCCGGGGTGACAACGAACCTTTTCGAGCGCTAGCCCGTGAAGCCGCTGCCGCAGGCCACGAGGTGTCCTTTGCGCACACCTCTGATCTTCCCAGCGAACCTCACGAGCCCTACGCCACACTCTCGTTGCCCGGTTCCTTCGAAGCCCTGATTGCTGAGCAAGGTGTGTCCATCACCCGGGCACTACTCAACTACCGCTCCACCATGAAGCCGATGCTTGAGGCCTCCTACCAGCAGGTTCTCGAGCAGATCCAGGAGATTTCCCCCGATGTGGTGGTGTACCACCCGAAACTCGTCACCGCACCCGTGGCCGCCCACGCCGTGGGCGCGATTGCGGTGATTGTTGAGCTGTTCCCAACCCTGACTCCGACTGCCGAGTTCCCAGCCCTGGGTTTTCCCCACGGGCTAACGGGTTTTCTCAACCGGGCAAGCTTTCGGATGATTCAGCTGGCACTTGCTTCCACAGCCACGCCCGCCAAGACGCTCGCCAAAAAACTCGGTGTGCTTCGGCACGAGCCAGACCTTACTTTGTGCCCGGTCAGTCAGGCTCTGGTGCCACAACCCGAAGATTGGCCTAGCCATGCGCTAGTGACCGGGGCTTGGACATCGCCGACTCTTGGCACAATCGACACCGACCTTCACGACTTCCTCGCCAGTGGCCCTGTCGTCTATGCGGGTTTTGGGTCGATGAAAGACACCCACGGTGCCCAGCGAGCGCGGGTGGTTGTTGAGGCTGCCAGGCTTGTGGGTTTCAAGACCCTGCTGGTCACCGGCTGGGGTGGGCTCGAGCCCTCCAGTGAGCACGTTGATGCTCCCGATGTCATGGTGCGAAGCACCGTCCCACACTCCGAAGTGTTGCCGGCAGTTGCGGTGGCCATCCACCACGGTGGAGCCGGCACCACTCACGCCATGGTTCGCTCGGGAATACCGAGCGTCATCATGCCCTTCGTTGCCGACCAGCCCTGGTGGGCCGGTCGGCTCAAGATTCTTGGTCTTGGACCCGGGCCGGTATCAAAATCTGTGACCAACCCGAACACGCTGAAGCGAGCACTGGTGAAGGCCATTGAAGGCGCCGAAGCGGTGCGGAGGGCCTCAGAATTCATGGCGCTGGAAGATGGGCTGGGAAGGGCGCTGTCGATCATTGAAGACGCCGAAGCCGGGGTCCAAGACCTACGGCCTGCGTAGGTGTGACACTCACGCAGCGTGGGCTAAATACTCTTCCCAGTGAGGCTGCGGTCTCTCGATACCGCGCACCAACCACGCTGTGCCAAAGGGGGTCTTGGGAGGGCTGAGTAAACGCCATCCCATTTCTTGAGGTGTGCGGTCACCCTTCATGTTGTTGCACTTGAGGCAACAGGCCACCAGGTTCTCCCACTCATCACGGCCACCCCTGGATCGTGGGATGACGTGATCGATGGTGCTCGCAGATCCATCACAGTAGGCGCAACGATGTCCATCCCTGCGAAGAACTCCTCGTCGGGAGACCGGGACATGGCGGTTGTGGGGCATCTTCACATAGCGGGTCAAGACAATTACGGAGGGCCTCTCCCACGAGCCATCAGCGCTTCTCACCGGATTGCGCTGGTCACTCTCGACGATGATGGCGCGACCGTTCATCACGAGCACGAGCGCCCGTCTGAAGGACACGACCGAGAGCGGCTCATAGCCGGCGTTGAGCACGAGGGTTCGCATACTTACCTCCTGGGTGGCACTCGCCTGGAGGGCGAGTTCTGACCGGGTCATGCGAGACCCACAACCCCGCTGTTAACGCAAACGACACCATCGAAAATCGATGGTGTCGTGACGGGGCCTTGGCGCAGACAGCTGACGCAGGGCCGGTGACTACCCAGTATCCGAAAGTGAGCGCGAGTATCTCTGGGAGAGATACTGACTCGCCTGGACATTGGTTTACCTCCTGCTGGTTGTGACTCGCAGTGGCCTAAGGCTAACCCCGAGACCTGAATGCCACCCGCTATGAAACGCCGGAGCTTCTGACCCTTAGGCGGCGAGGTAAAGGTGGTGGGCAATCTCGGTGGACACGACCACGGCCCCATTCATCGTGGCCCCGGTCATCGCGGCCGCTTCCACGCGGTAGCCCTTCGGGTCTTTGCTCACACTGACTCTGGCACCAGGAATTAGGCCAGCGTTCTTGAACTTCCTCAAGAGCTCCGAGTCACACTGTGCGGGTTCGCCGATGCGTCGAAGGATTCCAGACGTCGTCTGATCCCCCACAGCATCGGTCACCCGAATCACCCCGGTGAGGAAATCCTCAGACTTGGGCCCCCCGATTTCCTGCATGGCAGGAATCGGATTGCCATAGGGCGACTCAGTGGGCTCACCCAGCATCGCGATGAGGCGCCTCTCGACGTTTTCACTCATCACGTGTTCCCAGCGACAGGCCTCTTCGTGGACGAGTGCCCAGTCCAAACCAATCACGTCGGCCAACAAGCGCTCGGCCAGGCGATGCTTCCTCGTTACCTGGATGGCTTTTGTGCGGCCCTTGGTGGTCAGAGCCAATTGACGGTCAGCCTCCACAACAACAAGACCGTCGCGCTCCATCCGAGCCACGGTTTGCGACACCGTGGGCCCTGAGTGTCCAAGACGCTCCGAGATTCTGGCTCGAAACGGAGGAATACCCTCTTCTTCTAAGTCAATAATCGTGCGCAGATACATTTCCGTTGTATCGACGAGATCAGTCATGGCTGGGCGCACTCCGTGAACCAGAGGGATATGAGGTAAGGCTTAGCTTACTCGCAGGGCTTCTGCAGAAGGCCCCCTCCGAGCGCCTAGGATTTTGGTATGCCGGACATTACGATTCCCGCCGACCTTCTTCCCTCTGATGGCCGGTTTGGCTCTGGCCCCTCAAAGATTCGCTCGAGCCAACTCGAGCACCTCATTGCCAACCAGGCAATTCTTGGAACCTCTCACCGCCAGGCCCCGGTCAAAGATTTAGTCGCCCGCGTTCAGCGCCACCTCCATGAGCTCTTTGGACTTCCCGAGGGGTACGAAGTCGTTCTTGGAAACGGTGGGTCAACAGCGTTCTGGGATGTTGCTGCAGCAAGCCTGGCCAGAAATAGAAGCGCTCACCTGAGCTTTGGCGAATTTGGCCAGAAGTGTGTTGCCGCTCACACCACTCCGTGGTTGAGGCAACCACACGTGGTCCTCTCAGCGCCTGGCACCAGAGGAACCCTCGAGGCCATCGCAGATGCCGATGTCTACGCCTGGCCTCACAATGAGACCTCGACCGGCGTCAGTGCTCCAGTGGTTCGTGTTCCAGGCGCCGCGCCCGACGCGCTCATGGTGGTCGATGCCACCAGCGCCGCCGGAGGCATCGATTTCGATGCCCGCGAGATGGACGTCTACTACTTTGCGCCGCAAAAGAATTTCGCCAGTGATGGTGGGCTCTGGTGGGCTCTGATGTCACCGGCGGCGATTGCCCGGGCCGAAGAGATTGCAGCGACCGATCGCTACATTCCCGAGTTTTTGAGTCTGAAGACTGCAATCGATAACTCACGACTGCACCAAACCCTCAATACCCCAGCACTGGCAACACTGCTGCTGATGGAGTCACAGCTTGAGTGGATGATGAGCCGTGGTGGTCTTGGCGCTGCTGCCGAACACACCGCGCAGAGCTCCGGCTTGCTCTATTCCTGGGCCGAGTCGCGCAGTGACGTGACACCGTTTGTGACTAACCCCGAGCACCGCTCGCCCGTGGTCGCAACGCTCGATCTGGATGACTCGATTGATGCGACTGCCGTCACATCAATCCTGCGCGCGAATGGAATTCTCGACACTGAGCCCTATCGCAAACTTGGCCGCAACCAGGTTCGCGTTGCCACCTTCGTCGGTGTTGACCACGCGGATGTCGAGAAGCTCATCGCGAGCCTCGACTACGTGCTCGAGCGCCTCTAGGGGTTGAGAGGGTCAGCCTCGTCGAACTCGACGTGGTCAAAAACATCGTCCGTCTCGTCGGGGACTTCCAGGGGGGTCGGATTGAGCTCGATATCGAGCTGGTCAATGTCGATGCCATCGACATCGTCGCCAAAATCATCGTCGTCGTCATCATCGTCGTCATCGTCGTCATCCGAGGCAACAGCGTCGCTGAGTTCTTTCTCGTTGAGGAGATACTCTTCCATCCGGTCAGCCCAGGGAACCCACTCGGGGGCAACCAGTGCCGAGTCTCCCGGCAGTAGGTGGACGTCCATGACCGTCGGGGCAACGCCCTCCAGGTCACTGAGATTCACAGTCCAGAACCACCCGGGGTAACCGCGCTCAGCCGAGGCGAAGGTCACGGTGGCGATTCCCTCACCCCGAATCACGACGGGCGGGATTCGGTAGGTGTGTGCCTGAGTGACCTCGAGTAGCGCGGCGGTTGCCAGCGCGCTCAGGTCAGCCTCGGGGTGGCCCTGAAAGCTCGAGGTTGTGGTAGTCGAGGCTTTGGGCTTAGACATCAAACTCATCGGCCACTCTGCGCAGCAGAGCGGCAATCTTGCGAGAGTGCTCTTCGTCGGGATAGCGACCACGGCGCAGATCCCCTCCGGTGCGATCTAAGAGCTTCAGCAAATCTTCGACAATCACGGCCATGTCATCGGCGCCCTTGCGCCCCACGCGCGTGGTGGGCTGCTCAAGAATGCGCACGCTCAGTGCTTGGGCGCCACGCTTGCCCTCGGCAACACCGAACTCAACTTTGGCACCGGCGCGAACCACAGCGCCTTCTGGAAGAGCGGACGCGTGCAGGAAAACTTCCTCGCCGTCATCGGTGTGGATGAAGCCGAAGCCTTTGTCTGTGTCGTAGAACTTGACCTTGCCGGTGGGCATGGTGTCGCCTTTCTTTGGGGCTTCGCACGGGTGTGCTGTACCAGAAGGATACCGTCTCCAGAGTCCCGATATCCTGGAGGGATGTCAGTAAGCGAAATTCCACCACCCAGCCGTCTCGAACGCGTCCTCGCCGCCATCATTGGCGCAGTGATCGCACTGAGTGTGTTGGCCTTCTTTGCCATCATCCTCGGCACATGGGCCGGGATGGGTAGCGCTGACTTCTCCGTTGGCGTCTGGCCAAGCGTGACCCTGATGCCATTGTTTGGCCTGCCCGTCGGTTTCGTTCTCATCATTGCTCTGCTCATTGTGTCCACCAGACGTCGTCGGGGCGCGGGTGACCATGGCTCTGCCGAGTAAAGAGACCCTTCGCCTTATTCAGTGGTTGGCCAGTAGGAACGAAGAACAACTACTCGTTCTCGCCAAACGTCGCGGGTTGAGTGCTGCTCAGGTGGGCAGCCTGACCGCTGCCGCCACACAGCTCCTCGATGACCGAAGCCTCGCTCAGACTCTTGATGCGCTCTCCAGGGACGCCCTTGGTGCACTGGGCTCGCTGGCAGAGGGGGCCAGCCCTGAAGGGCTCGCAGAGCTCACTGAGCTTGGCCTCGTGGACTCCAGGGAAAACCCGGTGCTTCCCCTGATTTCGCCCGAGCAGTTGGCGAGCCTCGCACAACGCGGCACCAAAGATAAGGCCCCCAGCCTCACGGGGTGTCCGCCGTGGAGCGAAGAGGCGCTTGGCAAACAGGCGACTGTGGTCGCCAGCGTGCTCTGTGAGCTTGGCGACGTCATCGACGCGCTTGCCCGCCACCCACAACCGGCAACCAGGCAGGGATTAGTCAGTGTGACGGGACTCAAGGCCCTGGTGGAAATCTTGGGTGAGGGCTATAATATCGCCGCCCTGGTGGACATCGGGGTTGCCTCGGGCCTTCTTCATCTCTCGAGCACTCACGTGTCGGCAAGCGCCAGCGCACTTGCGTGGCGAGAGAGTGGTCCAGAAGAACAGTGGCACCACATTGCCGTGTCGTGGTGGACGGCGTTACCACCCTGGTTGCAGCGGGTTGTGCGGGAGAACCCTCACGCCCACTGGGATAGCGACCTTCCCGCCCTCGTCAGCTTCTGGTATCCAAGGCTCAAGGCCGAAGAAATCCTGGGGACAGCAACGGCTAGAGCCAGCATGCTCGGGATTATCGCCTCTGGCTCCCCCACACCCTGGGGACAGGCCCTCTTCACCCCCGAAGGCACCCCTGACCTGGGGCGCTATCTGCCCTCTCCGGTCCCAGGCGTCTATGCCACCGAGGATTTCACGCTACTGGCTCCAGGGCCTCTGTCGCTTGACCACCGGTTGATTCTTGACCGCATTGCTCACCGTGAGCTCGGTGGCTTGGTTCCTCGGTATCGCTTGACATCGCGCTCTGTTCTGCGCGCACTCCACGGCGGTATTGCAGCGAAGGAGCTGGTCCCCATGCTCCAGTCGGCCTCGCAAACCCCACTGCCCAGCGGCATGGTTCACCTCATCACCGACACCTGCCGCTTGGCAGGAGACATCGAACTCAGTAGCACCAGAAACGGCACCACCATCACTCTGACGAGGCCGGAACTGCGTCACGAACTGCTTGCCGATCCGAGCCTCGGACCACTATCCCTGCGAGAGCTCGATGACCGCACTCTGGTGACCAGACTCCCGGTTGAGCGGGTGCACGACATTCTGTTGGGGGCCAGGCATATGGCGATGATTACCGGTGAAGACGCAATCTATCAACCCGCCGAGGAGCGCGTTGCACTGGGCACAATCGGGCCAGACCCCCTCGAGGACGCCGTGAGAAGCCTCGCGACATCCATCACCAAGGCGGCAAGCCAGGGTGTTCCGCCCTGGCTTGGCAGTGTCCTTGAAGTTGCTATCGCTGCCAAAGTGGCTCTCGAGATCGAAGTCGACATGCCCGGTGGAACATCGGTGAGTTTGATTATGGAACCGCGCTCGCTCGCCGGTGGCAGGCTTCGAGGCGTTGAGCTTCGGAACTCCATGGAGAAGACAGTTCCGATCTCGGCAATTCGCAGTGCGACGCCGTGGTCACCCCCAGCAGAGCGGTAGCAAAGAAGCCTAGACTGGCAGGCTATGAATCCCGATGGCCCGCTCATTGTCCAAAGTGACAAGACTGTTTTGCTCGAGGTGGCACACCCCGATGCTGAAGGGGCCAGACACGCCTTGGCAGTCTTTGCCGAACTCGAGCGAGCACCGGAGCACATCCACACCTACCGGATTACCAGGCTTGGTTTATGGAACGCGCGTGCCGCCGGCCACACCGCAGACGAGATTGCTGGCACCCTCGAGACTTTTTCTAAGTTCGCCCTTCCCCCCGCCATCGTGGATGACATCCGCGAGACCATCCGACGCTATGGCCTCATCGAAATCACGAGAGAAGGCGAGGACCTGTTCCTCTCGTGCGCTGATGCCACGATCGAGGCAGAGATTACCCGCAGCGCCAAGATCGCTGAGCTTCTGGGCGCACGGGATGAGACGGGTCGATACCCACTAGCCCCGTGGTCCCGCGGGGTCATCAAGCAAGAGCTGTTGAAGAAGGGTTGGCCAGCAGCTGATCACGCCGGCTTTGCCGAGGGGACGCCCCACACGATTGATATTGACCCGGCAGGGTGGTCGCTTCGCGACTACCAAAGGCAGGCAATCGCTAAGTTCGTGGAGCGGGGCTCGGGCGTTGTCGTGCTGCCCTGCGGGGCAGGAAAGACTCTGGTGGGGGCTGGAGTCATGGCGGAGCTTGACACCACAACGCTGATTCTTGTGACCAACACCGTCTCAGCAAGACAGTGGAGGGCAGAATTGTTGGCGCGCACAAGCCTCACGGAGGATGAGATTGGTGAGTACTCGGGCTCCATCAAGGAAATCAAGCCTGTCACGATTGCCAGTTACAGCATCATGGCTGCCAAGCGCAAAGGCGAGTTTGCTCACCTCGGAGTCATTGACGCACTGAACTGGGGACTCGTGGTCTATGACGAGGTCCACCTTCTGCCAGCACCGGTCTTCCAGCTCACCGCCCAGCTTCAAGCCAGGCGGCGACTGGGCCTCACCGCAACGCTCGTGAGAGAAGACGGCCGTGAGGGCGATGTCTTTAGTCTGATTGGTCCCAAGCGCTTCGATGTTCCCTGGAAACAGCTGGAAGCCCAGGGCTATATTGCCCCGGCATCGTGCGTGGAAATCAGGTTGGACCTACCCCCGACGGAGCGCCTTGATTATGCGGCGAGCACCGACCAGGAACGCTTCCGCCTAGCGTCCACCACGCCGGCCAAGGCCAGACTGGTGAGGGAGCTTCTCGCGCTGCACCCCGATGATCCCACCCTCATTATTGGAACCTACGTCGATCAAATCGAGTCGCTGAGCGATTCGCTCGGTATTCCGATGATTACTGGCCAGACGTCCATCCCCGAGCGCGAGCGCCTCTATGACCAGTTCCGCACTGGCGCGCTCATGCGGCTCGTGGTGTCGAAGGTGGCGAACTTCTCGATTGACCTCCCGGAAGCATCAGTTGCCATCCAAGTTTCTGGTTCCTTCGGCTCCAGACAAGAGGAAGCCCAGCGCTTGGGGCGCATCCTGCGCCCTAAAGCAGATGGCAGACCAGCAGTGTTTTACACGCTGGTGGCCAGGGACACTGTGGATCAAGACTTCGCGATGAACCGGCAACGCTTCCTTGCCGAGCAGGGCTATGGATACACCATCATGGATGCGGCTGAAGTCACACAGAAGATTCCAGCAATGCTCTCAGAAAATATCCAGCATTCTCCCAGATAATGAGGACATGACTGATGGACCCAAGATTCTTATTGTCGACGACGAGCCCAACATTCGGGACTTGCTCACCACAAGCTTGCGCTTCGCAGGCTTTGCCGTCCGGGCTGTAGCGACCGGAGCCCAAACCATCTCTGCCGTGCTTGAGGAAGAGCCAGACCTCATCCTCTTGGACGTCATGTTGCCAGACATCAACGGCTTCGGGGTGACCAAGCGACTGCGCGCGAGTGGCTACACCTGCCCGATTCTGTTTCTGACGGCCAAGGACTCGACCGAAGACAAGATCACCGGCCTCACGGTCGGTGGCGATGACTACGTCACCAAGCCCTTTAGCCTCGATGAGATTGTGGCGCGCATCAAGGCAATCCTTCGCCGCACTCAGAACGAAGAAGACGATGCCCTGATTCGCGTGGGCGAGCTGTCCATGGACCAGGACACCCACGAGGTTTTCCTAGGCTCGATACCCATCGAGCTTTCCCCCACAGAATTCAAATTGCTGCGCTATTTGATGCTCAACCCCAACCGCGTGCTCTCGAAGGCCCAAATCTTGGACCACGTGTGGGAATACGACTTCAACGGGGATGCCGGCATTGTTGAAAGCTACGTGTCGTACCTGCGCCGCAAGCTCGACCCTCACACGGACGAGCCAATCATTCAGACCAAGCGTGGTTTTGGTTACCTCCTGAAGGTCGGAAAAGCCTAAACCGGCTCTCATGCTTGTTCGCCTGCAGAGTTGGTGGAACTCGACGTCGCTGCGCACCAAAATCACCGGGGTGACCGTCATCGTGGTCACGCTGTCGCTGCTCGGCATTGGTATTGGCACTGTCTCCGCGGTGCAGAACTACCTGTTGGCTGAAATCGATCGGAAAATCGATGACGTCGCAGCGGGCCTACCCCAAAGTCTTCGAACTGAGGATTTCGCCCTGTTTGAACCCACTGGCGGCCAAGGCGCGAGAAGCAGCTACTACCTGGCCGCCGTCTCGGTTGACGGTGAGGTGCTATCCAGCAACTTGCCGACCTCTGAGGCCGACTATGGGCCAGACGTGAGCGAGCTCACCTATGGCTGGGTGCTCAACAACGCCCGATCGGTTACTGTGCCAAGCGTTGATCAGCGCACCCAATGGCGCCTCCATACCTACACCCTGCGCATCGTCCATGAAGCGGATATGGTGGCCGAGCCCGCCACGCTCGTGATTGGTGTCGACCTGCGAGAAAACCAGGAGACTCGCGGCACCTTTGCCAGCATCTTTCTCATATTCGGCTTGGTTGCCGTCATCCTCAGTGCTGGTGTGACGCAGATTCTCGTCACCACGACGTTTAGACCCTTGCGCGAAGTGGAGCAAACAGCCGCGCGTTTCGCCGGTGGCGATTACTCCCAGCGCCTCTCTGGGGCGACCCCGAACACCGAAGTCGGCCGTTTGACCAGATCACTCAACACCATGCTCTCTCGCATCGACCGAGCCTTCGCGGACCGGGCGGAAACTATCGAGCAGATGCGTCGCTTTGTCGGGGATGCGAGCCACGAGCTGCGCACACCCCTTGCCTCCGTGCGCGGCTATGCCGAGCTATACCGAATGGGGGCAATCACCAGAAAGCCCGATGTTGCTCAGGCCATGGAGCGCATCGAGAAAGAAGCCGAGCGCATGACCGCACTCGTCACAGACCTTCTCGAACTCGCGAGGCTCGATGAGGCCAAGCCACTAGAGCTTGGCCCCGTGAACCTAGTGGGCCTCGCAGTGGATGCGGCCCTCGACACCGCCGCTAGTGCACCCGGTCGCACCATCTCTGTGTGGACAGGGGGCGAACTGGTGACCGATGCGTCCCTGGTGGATCCCATCATCGTCAGTGCCGAAGAAAACAAGATTCGCCAAGTGGTGGCAAACCTGATGCAAAACGCTCTGCGGTTTAGCCCAGAGGGCACAAACGTCGAAATTGAGCTCTCCACCGAGGGCGCACCAGATCGTGGAGTTATTGCCGTGGTGGACCACGGCGAGGGAATCCCTCCCCAAATCCGGGACAAGATTTTCCAGCGTCTCTGGAGGGCAGACACGTCCCGAGCCCGCGAGACGGGTGGGTCAGGTCTTGGTTTGGCGATTGTCGACACCATTGTGAAGCGACACCGCGGCACCATTTCAGTAATCGATACTCCTGGTGGAGGTGCCACCATCAAGGTGTCGCTGCCTCTTGTCCCCAGCCAGTCCCGGTCCTGAGTTTCCCACCCTGTGCGATAGCTGTGCTCGTGGACCTGCTGGCGTCCCTATTCTCCCAGGATGACCCGATACCAGGTAGACAGTGAGCAGGTTCTCCTCGCCTCCACTCAAGCCCGCGCAACAATAGAACGACTCAACGCTGAGGTACAGTCCCTGAACTCCCACCTCCACGCCCTCTCCTCAAGCTGGAGTGGGCCAGCAGCATCCGCCTTCGTTGCTGTTCACGCGACCTGGCAAACAACGCAGCTTCGAGTCGAAGAAAATCTCCACAGCCTCAGCGAGTCCCTCTCTCATGCCGGGCGCCACTATCAAGACATGGAAGCGGCGAACACCAGGCTGTTCCAGCCTTAACGAACTGTGGGGTGTCCCTCCGAAGAGGAACACCCCACAGTAGGTGTGTGCGGACTTAGAAGTCCATGCCACCCGAGGGGTCGCCACCCTGAGCTGCCGGAGCAGGCTCAGGCCTCTCTGCAACAACAACCTCAGTGGTGAGGAACAATCCAGCGATCGAGGCGGCGTTCAGCAGAGCGGAACGGGTCACCTTGACGGGGTCAGCGATGCCAGCAGCGAGCATGTCAACATACTCACCGGTTGCGGCGTTGAGACCGTGACCGACCTTGAGGCCGCGGACGTGCTCGGCAACCACACCGGGCTCGTGTCCCGCGTTCAGGGCGATCTGCTTGAGAGGCGCGTCGATTGCTACGCGGACAATGTTTGCTCCGGTTGCTTCGTCACCCTCAAGCTTGAGGTCCTTGAATGCCATGGCGCCTGCCTGGATGAGGGCAACGCCACCACCGGCGACGATTCCTTCTTCCACGGCAGCCTTCGCGTTGCGGACAGCGTCTTCAATGCGGTGCTTGCGCTCCTTGAGTTCAACCTCAGTCGCGGCACCAGCCTTGATGACAGCAACACCACCGGCCAACTTGGCAAGACGCTCCTGGAGCTTCTCGCGGTCGTAGTCGGAGTCGGTGTTCTCGATTTCCTGGCGGATCTGCTTGACGCGACCTGCGATGGCGTCGGTTGCGCCGGCGCCCTCGACGATGGTGGTCTCATCCTTGGTCACAACGACCTTGCGGGCGCGACCGAGCATGTCGAGCTCGATGTTCTCGAGCTTGAGGCCGACCTCTTCAGAGATGACCTGGCCACCGGTGAGGATCGCGATGTCCTGCAGCATGGCCTTGCGACGATCGCCAAAGCCCGGTGCCTTGACAGCAACGGACTTGAAGATGCCACGGATCTTGTTGACCACGAGGGTGGCGAGTGCTTCGCCCTCAACGTCTTCAGCAATGATCAGAAGCTGCTTGCCCGACTGAATGACCTTGTCAACGATCGGGAGCAAGTCCTTGATCGCAGCAATCTTCTGGTTAGCAATGAGGATGTAGGGGTCTTCGAAGACTGCCTCTTGACGGTCAGGGTCAGTCACGAAGTAGGCCGACAAGAAACCCTTGTCAAAGCGCATACCCTCGGTGAGCTCCAAGGTGGTGCCAAAGGTGTTGGACTCTTCAACAGTCACAACACCCTCTTTGCCGACCTTGTCGATGGCCTCGGCGATCAAGTCACCAATAGCGGTGTCCGCTGCGGAGATCGATGCGGTTGCGGCGATTTCTGCCTTGGTCTCAACCTCTTTGGCGATCTTCAGCAGTGCCTTCGAGACGGCCTCAGTGGCCTTCTCAATGCCGCGCTTGAGGCTAATGGGGTCAGCGCCGGCTGCGACGTTGCGCAGACCTTCGCGCACGAGCGCCTGGGCCAGAACAACCGAGGTGGTGGTGCCGTCACCGGCAACGTCATCGGTCTTCTTGGCAACCTCTTTGACCAGCTCAGCGCCAATCTTCTCGAAGGGGTCGCTCAGTTCGATTTCTTTAGCAATCGAGACGCCGTCGTTGGTAATGGTGGGGGCTCCCCACTTCTTTTCCAAGACGACGTTACGACCACGTGGTCCCAAGGTGACCTTGACGGCATCCGCCAAGATGTTGAGTCCACGCTCGAGACCACGACGGGCCTCTTCATTAAAAGCAATTATTTTTGCCATCAGTATCTCGTCCCTCCCGGACGTCTAGTGTGCTGTAGCTATTTGCACTCGCACTATACGAGTGCTAATTGATTTTGGCACTCTCGGGCCGAGAGTGCAAGCCACACGCCTAGAAGAGCGAGACTCTGTTGCTAATTAATGGCGACGGAGCCGGCATCCACATCGGAGGAGTCACTCGGCAGCAACTCAACCCACGTGTTGCCAATCCCCAGAAGCACCGGGTTTCCAGCCTGCGTAGTCAGCACAATTGGAGACTCAGGGCTTGCCTTGATCCAGGTGATTTCGATGATCGAACCACCGGTAGCAACATATCCCGTGCCCTGGCTGACCAGACGGGTGGTGGGGATGTCCTCAATCACTTCGATGTTCACGAAGAGAACCACGACGTTCGTGGCGGCAAGCTGATTTCCACTGGACGCGGAATCAGCAGCACCGTTGGTCTGGAAACGCACGAATTTCTCTTGCGTAGCGTCCCATTCCCAGCTCGGGCTTGAAAAGCCGCTGAAACTAGTCTCCACCGAGGTGAGGGCCACTCCCTCGAGCACCGCGGTGGATTCCGCGAGAGCTGCGGCGTAGTCAAACATCTTGGGAGGCGCAGAGAGGTCGAGGTGCTGCTCAATGAGCTCAGGGGCCTTGACCAAGACATTGTGAGGGGCGACCTTGGCGTCTGTGCGGTAGAAGGTCGACTCGGTGTCGGGCTGGCCGTGGATGGCGTTATAGACAGGTGCTGCCTGCATCAACTGAATAAAACGGACCTGCCCACCGGAGTACGCGAAGACGCCACCGAAGGGACTGACAATCTCAGGGTCCATCGGACGGACCGAGCGAACCGGGCCAATCTCAGCGGGAAGTTGTGAGTGCCACACCGCGAGGTAACGGGTCATGCCGCCCTCGACGAGCTCTTCAAAGACAATGTCTGTCTGATCAAGGCCAACCTGCGGCCTGGCTGAGGGGTGATTATCAACTTTTGCAGAAAGTGCGGGGCGAGAGAGGCTTCCCGCTTCAATCGATGCTCCGGTGAGCGCCGCTACGGTCGCCGTGTCGACTAAGGCTTCACCTTCAGAGGTGCCAGAGCCGGTGCCATCTGAGTCACCCGGATCTGTGGAGCCTTGGCTACACCCGGTGAGGACAAGAGCCGCGATAGCTCCCAGAGTTAACAGTGACCTAAAGTGACGCATCATGACGAACGACCTTCCCTACTTTTGTCTGTGAAAGTCTAGGTGTTACGTCGATTCGGTATCGACATAATCAGCTCCCAGAACCACGGTAACCCTCGCACCTGGGTAGGCGCCAGTTTGAACCACCTGGTCCGCGCCAATCCCGAGAATCTCCGCAATCCCCAACGCGATGCCGCGGTCAGCCTCGTCGAGATAGGCCACTGTGCTCTGCGCAACATCGGTGCTCTCAGCGTTGGTTGCCGTGGCCTCGGGCCACCCCACAATCGTGAGGCGCTCGGCTGCCCTGGCAGCCATGCCCTGCTTGTCCGTCCCGTTCAGAATTGTCAGGGATAGGCCGGTGATGTCGATCTGGCTGGGATCAAGAACAGGGTCGTTGGGGTCGGCAGCTTCAGGCTCAAGTTCGACGCTCTCAGGAGCAGCCTCCCCAGCTGGAGCTTCGCCTTCGATGACGGGGACTTCGGAAGGGTCAAGCTCGAGATAGTCGTCGCTGCGATCCACGAACCAGAGCCCAGCAACCACGAGCACCACAACAGACCCCAGGCCAATACCGATGGGGGCAAACATCGACCACGAGGACCGCTCGCGACGGTGTGTTCCCACATAGCGAGAATCCGCCGGTGGAACGTCATCGAAGCGGTCGGGCAGATAGGTGTTTTTTCCTGGCTTAGCCACTGCCCTCCCCCCCCTCTGGTCCTAGGCGTCGTGCGCTTTGGCGCATGTGCTGTGCTTGGCTGCACTGGCGAACGAATACCGCATCATATTCCAGGGCGGCAGCCGTCTCACACAGGGCGTATAGACGCTGATAATAACGAGCGAGTGTGAGGCCAAAGCGTTCCCTCACCGCAGATTCTTTATTTGGCACACTGCCCCACCAGGCTCGCTCAAACTCCACAATCGCCATGTCGTCACCAGACAATGACTGAGAGGGCGGGGTGGGCTTAGCCATATTGTCCCCATGATAAGCCGACACAGCCCCCACCGAGGTGGGGGCTTTAGGCTTGTCGCATTGTGACTTCCTCGCGCCCAACCCTCCGGGCCCCGCTCGCCCTTGCGGTTGCTCTGGCGGTGTCACTGGGACTCGTGGGGTGTCAGCCCGGTTCCTACACAACAACCGCCGAAGCCCCAGCAGCAGCTGGCGCGCGGGCGCCTCTCTCAGAAATCGACTGGCTTGAAGACCCCCGCGCCTATGTGGGTACTAGCACTGCGCTGTTGGAAACGAACGCACTAGAGCCCCTGGAGCCAGCGCTGTCACAGAGCCTGCCCGTCACCGTGGAGTCTGACGAACTCTCTGGCCAATTGAGCCTGACGATCAGCTCGACTGATCGTGTGTTGGCCCTCGACATGTCGGGATCCCTCGCTGCCACCGTCTGGGCGTTGGGTTTCGGGGATCGACTCATTGGGCGGGACATTTCCACCACCTTCCCGGGTGTTGAACACCTGCCGGTGGTGACCGGCAGTGGTCACGCTATTTCCCCTGAGTCGGTCTTGGCGCTGCGCCCAGACCTGATTATCACCGATGGGACCATCGGCCCCATCGATGTCGTTCTGCAGTTGCGTGACGCGGGAATCCCCGTGGTGTTTGTGCGTGTGGCACCGGGCTTGTCCCAACCGGCAGAACTGGCCCGGAGGGTGGCTCAGATCTTTGGCGCTCCAGAAGCCGGAGCGCTACTGGCCCAGCGTGTCACGGCCGACATTGCTGATGTCACCGGTGTCATCGCCGCCAGAGCCCCGCAAGCACGCGAGGACAAACTGCGCATGGTCTTTCTTTACCTGCGCGGCGCCAATGGTATCTATTACCTCTTTGGCGAAGAATCCGGGGCCGGTGAGCTCATCACGGCCCTGGGTGGAATCGATATCGCCACCGAGATTGGGTGGGTGGGGCTTCGGCCGATGACGGATGAGGCCCTGATTGCTGCAAATCCCGACCTCATCCTCGTGATGACCGGCGGTCTTGAGAGTGTCGGTGGCGTGGAAGACCTCGTCGTTCTGAAGCCTGCACTGGGCCTCACCCGGGCAGGCGCACATCTGCGCTTCGTGGACATGGCCGATTCTCAAGTACTGAGCTTTGGCCCTCGCACAGCCCTGGTTATTGATGCCCTTGCTCGGGCGATCTACGCGCCCGAGCAGTAATCCAGACCACCCCACCACCCACCAGTGCTAAGCCGCCAATACCACCGGCAACCCACCACGGATTAACAGCACTCTCCGTGAAGCACGAGGATGCCACCACCAGGCGTAGATCGAGAGGGTCAAACTCCTCGCCTGCTGGATAGGTGCCAAAAGCGTCCGAACCAGCGGTGGTCAGCGTGGCCTTGGCCCCCGTGACCACCCATTCTCCGGTTGCGATATCGAGGCTCTCGTCACCGGCTGACCACTCCAGAGTCACAAACTCGACGTCTTCCGCGCTCACACTCACCATGTCCATGGTGTCGCCTGTCACATCAAAGACGAGTAGTGCGCTTCGCCCAGAATCCATCACCAGGGTGGGGTTTGCCAGTGAGGTGCGCAGGACTCCACCGTGTCCCTCAAAGAGCAGCTCGCCCTCAAACGCCACGCTGCCACTGCTGCGATCGGGTGCAAGGACGCCCTCACCGCCAGAGAAGATAAACACCGGGGTCGTGTAGTCCACATCGCCCGAGGTGGTCCACTGTCCCAGAGCAATCGCGCCTGAAATGTAGGACCTAAACGATTCCTTAAAGCCCCAGGTAATCTCCGACTCCAGCACCTGGCACTGACCCTCGGATAGCACAGCGGGGGTGGGGGACAGTGCCAAGAGGGTCGCTAGCGCGAGAGCAGGGAAGCTAGGCACCGGGCATCCGAACCATCAGGCGGTGGGGAATACCGGCCTCCATGAACAGCTCACCACGGGCTTCGAAACCAAACTTCGCATAGAGGTTGGTGACGTAGTCCTGGGCGTGGAGATAGAGGGGCTGCTCACCGGCAATATCGAGAGCCCTGGCCATCAGACGTTCGGCCAAGCCTTGTCCTCTGGCATCAGCGCGGACCACCATGCGACCGAGGCTCTTTGCAATTCCTTCGTGAACGTCTGCCGCCGTGGGGGAATCGACGATTCTCAGATATCCAGCCATCCCCCGGTCATCACCAACCCACAGGTGAACGGTGGAGGGGTCACGATCTGCCGCATCGAATTCTTCTTCGGTAATTTTCTGCTCCAGGAAGAAGACTTCACTGCGCAGGACCGCCATCTCGAAGACATCGTCAGGTGTGAATTCGCTCCACGTTTTGACCACAATCGATTCTTCGGGCATGCTCGCGAGTTTAATAGGCAGTGCTGGTAATTCGAGCGGACTGAGGTGGAGAGATGGCCGACAAGATTGTAAAAGATGACGCATCCTGGAAGGCGGAGCTTCCCCCAGAGCGCTACGCGATTCTTCGCCAAGCGGCAACCGAGCCGCCCTGGTCGGGCGAGCTTTTGGCTGAAAAGCGTGAGGGCGTGTATCACTGCGCTGGGTGTGGAAGTGCTCTGTTTGCCAGCGACACGAAGTTCGAGTCCGGCTCAGGTTGGCCCTCCTTCTATGCAGCTATTGACGATGGCGCGATTGACCTGCACGAGGATCGAAGCCTCGGCACAATCCGCACCGAAGTTGTCTGTGCTGGTTGTGGCGGTCACTTGGGCCACCTATTCCCCGATGGATTTGGTACCCCTACCGGCCAGCGCTACTGCATGAACTCCCTGGCACTGGAGTTCGAGCCGAACTCCTAAGTAGTGCGGCGCCCCAGGGTCACCATGAGGGCGCCGGCCAAGGTCACCAAGGCGCCGATGATGGTCGAGGCGCTTAAGTGAGACGTTGACAGCGGAGCGACGGCGTCCAAAATGATGGACCCAATGAGCTGACCACTAATCAGGCTGACGCCCAGACCAAGGACGCCGACAATTCCCACCACGGTGACCTGCACCACAATAAAGACCACCCCGATGAACCCCCCGGTCCAGAGCCACCATGTTCCAGGGAGGCTAGCCGGCAACCCGAGGGTAGGTAGCGACGCCAGAAACGCCGTGGTCAAAACCAGTGTTCCAACGACAAAGTTGACAAAAGTCGCGGCAATGGCGGACCCCGCCACGTTACGTACCCGACCATTGACTGCCTGCTGAAAGCCCGTCCCCGCCCCGGCTAGCAAGGGCAGAAGGAAAAGGAGCCCCACATCGGGGAGCGACCCTGGCGTCACATCGAGTGCGACCACAACACCCACAAGAACGATGAGTGCCCCGAGTCCCCGCTGGAGTCGAAGCGGAACCTTCGTCACGCCAAACCAACCCCTGGAATCAATGAGGACAGCGCCGAGGCTCTGTCCCGTCACCACAGCAATGGAGAACACGGCAACACCCAGCACGCCAGCGCTCAGGCCCTGGGTCAGCACCAGGAAAGCCCCTCCAGCTCCACCCACCATTGCCCACCAGGGCAGGCGCCCCTCCGCTACGGCGGCGCGAAGAGTGGCCAGGCCCGCCCGGCCAGCGGGACGGCCAATCATCACGAGAGTGATGACGGTGAGGCCGGTCGAGAAAGAAATGAGGGCGGCAAGCGCCCCATTGCCCAACGCAAGCCCAAATTCCCCGTTGATCCGGGACTGCAGTGCAACGAATACTCCAGCAACAACGCTCACGCCCACGGCAAGCGCGGTAACAGCTCTACTCGCTGGCGAAGTGGTGTGGCTCACCACGTAAGGCTAGCGAAGGGTCCGGCACCACGTTGTCAGTGCAGTGGGGCCTCGTAGGACCGTCCCTCTAACCCCCCGGGGTGCAAGCGGTACTGTAGTCCATCAGGGCGATTTGGGATTCTGCAATCACCGTCGGGAGGTCAGCAACGCCCGAGATGCTGGGGTTCTCGACGGTCTCGAGCACCACATCAATCTGGGCACTCAAGTCATCGTGGGCGGTGGCCAAGGTTGGCTCCTGCGGAGCAAGGGCTTTGAACTCATCCGCAAGCTCGGTGAGGCGCTCTGTGTAGGTGCTGGCTGCTAAGGGGTTTGCCAGAGCTAGGCGAAGGACTTCTTCCATGTCGGTCAAGATGCGCACCGATTCTGTGCACACCTGCAGAGAAGAAATGGAATCAGTCAGTGGATTACTCACACACCCGGTGAGACCTAGTGACGCAATGAGCAACGATGCTGAGGCGAGGCGCATATTCATGGCTCAATCGTAGGGCGCTCAGTCTCCCGAGCGCTGTGAAGATGCGTGAGGCTCTCTGAGAGGGCGGAGAGCTAGCCCCCACCCTCTCAGCATCAGGACCTAGGACAGCAGGGCTGCCGCATCCACACCTGAGGGCACCAAGACAGCATCAATGACGTGAATTACGCCGTTAGAAGCCTTGATGTCGGTGGCAATGACGTGGGCCGAATCGTTCAGGACAACACCATCGCCAACGACGACTGCGAAGGTGGAACCCTCGACGGTGGCAACGTCACCGGTGGCGACATCAGCGGCAAGCACGGCACCGCTGACAACGTGGTAGGTAAGCACCTTGACGAGGGTGTCGCGGTTTTCTTCCTTCAACAGGGCGTCAACCAGGCCAGCAGGAAGCGCTGCGAAAGCGTCATCGTTGGGAGCGAAAACAGTGAATGGTCCAGCACCCTGAAGGGTCTCAACCAGACCAGCTGCGGTGGCTGCCGCCAGTAAAGTGCCAAACGAGCCCGCACCGGTTGCTACTGCGACAATGTCGCCTAGCTCTGTGCTGGTCTCGGTGGTGTTTGTGTCGCTCATGTATTTCTCCTTGTTGGCACACGGGAAAATCGTCATTTCTCGCGACGCGAGATGAGGTCCCGAATGCTCTAGTCCTGACCGTAGTGGGCCTCGAGTCTGGGGAGCTGTGAGCCCTCACGCGCTGTGCCCCGCCAATGGCGCTGACCATGACGGCCTAGACTCGGGAGCGCTCTCGTTTGGGGCATTGCTGCAACCCGATTGGGGAAACCCCGCCATGGCGTCGTCTCGTTCTCGATGGATTGGCCTGCTGTTCATTTCGCTGGCCATCTCACTGGTGATTATCGACGGAACAATCGTCAATACGATTTTTCCCGAGATCATCAGCGGGCTTGGTCTGACCTCCACAGAAGTGCAGTGGGTGCAAGAGAGCTACGTGCTTGTCTTTGCCGCGACACTTCTCATCTGGGGCTCGTTAGCCGACCGCTTTGGCCGCCGGCTGGTATTGCTCATTGGAATCGTGATTTTTGTGGCGGCATCGGTCTGGGCGGGGTCGGCCGATAGTGCCGAGAGCCTCATTCTTGCTCGCGTGATTCAGGGATTCGGCGGTGCCATGGTGCTGCCGACGACGCTCTCGCTCGTGAACGCAAACTTCCAGGGCAGAGAGCGCGGTATTGCCTTTGCTGTGTGGGGATCCACCATCGGCGGCATGGTGGCTGTGGGTCCTGTCCTTGGCGGGTGGCTAGCGACCGATTTCACGTGGCGATGGGCGTTTCTCATTAACGTTCCACTGGGACTCCTCATTTTTGGAGGCCTTGTCCTCTATGTGACTGAATCGAAAGCGCCCGGCGCGAAACAGGGAATCGACTGGGTCGGTGCCCTGCTCTCCATGGTGCTTTTTGGACCTCTGGTCTTTGGACTCATCGAAGGTCGCGTCTATGGATGGTGGTTAGTGAATCCGCAGAGCAACTTCCAAGTCGGCACTCTCATGTGGCCGGCTGATGGCATCTCGGTGATCCCCATCTCACTAGCGATTGCCCTTGTGGCGGGGGTCGCCTTCGTCTGGTGGGAGACCCGTCGTGCGCGAAACAATCAGGGCGTGCTTCTTGACCTGAAGCTCTATCGCATTCCCTCGTTCAGGAACGGAACGATAGCTGCCCTGATCATCTCGATGGGTGAATTTGGCCTCATTTTTGCTATTCCGCTCTGGCTACAAGACGTCATCGGAATGACGCCCATTGGTGCTGGCCTTGTCCTTCTCTTCCTCGCCGGCGGGGCCTTTGTCGCCTCTGGTGTTGGTGGAGCCCTCTCCGGAAAGCTCCCCGCCGCCCGTGCAGTCCAACTCGGGGTGGGGCTTGAAATCGTCGGAATCGTGGGCTTTGGGCTTGTCGCCTCAACAACCACCGGATGGGCTGCGATTGCACCCTTCCTGTTCCTCTACGGCGTCGGTGTCGGGCTCGCTACCGCTCAGTTGACCGGCGTGATCATGGTCGACGTGCCCATGGAAAAGACTGGCCAGGGATCAGGCTCACAATCCACCGCGCGTCAGGTTGGCTCGGCTCTAGGCATCGCTGTGATTGGCACCGTGTTGTTCACTGGCACACAAGCCTCCCTCGAAGACCGACTCGCCACACTCGCTATTCCCGCCACTGCTCAAGTGGGAATTGTCGAGGCGGTCGTGGACTCTGCTGGAGGCGCGATTCCCGGGCTCGTGGACTCATTGACCGCTCAATCGGTGGAGCCCTCAGTAGCGGAAGAGATTCAAGAGGCTAGTGGTCAGGCTCTCACGGACGGGGCGAGAAGTGCGTCGTTCTTTGCGGCAGGATTCCTAGTCCTCGGTCTCTTGGCGTCGTTCCGATTGGGTGGGCAACAAAGCGCGAGGAGCCCAGCGAGAAAAAGCGCCACCCCAGCAACCTAAGTACCGAAGAAGGGGCGAGTGTCAGTCCGCCATCCCGGACAGGGCCGCCTGCGGGAATCGAACCCGCGACCTTCTCATTACGAGTGAGACGCTCTACCAACTGAGCTAAGGCGGCAAACGCCTCTAAGTATAGGCAATCGCCTGTATGTAGGGGGCATCGAGGGCTTGGGGAGGCCTAAAGCCTAGACCCGACTATCCCCCGGTGTCGTGAGTGCTCGGAAGCAGCGGTGTGTGGTGGTCGAGCATCGAGAGACCTTAGCGACAGGGGTTAATGCGCGACGCAGAATCTCACAGAGTCAGTGAGATCCTCGCGTTTCAGAGCCGGAAAGCCACTAGACAAATGTGGTCCAATGTGTGAAAGTTTTCTAATGAGAATTGCGGTAGCGCACTTTGCCTGCACAGCCGTTCTTTTCTTGGCAACGGCAGGGTGCGCCACGAGTATCGAGAATGGACGTGGTGAGCCATTAGATGCCAGCGGAACTGGCGCGACGCCCGGTAAGACGTCCTCTGAAACAGCAGTCGTGTTTCGCTCCGCAGCACTGTTCGACTCAGGCCCAGGGGGCCACGAGGTCGTTGCGGTGCTCGCAACCCAGAGCACCAATTCCACACTTGCCTCCGCATTCCTCGCGAAGACCGAGAGCCACGAGGAGGCGCCGGCGCCAGAACCAGAACCCGAACCAGAACCCGGACCAGTCACCGAACCAGAACCCGGACCAGTCACCGAACCAGAACCAGAACCAGAAGCTGAGTTTGACGGTGAGTCTGGAGAGACGCTGGATGAAGAGACACTGGATGAAGAGTCTGGCGCGGACGACGAAGTACTTCCTGGGGACGAAACTGACGACGATTCCAACACCTCCGTGGAGGAGCAGGTCGACGACCTTCTGAATTCTCTGGACGATGGAGACGCCTTATCCTTCGAGGACTTGCTTGACGCTGGCTTAGACCTTGACGACCTTCCTCCTGACACCCCTGTTGAGTTACGCACGGACGAGGACGGGAACCCCGTTGTCATCACGGCGGAGGAAGCAGCCCAGTTGGAAGCTTTTGATGACTTGAGTTCCCTAATCGAAGCGGCCTTGGAGGATCCAGGAGCATTGATTGGGAGTCTTCAACTTGTTGGAAAAGACATGTCGGAGGAAGAAAGAGAAGAATCGCAAGCAGTAGTGGTTTCCTCGGTAATCGTGGCCAATATCGCCAACCTTGCGTCTAGTGCTGCAACTACCGCTGCAGCTGGAGCTGCAGCAACGACCCATAGGAGAAAACCGTGAACACAGTGTTAACGTTTGTCAATGATTTACTCAAAGACCTGGTGGGCCAAGCGTGGACCCTGCTGGGGATGATTATTGCGTGGTTGGTTCTTGATGGAAGTGCGCGAAACGTGGTGGGGATATGCATCCTGGGCACCCTTGTTTTGTGGATCGCCACATTCCCCCTGCGCAGAGAAAAAACACAGGGCTAAGACCCCCCCACTCTTGCGAGGACAGGCACTGGCTGCCTTAGGTGGGTCCCCAAGTAACTCTGGGCACGCCGCTGAGAGCTCACACATCAAGACCGGGGAAGGCCTGGGCTGCGGCGTTAGCTAAAGCATGGGCCACCGCAGAGTTCACTCACAGATATTCGGACGTGCAGCGGATTGAAGGCACCTACCGGCAACTCCACAGAGCCACCGGATAGTCACGTCTCAGGGAAGCGTTTCCCTGGGCGAAAAGGGCTGAAGGGTGCCCAAGCAAACCGACCGAAGGCGGGAGCGTGGGCGAATCACTTATAGTTTGTGGACCATCGGGTGTCAGGAGAAGAAGTGCCATCAGTCATCACCATCACCCCTGCCCCATCCATTGACCGCACCTACTTCATTAGCTCCCTGCAACCAGGCTCAGTCCAGCGAGCGTCAAAGGTGACGGAGGAGCTGGCCGGAAAGGGTGTGAATGTAGGTCACGCTCTGTCGCTTGGCGGCCTTGAGGTCAGCGCGATTGTGCCGGTGCCCGCATCGGAGCACACCCGCTGGCAGCAGCGAGCATGGATAGCACCGGTCAACTCCACTGCCGACATTCGGATGTCGATCACCCTTCTTGAACCTGACGGTCGAACGACGAAAATCAACCAAGGGGCCCCAGCGCTCGAGGAATCTGTGTGGGCGAGCCTCATCGAGCAAGCCACCGCCGCGGCCCAGGCGAAGGACTGCCGCTTCCTGGCTGTGTGTGGAGCGCTTCCCCTTCTGAGCGATGGCACCGAGGTGAACGTGGGAGAGATGAAAGGGCTCGCGTCGAGACTCGGGGCCAAGCTCGTTCTCGACACGTCAGGCTCGCAACTTCGCCGCTGGGCTAGCGAGGGAGTCCCCGATGTGATCAAGCCCAATGCGACCGAGTTAGCAGAGTGCGTAGGCCGCTCGTTGGTGACACTCGGCGACGTGGTCGAAGCAGCAAACGAGGTCAGGTCATGGGGCGTGGGAGAGGTTCTGGTGAGCCTTGGGGTGGACGGATTGATTGGACTCTCCGAGAACGCCATGGCCTTCGCGTGTGCCGAGGCAGTTCCCACGGTGAGCACTATTGGCGCAGGCGACGCAAGTCTCGCGGGCTACCTCTCCCACACCGTGAAGAACCCCGCGGATTTCGCCGGAGCTGTGGGCACGGCCGTCGCATGGGGCTCGGCCAAGGTCTCTCAGGAAGGATCCCAGCTCTCCTCGCTGGCCAATCTCCCGTCCGTTGTGGTGAGTGACACAGTAGACCTCGCGCGGGAATTGCGCGAGCCCGCAACTATCTCAACCGGTAGTTGAATCGACATCTGGTTTTATGTGGGAATCTGTGTTGTTATCTGTGGTTTTGTGTTAGGTTTTCTGCACCACCTGAGTTGAGCTGGGAGAACAACAGTGCTGTTGGCAGAAGAGCGGCGGTTGCGCATAGTCGATTGGACCCTCAACGACGGCCGTATTGATGCTGCCGAGGCAGCCAACAAACTCGGTGTTGCAACCGAGACCGTTCGACGTGATCTCGATGTATTGCAGCGGCGGGGAATCCTCCGGCGAGTGCACGGTGGGGCTATAGCGCTCGAACGATTTGCTCACGAATACACAATCTCCGAGCGTCTGAATCGCAATTCCGACGCCAAACGCCGGATTGCAGAGACAGCTGCCCAATACATCCCTCGCGAAGGATGCATTTTTGTCGACGGCGGGACAACCACCGAGTTCCTGGCCACCACATTGCGCAACCGCAAAGACCTCCTCGTGGTGACCAATAGCGTCACTCTGGCGTCAAAGATTGCGGATAGTTCCACCAAAACTCACATGCTCGGCGGTCGCATCAGACCCACGACCCTGAGCGCCGTCGGTGCGAAGACGGTGGAGGACCTGAGGCAACTCAACGCGGTGGTCTCCTTCATCGGCGTCAACGGAATTTCTCCAGAGCTCGGGCTTACGGCCTATGACACGGACGAAGCCCTCGTCAAACACATAATGATTGAGAACTCTGTGGAGCGCATTGTGCTCGCAGACAACAGCAAGTTTGGTTCTATCTACCCGGTGACCTTTGGTGGACCCAAAGACGTCGACCGCCTCGTTACCGACCTCGAAACGGACGACAGCTTTATCGATCGCTTTACGGGCAGCGGAGTAGAGGTGGTTGTGGCATGACACACCTCCCACACAGTTTCGTTTTCATTGAAGAAAACGAAAGCACGAATCGAGACGCCAGGATGGGAAGCACGCTCTCCCTGTGTGACCCACCCTGGCAACTCGGCCTCGTGCACAACCCTCATACAGGAAGGTAATACCCAATGAGTGATTTCATCCCTTCGGGGACGGGGACCCAGGCCGGTTGGCGTGCGGGACTCCAAAAAATCGGTGGCAACCTCGCAGGAATGGTGATTCCGAACATCGGAGCCTTCATCGCGTGGGGTCTACTCACCGCACTCTTCATCCCCACTGGCTGGCTGCCGAACGAGGAATTCTCGTCGATGGTCGGTCCGATGATTCTGAACCTCCTGCCGATCTTGATCGGTTACACCGGTGGTCGAATCGTCCATGGTCAGCGTGGTGCCGTTATCGGTGCAATCGCTACCGTGGGAGTGATCGTGGGAACCGATATCCCCATGTTCCTCGGAGCAATGATTATCGGCCCGTTGATGGCTTGGATTCTCAAGTACATTGACAAGGTACTCGACCCAATTACGCCTGTTGGATTCGAGATGCTGATTGGTAACTTCTCTCTCGGTATTGCCGGCATGCTGGGCTCCCTCCTGGGATTCTTGGCAATCGGTCCTATCGTGAGCGCAATTACCACCGTTCTGGGCAATGGTGTTTCCTGGCTAGTTGATAACGGTGTGCTTCCCATCGCCTCCGTTCTCATCGAACCGGCAAAGATCCTGTTCATGAACAACGCCATCAACCACGGTGTCCTCGGACCCCTCGGAGTAGTTCAGGCTGAAGAGACTGGGAAATCCATCCTCTTCATGCTGGAGACGAACCCAGGACCCGGTCTGGGAATCCTGCTTGCCTTCTGGCTTGCTGGACCCAAGATCCTTCGTGGTTCTGCCCCGGGTGCGATTATCATCCACTTCCTCGGCGGTATCCACGAGATCTACTTCCCCTACGTGCTGATGCGCCCGCTCGTCGTGCTCGCAGCCATTTTGGGTGGAGCGACTGGTGTGGCAACCTTCATGGTGACCGGAGTGGGACTGGTAGCGACCCCGTCGCCCGGGTCCATCTTCGCCTACATGGCTGTGACACCTCCTGGAAACCACCTCGGTGTGCTCCTGGGAATTGCACTCTCAGCCGCAGTGTCGTTCGTTGTCGGATGGTTCATCCTTCGCCTGTCGAAGGTTGACGCCACTGAGGCAGACTTCGAGGCTGCAAAGAAGCGCACGAAGGACCTGAAGGCCGGAAAGTAGGAATACCGATGGCATCGATATCGGCAGCCGATGTGAAGAACATCGTCGTTGCATGCGAAGCGGGCATGGGATCGAGCGTTATGGTCGCACGTCAACTAGCAAAGCAGCTGAAAAAGTTGGAGATTAGCGTCGTGCACGCACCTGTGCACGAGCTCCGCGAGACTCCGCACGACTTAGTTCTTGTGCACCGTGGCCTCAGCCACCGCGCAAAACAAGCCGTGCCGGACTCCGTGGTCATCATCTTCGATATGTTCCTTGGCGACTTGAACATCGCGAGACTTGTCGGCGCTCTGGAGAGCGGCGGCACTATCTCCGATGGATGATCTGCTTCAGACGGCCGGTATCGTCCTAGACGCTACGGCCTCCTCGAGAGAGGAGGCCGTAGCTGTCTGTGGGTCTCTGTTGCGCGAGCTCGGCGCAATCGAACCTGAGTATGCAGAAGCTATGTGGGAGCGGGAGCAGATTTTTCCCTCGGAAATTGGCGGCGGGTTCGCTATCCCCCACGGCACGGACAAGTCACGACAGTACGTCCTCTTTGACCAACTCGTCTTCGTCCGATTTCTGGAGCCCATTGCCTGGGTTAACGAGCAGGTGTCTGTTGCTATCGGAATTGCGGCAGCTGGAGACGGACACGTAGAGATTTTGGGAAATCTGGCAGAAATCCTTTTGGATGACGCCAGCGCACACGTTTTGCTCTCCTCCACGTCGGAGGAAGAAATTAGGTCACTGTTAGTGAAAGGAATCTAACGTCGTGAAGGCCGCCGTGTTTAAAGCCCCCGGGCAACTGGTGATTGAAGAGGTTGATAGTCCCGAACCTCAAGCGGGAGAACTCAAGATTCGAGTGATGGCGTGCGCAACGTGTGGCACCGATGCCAAGATTTTTCAGCACGGACATCCCCGGCTCACCCCGCCTCAGATCATCGGTCACGAAATCGCGGGGGTCGTCATTGCCCGCGGCGCCGGTGTCGTGGACTTTAACGAGGGTGATCGAGTCCAGATTATTGCCGCGGTGCCCTGTGAAGAGTGTTGGGCCTGCAAGGCCGGGAAACAGGGGATATGCCCCAATCAGACATCCATGGGATACCAATACCCCGGTGGCTTTGCAGAAGAAATGATTGTTCCGAGCGCAGTCCTGAAAGCCAACGGTGTGAACCTCATTCCTGGGACTCTCAGTTTTGAAGAAGCGGCGGTTGCTGAACCCCTAGCGTGTGTTCTTAATGCGCAGAGGGTCATCTCAGTGGGCCCAGGCGACACCGTCTTGGTGATGGGAGCAGGACCCATTGGCTGCCTCCATGTGCGCTTAGCCCGGGCGCTTGGAGCGCGCAAGGTTTTTCTCGCTGACATTAACGGCAGCCGTTTGCAACTCTCGGCAGCCGCTGTGGCGCCCGACCGGGCGATTGACATGTCCACAGAGGATTTGGACGCCATCGTGCGCCACGAAACGGATGGTGTTGGACCCTCGGTCATTATCACCGCTGCGCCCTCTGGACAGGCCCAAGAGCAAGCCATCGCATTGGCGGCGCCGGGTGGTCGCATCAGCTTCTTTGGAGGACTGCCGAAAGACAAGCCGATGATTGCGGTGGACTCCAATGTGGTGCACTATCGCGAATTGATTCTTGCAGGAGCAAACGGCTCCAGCCCAGCACAGAATAAGGAAGCCCTCGCCCTGATCGCAGAGGGCAAAGTCCCTGTGAAAGACCTCATCACCCACCGACTTCCCCTCGATGATGTCGCAGGCGCGATTGATGCAGTGACATCAGGAACCGCGATCAAAGTGGTCATTATTCCTGGAGGGGTCGACTAGTGACCCACACCTACACCCACACTGTCGTCGTCACCGATCCCGTTGGATTACACGCCCGACCGATTGGCCAAATCGTGTCCCTCGTCAAGGCCGAGGGTGTCGAGGTGACCCTCCGCAGACCGGGTGGCCCCGATGTCTCGGCCGCATCGGCGTTGAGACTACTGGCCATGAAGGTGAAGACAGGCGAAGAGATTGCCGTGGTGGTGGAAGCCCTCGATAGCGAGACAGCCACGAGGGTTGCCCTTGAGATCGACTCCTACATCAATCAGGGATAGCTCCAATGTCCAAGACGGTCGAGCTTCGCGGTGTGGGTGTGGGTTCGCACGGACTTGTGGGCAACGTCTGGTTGCTAGCGATGGCGGGAAGCCCCCTGGAGCCGAAGAGGGCAACACGTGAACTCGCTGAGGAAACAGAGGCGCTGACGACGAGCATCGCCACCACGGTGTCTGGGCTTCGAGGGGATGCCGCCGGGAACGACTCGGTGAGTTCGGACATTATGGAAGCGCTCCTGGTATTGGTAGAGGATTCTGAGCTTCTGGAATTGGCGAGGCCTTCCTTAGAGCAAGGATGGGACGGTGCCACGGCGCTCCAGAATGCACTGGATGAGTTCTCAGCGATGATGGGTGAGGATGAAGAATTTCAGTCACGCGTCAGTGACCTCATGGCCATTGGCAGGGAAATTGGCAGCGTCCATCGTGGGGAAAAACGTGCTCTTGATCTCCCCTCGGACGGACAGTGGATATTAGTTGCCAGGGACCTGACTCCGCTAGAGACCAGCAAGTTTGGCCCCAGTGTGGTCGGTGTGATCACCGAACACGGTGGTCCCACATCGCACACCGCCATTATTTGCCGCGCGCGCAACCTTCCTGCGGTCGTCGGGTGTCACGGCGCGCTCACCCTCCGCCACGGGTCAAGCGTCCTGCTCGACCCGGCGGGTGATCGCGTGGTGCCGGGGGGAAGCCTCGAATTACAGACGCAATCCATCATGTTGGCCCCCCTCAGCGATGCTCCCCTGATCACCGTGAGAGCGAACATCGGATCCGCCGAAGAAGGTCGTGACGCTGCACAGACGGTGGCCCAGGGTGTGGGATTGTTTCGAACCGAAGTGCTGTATCTGAACGCGTCTGACGCTCCTTCCCTGGCTGAACAGCAGGCGCTGTATCGGGAAGTTTTTCTGGCGGCCCCCCGCGGCAAGATCATTGTGCGGACCATTGACGCCGGCAGCGACAAACCTGTCCCCTTCCTGCCCGTGGCTCGTGAAGAGAACCCTGCACTGGGAGTGCGGGGATTTCGCATGGCCAGCAAATTCCCCGAATTTGCTGAAAGCCAGCTCCGCGCCATTGCAGGAGCAGTGGCGGAGACGGGACGGGATGTTGGAGTGATGGCACCCATGGTGTCGACCGTGGAGGAGGTGCGCCACTTTGCTTCTCTCTGTCACCAGGCGGGCATCACTCAGGTGGGAATAATGGTGGAAACACCAGCAATCATCTCTGTCCTTCCCGATCTGCACGGGCTGGTCTCGTTCTTGAGCATCGGCACCAATGACTTATCCCAGTACCTGTTCGCCGCGGACCGTCTCCACCCGGAACTCAGCTCTTTCAACTCCCCGTGGCAACCAGGTCTCTTCAGAGAAATCAAGAGAATTGTTGACGCCGGAGAAATTCTTGGCGTTCCAGTCGGAGTGTGTGGGGAATCCGGGGCTAATCCACTCGTCGCGATTGTGCTGGCAGGATTGGGGATTCACTCCGTGAGCGCAGCAAGCTCCGCAGTCAATGACGTGGCCAGCGCTTTGCAAGGCGTCACCAAGAAAACCGCGCAGAGATGCGCGAGTGCTGCCCTATCAGCAACATCTCCCGAGCAAGCCCAAAGCGAAGTTCGAGCTATTCTGGAGGAACTATGACATCGAACCCACAAGGCAGAAAAGCGATTCGATTCGCTTTTCTCTCAACCGGTTTGCTCTCCATTGCCCTGTGGATGACGATTCGGGATCAAGCCTTTGCCACCGGCGGGATGTGGCCCTGGGTTGTGACCGTCGCCCTCTTGGGCTGGGGGCTCTTTGGAATCTTCTACACCCTCAAGAAACAGCCCGACGACACCGAATGACACGCCACACCTTTGGTGTGGCGTGCTGAGGGCCCTGGAATAAGGGCCCTAGAGGAATACCGGCTCTAGAGGAACCCAGGCTCTAGAGGAACCCAGGCTCTAGGGAAGAATCCGAGTATAAAAGGTGCTGGCAATCACGAGCCCAGCAATAATCCAGGCCCAGAGCGGAACCTGACCGCGCCATTTCTCGTCAGCCATGGGCTAGGCCCTAGGGCGCTGGGTCGCCAATCGGTCCGAGAAGGTAGCTCTCGAGGGTGCCCTCCACTGAGGATGAACCACCGTGCTGGCCCTCGAACTGAGACGTTCCATCTATTCCACAGAGCACAAGAATCCGACTAGCGCCACCGGGGTGAGAGGAGATCCAGTCCGTCAGGTCATAAACATTGCCATCGACGATAGTCCAGCAGCTCGCTTCAGAATCATTCAGCGCCACTGTCTCCACACTAAGAACGCTGGTGTCAGTAGTAACCGCTGGTGCTTCCTCGGCTGTGGCCTCCGGCGCCACTGCCTCATCGGCTGGTTCGACGACGGCCGACTCGGTGTCGGACACCCGGTCGCCCCATACCGATTGGGCGCCAGAATGGCCGGCCAGAACTGTAATGACAACGGCAACAATGCCGATAATGATGACAATGCCCCCGATAACGGCGGCCAGAATCTTTCCCCGTGACGATGACATGTACGAAACGATAAGCCAGATTGCTGAGAGGACAGCGAGAGCCACGGCGACTGGTGGCAGCATTTCGCCCCACTCAGAATGCTCCTCGGCGACACCGACCCGGGCCTCCAGCGCCTCACCAGATTGCTCGGCAACAATCGCCGAGAGAGCGCCGATGATGGCTAGTCCAACGGCCGGATAGCGATAGCTCTGGCGCAGTCTCGGAAATGCCACCGCGAGAATCACGGTGATGACAGCGAGCGGGACAATAACCACCACGACGTGATTGACAAGAATATGGACCGGGAGGCCTGTAATCAGGTCAAAAATCGGCAGGTCGTCCACTCACTCACCCTACTGAGGTGCCCTGTGCCGGTCAACACCAGCAAGCTGGCGGACGCCCAAAAGAGCAAGGGCACAGAGGAACACCGCGGCCACGATAAATGGATAGACCACGGCAACGCCGAATCCTTCCACGAGGCCGCCAACGAGGACCATTCCGAGCGGTGGCCCACTAGCAAACAAGGCCATCTGTGCTCCAAACACTCGGCCCTGAACCGAGGGTCGACAGCGCGTCTGCACGAGGGTATTCAGTAGTGGCCCCATCGGACCCCAACACATCCCCACGGCCAAACCAAAGACTCCCATCATCCAGACCGGTGGGAAGAATGCCAAACCAAAAAGCAACGCTGATGATGCAATGGAGCACGACAGAACGATCGTGCGCAGCGTAAAGCGAGCCGCTAGCGGGGCAAAGGAATAGGCGCCAATCACTCCCCCCAACGCCATGGCGGAGATCACCACGCCGAACCCCCACGGGTTATCAATCGACTGGAAATACGTCGGAAGAATGACAACTTCTGTGGGCTTGTAAACAAAGTCAACAAAGACGATGAAGGCTGTCACCACCAAGAGAGCGGTGTCAGCACGAATCACCCGGAAGCCCTCAATGGCGTCACGCCACCAAGCACCGGTCTGGTCGGGACGGTCATCCGGGACCATCGTTGCCGCAGACGGTATGACCCAGACAGCGATGACGGCAACGCCAAAAAATACCGTAATGACCGCAAAAGACATGATTGTTCCCACAACGCCAATGAGTGCTGCCCCGAGAGCTGGGCCGAGAGCAAAACCGAGTGCAAACAAAGCTTCGTGAAGCGAATTAGCCCTCGCGAGACTCACACCACTGGCCTTGGCCGTGGGCTCAATGAGCGTTTTGCGCGCGGTGTAACCAGTGGGGTCGAAAATCGCGCCCAACAGTGCGGCTCCAGCCACGACCGACAAGTCCAGGCGACCGGTCATGGCAACGAAGGGAATCATCAGTACCGAGAGTCCGGAGAGCACATCAGAGAGAATCGAAATCTTTGCTCGCCCGACCCGGTCAATCAACAGGCCAGCCAACGGTGACATGACAATTGCAGGGATCGCTGCCAGGGCAGCCACAATTCCCGTGCTCAGCGCCGACCCGGTCAACTCCAGGACCAGCCAGGGAATGGCGATAAACGTCATCGAATTCGCCGATGCCCCCGCAAAGTTGGCGACCTGCAACAGCACAAAGGGCAGGCGCTTGGCAGGTGTCGTCACTACCTCATGGTAGTCCCGGGAACCTAGGAGCTGCAGATCAGCCCATCCTCTGGCAATGCGCCAGTAAGAAAGTACTGCTCAACGGCGTCGTTGATACAGGCGGAGTCCTTGTTATACGCCAGGTGACCCTCGGCCTCCAGAGTCAGGTGTCTGGCCTGGCCTAACTGCTCCGCCAACGACAGCGACCAGTTATAGGGAGTGGCAGGGTCCCCTGTGGTGCCAATAACGAGGACGGGATTGGCTCCCTCTCCACTCACCGGGCCTTTTGTCAGACGGGGCGGGAACGGCCAGTTCTGGCAGACCAGGTCGCCATACTCGCTGGGCCTCGCCGTATAGGGAGCGACCTCTCGTAATTGCTCCCCTTGAGCAGCAATCACCTCGGGGTCATATTCCGCGGGGTAGTCAAGACAGTTGATGGCAATAAATGCCTCCATCGAATTGTCTTGATAGACACCGTCTTGGCGGTCGTAATAGAAATCAACGAGGAACATCGCGGTGTCGGTCAGCCCCTGGTCCACCTCAACAAAAAGCTGGGTGAGATAGCTCCAGTTGTCTTGTGAGTAGAGGGTCGTCACCATCGCGGTGCGCAACATGGAGTTATCAACCAAGCGACCATCACTGTGTCGGAGTGGGTCTTCTTCCAAGCGGTCATAGAGCTCCGACACAGCGTTCAACTGTGCGTCCCGATCGCCCTCAAAGGGACACACGGCCATCTCGATGCAGTAGTCAACATACGCCATGAGGGCTTCTTCAAAGCCACGGTATTGATTCAGTACGAGATCAAATTGACTTGCTGCAGGGTCGACCGGACCATCCAAAACCAGGCGCCCCACGTTCTCGGGGAAGGTGTCTATGTAGAGGGCGCCAATCAAGGTTCCATAGGAGTAGCCCAGGTAGTTGAGTTGTCCATCGCCAAGGAGATGGCGCAACAAATCAAGATCACGAACAGTCGACATCGTGTCGACGTATTGCAGGAGCTCACCAGTGTTGTCGAGGCATTCCGCGCCAAACCGGATGGACTCAGCGAGGAGCTCCGCATCCCACTCGGGGGTATCTGGCTCTGCTTCGAGCTCGCCAAAAAAGAAGTAGTCCAGGTGGGCATCACTCGTGGCGCAGGAGACAGCTGTGGACTCGTTCACGCCCCGGGGGTCCCAACCCACAATGTCGAATGACTCACGAAGTGCTGACCCGACCGCAAAATCAACAGAATCACGAACGAAAGTGAAACCGCTCGCTCCCGGACCACCAGGATTCACAAGCAGTGAGCCTTGAGCCTCACCGGTGGCGCTGTGGCGCGAGAGTGCTAACTCGATATCTTGTCTGGCGTCCAAGTCATCCCAGTTGAGTGGCGCTCGAATGACAGCGCACTGAGCCCCAGAATCGCAGTCATCCCAGTCAATTTCCTGATCAAAGTAATAGGACCTCGAATCCTGGGGTTCGACGGGCTCGCTCGCGCACCCGGCACCCCACACCAGACTCGCAGCGGCAATGGTCGCTAGGGCGATCCGCTTCATGAGCTCACCTCCGGAACTCGTCCGCTGATTTGAATCAAGAGCGACTCAAGAACCAACAGGGGCGGTGAGTTATGAGACATCCGCTGCCTCGCCTGGTTGAGGGCATCCAGAGCCGACAGTGTCAGAGAGGACGTGGTGTTCGCAGCGCGGTCTTCGATTGCTGGGAGGTGGCGCTGGTTGACCAGCTCAACCCCTGCTCCCACTTGAAGCATCAGAACATCGCGCACAACAGACATCACATCGACAAGAATCCGGTCAACAGCATCACGCAGGCTGCGGGTGGAACGACGCTTCTGGTCTTCCTCCAGTGCCTTCACATGTGAGCGCAGCGCCGAGGGAATAGCACCGCCGGGTTGCACACCCAACGACCTCAGCAACGCATCACGCTCATCAGAATCCTGTTTGGTCACCAGCGCCTCCGCATCTTTTTTCGCGAGGTCCAGTAGCGCAGCCGCGGCAGCCATGGCCTGCGACACAGAACCAATGCCAAGAACAGCAGCGACATAGTCGTCGCGGCGGCGTCTGGAGTCTTCGTCAGTAGCCAAGCGGGTGGCCATGCCGATATGGCTCTGTGCTTCTCTGGCGGCGACGAGAGCGGTCTCTTCGTCAACGCCCTCGCGAGCGACAATCAGAGCGGCAACCTGGCTCACCGTTGGCACGTGCAAAGTGATGCTTCTCATGCGGGAGCGAATTGTGGGCAAAACATCGGCCGGACTCGGAGCACACAACACCCACACGGTCTGGGGTGGTGGCTCCTCCAGGGCTTTCAACAACACGTTCGAGGTCCGCTCGGTCATTCGGTCGGCATCCTCGACCACGACAACACGGTAGTTCGCTGTGGAGGGGGAGAAATAGGAGAAGGAGACCAGCGCTCGGACCTCATCGATGGTGATGGTGACCCGATCGGTGGCAAGAATCGACACATCGGGGTGGGCGCCAGCGACCACCTGAGCGCAGCGCACCGGGTCACTGCCGACCCCCACCAGTTCAGCGGCAAAGGCGTGGGCGAGTGTTGAACGTCCCGACCCAGGAGGACCCGTAATCAGCCACGCGTGGGTCATCGCCTGGGAGCCTGGCCTGGCAGCGTCTTTCATCAGAGAAATAGCCTGGTCTTGGCCAACGAGCTCATCCCAGAGGGTCATGGACAAAGGCTAGCCGACCACGTCTGACACGCGCGTGGTAATTGCCTGATGAATGGATTCCACTGACGCGGTTCCATCGATAACAAGGAAGCGATCCGGCTCAGCCTCGGCCAGAGCAAGATAGCTCTCTCGAACGCGCTCGTGGAAATCCTGCGCTTCAGCTTCGAGTCGATCAAAACGGCGTTCGTCTCCGAGTTGGCGGGCTTTAGCGACATCCGCGGGAACATCGAGCAAAATCGTGAGGTGTGGCATCAGTCGCTCCGTCGCCCAGAGCGAGAGCTCTCGCACCTCGGTTGCGTCCAAGACGCGTCCAGCACCTTGGTAGGCGACGGAGGAATCGATGTAGCGATCTTGGACGACAACATCACCGCGCTCGAGGGCTGGGCGAACCAGGGTGTGGATGTGGTGTGAACGATCTGCTGCATAGAGCAGCGCTTCTGCCCTCGGGGCAATGAAACCGGTGCTGTGGAGGATGATGTCTCGTAATTCGTTGCCGAGGTCCGTGCCCCCTGGCTCCCTGGTCACTACGACGGTGTGACCTTTGTTGGAGAGCCATGTTTGCAGAAGACTAATCTGCGTGGTCTTGCCCGAGCCATCACCGCCCTCGAAGGTGATGAAGACCCCGGCCACTAGCCTGCCGCCTCAGTGATCGTGAGCGTCTTCGGCTTACCGCTCTTCGCTGCCGCGGTTTTCTTGGCTCCGGTCTTACTCACGGTCGTGGTGGTGGTCTTTTTCGCACCAGCTTTCTTTGCTGGTGCTTTCTTTTTTGCTGCCCGCTTGGGGGCTGGGCCCTTCGCCCGCTTGTCTGCGATTAGCTGCACAGCCTGCTCGAAATCGAGCTGGTCAATGGGCATACCCCGTGGCACGGTGGCATTGATTTCACCATCGGTGACATAGGGGCCAAAGCGCCCATCCTTGAGAAGAATCGGCTTCCCGCTGACAGGGTCAGCCTCAAAAGTCATCAGGGCCGAAGCCTGACGACGACCGCCATATTTGGGCTCTAAATACCTCGCGAGAGCACCCTCAAGGTCAATCTCGAAGATACCCTCCTCGCTATCGAGAGAACGGGTGTCGGTGCCCTTCTTGAGATAGGGGCCATAGCGACCGTTTTGTGCGGTAATCATCTCCCCGGACTCGGGATCCACTCCCACCTCGCGCGGGAGTGCGAGCAAACGAAGAGCCGTCTCCGCATCAATCGTGTCAAGATCCATCGATTGGAAAAGCGATGCGGTCTTGGGCTTCTCGGCGGCAACCTTCTTCTTTTTCTTCGGAGCCTCGTCGGAGGTGGGCTCGTCTGGCACCGGCAAAACCTCGGTGACATAAGGGCCAAAGCGGCCCTGCTTGGCCACTATCTCGCGGCCCGTGGCCGGGTCAACGCCCAGCACGCGGTCCACCACGGGAGGCGCGTCGGCAAGTTCTTGAGCGCGCTCCGGGGTCAGCTCATCGGGAGCAAGTTCGGGGGGAAGGTTGACGTTTCGAACCTCACCGGTCTCAGTGTCAGTGACTTCGAGGAACGGGCCGTATTTGCCAACCCGGAGGTTGATGGTCGGGCTGATTTCCAGGGTGTTGAGCTCCCGGGCATCGATTTCCTCGGTGGCATCTTCTGCCACCTTCTTGAGGCCGCGCGTCTTGTCATCACCAAAGTAGAAGCGATGCAGCCACTCGCCTCTCTTTGTTTCGCCTCGGGCAATACTGTCGAGGTCTTCTTCAAGCCCTGCGGTGTAGTCGTAGTCGACAAGGTCTGAGAAACGCTCGTGGAGGAGCCTGGTCACCGGGAAGGCAATCCACTGCGGCACCAGTGCGCTGCCTCGGCGCACCACATAATCGCGATCGATGATGACGGAGATGATGGAGGCATAGGTCGAGGGGCGACCGATGCCTTTTTCTTCCAGCGCCTTGACGAGGCTCGCCTCGGTGTATCTGGCGGGTGGCTGAGTGGTGTGAGCTTTAGCCAGCACGTCGCTGATGGTGACCGATTCGCCCACAGCCACCTTCGGCAAAAGCGCGTCATCCTCCGATGCGCCCTCGGCCTCGTCATCACTACCCTCTTGGTAGGCCTGGAGGAAGCCGCGTTCTGTGAGCACAGTTCCAGAGGCTGTGAACCAGGCGGAGGTGAAGTCGCTGCCTGGCAGGGGAGTTGCCTCCAGGGTGACCGTCACCGTCTCACCCTTCGCGTCAACCATTTGGCTCGCGACGGTGCGCTTCCAAATTAGGTCGTAGAGCTTCAACTCGTCAGATCGCAAAACGCTGGAGAGCGACTGGGGCGTGGCGAAGCGATCGCCCGCTGGGCGAACAGCTTCGTGTGCTTCCTGAGCGTTCTTGGACTTTCCCTTATAGAGACGTGGCTCACCAGGAATTGATTTCGCACCATAGAGCTCAGTGGCTGCCACGCGAGCCGCGTTTATCGCCTGGGATGATAGCGAGACGGAGTCCGTCCTCATATAGGTAAGGTGGCCGTTCTCATAGAGACCCTGGGCGATGCTCATCGTCTGCTGAGCGGAGAACCGGAGCTTGCGTCCCGCTTCCTGCTGCAGCGTCGAGGTGGTAAACGGCGCCGCGGGGCGTCTCGTGTAGGGCTTGGGTTCAACGCTCAGGACTGTGGGTGTGACGGAGGGCTCACGCAGCACGGTCTGCAGAGCTGCTGCCTGGTCTTCTTGCAAAAGCACGGCATCAGAGGTGAGCTTTCCCTCCTCAGAGAAATCACGGCCGGAGGCAACCCGGCGACCATCGAGGCGTGCGAGCGCCACCGTGAACTTCTCACCGGTGGCCTTGTGAACGACTGCTTCGATGTCGGAATAACTCGCTGTGACGAAAGAGCGGCGCTCGAGTTCGCGATCAACAATGAGTCGAAGGGCTGGCGATTGAACACGGCCTGCCGACTTAGCCCCACTCACCCGCCGCCACAACACCGGGGACACCTCGAACCCGTAAAGGCGGTCGAGGATGCGCCTGGTCTCCTGCGCGTCGACCAGTGCCACATCAAGTTCCCGGGTCTGTTTGGTTGCTTCGGTAATGCTCTCTTGGGTGATTTCGTGAAACACCATGCGCTTGACCGGGACACTGGGTTTCAACACTTCGAGTAAGTGCCACGCGATGGCTTCGCCTTCGCGGTCCTCATCTGTTGCGAGCAATATTTCAGATGCGGTCTTCGCAGCGCGCTTTAGGTCAGCGACTGTTTTCTTACCGCGATCGGTGGTGACGTAGTAGGGGGCAAAGTCGTTCTCGAGGTCAATGCCAAATTTTCCAGACGGCCCCTTCTTCATCTCAGCGGGGAGATCCCGGGGGTGGGCAAGGTCGCGCACGTGGCCCACAGAGGCCATGACCTCGTAGCCATCGCCCAGATACTTCCCAATCGTTTTCGCCTTTGCCGGCGACTCGACGATGACGAGCTTCTTACTGGAGGACACGCTTCTCCTTGCGCTGTGACTCTCGAAGCGTGTTGTTCTCCGGGAGCGCTGTATGAGTGAGACGGAAATTCTCAACGGGGCTCACGATACACAACAAATTATTTCTGTCCACCATTGGCCACTCCAGCGTGAGCGTGTGCGCTGTGCCGAATACCCCGCCGATGGACCGTCCCAGTGACACGCGCACGTGACTCTTCCAGCTCACAGGAATCAAGAGAGAACTGCTCGTGGCGCAGTATCTGGCGTGCGCTGTCGCAGGGCAGACCGGGCACCACGCCGATGAGAACATCGGCTGCAGCAAGAGCAGCTCGGTCAACCGCCCCCTGCAACCGATGCGCCGTGAGAACGTGACCCGCTACCTCCGAGAACACTCCAGCGCCGAGCACCAGCACCGCTATCCATCCGAGTGCGACCACGCTGGCACTTCCCCGATCATTCATCGCTGGGGAAATCCGCTGCCGGGCGCACGGCCGTGTCTAGAGCACACGCACTGGCCTCGAGAGGAAGTGGCGAGAGCGCCCACAAGCCTGTGTCGAGCTCATCGCTCAGGCGGACACACACTAACTCGGGTGGGTAGCTAAGCTCCATGGAGCCCTGGGGGGAACCCCCGGGCAAGCCAGAGGGATCACCCCCGAGGCTCAGCACTCGGGCGTAATCACTGGCCTTGGCCTGGAGGCGTTGCATGGCAACGCCGGCTCCTAGCCCACTGGTGAGTAGCGCTGCCACCATTACCAGGGCGGGCAGGGTGATGACCCACTCTGCGGTGATGGCGCCAGTCTCACCCGGTGAAGGTGAGAGCACTGCGCACCAGGTCGGTCAGTATTTGGCGGACTTCTTCACTGCGCATGATGACGACCAGTAGGCCTGCAAAACCAACGGCCGCCATTGTGGCAATCGCGTATTCGGCTGTGGCAGCCCCGCTGTCGTCGTCGGTGCCTGGGGCAAACTTCGTAAACTCGCTCATTGTGTCTCCTTGTCGTTGGTGACCGGCTGGTCACGGGCACACCCTGGCAGGCGTGGGCTGTAGTTGGTGGAATCCATCGTTGATGGTCCAGTGTTCGTGTGTGGCTGCAGTCGGTGGACACCTAAGCGAGAGAGCCCTCCCACAACGACACCGCCATCGGCACGACTGCGACCAGCACAAAAGCAGGAAGAACAAGGAGACCCAGCGGTATCACGACCGACACACCAAGGCGCGCCATGCGCTCCTCTGAGTCAGTGCGCCCCAGGTCTCGGCGCAGGCTAGCACTGGCCTTGGCAAGCGCATTAACAGGTACGCCAGCGCGCCTGGAGAGTGTGACGAGACCATCGAGGGTTTCTGGTTCGCCCATGTCGAGAGCGAACTCAGAGCAGGCAGAGATCACCAGGTCCCGGGCGCGCTCGGGGATGGCTCCACCACCGGTTGCGATAGCAAAGAAATCAAGTTCAAGCCCGAGCGCAGAGGGGTCGGGCTTGGCTCGCTCGGCCAGCAAGCGCAACCACCACCAGGCACCTGCCATCATCGTTAACCCGAGGGCTAGCGTTGCGCCACCCAGTCCGGTGCCGAATAAAAACCCCGCGCTGGAATGACCACCGAGTTCACCCCCGATCACACCGATCACTGGCAACACCATCACGAGGCGCGTCGTGGCACGGGGTCCGGCAAGCGCTGCGGTGATCTGACGCTGGGTTCTGGAGATATCGCTCAGGGCTTCGCTCAAGGCTTCCAGGGCGGGCCCCAGTGGCGCGCCGCTGACCCGAGCGATCGCCCAGCAGGCGCCAAGCGCCCTCCATGAGGAATCCGCCTCGGCGGTCAGGTCCTGCAGAGCATCGTGGGGATTGGCACCCTCCGAGATGGCACTCGTCATTGCCACGGGTATCGCTCCGTGGCGTGGATTCCTCGCAAGCTCAGCCCACAGACTTGGCACTGATAAACCGGCCTGAAGCAATGCGGCAAGGGTTCTGATTGCGACCACCGGGTCTGTGGGTGGGTCTCGACTTCTGCGGGAGAACTTAGGAATCCAGTCGAACATCGAGGCTCCCGTCTAGTCCACGCACAAGACGCCCCTGTGTCAGGTGTCGCTGTTGGTCCTTGCTCCGCTCCACATGAATGACTCGATCAAAAGCGTTGATGGCTTGTGTGCTCAGTTGTCTCTCGCTCAAGCCGGCAAGCGCTCCGAGGGCATCAAGCCGGGCTGGAATCTCGTCGATGCCACCGGCGTGGATGGTGGTTGCTCCCCCGCGGTGGCCGGTCAAGAAGGCCTGCAGCAAATCGGCAAGCTCTGGTCCTCGGCACTCCCCCACAATCAGCCGGTCTGGCTTCATGCGCAGTGACTCTCTCACAAGCCTGGCGAGGGTTATCTCGCCAGCTCCCTCGAGGTTCGCCACCCGGCATTCCAATGACACCACATGGGGGTGATCAATAGAAAGCTCTGCCAGGTCTTCCAGCACCACTAAGCGCTCTGTCGCTCCGGCATAGGCCATTAGGGCGCCGACTAAGGTCGTCTTGCCAGAACCCGTTGCACCGGTGATGAGCAGGCTCTGGCGGGCCTGGACCAGGGATATCAGCTGGGGCATCAAGGCCGCACCATCGCGCAGTGCCAGCGTGTCGAGGGAAGCCTGCCCGCGGCGATGAATACGCAGAGATATTTCTGCCCCCAGCCGCGCAATGGGAGGAATAACCCCGTGAACGCGGATTCCATGGCCTAAGTTCACATCCGCCAATGGCTGCGCTTCATCGAGGCGGCGGCCACCAGACTCGATGAGGCGCCTCGCCAGATTCGTGGCCTCACCCGGGCTGAGGGCAAGACCCGTGACGTGGTGTGCGCCCTCCCCCGCGTCGACAAAGACAGAGCCCGTGCCGCGGACGAAAACATCGGTGACCCGAGGGTCATCGACATACTCGGCGAGTGGCCCAAGATTTCTTCGAAGGTGCGGTGGCAGGCTCTGGTGCAGGTGGGCCCAGAGTGGGAGTGAGGCCTGGGGTTCGGCCTGGGATTGGGCGTGTGGCATGGCACCAGCATCGCCCTCGTGCTCTGGGCTCGGGGGGTCGGGGAGAGAACTGTGGACAACCCGGTGACAGGCAGAACGGATGTCCCGGGCAGATGTTCCGTGCGGAGGTTCGGTGCAGATGTTCGGTGCGCCCGACCTGTTCTACACTTACCTGGTCGGTGCTCGCATCGCGCCCCCAGGTAGCGCGAGTCAATTGATAGAGGATAAAGATGTCCGATTCGCCCCAGGGTGGCAACCTTCTGAATGAGGAACGGCGTTTTCCGCCGAGTTCCGAATTCCAGCGCACAGCCGTAGCTAAGCCCGAGCTGTATGCCGCGGCAGCGAAGGATCGCGTGGGCTTCTGGGCCGATCAAGCCCGGGAACTCCTGTACTGGCACACGCCCTTCACCCAGACTCTCGACTGGTCTAATCCGCCATTCGCCCGCTGGTTCGCCGATGGCGCTCTGAATGTCGCCTATAACTGCCTTGATCGCCATGTCGAGGCTGGACTGGGAAACCGGGTTGCACTCCACTTTGAGGGTGAACCTGGCGACTCCCGGGCCATTACCTACGCGGAGCTCACGACCGAGGTTAGGAAGGCCGCCAACATGCTGATCGCCCACGGGGTGAAGGCTGGCGAACGAGTCATTGTCTATATGCCACTCATCCCTGAGGCCGTCATTGCCATGTTCGCCGTGGCGCGCCTGGGAGCAATCCACTCCGTCGTATTTGGCGGGTTTAGTGCGGAGAGCCTTCGTGCTCGCATCGATGATGCCGATGCCAGCATCGTGATCACCGCCGATGGCGGTCATCGTAAAGGCTCGGTGTTTGCTCTCAAGCCAGCTGTCGATCAGGCGCTCGCTGATGGTAAAACCAACGTGCGCTCAGTCATCGTCGTCAAGCGCGGTGGGAACGATGTCGAGTGGCGTGAGGGCCTGGATTTCTGGTGGCACGACGAGATTGCCGCCCAGAGTAGTGAACACACCGCGGAGGCTTTTGAGGCTGAAAACCCACTGTTCATTTTGTATACGTCGGGAACCACGGGTAAGCCCAAGGGCATCCTGCACACCTCTGGTGGTTACCTCACCCAGGCGGCCTTTACCCACAAGAACATCTTTGATCTGCACCCAGAGAGTGACGTCTACTGGTGCACCGCCGATGTGGGCTGGATCACCGGCCACAGCTATGTGGTCTATGGCCCACTGGCCAATGGCGCCACCCAGGTCATCTATGAGGGAACCCCCGATACCCCGCACCCTGGGCGCTGGTGGGAGATCATCGAAAAATACCGGGTCAGCATTTTCTACACCGCCCCCACCGCGATTAGAACCTTCATGAAGCTTGGTCGTGAGATCCCCCAGAAGTTTGACTTGAGCTCGCTCCGCGTCCTCGGCAGCGTGGGAGAGCCCATTAATCCAGAGGCCTGGATGTGGTATCGAGACGTCATTGGTGGGGGCACGACGCCCGTTGTTGACACCTGGTGGCAAACAGAAACCGGCGCGATCATGATCAGTGCTCTGCCGGGAATCACCTCAACGAAACCTGGCAGCGCCCAGGTGCCGATGCCAGGCATCAGCGTTGATGTGGTCACGGACGAAGGTGCACCGGTCGGACCAGATGGGAGCGGCCTGCTGGTCATCACCGAGCCCTGGCCTTCGATGTTGCGGGGCATCTGGGGCGACCCCGAGCGCTACCAGGACACCTACTGGTCAAAGTTTGGGGATCGATACTTTGCTGGCGATGGCGCCCACCTCGATGTCGATGGCGATGTGTGGTTGCTCGGTCGAGTGGATGATGTCATGAACGTCTCAGGACACCGCTTGTCCACTATGGAAATCGAATCGGCGATTGTTGCCCACCCGATGACAGCTGAAGCTGCGGTGGTCGGGGCTGCCGATGAGACGACTGGTCAAGCAGTGGTCGCGTTTGTCATTCTCAAGTCGCGCTTCGTGGGAACGCTGAGTGACGATGAAGTGTCTCAGCAGATTCGCACCTGGGTGGGTGAACAAATTGGCGCGATTGCCAAACCCCGCACAGTCTTTGTGGTGAGTGAGTTGCCAAAAACCCGCTCTGGGAAAATCATGCGCCGTCTTCTGCGCGACATTGCTGAGGGGCGTGAGATCGGTGACACCACCACGCTGACTGACACAACAGTGGTGCGCACCATTAACACTGCCGTTAACGACTAGGCGCAAACTCCAGAATCAGTTCGACTTCAACCGGAGCGTCCAGGGGCAACACCGCGACACCGACGGCTGCTCTGGCGTGAAGACCTTTGTCACCGAAGATTTCTGCCAAGAGTTCAGAGGCGCCGTTGAGAACCTGAGGTTGGCCGATGAAATCGGGGTGGGAGGCAACATAGCCGTTCACTTTCACGACCCGAGTGATGGTCTCCAAGGAACCCAACACGCTCTGAGCAGCAGCGAGTGCGTTCAGAACGCAAATCCTGGCAAGCTCCGCACCCTGGGCGGGAGACACCTCGGCTCCCACTTTGCCGGTCTGGACAAGCGCCCCATCAACAAAGGGCAATTGACCCGCCGTGTAAAGGAGGTTGCCGGTCACCATCGCTGGGACATACGCAGCCACCGGCTTTGCCACCTGGGGGATGGCAATTCCTAAATCACTGAGACGAGCACTGATCTGGCCCACTTAGTCCTCCTTAGGACGCTTGAAATATGCGACGAGCCCACCCTCTGGGCCGGTAACGATCTGGACCAACTCCCAGCCCTTATCACCCCAGTTATTGAGGATGGCGGTGGTGTTGTGAATGATGAGCGGTGTGGTGATGTACTCGTACTGCGTCATAAAAACCCCCTTGTGAGCCAATCATAGGCAAGCATTGGGTACCCTGAAGACATGTCCGATTCAGGTAGAACACCAGGTAACTTCGCCAAAGCGCTTCTGGGTATCTCCGGGTTTGGCGCACTCGCAGGGCTCATGGTCACCGCGATGATTGCTCCCACCCTCGCGGTTGCGAGCGTCGGCGCGAACAGTGCCATCGGTGTTTTTGACTCTCTTCCCGAGTTCATCGAGGTTGGTGAGCAGGCCCAGAAGAACACCCTCTGGGCCTACACCACAAACAACTCCGCCGATGGCTACACGAAGATTGCCGAGGTCTACTTTCAGGACCGCGAAGAGGTGAGCCTGGATGACATGTCCCCTCACCTCATTAATGCTGCAATCGCTGGTGAAGACCGTCGTTTCTTCGAGCACACCGGTGTGGACGTGAATTCTGTGGTTCGTGCGGCGCTTGGCAACGTTCTCTCGGGAGACATCGAGAGTGGTGCCTCCACGCTGACCATGCAGCTGGTGAAGAACGCTTATATCCAGCGTTCACAATTCTTGCCCACCGAGGAAGAGCGCGATGCGGCCTACGCGGCCGCTGTTGAGACAAGCTTCCAACGCAAGCTCAATGAAATGAAGCTCGCAATTGGACTGGAAAAGCAGTTCACCAAAGAGGAAATCTTGCAGGCCTACTTGAATATCACCGGATTTGGTGGCAACACCTACGGTGTCCAGACCGCAGCCCAGCGCTATTTCGGCACCCCCGCATCAGACCTCAGCCCGGCTCAAGCCGCCAGTTTGATGGCGATCGTGCAATACCCAACGACCAGGAACTTGGGCAACCCGGAGAACTACGAGGCCAACCAGGCCCGGCGCGACGTGATTCTTGGAAACATGTTCAGCGAGGGTTACCTGAGCGAAGCCGAATACAACACCGCGATTGCGATTCCCGTCAATGCCAACTTTGTGAAGCTCTCACCGCCAAGCGCCGGCTGCATTGCAGCCAACGAGTATGCCAAGTACTTCTGCGACTACGTGGTCAAGAATGTCGAGAATTTTGACAGCCTCGGAGCAACCCCTGAAGAGCGCATTAGCCGCTGGCGCATTGGTGGCCTGGATGTGTACACGACGCTCAATATGTCTCTACAGACCATTGCTCAAGACCGGGTGTGGGAACTGGTGCCCAGCGAAGAAGAACTCTTTGATCTGGGAAGTGCTACCACCAGCGTTGAGGTCACTACCGGTCGGATCCTCACTATGGCCCAAAACAAAATCTTCAACGACTCTGAAGACGGTGATGGCCCCGGTGCGACCGCGGTGAACTTCTCCACCGACCGCCCCTATGGCGGATCCAGTGGGTTCCAGGTCGGATCGACCTACAAAATCTTTGCCCTCATTGCCTGGTTGCAACGCGGCTATGGCCTGAGCGAAGTTGTTGACGCCTCCAGACTCGAACTCGATCAGGCCGCTTTCCTCGACACCTGCGGTGATGGTGGTGGCCCGTGGTTTGGACCCTGGCCCTTTAAGAACTCCGCCGATTTGATTATCCCCTCCGCCACGGTGTTCGAAGCGACAGTGCGGTCCATCAACTCGGCCTACGCCTCGATGGCGGAGCAGCTGGACCAGTGTGAAATTCGCTCCGCTGCCGAGTCCTTGGGCGTTGGGCGTGCCGACGGTGGCCCTCTCCAAACGAACCCCTCGGCGGTGCTTGGCACCAACGAAATCGCTCCGCTGACGATGGCAACCGCGTTCGCGGCAATCGCCAACGACGGCATCGTGTGTGAACCGATCCTGGTGGACCGCTTCGTGACGGCCTCCGGCCAAGAGATTCCCGGTCAGACGCCATCGTGTCGCCAGGGCATCACCCCGGATGTTGCCGCAGCTGCCGCTGCACCGATGAGATCAGTGATCACCGGTGGAACAGGAACACGCGCTAACCCCGGTGGCGACGTTCCCGTCATTGGGAAGACTGGAACCACCGACAGCCAGGTCCAAACCTGGATGGTCGGCTCGAGCACGAACGTGGCGACTGCCGTCTGGGTAGGAAATGTGCTGGGTGACTATAGCCTCAAGCGCTATCGCAATGGAACCGTCCTTCGCCACGATATTTTCCGTGTCATCATGCAAACCGCGAACGAGCAATACGGTGGCGAAGCGTTCCCCGCTGTCCCTGACCGGTTGATGCAGGGAAGTGGCATCACACTCCCCGACATCACTGGGCTCACAACTGACGCGGCCGCCATTTTGTTGGAGAGCCTCGGCTTGAGGCTTGAGGTGACCACTGGCATAGTCGGGGGTCGCGTCGGCCTTTTTGAGCCAGCCGCTGGCACCCTCCTCGCCCGAGGAATGATTGTTCGCGTGGTGGCCGGGGGAGGCGGGGAAACGCTCGGAAACCTGGTGATGCCAAACCTGGTGGGTTTGAGCGTGAGTGCTGCGAACCAAGCCATGGACGCCGCCGCCATGACCGGACCGCGCGCATTCACCTGTGTTGCGGGAAGCCCTGGCAGTGACCCCAGTCAAGGTGTTGTTGCCGCCCATGCTCCGGCTTCTGGCGCGCAGATTTGGAACTATGCCGGGCTTCAGATTCAGGTGTCCTGTGGCACGGAGCCAGCACCCACCGACGACCTGTTCCTGGACTAATGGCCCGTGGTTCAGGTCTTGGCATAGCGGGCGCTCTCGCTCTCGGTGTTGCTGCCTGGGGAAGCCTGGTGGAAAAGAACCGGTTCACCCTGCGCCACGACGTGGTCCCTAGTCTTGAGGCGGGTAGTGAACCGATCACGATTCTTCACCTCAGTGATATCCACATGGCACCGTGGAACACCTCGGCAATCGCCTGGATTCGAGAACTTGCCGCCACAGCCCCCGACCTTGTCGTTGGCACCGGAGATTTCTTAGGCCACCCCGATGGGCTGCACGCTCTCACCGAGGCACTTCTGCCCCTCGCTGGAATTCCAGGCGTCGTCACCCACGGCTCGAATGATCGCCTGGCCCCGCGGTTCAAGAACCCCTTCTCCTATCTGTTGGGTCCCTCCCGAGTAGGCCACGGCCCTGGAACCCCGATGGACTTTGAGGGACTGCAGAGACTTTATGCCACCACGTTGGGGTGGATCGACATCGACAATGGCGCCACTCGACTCACAATCAGAGGACACACCCTGGACTTTGTTGGGGTGGGCGATGCCCACTACGGCGAGGATGCTCTGTCCGAATTACCGGACATTCTCGAGGAACTGCGGGAGTCGGATGATGACCGCGCTCCTGCGCACAATCCACTCACCACGATTGGTGTGACCCACGCTCCTTATCGCCGAGTGCTCAATGCTCTGGTCACCCACGGTGCTGACATGATTTTCGCCGGACATACCCACGGCGGCCAAGTGTGTTTACCCGGTGGACGGGCACTCACGACTAATTCCGATCTCCCCACCGCTCAAGCCCGGGGTGTGAGCCACTGGCACCACGGAGGCCGCTCAAGCGTCCTCAACGTCTCAGCCGGCCTTGGCACCAGTATCTACGCACCGATCCGACTTTTCTGCCCGCCAGAGGCCGTTCTCGTCACTCTGGTCGGAAACGATATCGGCTACGCTTGAGGCCCTGCGGGTCAAGAACCAGCAGAGCGGGGTGTGGCGCAGCTTGGTAGCGCGCGTCGTTCGGGACGACGAGGTCGCAGGTTCGAATCCTGTCACCCCGACCCACTGACCCCGGCGCGCTGACCCCGAGGCGCTGGCCCCGACGCTTAGCTAAAGTCCGAGTCCGGTCCGGAGAGCTCGGAAACCTGGCCCGCTGGTTGGTAACCACTGGCTAACCGGCCGCCGCTTTCATCGAGGTAGCAGTCTCCACACAGCGACTCATAGGTGACATCGACGCCGTCGATGGCGACCTGGGCGCCATCGAAGATGAACTGCCCATTTGCCTTGCGAGCGTTAAACACGGCTTTCTTGCCACAGCGACATATTGTCTTGAGTTCTTCCACAGAGTGGGCAATCTCAAGGAGCCGACGAGAACCCGGAAAAGCAACGGTTTGAAAGTCGGTACGTATTCCATAGGCGAGAACAGGGATTCCCCGTCGCACCGCGATGATGAACAGATCATCGACCTGCCTGGGAGAGAGAAATTGTGATTCATCCACCAGCACACAGGCTGGCGCGCCTTTACCCTCGCGGGCAACACGGTCGACTTCGTTGTCGATCAGCGTCACAACATCGGTGGCGGGACCAATCACCACATCCACTTCCCTCGCAACGCCCAAGCGAGAAACGATGGTGCGATCACCCTTGGTGTCGATGATGGGCTTTGCCAGGATGACCCGTTGCCCACGCTCTTCGTAGTTGTAGGCGGCCTGCAACAGCGACGTGGACTTACCCGAGTTCATCGCTCCGTAGCGAAAATACAACTTAGCCATCAGACACACTCCTCAGTGCAGTATCGACAACGTTACGCATCAAGAGGGCCCTGGTCATGGGTCCTACCCCACCGGGGTTTGGTGACACATGAGAGGCCACCTCCAACACGCCTGGGTCAACATCCCCCACCACTCTCGCAACACCATCACTGAGGGTCCTGCTCACCCCAACATCAAATACCCACGCCCCAGGGGCGACCATGTCCTTAGTCACTATGCCGGCAACGCCAGCAGCCGCAACCACCACGTCGGCGCTCGCCACGAGGCTCTGGAGGTTGCGGGTCTTCGTGTGAGTGAGGGTGACGGTGGCATCGAGTCCACGCCTGGTAAGCAAAAGACCAATCGGGCGCCCCACGGTCACACCACGCCCGAGCACCACCACGTGGGATCCCGCCCAGGGCAAACCGTAGCGGTTACCGAGCTCCACGATTCCCTGAGGCGTGCAGGGCAGGGGGGTGGTGATTTCTCCGGAGACCTTGTTGACCAAACGGCCGAGATTGACCGGGTGAAGCCCATCAGCGTCCTTGATGGGGTCAATGCGCTCCAACACAGCGTCGGTGTCGATGTGCGGGGGAAGCGGTAACTGCACAATGTAGCCGGTGACTTCGGGATTGTTGTTGAACTGGTCAATCGCTGCACACACATCCGCCTGGCTTGCCGTTGCCGGCAAGTCAATCCGGTGTGAGGCAATGCCCACCTCAGCGCAGTCATTGTGCTTGCCAGAGACATACCACTGTGACCCCGGGTCATCACCGACCAGGATGGTGCCAAGGCCTGGGATTACCCCTCGTTCCCGCAGTGAGGCAACAACACCCGCCAGCTCGGCTTTCAGGGCAGCTGCTGTGGCAACCCCGTCCAAACGTGTGGCAACCACGCGTGGCTTAACCGAATTCTGGATAGAGCGGGAACCTCGAGGTCAACGCGTGAACTCGAGCCTGCAGGGCTTCAACATCGGGCGATGGCATCAGGGTGTGAGCAATGATGTCGGCCACTTCCGTGAATTCGGTGTCACCGAAGCCCCGTGTGGCAAGGGCTGGGGTGCCAATGCGAACACCAGAGGTCACCATGGGGGGCCTGGGGTCAAAGGGCACAGCATTGCGGTTGACCGTGATGCCCACGTGGTGAAGAAGATCCTCAGCCTGCTGGCCATCAATGGGTGAATTCCGCAAATCGACCAGCGCGAGGTGAACATCGGTCCCGCCGGTCAATACGTCAACACCGGCGGCCCTTGAGTCATCTGCCATCAGCTGGCTCCATGGCGAGCTTGAAGGCGACTGCCTTTGCGGCGATCACGTGCATCAGCGGGCCACCCTGCTGGCCTGGAAAGACAGCAGAATTCAGTTTTTTGGCAAGGCTCTCATCGCGGCTGAGGATGATGCCAGAGCGTGGGCCACCAAGTGTCTTATGCACTGTGGAGGAGACGACATCGGCGTAGGGAATCGGGGAGGGGTGCACTCCCGCAGCCACCAAGCCAGCAAAGTGAGCCATGTCGACCCAGAGCGAAGCGCCAACCTCGTCGGCAATAGCCCGGAACGCGGCAAAGTCAGTGTGGCGGGGGTACGCCGACCATCCGGCAATAAGAACGCGGGGCTTGTGCTCGAGTGCAGCGTCGCGAACCCGATTCATGTCGATCAGGAACGTAGTCGGGTCGACGCCATAGGCGGTGGCGTTGTAGACCTTCCCGGAGAAGTTGAGCTTCATGCCGTGAGTGAGGTGGCCGCCGTGAGCCAACTCGAGACCCAAAATCGTGTCACCAGGCTGAGCAAGAGCGTGCAACACAGCCGCACTGGCACTGGCACCAGAATGGGGTTGAACGTTGGCATACGCGGCACCAAAGAGCTTCTTGGCCCGCTCAATCGCGAGGTTCTCTGCGATGTCGACAAACTCGCAGCCACCGTAGTAGCGCTTCCCGGGGTATCCCTCGGCGTATTTGTTGGTGAGAACACTGCCCTGCGCTTCCAGAACAGAGTGGGGAACAAAGTTTTCGCTGGCGATCATTTCTAGGGTGCCACGCTGGCGACCGAGTTCTTTATCGAGAACGTCCTGGATTTCTGGGTCAACCTGCGCGAGGCTCTGGCTGAAGGTCTTATCGATGTGGCTCACGGCATTCTCCTTGTGCAGGGTGGATGTTATGTCGTGTCAGCCCAGGCGCACGGCCCACACACTACGCTCCCCGATGGTGACCCATCAATTACGCCAGTCGCGTGAGCCCAGTCTAAACCCCTCGAAACTCTGAAGCCGGGCCTTAGCCACCGGATTGTTCCGATTGCAGGGGATTATCAGCAAGGAAATTAGGAACCAAGGAAATGACATACCCCAGCGGTAATCCGCAGGGGTATGGACGCTCTAGTGATCTAGCCGCACTGGCAGAGCTCAGCGGGAGCAAAGCCAGCCAAAGCCTCGTCGATGTGCTCTCCACATCCGGTCCACGTTACTTTGCTGCAGCGATTACAGCGCGCTGGGCTACACACGATTGTTCTCCTTGTGGGGTGACTGATGGTTCACCCACCACTATATACCCCAGGGGGTATTTTGGCTACTAGCCCAGGCGCGCCGACAAGTTGTTATCCAGAGCCGCCAAGAAGTCCTCGGTGGTCAACCACTTCTGGTCTTCACCCACCAGACCGGCCAAGTCCTTGGTCATCGCGCCAGACTCGACGGTCTTAATGACAACGTCTTCGAGCGTCTGCGCAAAGGTAATGAGTGCCTGGTTGCCATCGAGCTTGCCTCGGTGCATGAGACCCCTGGTCCAGGCAAAAATCGAGGCAATGGGATTAGTGGACGTGGGTTTTCCGGCCTGGTGATCGCGGTAGTGGCGAGTGACGGTGCCGTGCGCGGCCTCTGCCTCAACGATCGCACCATCCGGGGTAGTCAAGACGCTGGTCATCAAGCCCAAAGAGCCAAAGCCCTGAGCGACCGTGTCGCTCTGGACGTCCCCGTCATAGTTCTTGGTGGCCCAGACGTAGCCGCCCTCCCACTTCAGTGCGGAGGCGACCATGTCGTCGATCAGGCGGTGCTCATAGGTCAAGCCGGCCTTATCAAAGGCGTCCTTGAACTCGGCCTCGAAGATTTCTTGGAAGATGTCCTTGAAGCGACCGTCGTAGGCCTTCAGGATGGTGTTCTTTGTCGAGAGATAGACCGGGTAGTTCCGGGCGAGGCCGTAGTTGAGGGAGGCCCTAGCGAAATCGCGGATTGAGTCATCGAGGTTATACATCGCCATTGCAACACCAGCCCCTGGCGCCTGGAACACCTCAAAGCTCTGGCCCTCCGTGCCATCGGCTGGCTGGAAGCTAATGGTCAGCGTTCCCGGGCGGTCAAAAAGAAAGTCTGTTGCCCGGTACTGGTCACCAAACGCATGACGGCCCACGATGATCGGCTTGTTCCAGCCAGGAACAAGCCTGGGAATGTTGGAAATAATGATGGGCTCACGGAAGATCACACCACCCAGAATGTTGCGGATCGTGCCATTGGGGCTTCGCCACATTTTCTTGAGGCCAAACTCTTTCACCCGGGCCTCGTCCGGAGTGATCGTTGCGCACTTGACACCCACCCCGTGCTTCTTAATCGCATTGGCTGCATCAATGGTGATCTGGTCGTCGGTTTCGTCGCGCTTTTCAATGCTGAGGTCGTAATACTCGAGTGAGACATCGAGGTAGGGGTAGATGAGACGGTCCTTGATGAACTGCCAAATAATGCGCGTCATTTCGTCGCCATCGAGTTCAACGACAACGCCCTCGACCTTGATCTTTTCCACAGCTTCGTCCTTTCAACGACGACTCCAACACCACCACCGCCAGTGTAGGGCGAAGGGCACCATAAGTATCTTCACATAAAGATACCTTTCCCATGGTCACGACGAGCGCCTATGGTGGGTAAATGAACGCCTTGACTCTGGAAGAGCTCTCCGCTGCCACAGCAGAAAAGGCCAACACGCTCGAAATGCTGCCTGGCCAGGAGCGTTTTGCGAACCCCGTCACCTACGAGCAGGCCGATGAGACCATCGAGGTCACCAACACCTGGAGCCGCGTGATTCGCTCCGGTGGCGAGGTCGTTGGCTTTGTGCGGGCATATTTTGACCCTGATTACGCCACCGAAGAACTGCGTTGTTGCGTCTGGCGAGTCAGCGTGTCTGCTAGCGCCCAAGGCAAAGGTGTGGGGCGCTTCGCCATCGAGGCCGTCAAGCAGGAAGCCCTCCGACGAGGGTTTAGCCACTTGTCCGTCCTCTGGCAATCAGGCGACGAGGGACCAGGGAGCTTTTTTCGCAAGCTCGGCTTTATCGAAACCGGGCAGAGCGACTATGGGGATGTCATCGGAACCCTGCCACTGGGTTAGTGGAAGAAGTGGCGCTCCCCGGTAAAGAACATGGCCACACCGGCCTCTGAGGCCGCCCGAATCACCTCGTCGTCCCTCACCGAGCCACCGGGTTGAACAATCGCAGAAATCCCCGCGTCAATCAGCACCGTGGCGCCATCAGCAAAGGGAAAGAACGCATCCGATGCGGCGACACTTCCGGTGGCCCTCTGGGCAGCGCGCGAGACGGCCAGGTGGCACGAGTCAACCCGGTTCACTTGGCCCATACCGATTCCAACACTTGCCGTGCCACGAGCCAGCAGAATCGCGTTGGACTTAACCGCTCGAACCGCGCGCCAGGCAAACTCCAGGGATTCCATCGTCGGCTGATCCGGTTGCACGCCTGCAACGAGCGTCCACTTACTAGCTCTGGCAAAGTGGCGATCAGCGTCCTGGCGCAGGAAGCCACCAGAAATCTGTCGAATCTCCTGAGGCTCTGGAGCAAACCCCTCAGGCAGCTCGACCACGCGAATGTTTGCCTTGCCGGCAAACACCTCGAGAGCGTCGGCACTAAAGCCAGGCGCTACGACCACTTCGGTGAAGACCTCGACAATCGAACGAGCAGTATCGGCATCGATTGGTCTGTTAGCAGCAATCACCCCACCAAACGCAGACACCGGATCGCACTCGTTGGCTAACTGGTGGGCGCCAAGCAGTGAGGGCGCACTCGCGATGCCGCAGGGATTCTGGTGCTTGATAATGGCGACCGTGGGCTCCTGGTGGTCATAAGCAGCCCGCAGCGCCGCATCAGCATCCACATAGTTGTTATAGGACATCTCTTTGCCCTGAATAATCCGCGCAGAAGCGAGGCCGGGCTGGCCCACAGTGTTCGCAAAGACCGCAGCCGATTGGTGCGAGTTTTCCCCGTATCGCAAATCGCCGAGCTTCTGCCCGTGGATGCTCGCGAAGTCGCCCCCACTCATCCACCCCGCCACCGCGGCGTCATAGCGGGCGGTGTGCCACAAGGCGTTGCGGGCCAAAATCTGGCGTTGCTCGAGTGTGGTCCCACCCGCTCGAAGCGATTCGATGAGATCGGGATATGCGCCAGGATCGACAACGATGGCGACACTGGCGTGGTTTTTTGCCGCGGCCCTCACCATTGCCGGGCCACCAATATCTATCTGCTCAATGACGGCCTCGGCCCCGGCACCCGAAGCAACGGTCTCGACAAAGGGATACAGGTTGACAACGACCAGCCCAATCGCGGTGATGTCGAGATCCTCCAGCGCCTTCACATGACTGTCTTTGCGAAGATCCGCCAAAATCCCGCCGTGAATCCTGGGGTGAAGCGTCTTTACTCGACCATCCAACGACTCCGGGAACCCGGTCACCTCGCTCACATCACGGGCATCAATACCGGCATCACGAAGGGTCTGAGCGCTTCGGCCAGTGGAGATGATCTCAACGCCAGCCTCCGCGAGAGCTCGGCCCAGATCGAGAAGACCGGTTTTGTCACTCACGGAAATCAGGGCGCGCTGTGGCATCAGCCGGGGAGATTTACTCATCGGGCAGAACCCCCTTCCTCATTGCTAATGACCTGAGCGAGGACGTCGAGCAGCAACTCCCGCTCCACCACTTTAATGCGCTCGTGAAGCAGCGCTTCCGTGTCACCGGGGTGAATAGGCACGCGCTTGCGCGCAAGAATCGGCCCGCTATCGATACCGTCATCAACAACAATGACCGATGCCCCGGTTTCGTGAACACCAGCTGCCAGAGCATCCGTAACGCCGTGGGCGCCCGGAAACTCGGGCAAATACGCTGGGTGAGTGTTGAGAATTCTCGGGCCAAACCTGGCGATGACACCCGGGGGCAACAGCGTCATAAAGCCGCTAAGAATAATCCAGTCCGGGTCGAACCCAGCGACCACCTCAGCGAGGCCATCCCCCCAGGCGTCCCTGCTGGGAAACTCACCCGGCGACACGACGAAGGTGGGGATACTGCGTCGCCTCGCGTGCGAGAGCCCAGCCGCGTCCTTATCGGAGCCAACGGCAACAACCTCGGCGGGAATTCCAGAGCCTGGCAGCGAGTTCAGCAGCGCATCAAGATTTGTTCCGCTGCCAGAAATCAGGACCACCAGCTTCGCCGCCCCGGCGCCCACCTATCGGCCCACCCTCTGGCCCGAACGGTTCTGGACAGCGGCAATGGACCCCATCAACACCCCGAGTGCGACCTCGAGTCCCCACCAGAGCATGACCGCCGCGGGATCGGGTCCAACCAGCTGGAATCGTCCAGGACCCAGGGACCCCGATGTCAAGGAGGCTAGAAGCCCGCCAAACCCCGCGCTCACAGCACCAGCAACCCCCGCCGTTGCAGCAAGCTTCACCAAGGGTTGAGAGAGGAAACCGATGTCAGCCCGGTTGCCAACCAGGCCCCCCCTGTCCACCACGCGGGGTCCGACTGCGACACCGAGAATGAAGGCTGCCAATACAGGCAGCGCCACCACGGCGAAGGCAAAAGCCGGCGGGTCCGTGGGAACAATGCCAAGAACGGGCAGTGCCGGGACAATCTGAAGATTGGTGCCCAGTGGAGACACCAACGCCCCTGTTCCCAAAGTGAAACCTGGCCCAACAATCCAGGTCGCTGCCCACACAATCAGGGTGGGCAAGATTGCTAGTTGAGCAACCGCCAGAGCAATTAATCCCATCACGCCGGGTTGCAACGACTCAAAAATTGTGATCACCGTGGCAAACGAGACAATCAGCAACACTGCCACGGAGAGTGCCGCAAAGGACACTACCCCGGCCACCGCGGCGCTCCCAGCGGTGAAACCAGCGCGGAGGATTTCTGCTAGCGGGCCAGGCAGAGCGCTGTGTAAGAGGCTCTTGCCAGAGGAGTGGGGGCCCACCCAGGCGGCCACCGCCAAACCGGATGCCAAAAACAACGCCGGTCGCACCAGAGCATCAATCACTGGCATCGACACGACCTGTTGCGGCATAAAAACCACGAGAGCCAGCGATAGGAGCACGAGTGTGCCGACGGCTAGCGTCCACACCAGCAGAGGATAGACGGCGGTGGATTCGCGGCGTCCCATGCGAAAACCCCAGAGCAGCGTGAGTAAGCCAATGCCGAGCAAGGCAACATCGACGGTGAAATCCCTACTGAGAGCGCCGAGGGAGAGGGCGTCGGCCAAATCAGGTGGCACAGTGAACGAGAGCGGAACCCCGTGACCCAAGAACCAGATATCCACGGCAGCAGCCCACGACATCAGCAAATCCGTGGAAAAACCATCATCAAACGCCCAGATCAGGGTCAGTGGCGCAAAGATAAGGCCGAGCCCCAAGCCCACTAAAACCACGATGTCGAGCACCGTAGCAACGCTGACAATCCGGGCATTCATGGCGCCTCGAGCCTACCGCCGAGGGCCCCTACCCAGCAGGTGCGACCTACAGGGCCTTGATGATCTCGCGCATCAGCGCCGCGGTCTCGCTGGGGGTCTTTCCGACCTTGACGCCTGCTGCTTCCAAAGCCTCTTTTTTGGCCTGCGCGGTACCGGCCGAACCGGACACAATCGCGCCTGCGTGACCCATCGTCTTGCCCTCCGGTGCCGTAAAACCTGCCACATAGCCCACAACAGGCTTGGTGACGTGGGCCTTAATGAACTCAGCGGCACGCTCTTCAGCGTCGCCACCAATTTCACCGATCATCACGATAGCCGTGGTCTCGGGGTCGTTCTGGAAGGCCTCAAGAGCGTCGATGTGGGTTGTTCCCACAATCGGATCGCCACCGATACCAATTGCGGTAGAGAACCCGATGTCGCGAAGCTCGAACATCATTTGATAGGTCAGGGTCCCAGATTTCGACACCAGGCCAATCGGGCCCTTGCCCGTGATTGTCGCGGGAGTAATGCCGGCAAGCGCCTCACCGGGCGTAATGATGCCTGGGCAGTTAGGACCAATGATCCGTGTGCCACCGACTTTCTGGGCGTGAGCCCAGAACTCGGCAGTGTCCTGAACAGGAATTCCCTCGGTAATCACGACGAGTAGTGGAATGCGCGCGTCAATGGCTTCCATGGCGGCATCCTTCGCAAACGCTGGTGGCACAAAGGCCACCGACACTGTGGCGCCGGTCGCCGCCATTGCCTCGGCGACAGTGCCAAAGACGGGCAGGGTGACTTCCCCGTGGGTGACGGTTTCCCCAGCCTTACGGGCATTGACCCCACCAACGACCTGGGTGCCAGCGGCCAGCATCAAGGCGGTGTGCTTGCTGCCCTCGCCGCCGGTGATGCCCTGAACGATGACTTTCGAGTTCTTATCCAGAAAAATTGACATAGTCCACTCCCTTACTTCGAAGCCAACGAAGCAGCCATATCGGCACCCTCGTCCATCGTTGATGCCAAGGTCACCAGAGGGTGGTTAGCAGCGGCCAAGATTTCGCGACCCTTCTCGACACTGTTGCCATCAAGGCGAACAACCAGAGGCTTAGTGGCCTGATCGCCAATCATGGCCAGCGCCTGAACGATGCCGTTGGCAACCGCGTCACAGGCGGTAATTCCACCAAAGACGTTCACAAAGACGCTCTTGACCTGGGGGTCACCCAAAATCACGTCGAGACCAGCAGCCATCACTTCAGCTGATGCCCCGCCACCGATGTCGAGGAAGTTAGCGGGTTTCACTCCGCCGTGCTTCTCGCCGGCATAGGCGACAACATCGAGTGTTGACATCACAAGGCCGGCACCATTGCCAATCACGCCGACTTCACCATCGAGCTTCACGTAGTTGAGGTCGTGGGCCTTGGCCTTCTCCTCGAGCGGATCAGCCGAAGCGGAATCGGCAAGCTCAGCGTGATGGGGCTGGCGGAACTCAGCGTTCTCATCCAGGCTCACCTTGCCATCAAGGGCAATGACATCACCAGACTTCGTCAACACCAATGGGTTCACCTCGACCAGGGTGGCGTCCTCAGCGGTGAAGACCTCGTAGAGCTTCACAAAGACGGGCGCAACCCGGTCAACCAGTTCTGCGGGGAAGTGAGCGGCCTGGGCGATTTCCTTGGCCTTCGCGAGAGTAATCCCGGTGGCAGGGTTGATGGAGATGCGCGCAAGCGCATCGGGGCGTTCTTCGGCGAGCTGCTCGATGTCCATTCCGCCCTCATAGCTACAGAGCACGAGGTAGTTGCGGTTGGCACGATCGAGAAGCACGGAGAAATAGAACTCTTGGTCGATGTCAGCACCGGCAGCAACCATGACGCGACGAACAATGTGGCCCTTGATGTCGAGTCCGAGGATTGCGTGCGCTGCGGTGAGGGCATCAGCGGGGGTCGGTGCGACCTTCACGCCACCGGCTTTTCCGCGCCCACCAGTCTTAACCTGGGCCTTGACGACGGTCAAGCCGCCAATCTTCTCGGCAGCGGCCTGCGCTTGCTCAGGAGTGTCAGCGATGATTCCCGCCAAGACGGGAACGCCGTGGCGCTCGAACATGTCTCGGGCTTGATATTCGTAAAGGTCCACGCCTATGACGTCCTTCCGGTTGTTCGGCTAGGAATGAGCTATGACGGTGGCTGCCAAGCGGCGAACACTCGACGATGAGGGCTGACAACCTCGATTAGCCTACCCGGTGATTCGAGCAGTATCGGCACCACCGGAGGGCTAAATCTTGGAAATCGGGGCGATCTTGATCAACAAGCGTTTGCGGCCAGCGGTATCGAAGGCCACCTCGGCGACACGCTTGGGTCCCTCGCCTGTCACGGCCATCACGCTGCCCTGGCCAAAATCATCGTGGGTGATTCGATCACCCACGACTAAGGACAAATCCCCGTTATCTCGAACACTCGAGGTGACCCGGTTGGCCCACTGGGTTGCCCGCGGGGCTTTGGGCAGGGCGTCGCTCACCTCAATGGAGCGGGGCCTCGAACTTCCGCTGCCCTGCCACCCGGAGCTTCGCACCGAGGAGCCAAGAACATGTCCGTGGCCTCCCGTTGCCGCAGAGGATTCCCGCCACGAGATGAGGTGAGCCGGAATCTCTTGCAGGAACCGACTGGGGCTGGCGATGGCCGTGTCACCAAAGGTGCTTCTGGTCATCGCGAGAGAAACATGGAGTTTCTTCCTGGCCCTGGTGATTCCCACATAGAGCAGCCGACGCTCTTCCTGGAGGCCACCTGGCTCCATGGCGCTCATCCGGTGGGGTAAAAGGTCCTCTTCAAGTCCTGTCAAGAAGACAACATCGAATTCGAGGCCCTTAGCGGTGTGCAGGGTCATCAGCGATACGGTGCCAGAGGCATCATCAAGGTCATCGGCGGCTGCGACCAACGACACCTCGGTCAAGAAATCCACGAGTGTTCCATCTGGATTATTGCGGCCAAATTCCCTCGTGACCGAGACAAGTTCTTGGACGTTTTCAGCACGAGCGTTGTCCTGGGGGTCAACACTGGTTTGCAAGAGGGTCAGATAACCGGTGGCCTGCAGAATCTTCTCAATGGTCTGCACGGCTGACCCGGAGACCGCCACCGCATCCGCCTCGTCGAGCGCCTTAGCCAAGGACAACATCGCCTGGGTCACTTTGGGTCCAAGGCCCAACTCATCCGATCGACGCAGTGCGTCGCGCAGGCCGACGCCCTCTCGATCGGCAAAGGAGACCAGTGACGTCTCGGTTGCTGGTCCAATGCCGCGCTTGGGGACATTGAGGATGCGTCGTAGCGCAAGAGAATCTGCGGGGTTGGCGATGGCGATCAAGTAGGCCATCACATCTTTGATTTCAGCACGCTCATAGAACTTGGTGCCGCCAATAATGCGATACGGGATTCCGGAACGAATGAGAATGTCTTCGAGCGCTCGTGTTTGCGCGTTGGTCCGATAGAACACGGCCATATCTGAATAGGGCGTTCCCTCACCGCTCAGGGCCACTATCTGGTCGGCAACGAACTGGGCTTCATCGTGGGCGGAATAGCCCGTGAAACCAATGATGTCTTCACCCTGGCCGATTTCCGTGAACAGGTTCTTGGCTTTGCGATCAAAGTTGTTCCCAATCACCGCATTGGCGACGTCCAAAATGTTCTGGGTCGAGCGATAGTTCTGTTCCAGCAGAATCGCTTGTGCACCGGAAAAATCTCGCTCAAACTCGGTGATGTTGCGGATATCGGCACCGCGGAAAGCGTAAATCGACTGGTCAGAGTCACCCACCACGGTGAGTGAAGCACCAGGGACCGAGCCATCGGAGGCGGTAGGAACCTTGGAATCAGTGGGAACCAGGGCTGCTGGCACGTCCCTGGTGAGCTCTCTAATCAGGGCATATTGGGCGTGGTTGGTGTCCTGATACTCATCGACTAGCACATGGCGAAAGCGGGTCTGATACCGGGCTGCCACCTCCGGAAATGCCCGCAGGAGATAGACGGTCTGGCCAATCAAGTCATCAAAGTCAAAGGCTTGGGACTTGGACAGTTCTCGCTGATACCTATCCCACACCTCAATGAACAGGGCATCGGCTGGGTCATTCGACCCAGAAACACGCCGGTAGCTATCAACATCGGCCAGCTCGTTCTTGAGCCTCGACATCTTCCCGATGACAGCGCCGTGGGTGAGTCCCAGGTCATCGGCATCGACATCCTTGAGGATCCGCTTGATCAGCGCCCGCTGATCGGCTGAGTCATAGATGGTGAAGGAAGATGAATAGCCCAAGCGGTCCGCCTCTGTGCGCAGGATGCGCACGCACGCCGAGTGGAATGTGGAAATCCACATGCCCCGGGCGGCTTCCCCCACGAGGGACTCCACCCGCTCGCGCATTTCACCGGCCGCCTTATTGGTGAAGGTAATGGCCAAAATCTGGCTGGGCCACGCCTCATGCGTGGCAAGAAGCCCGGCAATGCGGCGAGTCAGAACGCTCGTTTTGCCAGAACCGGCCCCGGCGACAATGAGCAAAGCGTTGCCCCGAAACTCGACCGCTTGGCGCTGCTGAGGGTTGAGACCATCGAGAAGAACCTCTGGCAACTGGGACATATCGGCCCAAGTCTAGAGCCCTCCACCGCTACGTTCGCTAGCCTTAGGACGTGAGCACACCCACCAACGATTCTGAGTCCCTGCGGGACGCTCCACTCGTGGGGCCGGCCACAGCATCGCTGCCTGAAGACTCTCTAGAGGCCCTCAAGACCGCTCGCATACTCCAGGTTGCGCCTTCTGGCTGGAATGTCCTGTCGATTGTGTCGCTGGTGCTCGCTCTGGTACTGAGCCCCTTGGCGGTGGTGTTTGGTTACCTGGCCGTTGGTCAGATGAGACGAAGCGCGCAGCGTGGCGAGGCAATCGCCTGGGTAGCTGTGGCACTCGGCTGGCTGTGGGCCGTTGCTTACGTGGTGGCTGGCGCTGTTCTGGGACTGACCTGGCTTCAGGTCGCCTAAAGAATTTCCCCAGCAATCCCCCCGGGGCGCCAGTAGAATAAAGCGACCGCAAGGTCTCCTGTACCGTCACAGAAAAGGCAACCATGTCCAACTCAAACCCAGCGTTCTCCCGCTCCGCGGTCTTCACTGAGGACCGCTACGCCGCTCCAAGCGCCAGGGAGCTCGACGAAATCTACGGTCGCCCCGCCGCAACCGCGGTCGAGACCGGTCGGATGTCCTATGAGGACACCATCATGAAGACCCTGATCACCTTTGGTGTTCTCCTCGCAGGCGCCCTAGCCGGTTGGGTTGTCCCCGTGCTGGCTATCCCCGGGTTCATCGTGGGTCTCGTGCTCGCCATCGTGACCATTTTCAAGAAGGAGCCCTCCCGCGGCCTAATCCTCGCTTACGCAGGATTCCAGGGGCTATTTGTCGGTGGCCTCTCTTTCTACTTCAACACGATGTGGGATGGCATTGTCACCCAGGCTGTCTTTGGCACGCTCGGCGTTGTCGGTGTCACCTTGTTCCTCTTCCTCAATGGCAAGGTCCGCACTTCACCGCGCATGACCAGGATTGTGATGGTGGCCATGGTCGGCTACCTGGTGTTCTCGCTGGTCAACTTTGGCCTCCAAATGTTTGGCGTCACAGAGAGCCAGTTCGGGCTTCGGGACTACGAGATATTCGGAATTCCACTGGGCCTGATCATCGGTGTCTTGGTGGTCTTCCTCGCCGCCTACTCACTCGTCATGGACTTTGAGAGCATCAAGGCTGGCGTTGAGAACGGCGCACCCCGCAACTTTGCGTGGCAAGCAGCTTTCGGCATCGTCGTCACCGTCGTGTGGCTGTATGTCGAAATCCTGCGAATCCTCGCGATCCTGCGCGGTGAGTAAGCACCAGAAAATCAAGAAGGGGCCTGGCATAGCCGGGCCCCTTCTGCATTACTCCCACTCGATGGTGCCAGGCGGCTTCGAGGTGATGTCGAGAACTACGCGGTTCACTTCCGGGACCTCGTTCGTGATGCGGTTCGATATTTTCCCTAGAACGTCATAGGGCAATCTGCTCCAGTCCGCAGTCATCGCGTCTTCGCTGGACACTGGGCGCAGGACAATCGGGTGACCATACGTTCGGCCATCGCCTTGAACGCCGACTGATCGGACATCGGCCAGCAACACCACAGGGCACTGCCAGATCTCGGCATCAAGCCCTGCCAAGGTCAGCTCTTCTCGCACAATCTTGTCGGCAGCGCGCAGTGTGTCCAGGCGATCCTTGGTCACCTCGCCAATGATGCGAATACCAAGGCCTGGGCCTGGGAACGGGTGACGCCCAACAATGGCTTCTGGCAGGCCCAACTCGCGGCCAATCGCGCGAACCTCATCTTTGAACAGGGCGCGAAGTGGCTCGACCAAATCAAACTCGAGGTCATCGGGTAAACCACCAACGTTGTGGTGGCTCTTGATGACCGCGGTTCCAGAACCTCCACCGCTCTCGACAATGTCCGGATAGAGAGTCCCCTGGACAAGAAACTTCACCTGAGCGCCCCCATCTTTGGCTTCAGCCACAATCGAGGCAGCTGCGCTTTCAAAGGTCCTAATGAATTCCCGTCCAATAATCTTGCGCTTGGTCTCCGGGTCACTCACACCGGCAAGCGCACCGAGGAACTGCTCCTCAGCATCCACAGTGACCAGTCGCACTCCGGTTGCAGCAACAAAATCTTTTTCCACCTGCTCGCGCTCTCCAGAGCGCAGAAGGCCATGGTCGACAAAAACGCAGACCAGTTGGTCTCCGACCGCTGTGTGAACCAGCGCGGCGGCGACCGCCGAGTCGACACCACCAGAGAGCCCGCAGATTACGAGGTCTCCCCCGACCTGGCTCGCAACGGCCTCGACCTGCTCGGCAATCACGTTGCCGCTGGTCCAACTGCGATCTAGTCCCACAACCTTGTGGAGGAAGTTCTCGAGAACGCCCTGTCCATGCTCGGAGTGCTTCACCTCGGGGTGCCACTGCACCCCGAACATCTTCGTGTCCTCTGACCCAAAAGCCGCTACTGCGGTGGCATCGGTGGAGGCTAAGACCTGAAAGCCCGGTGGGGCGCTCTGCACCTGGTCGCCATGGCTCATCCAGGTGGTTTGCTTCTCAGGCTGGCCGGCGAAGAGAGGGGTGAGAGCTGGGTTAACTCTCGTCGCGGTCGCGCCGTATTCACGAAGGCCTGTCTTTCCAACATCGCCACCGAGCACCTGGGCCATCACCTGGAAGCCGTAGCAAATGCCCAGCACTGGAACACCAAGCTCGAGAATCCCCTCCTGAAGTGTCGGCGATCCCTCGTCATACACACTCGAGGGGCCACCGCTGAGCACAATGGCGAGCGGGTTCTTAGCGTCAATTTCCGCTGCGCTTGCGTGGTGAGAAATGATTTCTGAATAGACGCCCGCTTCACGAACCCGCCTAGCAATCAGCTGGGCATACTGGGCCCCAAAGTCAACCACCAGGACGGGGCGGTGCTCACTCACGAATCACTCCCCGCAGTTGCGATGATCCCGTCAACCACCCGGTGGGCCCAGCGCTCCAGGAAGAAAGAGAACACTGGAAACAAGCCACCGGAGGCGAGCCACAAGAAACGCCAGAAGGGCCACCGCACAAGGCTCCACACTCGAAAGCAGGTGAACAGGTAGACGACATAGAACCAGCCGTGGGCAATCAGAATCGCTGAGGAGAGATTGATGGCCTGCACGGTGTCGTTGGGAACAAAGGCCAGGAAGCCCTGGGGTCCCAACATTTCCAGCTCACGACCAAAGCCATATTTGGCGATGATTTCGATTGCCAAGAGAAGCAGTAGGACCCCGGTGACATTAGCGGCGCGGGTGAACCACGTCAGCGCGGTGGACACCCGCTCTACCTCGGCGCCAGTTAGTGCCACGGGGGAAGCCATGCCCCAAGTTTAGGGGGATTGCCTGGATGCTTCCTCGAGCTCGCGCTCCCACTCATCCTTCACCAGTCGGTACCAGAGATAGAGCGCAAAGACACCAAAGATTGCCCACTCGGCCGCGTAAAAGAGATTGAGCCAATTGAGCTGCCGTTCGGTCACCGGGGCCTGCGTGCCAATGGTGAGTAAACCCTCGGGTGCGCCAGCCGCGACCAGGTAGCCGCCGTACACAGGACCCGGGTTGGCCCACAGATTGAGCAGTTCTGGAACGGCTATCGCCGATCGCTCTCCCCCCCGAAAATCAGTCTGCTGAGGCGACTCGGTCGGCACATAGCGTCCGACCAGAGGTGTTGCGGAATCAGCAATCTCAGAGGGGGTAATAGTCTCTGGCGACCATCCCACAGCAACGGCAAGGGATGCCCCCTCAGGCGTCCTGCAGTGACGAACCAGCCACGATCCAGTGCCGCTGCCGGTGGGTCGATTGGTAATCACCACATCGTCGCCCTCAACAAACGAGCACATCACGCTGACCATCCGGCCGCTGGCGTCTGTCGTAATCACTGACTGGGGGGTAGCGATGCTCGCAAGTGGCACCGTGTTTTCTGTGTCGCGCTCGATGACGGTGGCCTCGGCGATACTGCGCTCCAACTGCCATTGGCCAAGGAAGGCAAAGACTCCGGCAACGACCAAGGCAAGAACGAGAGCGGCAATCCACTTCGGCCGTCGCGCTACTCGCCACACAGCAGTCTCCTCACATCACCAACGCTTAGGAGCGTAGTTGGCGGGGCTTACAAAACACCTGGTTCGACTAGCGCGAGACCACAATCTCTACGCGCTGGAATTCTTTGAGATCCGAATACCCACAGGTCGCCATCGAGTGGCGCAGTGCCCCCATCAGGTTGGTGCGACCATCAGCCGAGTGCGCTGGGCCATAGAGAACCTCGTCCAAAGGACCGTCCTGGCCCACCCACGCGCGATATCCACGGGGCATCGTGGCGTGGTGGGCTTCGGGGCCCCAGTGCCAGCCTTGGCCAGGCGCTTCGCCAGCTCTGGCCAAAGTTGAGCCAAGCATGACGGCGTCAGCCCCGGTTGCGATCGCCGCGACGATGTCGCCGCTTCGACCAAGGCCACCATCAGCAATGACGTGAACGTAGCGACCGCCGGATTCGTCCAAGTACTCGCGCCTAGCGCTAGCAACATCAGAAATAGCGGTGGCCATCGGTGCGTGAATCCCGAGCGACGCCCTGGTCGAGGATGCCGCGCCTCCGCCAAAGCCCACCAGCACACCGGCTGCGCCAGTGCGCATCAAGTGGAGGGCTGCGGTGTAGGTGGCGGCACCGCCCACGATGACGGGGACATCAAGCTGGTAAATGAACTCTTTCAAATTGAGCGGCTCGCGGTTCTTACTCACGTGTTCAGCGCTCACCGTGGTCCCACGGATGACAAATAGGTCGACCCCGGCACCGAGCACCGCCTGCGAAAACTCGTGGGTGCGCTGAGGGCTCAAAGCGCCAGCGACGGGGACACCCGCATCCCTAATTTCTGCAAGGCGCAACGTGATCAGCTCAGGCTTGATGGGCTCGGCGTAAATCCGCTGCAACCCCCTGGTTGCCTCCTCCTCAGACAGAGAGGCGATTTCCTTGTAAGCCTTAGTGGGGTCCTCATATCTGGTCCACAGACCCTCAAGATTCAACACACCGAGCCCGCCAAGTTTCCCAAGCGCAATGGCGCTCGCAGGCGACATGACCGAGTCCATGGGGGCGGCAATGACCGGAGAGCGGAAGGTGAACGCGTCGATTTTCCATTCGATGGAGACGTCCTCGGGGTCCCGGGTGCGACGACTGGGAACAACCGCGACGTCGTCAAAGGAATACGCCCGAACGGCACGCTTCGTGAGTCCTACCTCAACCTCATTCACGCGCACTAGCCTATCGGCGAAGCACCGAGTGCGCTCTAGCGGCGGTAGTTGGGGGCTTCCACGACCATCTGAATGTCGTGGGGGTGCGACTCTTTGAGGCCCGCAGGAGTGATCCGCACAAACTTGCCCTTGGCCTTCAGCTCATCGATTGTTGCGGCGCCGGTGTAGAACATGGATTGACGAAGGCCACCCAAGAGTTGATAGACCACCGAGCCCAAGGGGCCGCGGTAGGGAACCTGGCCCTCGATGCCCTCGGCAATGAGTTGCTCATCGCTTGGCACATCAGCCTGGAAGTAACGGTCCCTCGAATAGGAGGTTTTTGTGCCCCTGGTCTGGAGCGCGCCCAGGGAGCCCATGCCCCGGTAGTTCTTGAACTGCTTTCCGTTGACGAAGATGAGGTCGCCGGGGCTTTCGTCAGTGCCAGCGAGCAGCGAACCAAGCATGACCGAGTTGGCACCAGCCACCAGGGCCTTGGCGATATCACCGGAGTATTGCAAGCCGCCATCAGCAATGAGGGGAACCCCCGCGCGCTTAGCGGCGAGAGACGCCTCATAGACCGCGGTGATCTGAGGAACACCAACACCGGCAACAACCCGAGTGGTGCAGATTGAACCTGGGCCCACCCCCACCTTGACGGCGTCCGCTCCAGCGTCGATTAAGGCTTGAGCCCCGGCCTTGGTGGCGATGTTGCCGCCAATGACGTCAATAGCGGCAAAGGCCTTGTCCTTCTTGAGCTTCGCGATGATCTCGAGCACGCCCTTGGAGTCACCGTTTGCGGTGTCAACAACCAGGACGTCGATTCCCGCATCGCGCAGGGCACCAGCGCGTTCCCATGCGTCGCCAAAGAAACCAATGGCCGCACCCACGCGCAGGCGACCCTCGGAGTCCTTGGTGGCGTTGGGATACTTCTCGCTCTTGTCGAAATCTTTGACCGTAATCAGGCCCTTCAGTCGGCCCTGCTGATCAATGAGCGGGAGCTTCTCAATCTTGTGGGTGGCAAAGATCGCGAGCGCCTCGCTCTGCGAAATACCCTCGGGGGCTGTGATGAGGTTCGCCCTGGTCATCACATCTTTGACGAGCGTGCGGTGCGCCTCGGCGCGCGGGACAAAGCGCATATCGCGGTTGGTGATGATGCCCACCAGAACACCCTCACCCTCAACAACCGGCACTCCAGAGACTCGGAAGCGAGCGCAGAGGTCATCGACATCAGCGACTGTCGCATCGGGGGTGATGGTGACCGGGTTCGTGATCATTCCGGACTCACTGCGCTTGACTTTGTCAGCGGCGCTGGCCTGGTCCTCAATGGAGAGATTGCGGTGCACAACACCAAGCCCGCCCTGGCGCGCCATGGCAATTGCCATGCGCTCTTCCGTGACAGTGTCCATGGCAGCGGACACCAAGGGTGCATGGACTCTGATGCGCTTGGTGAGTTGAGTAGTCGTGTCGGCGTCGCTCGGAATGACATCAGTGTGAGCGGGCAACAACATCACGTCGTCGTAGGTGAGCCCGACAAATCCGAAAGGATCATTTTCTGCCATGAAATCCCCCGAAATTCAGCCTGTTAAGCGTGCCGTGGTTGGCCAACGTAGTTGTTTATATGGTAACGGGTTAGACCTGGGGCGCTTACATCGGCATAATGGGAGCACTGTTCATACAGATCACTTGACCAGCACCCCCCGCGTCAGTGGAGATGCGAAGAGAAATGGCGTGACCGACATGTTTGCACGATTCATCGGAGGCACCGTGACATCTGTCACTCCCAGCAGAATCGGTAGCCACAGACGGTCACTCCTGAAAACGATGATGATTGTCCTCTTAGGCCTCATGGGAGCCTTTGCGGCAGCCCCCGCTATCGCTGACACCACCGGCGAAGAGTATGACTTCCGTATTGCGGGCAACGTCAAGAATGAGGGCGAGCCAATCGCGGATGTTCGCATCGAAGTTGCCAACGACAGCTACAGCGCAGAAATTGTCACCGATGCCGAGGGTAAATGGGCGATCGGCGTGCCCGAGGGCGGCATCTATAGCGTCACCCTGGACGAAAGCACGTTGCCAGAAGGAATTGCAGTTCTTGAGGGTGGTGCCACGCAGAGCGTAGAAATCGGGCCAAGCGGAAGCGTGGTCAAGAACTTCTTCATCGGCGAGGGCGAACGACAGGTCGTTACCCTGTTCGACCAAATCGTCCAACGCCTGATCTATGGCATCAACTTCGGTCTTATGCTCGGACTCGCCTCTATTGGACTGTCCCTGGTGTATGGCACAACGGGACTCTCCAACTTCTCTCACGCTGAACTGGTGACCTTTGGTGCCCTGATGGCGCTGGCCTTCGGTGTTGTCCTTGCTCTGCCCCTGTGGATTGCCTTCCCTCTTGCTCTCGTTGCAAGTGCCGGGCTGGGTTGGGCCCAGGACGCAGGGCTGTGGCGACCGCTTCGACAACGAGGCTTGGGCCTCGTCCAGCTGATGATTGTCAGTATCGGACTGTCCTTGGCTGTTCGCTACGTCTTCCAATTCTTCGTCGGAGGTGGCACGACACAGCTGCCAGGCTCTGGCGGCGACAAGATCCCGCTGTTTGGCGCAGTTGCTCTGAGTGTCGTGGACCTCAGCAGCATGGCCATCAGCCTTGTCGTCATTGTGCTCTTCGCGCTCTGGTTGATGTACTCCAAGACCGGTAAGGCGACTCGCGCCATCTCTGACAACTCCGCGCTTGCTGCTGCCTCGGGAATCGATGTTGACCGCGTGGTGCGGATCGTCTGGATCTTGGCCTCAGTACTTGCCGGTCTCGCTGGAATACTCTGGGCCTACTTCCGACCTGGAATCAAGTGGGACATGGGAGAGAAGATTCTGCTTCTCATGTTTGCCGCCGTGGTTCTTGGAGGTTTGGGAACAGCCTTTGGCGCTCTCCTGGGAGCGCTCATCGTGGGAATCCTGGTCGAGACGTCTGCTCTGGTCATCCCCTCGGACCTCAAGTACGTCGGTGCGCTGGTGTTGCTCATCGCAATTCTGCTCGTGAGGCCCCAGGGCATCTTGGGCCGAAAAGAACGCATAGGTTAGGGGAGCGAACATGGACTGGGGATCAATCCTCTCGAACACGGCGCAGTCACTGCTGAGTCCCGCGACGATGGCTTTTGCCCTTGCCGCTCTCGGCCTCGCTGTTCACTTCGGTTTCGCTGGCCTGCTGAACTTTGGTATCGCGGGCTTTATGGCCGTTGGTGCCTACGGGTACGCAATTTCTATCCTCACCTTTGGTCTTCCCTGGTGGCTCTCTGCCCTGATCGGCATTGCTGCGGCGATCGGATTTGCCATCCTGATGGGTGTCCCGACACTGCGGCTTCGAGGCGATTATCTGGCAATTGTGACCATCGCCACTGCCGAAATTCTGCGTCTTCTCTTCCTCACCACTGCGTTTGAGGAATACACCGGATCCGCAGATGGCCTCTTCGGTTACCACGCGAGTTTCCGTGCATCTAATCCGTTCCCTGAGGGAACCTATGGATTTGGCCCCTGGGTCTATAACGAGGTGGAACTTTGGGTTCTGGTGATTGGGCTCATTCTGGTGGGGCTTGCTGCGCTCTTTGTGTGGCGCTTGATGAATAGCCCGTGGGGGCGTGTCATCAAGGGCATTCGCGAAGACGAGGACGCCGTTCGTGCTCTGGGCAAGAATGTTTTCTCCTACAAGATGCAAGCGCTCATCATCGGTGGAGTGATCGCTGCAATCGGTGGCATTGTCTACGCCCTTCCCAGTGCGGTGAACCCCAATGTGTATGTCACCTCACTGACGTTCTTCGTCTGGACTGCGCTGCTTCTCGGTGGAGCGGCAACCGTGTTCGGTCCGCTTCTGGGAGCGGTCGTGTTCTGGGTACTCCAGGCCTTCCTCTCCAACGTGCTGCCAGCACTCGTGTCTTCGGGCATCCTGCCGATGGTGTCGTCGCAGCAGGCTGCGACGCTACGTTTCGTTCTCGTTGGCCTGGGACTAGTCCTGCTGGTCATATTCCGCCCCCAAGGAGTCCTTGGCGACAAGAGGGAGTTGACCTTTGTCAAGTAGAAGCAACGCCGAGAAGATTGTGAAGACCACCGGTCTTCACATCGGGACGATTGAACCCGGGGTTAAGAAGGTGGACCCCATCATCACGATGGACCACGTTCACCGCCAGTTTGGTGGTCTTACCGCGGTGGATGTCGCGCACTTGGAGATTCCCCGCGGTGCGATCACTGCACTCATTGGCCCCAACGGTGCCGGCAAGACCACACTGTTCAACCTTCTGACTGGCTTCGACAAGCCAGACACCGGGGAGTGGACGTTTGATGGCCGCAATATTGCGGGCGTTCCAGCCTTTAGGTTGGCGCAAATGGGCCAGGTCCGAACGTTTCAGCTGACTAAGGCTCTCGGGCTGCTCACCGTGCTCGAGAACATGAAGCTGGGTTCCAAGAACCAAAAGGGAGAGCACTTCCTGACCTCCTTGTTCCCTTTCCTGTGGAAGGCACAAGACGATGAGATCGCCGAGAAGGCAATGCGCCTTCTCACAAAGTTCAAGCTCGATACCAAGAAGGACGATTTTGCTGCAAGCCTCTCGGGTGGTCAGCGCAAGCTCTTGGAAATGGCCCGCGCTCTGATGAGCGAACCAGAGCTGGTGATGCTCGATGAGCCCATGGCCGGCGTGAACCCAGCTCTCACGGAGTCGCTCCTGGAACACATCCTGGACCTCAAGACCGAGGGAATGACGGTGCTCTTCGTGGAGCACGACATGCACATGGTGAGTCACATCGCCGACTGGGTCGTCGTGCTGGCCGAGGGTAAAGTCGTCGCCGAGGGTCCCCCTGACGAGGTCATGAAGAACCCTGCCGTCATTGATGCTTACCTGGGATCGCACCAGGACACTGACCTCGGAACCGTCACCGGCCGTATCCCGAAGATTTCCGAGTAAGTCGGATAAAGAAGAGCGAGAAGCACAATGCCTGAGACTCAGTCCCCCGTCATTAGCGTCGAGAACCTCGTCGCCGGATATCTCCCCGGAGTCAACATCCTTAATGGCTGCAGCATCGAAGCTCGCCAGGGTGAGCTGATCGGCATCATCGGGCCCAACGGTGCAGGGAAGTCCACTCTTCTCAAGGCGATTTTTGGTCAGGTGAAGGTTCGTGATGGACGCATCTCCCTCAATGGTGATGACATCACCGGACTTAAGGCCAACAAGTTGGTCGAGCGTGGTGTTGGCATGGTCCCCCAGAACAACAACGTCTTCCCCAGTCTCACCATCGAGGAAAACCTCCAGATGGGTATCTACCAGCAGCCCAAGCACTATGCGGAGCGCCTGGAGTTCGTTGTTGGCCTTTTTGATGAGCTGAAGAAGCGCCTCAAGCAGCGTGCAGGGTCTCTCTCCGGCGGTGAGCGCCAGATGGTGGCCATGGGACGCGCACTGATGATGAATCCCAAGGTTTTGCTCCTCGATGAGCCCTCAGCCGGTCTCTCGCCCGTGCGACAAGACGAAGCCTTCATTCGCGTCTCCGAAATCAACAAGGCCGGTGTCACCACCATCATGGTGGAGCAAAACGCCAGGCGTTGCCTGCAGATTTGTGACCGGGCCTACGTCCTGGACCAGGGCGTCGACGCCTACACGGGCACAGGACGTGACCTGCTGAACGACCCCAAGGTCATCAGCCTCTACCTCGGCACCCTCGGCACCTAGACGGAAGATTCTCCGCCGTACGAGCGCGGAGAATGGGGGATCCGAACACCCCCACGCCTCTCCGAACACAGCGTGCTCAGCGCTGACGTCGGAGAGCCGGTTCGCGGTTAAACGAACGTGGGCCCCGGGTTTCCCCGGGGCCCACGTTGTTACCTCAGTTGAGGTGACTCACTACTTAGCCTGCGAAAGGCTCGTAGGTGTTGTCCTCAAGGTAGATGTACTTACCGATGCTGGCTTCGGTCGGGTCGCCCACCTCGTTGAAGGTGATAGGACCGGACACGCCGTCATAGTCGGCAACGCCACCGGCGTTGATGATGGCAGCACACTCAGCAAAGCTGAAGCACTTCTCGCCACCACCGGAGCCACCAGAAACTTCCTGGAGCTTGCCAGCGACAGTAGGACCATCGGTTGCACCTGCAGCAAGAGCTGCAAGGGCGAGGAGTACGACTGCGTCGTATGCCTCAGCACCGTAGGCGAAGACACCCTCGAGGTCTGCGTTGCCTGCGGCAACCCAGCTCTCGTTCATGCGAGTGGTGAAGTCACCAATCGCGTTGGTGTCGAGACCAGGAAGGGTTCCCTTCGCGCCGGTCATGGTGCCAGCGTCGAAGTCTTCGCTGAAGTTGGCGAGGTTACCGTCGACCATGTAGATCTGGTCGGAGGGGTACTGGCTCAACAGCTCAGGAATGATGGTCTTGGCCTCTTCGAAGGTGATGAGGACAATGGCGTCGGGGTCAACTGCGAGCACCTCGTTGATCTGAGAGGTGAAGTTGGTGTCTCCCGTGTTGTAGGTCGGTGCTGCGAGCACAGAACCACCGGCAGCCTCGAAGGCCTCTGTGGTGAACTGAGCAAGACCGGTGCCGTAGGAGTCGTTCAGAACGATCATTGCGATGTTCTGGTGACCGTCTTCAGCGAGCCAGTTTCCGAGCACCTCACCCTGAAGGACGTCGGAAGGCGCGGTACGCCAGTACAGACCGTTGTCCTCGTAGGTGGTGAATGCAGCCGAGGTGTTAGCAGGAGAGAACTGAATTACGTTCGCTGCGATGACCTGGTCGATGAACTGAAGGGAGGTACCAGACGATGCGGCACCCAAGATTGCAGACACGCCTGCGTTGAGCAGACGAGGAATCTCGGTTTCATATGCCTTGTTGTCGGTGTCTCCAGAGTCGCCCCACTCAACCTCAACGGTGATGCCAGCGGCAGCCTCGTTGACGTCCTGGATGGCGAGTGCAACACCGGCCTCTTCGGGGGGTCCGAGGAATGCAAGGTTACCGGTCTGCGGAAGTGCGGTACCGATCTTGAGGGTCAAAGCCTCAACAACAGCGGCCTCTTCGGTCGCCTCTTCCTCAGCGGCTGCACAGCCGCTGAGCACTAGCGCGGAGGCTGCGAGAATGGCAATGCCACTCCCAACCTTCGAAAATACGCTCATGATGCTCCTTATAGTTACTTGGTGTAAAGAAAGTGGCCATGCGAAACACAGCCACAAGTAACTAACTTAGGCGCAGATTGCGCCTAGGACAAGCCAATTTGATTACATCCGTGTAACGTGGCGAAACCTGATCGCGGGCTCATCAGAGCCGAAAACCGCCTAATTTGGCGGAAAATGAATCCGATTCCGGCGGTTTCCCAGTGCGTCGATACTCAGCACAATCAGAGCGCACCAGACAATTCCAAATCCAATCCAGCGCTCAAGGGGCATTTCCTCCCCCATCACTACGGCGCCAAACAGGAACTGCAGAACCGGGGCTAGATACTGCATAAGCCCAAGCACTGACAGGGGCAGGCGTCGCACCGCAGCGCCAAAGAACAGCAGTGGAATCGAGGTGACCGCTCCAGCCGACAGAAGCAGCACAGTGTGCCAGGGTCCCAGGGTCCCAAGCGTGAGCCCAGGCCCCAGCCCCACCCACACGAGCAGGCCAATCGCGAGCGGTGTCAGCCACAGGGTTTCTAAGCTCAGACTGTCGATTGCCTTGACACCTGGTCCCATGCGGTTTTTGACAAAACCATAGAAACCAAAGGAGAACGCCAGGGTCAGCGCGATAAAGGGAAACGCTCCATACCCAATGGCCAACACGACCACGGCGACCACAGCGAGGCCCAGCGCGACCCACTGGAGTGGCCGCAAGGTCTCTTTCAACACAATGACGCCAAGACCCACTGTGACCAAGGGGTTGATGAAATAGCCCAGTGCAGCTTCGACGATGAAAGCGTTCAGGGAGGCATAGACATAGACGGCCCAGTTGATGAGGATAAACAGTGCCGCCAGCGCGCTCCAGCCCACCATCGCCCTGCTAGCTAGGAGGCCAAAGGTCACTCTGGCTCTGCGCATCACGAGGAGAATCACCGCGCAGAAGATCAGGGAAAGCGCGATGCGCCAGCCGACGACCTCCACCGCACCGCTTGGCTGCAAGGCAACAAAATACACGGGCAGAAAACCCCAGAGGCCGTAGGCAGCTACCGCAGAGAGCAGCCCGTCACGTCGTTGCTTCGCCTCGCCCACCGGCCCAGGCTATACCCGGCCAGACAACGAAGAAGGCCCACACGATGTGTGGGCCTTCTTGTAATGACTGGTAAATCGCGGTTAGCGCTCCACGATGGCCAGAACGTCGCGAGCTGACAGGACGAGATACTCGTCATTGCCAAACTTCACTTCGGTTCCGCCGTACTTGGAGTACAGAACACGATTGCCCACAGCAACGTCCATAGGGACGCGGTTGCCGTTGTCGTCAAAGCGACCTGGGCCCACTGCGACTACTTCACCTTCCTGAGGCTTTTCTTTCGCGGTGTCAGGAATGACCAGGCCAGAAGCAGTGGTCTGTTCTGCTTCAACCTGCTTGATCACGATGCGATCTTCGAGCGGCTTGATGGAGACCGACACGGTTGACCTCTTTCTGAGACTATTCGTTAGCACACTCACTATCCGAGTGCTAACCCAACTGTAGCGAACCCATTAGCACTCGCGCAATACGAGTGCCAGGTCGTGTCGTGCTGAGAGAATACAGGTGTGGATAACCCAGAGTTAGAGGCGCTACTCACGCCGGAGGCGCTACGGCTTCTGGATGAGACACCGACACCTGCCACCAACGACGATGTCCTGGCCACGATCAACCGACTGCGAAAAGCCTCCCACCCCATCGAGCGCGTCCACGCCGTGATGAATCAGCTGTCCTTGAGGGCTAAGGCCCGCGAGAAGTTTGGCGATTTTGCCCCGCGCATGCTCTTCACCAAGGAAGGCCTTGAGCAAGCGACTCGACTCGATGTCGCAAGCCATCACGCGGGGCGATTCCGGGCCGCTGGAATCACCTCCATCATCGACGCAGGATGCGGTATTGGCGCTGATTCCCTGGCGTTTGCTGGTCTTGGAATACAGGTCACTGCCATCGAGCGCGACACCGCAACAGCGGCGCTCGCGACCTACAACTTGGCTCCCTTCGCCGAGGCAACGGTCATCAACGGCGATGTGAGGGAGTCAGACCTCTCGGGAGCACAGGCCCTCTGGATCGATCCAGCTCGCAGGGAGGGCGCCACCAGACTCCACAATCCAGAGGATTGGTCGCCCTCCCTGGACTGGGTATTTGACATCGCCACCCAACGGCCGACTGGAATCAAACTTGCGCCTGGCATGGACCGCGACCTCATTCCCGAACGGGTGGAGGCGCAATGGGTCTCCCACCAGGGGACAGTTGTCGAGATGGTCCTCTGGAGTGGCGTGGTGAAACGCGAAGGCGTCACGCGAAGCGCTCTGGTGATATCTCGCTCAGGCAGCGCCGAGATGGTCGCTAGTGCTGACTCGCCAGACGCCGACGTGGGAGACCTTCACGGGTATCTCTATGAACCAGACGGTGCAATCATCAGAGCGCGCTTGATTGGCGATCTCGCGCGCTCGTTCGATGCGACCATGATTGATGCGAGCATCGCCTACGTTAGCTCTGCCACGGCGCACCAAAGCCCACTGATGCAGGGCTTCCAGGTCATAGAACAGGTCCCCTACAGCCTAAAAAACGTGAAAGCCCTGATTGCTGGAGCGAACCTGTCCTCGTTAGAAATCAAGAAACGAGGGATTGATGTCGATCCCGCAGAGCTGCGAAAGACCCTTCCGCTATCAGGCTCTGGCACCGCAACGCTGATCCTCACCCGGGTCAAAGGTCACAAAACAGCGCTTCTCGCGAAGCGCCTCGACTCACTCGCTGAGGATGTAGCCGGCGCTAACGAGGAACGCGAAGACAATGGGCAAGGCCACGAAAACTAGAACAGCTGTGCCAACGCCCAGCGCGATGTAGCTCAGCGCCAAGCCCACCTGTGAGAGCGACATGCTCTGTGGCTCTCTGTGCTTGGCGATGTGGCCAAGCACAATCGACAGGATGGCGGGAATAACCCCAATCCCAAAAACAGGCGCCAGGGCAAGGCTCACAATCCCCGACCAGAGAGAAACCTTGCTCCAGGAGACACCGGAACTACCCGAGGACTTCTTACGAAGCGCGGCCCGTGTCTGTCCGGACACCTCACGAGCCCGAAGCCCAGCAATCGGGTACTGACTGGGAACTCCTGTGTCCCGCTGCTCGTCCATTGGGCTAACCCTCCCGTGACACGTGGCTCATAGTGTGTTCTCATACTGTGACACGTCCAACCCCGGTGTGGTCACATTTGGACCAGTGACGCCGGCATAGTCGAATCCACAGCGCTATCCAGCGCTGAGGGAGCGAAGCCCTTCATGATGCGCTCTGCACCAATCGCAGCAATCATGGCCCCGTTGTCTGTGCAGAGCGACAGCGGCGGTATACGAAGTTCGACTCCAGCTTCCTGGCAACGCTCTCCGGCAAGCGCCCGGACCCTCGAATTCGCGGCGACACCGCCGCCGAGAAGCAATCTCGGCACACCGTGTTCCTTACACGCGGCTAAGGCCTTCGAGACCAACACATCAGCCACCGCCTCCTGGAAGGATGCGGCGATGGAGGCGACCTCCACGGGCTCCCCCGCGTGATTCTTTGCCTCCACAAAGCGCGCAACCGCAGTCTTGAGTCCAGAAAAGGAGAAGTTATAGCGGTGGTGTTCCTGATCCCTGTGTTGGGTAAGAGCGCGCGGGAAGTGGAAGTAGGTGGGATCGCCGTCTTTGGCTACCCGGTCGATGTGAGGTCCGCCGGGGTAGGGGAGGCCTAGAACCCTGGCGACCTTGTCGAAGGCTTCGCCGGCAGCGTCATCGATGGTTTCGCCAAGCGTCACAACATCGGAGACTAGATTCCGCACGAGCAAAAGCGAGGTGTGCCCTCCGGAGACCAACAGTGCGATGGTGGGGCTCACCAGAGTGTCCCCAGTTTCCCTGCTGTCCCGAAGAACTTCCACGCCCACGTGCCCGACGAGATGGTTCAGGGCATACAGGGGGATACCAAGGCTCACAGCCAGAGCTTTGGCTGCCCCGACCCCCACCATCAATGCTCCAGCAAGACCCGGCCCCGTGGTGACGGCAATCGCGTCGAGGTCAGCGAAGCTGACACCCGCTGTCTCTAGGGCCTCGGTCACGACCGAGGGCAGCGCCTCAAGGTGTGCTCGTGCTGCCACCTCTGGCACAACTCCCCCGTATCTAGCGTGCTCGTCCATGGACGAGGCGACAATGTTGGCCAAGAGGGTGTTGCCACGAACAATTCCCACACCGGTCTCATCACAGCTGGTCTCAATTCCCAGCACCAGGGGTTCAGTCATCCCCAACCGCCCATCCAGGCTGTGGTGCACCCAGTGCGATAGTCATCACAATGGCGTCCACGCCATCTGATTGGTAATACCCGGCACGACGGTCAATCTCGTAAAAACCCAGGCTTTGATAGAGCCCCCGGGCTTCGAGATTATCTGCTCGCACCTCAAGAAAAACCGAGCTCACTAAGCGCTGGCGTGCTTCGACAAGCAGGGCTTCGACCAGTAATCGTCCAAGTCCTCTCCCTCGGTGCTCGGGCGCAACAGCAACTGTCTGAATGTCACCATCGCCGCCTCGGTGGTCTGCGCGCAGCCCGGCATAGCCAACAATCGCATCATCGCCATCTGGCCTCGCAACAAGGTAGTAACTAGCTGGATGGGATAGCTCAGCGACCATCACCTCTGGCGACCAGGCGTCCGCGCCAAACAGTGCAGCCTCCCACGAGATCATCTCGGGGAGGTCTTCCAACACAGCGCGGGAGAGCAGATAGGTCATGGCTTCACCGTCACATCGGGTGCCCTCAAATACATGGGCCGCGGCTCGGGCAGAGAGAGTCCCTCAGCTCGTGCATGAAGTGCGACCAGGGCCAACACAGAGGCATCAATACTGAGGCCCTCGATGCGTGGCAGGGTGGCTGCATCGCCTAGCGCCTCGTCGACCAGTGCCGGAGTTGATAGTTCGGGGCCGCGCACGCGGCGCAGCGGAGCACTCGGTGAATACACCGAGAAGGCGACTTCGCCACGGCGAGCGTCCGTGATCACCACGGTGTCGGTGTCGACTGCCCACCCCAGGGCATCGTGGCTCACCACGGGATAGAGCGGCAGGTTCCTGGACAGAGCGAAAGCCTGTGCTCCGGCCATCCCCACGCGCAGGCCGGTAAAGGCGCCTGGACCAATTCCCATGGCAACGCCGGTGATGTGCCCGGGCGTGACGCCAGCGTGCTCAAGAGCACCCGCGAGCAGCACTCCGAGTAGTTCAGCGTGAGCACGGGGGTTATCGCTCTCACGGTGTGAAAGGACGTGACCCTCGAGCGAGACCACCGCCACCGAGGTGCCCATCGATGAATCGATCGCGAGAATCACGAGAAGTGCCCCGCCGCTGCGAGAAAGCGGTCATAGTTCTTGGCGTTAGCGCCATGAGCACTAAGACTCACCTGGCGAGGCTCGTCGGAGTCGACATCGACAAGCTCTGTGGCGACCGGGCGCTCCACCACAATCTCAAGCCACGAATCAGATAGCGCACTCGCGTAGGGGGCGGCCCACTCGGCAAGGATGATGCTCGAGTCGGAATCGACATCGAGATCCGCCATCTCTGCTAGCGAGCCAATGCGGTATGCGTCAATGTGAACTACCGGTGGTTCAACAGCTGTGCTCGGCTGGTGCGTCCGCGCAACAACAAAGGTGGGGCTCGACATTGGGGTCGTCAACTGCAACGCTCGTCCAAATCCGCGGGCAAAGGTGGTTTTCCCGGCGCCGAGCTCGCCGGTCAGAACGATGACGTCGCCGGCTTTCGCAACCAGGGCTAATGATTCGCCGAAGCGTTCCATTGCCTCGCTGGTGGGAATCTCCAGCTTCATCGCTCAATTACCCGAGGAACCCTGGGGCCAACACGGGTGATCATCTCGTAGCCAATGGTTCCAGCCGCTTCGGCCCATTCCTCAACGCTCGGGTGTCCCTCGCCTGGGTCACCCCAGAGCACACACCAGTCGCCCTCCTTCACACCATGATCCCCAACATCAACACTGAATTGGTCCATCGATACCCGACCGGAGACGCTAAAGCGCCGACCAGCTATGACAACCGGTCCAGCGGAGGATGCGTGGCGCGGAACACCATCGGCATATCCCAGTGGCACCAGAGCCAGGGTCGTCTCGGACGTCGTTTGGTAAGTGTGGCCATAGCCCACCCCGTGACCACTGGACACCCGCTTGGTCAACACAACCTGTCCACTAAACCGCATGGCAGGACGAAGCCCAAGCCCTGCAAAACGGCCGGCCACCGGAACCCCGTAGGCGGCGATACCGATGCGCACCATGTCAGAGGCAAGCTCGGGTGAATTACTTGTGGCATTACTCGCAGAAATGTGACACAGCTCGGGATCCAACCCACTTGCCCTCGCCTGGTCACAAGCGAGGGCAAAGGCTGCGCCCTGAATGGCGTCAGCTTCAGCACTGGCCCCAGAGAGGTGGCTGAAAACACCGACTACCCGGACTTTTCCACCACGCTGCGCGGTGGCTGCCGCCTCGCACAGCGCCGCCCACTGGTCTGGGGTGGCACCGCTTCGGCCAAGGCCAGTGTCAATTTTGAGGTGAACCCTAGCCGCTGTTCCTGGGCTGGCAGGGGTTCCTGGGCTGGCTTGGCTCACTACCTGGGCAAGCTGGCCTAGAGAGGACACCCCCACATCAATGCCGTTCTCTAGAGCCACAGAGAGGTCATCGCTTGGCCCAAAAAGCCAGGACAGCACAGGCGCGGTGATACCTGCCTCTCGGAGTTCCAGGGCCTCATCAACATCAGCCGTGCCAAGCCAGTCGGCCCCACCCTCGAGTGCTGCCCGGGCAGCGGTCACGGCACCGTGGCCGTAGCCACCGGCTTTCACGACCACAAGGGTCTTCGCAGCGGAGGTGGCCTGTCGGATGGCCTGGACGTTCTGGGAGATGGCCTGTGGTCTAATCAGCGCTTCCCTCATGGAGCTGCTCACGAGCGAGGCTCGCCATCGACGACAACAAAGGCGATGGCCATGCCGCCATCATGAGACATCGAGAGGTGAGTGCTGGTTACCCCAGAGAGGGCGGCATGCTTGGCGACCCCACCGGACAGGACGAGCTTCGGTTGCTGACCGCGCTCGCCAGTAACTTGAATGTCGTGCCAGGAGAACCCTGAGATATTGCCGCCAAGCGCCTTCAATGTGGCCTCTTTGGCGGCGAATCTGGCGGCGAGCGACTGGCCAGCCAAGTCCTGCGCAGCCAAATCCTGCGCAGCCAAGTCCTGGGGCTGCGTGTCCACTGGGCCAAAGAGTCGCCGTCGGAGAGCTGGTGTTCTCTCGAGGGCGCGAGTAAAGCGCTCGATGTCCACTATGTCCACGCCCACACCCAACACGGTCATCCCTGCGCTCCGCGAACTACTCCACGGTCACAGATTTTGCGAGGTTGCGCGGTTGGTCAATATCGAGCCCCTTGGCTCCGGCGAGCTCCATGCCAAAAATGTGGAGGGGGACCACCGCGAGCAGTGGTTCCATAAACGTGGAGGTCAAGGGAATGGGAATCACTTCGTCAGCAAAGGGCAATACAGCGGCATCACCCTGTTCTGCCAGAGCGATTACGCGAGCCCCGCGAGCGCGAATCTCCTGGATATTGGAGACAACCTTGCTGTGTAGGGACATCGGGTCTCTCGGGCTTGGCACAATCACAAAGACAATCTGGCCAGGCTCGATCAGGGCGATGGGCCCATGCTTGAGCTCACCGGCGGCGAACCCCTCGGCGTGGATATAGGCAAGCTCTTTGAGCTTCAGTGCGCCCTCGAGGGCGATCGGGTATCCCACGTGGCGGCCGAGATAGAGCACCGACCTCGTGTCGGCCATCCAGCGAGCAAGCTCCTGGATGCGAGGACCGGTCTTGACCATCTCCTCGAGCTGGCCGGGAAGTTTGTGAAGATCATCGGCAAGCGCAGCTGACTCCTTGGTACTGAGCAATCCCCTGGCTTGGCCCAAATACATTCCAAGCAAATAGCAGGCGACAACCTGGGCGAGGAACGCCTTCGTGGACGCAACTGCCACCTCGGGTCCCGCGTGGGTATAGAGCGCGGCACCGGATTCACGCGGAATGGTGGCCCCCTGGGTATTACAAATCGAGAGGGTCTTGGCCCCGCGCTCTGCCGCGTAGCGAACGGCCATCAAAGTGTCCATCGTTTCACCAGACTGGCTGACCGAGACCACCAAGGTGTGCTCGTCAATAGCCGGCTCGCGGTAGCGGAACTCGTGGGAGAGCTCAACGCCAACGGGAATGCCTGACCACTTCTCGATCGCATACAGACCGACCATCGAGGCGTAGGACGCGGTTCCACAGGCAACAAAAATGATGCGGTTGATGGCGCTGCCATCACCGATGAGCGCATCGAGCTCGGGCAGCGCGACCAGCCCGTCGTCCCCAAGGCGTCCCCGAAGCGTATTGGCCACGGCCTCCGGCTCCTCAGAGATTTCCTTCGCCATGAAGCTTGACCAACCACCCTTGTCGGCAGCGGAGGCATCCCAGTCAATATCAAAGGGCGCTGCCTCAACGGGTTCACCATCGAAGGTGATTACGCTCACCTCTGTGGAGCGCAAGGTGACAATCTGATCTTGACCGAGCGCCATCGCCTTCTTCGTGTAGGCGACGAACGCTGCGACGTCAGAGCCCAGGAAGTTCTCTCCCTCGCCGAGTCCCACGACCAACGGTGAGTTACGCCTGGCGCCCACCACAACGCCTGGCTGATCCTGGTGGACGACCAACAGGGTGAAAGCTCCCTCCAGCCGGCTAACGACCTCTTGCATCGCCTTGGTGAGATTACCGTGCTCCCGGTAACTGCGGCCCACCATCAGCGCTGCCACCTCGGAATCGGTTTGGCTGAGGAACTCTTCACCCTCGGCAAGAAGCTCTTGTTTAAGCTCGTGGAAGTTTTCGATGATGCCGTTGTGAATCAAAGCCAATTTGCCACCATCACCCAGGTGAGGGTGGGCATTTTCGTCAGTCGGACCACCGTGGGTGGCCCACCGGGTGTGAGCAATGCCGGTGTGGCCCTCTGCCAGGGGGTTGTGGCCTAAATCGTCACTCAGAATGCCCAGTTTCCCCGAGCGCTTGTGAGAAACCAGGCCATTACCGGGGGTGACAATGGCGACACCGGCTGAGTCATAACCCCGGTATTCCAGACGCCGCAGACCGCCAAGAAGGACCTCAATAGAGGACCTTTCACCGACGTAGCCGACAATCCCACACATGATGCGAGTCTAGGCGATGGGTGCCCAGAGAGTCGGCGCACTACCCTGGTGGGATGGCCCACGCGTCCACCGGTCTCGACAACGGTAGCCCGTTTGTTGACTACGACCGTGCTAGCTGGGCGGAACTCGCCCCTCGTTCGCCCCTACCGCTCACGCAGGATGACCTGGCGAGGGTTCGCTCGGCGGGCGACATGCTCGATGCCGAGGAGGTGACCGAGGTCTACCAACCACTGGCGAGACTGCTGGCTATCTATGTGGAGGGCGGACGCCACCTCCACTACATGACCCGCCAGTTCCTCGGTGATGACCTCCGCCACACCCCCTTCATCATCGGAATCGCCGGCAGCGTCGCCGTCGGGAAATCCACGACATCCCGGGTTCTGAAGACCTTGCTCGAGAGAAACCCCGACACCCCGAACGTCGCCCTCATCGCGACCGACGGTTTCTTGCTGCCCCTGGCAGAGCTCAAGAAACGGGGACTCCTTGAGCGCAAAGGGTTCCCGGAAAGCTATGACAGACGGGCCCTCCTGCGCTTTGTCTCGCGCATCAAAAGCGGGGTGTCACCCGTTGGCGCCCCGGTCTATTCACACTTGCTCTATGACCGAATTCCTGACCAAACAGACGAGATTTCCCACCCCGACATTGTGATTATCGAAGGACTGAATGTCTTGGCGCCACCGGCCACAAACTCCGCCCTTGCCGTGAGTGACCTCTTTGATTTCAGCATCTATGTCGATGCCAGAACCGCCGATATTGCCGCCTGGTATGAGGAGCGCTTTCTCCACCTTCAACAGGGCGCCTTTAGTGACCCCCGCAGTTACTTCCACCGCTATGCGAGTCTGAGTGAGGCTGAGGCCCGCGCGGAGGCAAAGCGGCTCTGGAGCACCATCAACGAACCAAACCTGCGCGACAACATCGTGCCCACCAGGCCTCGCGCATCACTCGTGTTACAAAAAGACTCGGACCACCGAGTCAACAAGATTTCTCTGCGGCGTATTTAGATCGCCAGCTGAGCGCGAACCACAGCAACAAGACGATCGGCCATCTGATGGGCGGTGTGCTCATCGGCGGCTTCCACCATGACCCGAATGAGTGCTTCGGTGCCCGAGGGCCTCAACAGCACTCGACCGCTGTCGCCAAGCTCGGCTTCGATCGCTGCGACCGCGGCCGAGACGAGCTCATCGCTGGAGAGGCGAGAGCGATCAACGCCGGACACGTTCTTCAACACCTGAGGGAAAACATCCATCACATCGGCTAGCTCGGCCAATGATTTACCCGTGCGGGCAACTTCCCTGGCCAACTGGATGCCGGTCAAGATGCCATCACCGGTGGTCGAATACCTGCTCATGATGATGTGTCCTGATTGCTCACCACCCAGACTCGCACCCGAGGCGGCAAGCTCTTCGAGCACATAACGGTCACCAACAGCCGTTTCCTTCAGGGCAATGCCGTGGGCCTCCATTGCCTTGCGCAGCCCGAGATTCGACATCACTGTGGTGACCAAGGTGTCACCGACAAGGGTTCCAGCCTCCTTCATGGACACCGCGAGGATGGCCATGATGTGGTCGCCGTCAATCACACGACCGCGGTGATCGATGGCAAGAGTCCGATCAGCGTCACCATCGTGAGCAATGCCAAAATCAGCGCCAAGCGAGATAACAGCTTCTTGAAGTGGCTCCAAGTGAGTGGACCCATAGCCCTTGTTGATATTCAACCCATCGGGCTCACTACCAATAACGGTCACCGTCGCGCCCGCATCACGGAACACGCGAGGGGAAATACCCGATGCTGCACCGTGGGCGCAGTCGACCACCACGTGAATTCCCTCGAGGCTGCGATCAAGAGTCCCGAGCAGGTGGAGAACATAGCGGTCCTCGGCATCGGCAAAGCGGGTAATGCGCCCCACGCCATCACCCGTGGGGGCGAGCGGTGGTTCCGACATCGCTGCCTCGATGCGGTCCTCAACCTCATCGGGAAGCTTGGTGCCGCCAAAGGAAAAGAACTTGATGCCGTTATCCGGTGCTGGATTGTGTGAGGCAGAGACCATCACGCCAAAGTCAAAGCCCCCTTCCTTCACCAGGAAGGCAGCCGCGGGTGTGGGAACAACACCGGCGTCGAAGACATCAATGCCCGAACTCGCTAAACCCGCCGACACCGCTGAGGCCAAAAACTCTCCCGAGACCCGGGGGTCTCGTGCCACAACAGCCCGGGGCCTGCGGCCCTCGGCTTTGAGTTCTTCCGCGTGACGACCCTTGGTGAGCACAACGGCAGCGCTTTGGGACAGGCGAACAACGAGGTCCAGGGTGAGCTCGCCATTAGCGAGCCCTCGGACCCCATCGGTGCCAAATAAGCGACCCATCGGTCTGACCCGTCGTGGAAGCGATTAACGCTTCGAGTACTGAGGCGCCTTACGGGCTTTCTTGAGACCAGCCTTCTTGCGCTCTTTCACGCGAGAATCCCGAGTAAGGAATCCAGACTTCTTGAGCGAGGGGCGGTTGTTCTCTTCATCAATGAGGTTCAGTGCGCGAGCGATACCCAGACGCAGTGCGCCAGCCTGGCCGGACGGGCCACCACCGGTGATGCGTGCGACCACGTCGTAGCTGCCACCGAGGTCAAGGACCGTGAACGGGTCGTTGATCAGTTGCTGGTGGAGCTTGTTCGGGAAGTACGCCTCGAGCGTGCGACCGTTCACGGTGTAGTTTCCAGACCCTGGAACCAGGCGAACGCGGGCAATAGCCTGCTTGCGGCGGCCCACAGCGTTTCCACCCACGGTGAGGGCTGGGCGGGGCTTCTTCTCGACAACTGCATTGGCAGGAGTCTCGGTGGTGAAAGTTTCGGGGATTTCCACAGCTTCTGCGGTGTCCACGGTCTCTTCTGTCTTGTCCATTAGTGAGGTGTCCTTAGGGCTCTAGCGCTACTGCGCGATCTGGTCGAGTGAGTAGGGCTTGGGCAATTGAGCCTGGTGAGGGTGATCTGCACCCGCATAGACCTTGAGCTTGTCCATCTGGGCGCGGCCCAGGGTGTTCTTGGGAAGCATTCCGCGGATCGCTTTTTCCACGGCGCGAACGGGGTTCTTCTCAAGAAGGTCCGCGTAGCTGGTGGCCGTCAATCCACCCGGGAAACCCGAGTGGCGGTAGGCCATCTTCTGAGTCAACTTGGACCCGGTGAGCGCAACCTTCTCTGCGTTCACAATGATGACGTGGTCACCCATGTCCATGTGAGGGGCAAAGGTCGGCTTGTGCTTGCCGCGCAGAAGAGCGGCCGTGTGGGAGGCGAGGCGTCCCAAAACCACATCAGTGGCGTCAATGACCAGCCAGTTGCGCTGAACGTCAGCAGGCTTGGGTGAAAATGTGCGCGTCATGCCACATTCCTTTACGGTTCGAGGAGTTCGTGAATCCCGCTCCGGTGGGCGTTCTCCTGAGAGAACTACCCGGTGGAGGGCTCAACCAAGTACACAGTCGGCGACTGGCACCAGCCCCCAAGCCTAGAGGACATAAGCACAGGGGTCAATCTGGGTCAGCAGCCCTCTTGTTGCGCGTCAGCGCAGCGCGCTCCGCGAGTTCAGAATCCTCGGGGTAGGCAACGCGGACCAGTGCCAACCCATGGGGTGGCATGATCACGAAGTCACTGGTCCTCTGCTTCGCCTCGCGAATGGCCAACACCTGGGCGATGGTGAGTTTTCCGCGCCCCACCGCCACCGCGGCGCCCACCAGTGCGCGCACCATCGAGTGGCAAAAGGCATCGGAGGCGATCGTCGCCACCATCACCCCGTCATGGTCGCGGACCCACTCATAGGACTGAAGTTCACGAATCGTTGTCGCCCCCACCCGGGGACGGCAAAACGCTGCCCAATCATGAAGGCCAACGAGTTGGTGCCCTAGCTCCACCATCGCCGGAAAATCGAAAGGATACGTGCTCTGCACCGTGAACGCACGGTGCAGAGGATTGTTCACCGCCTGCGAATCAGCAATGCGGTACTGGTAGGTGCGCCACAGGGGGGAAAACCTGGCGTCGAAGCCCTCAGGTGCCAGGGAAATCCGGTTGATGGTGATGGGTTCCTGGCGCAGAGCGCCCTGAACCTTCTTGCCAAGGTTCGCAAGCCCCGCGCTGGTGAGCTCCACCCCTTCGGGCAGATCGACATGACACACTTGCCCGAGCGCATGAACACCGGCGTCGGTGCGCCCAGCAACGACCGTCCTGACCAGAGAACGATCAATCCGAAGAGTCGTAGCAAGAGCCTGTTCCAGCTCGTTCTGCACGGTTTTCAACCGGGGTTGAATACCCCAGCCCGAATAACCTCCCCCTGCATAGGCGAGGTCAATACGAAGCCGGGTTCTCACCCGAGACAGTGTAGAGCCGAGGGTTGAAACTCTGAACTACTTGGTCTCTTCTTCTGCAGGAGCCTCATCGGCTACCTCGGCTGCTGGTTCCTCAGCTGGCGCCTCGTCGGCTGCAGAAGCTTCCTCAACAACGTCATCTGCAGGGGCTTCAGTGGTTTCTTCCACCGCTACCTCCACAGATTCCGTGGTCTCCTCAGCGCCCTCAACCGTGTCGAGCTCTTCCACAACCTCAGAAGCTGCCTCGGCGGCAACAACGGTGGGCTTCTCGGGCTCAGGCTTAGCCTTCTTGGTCTTTGGCTTGGGGTTGACGGGCTCAAGAACAAGCTCAATGACAGCCATGGGGGCGTTGTCGCCCTTGCGGTAACCGGTCTTGACGATGCGGGTGTATCCACCTTCACGCTTGTCAACCAGAGGAGCGATCTCCATGAAGAGTTTGTGCACAGCCGACTTGTCACGGATGATCGTCATCACGCGGCGCCTGGCGTGCAGGTCACCACGCTTTGCGAAGGTGACCATGCGCTCAGCCAGGGGACGAAGGCGCTTGGCCTTCGTCTCGGTGGTCTGGATGCGTCCGTGGGTGAACAGGGCAGTAGCCAGGTTCGCCAGCATCAAGCGCTCGTGGGCAGGTCCGCCTCCGAGGCGGGGTCCTTTAGTGGGCTTAGGCATTGTTGTGTTCTCTTCCGTGTGTCACGCTGGGCGGTGGAAAACCACCGATTTAGTACTCTTCTTCTGTTTCGAGGCCGCTGTAGAACGCTGCGCCATCGAATCCGGGCATGGGGTCTTTCAACGACAGGCCCATTTCGACCAACTTGTCGCGAACTTCGTCAACGGACTTCTGTCCGAAGTTGCGAATGTTCATCAGCTGGTGCTCGGAGAGAGCAACCAATTCGCTGACCGTGTTGATGCCTTCACGCTTGAGGCAGTTGTAGCTGCGCACAGACAGGTCAAGGCTTTCAATGGGCATGGCCATTTCGCTGGAGAGAACCGCCTCAACAGGGGCCGGTCCGATTTCGATACCTTCAGCTTCGGCGTTCAGGTCCCTGGCCAGACCGAAGAGCTCGACGAGGGTGCGCCCAGAGGATGCAACGGCATCCTTGGGGCTCATCGAAGGCTTGGTCTCAACGTCCACTACGAGCCGGTCGAAGTCGGTGCGCTCGCCCGCACGGGTTGCTTCCACGCGGTAGGTGACCTTGAGGACAGGAGAGTAGATCGAGTCGATGGGAATTTGTCCAGCCTCTGCATACTCGTTGCGGTTCTGGACCGAGGAGACGTAACCGCGACCGCGCTCAATGGTGAGCTCGAGTTCGAAGCCAGCCTTGTCGTTCAGGGTCGCGATGTGGAGTTCAGGGTTGTGCACCTCGACCCCCGCGGGAGCCTGGATGTCAGCAGCAGTGACAACACCGCCACCCTGCTTGCGCAGGTATGCGGTGATGGGCTCGTCGTGCTCGCTAGAGACAACGAGGTTCTTGATGTTCAAGATGATCTCGGTAACGTCTTCTTTCACGCCAGCAATGGTCGAGAACTCGTGGAGGACTCCATCCAGCCGGATGCTGGTTACAGCTGCTCCAGGAATCGAGGACAACAGGGTCCTGCGCATGGAGTTACCCAGCGTGTAACCAAAGCCGGGCTCCAAGGGCTCAATGATGAAGGCTGAGCGGAACTCGGAGATTTTTTCTTCTGTGAGGGTGGGGCGTTGTGCAATGAGCACTGTGGTTTCCTTTCGGCAAAGTGTCCGCTATATGACACTCGGTTGAGGATTACGGCCTAAACCGTGTCTACCTGTTTGTTTGTGGGGGCTTGGTTGGTGGCGATTCTGGCTTCAGATTCGCCACCCTGGACTAGACGCGACGACGCTTGGGCGGCCGGCAACCGTTGTGAGCCTGAGGCGTCACGTCGGTGATCGAGCCAACCTCCAGGCCGGCGGCCTGGAGAGAACGAATAGCCGTCTCGCGACCGGAACCCGGTCCCTTGACGAACACGTCAACCTTCTTCATGCCGTGCTCTTGTGCCTGGCGAGCTGCAGACTCGGCGGCCAACTGCGCAGCGAACGGTGTCGACTTACGAGAGCCCTTGAAGCCCACGCCACCCGATGATGCCCAGGAAATGACGGCGCCACTAGGGTCAGTGATCGAAACGATGGTGTTGTTGAACGTCGACTTGATGTGGGCCTGGCCCACAGCCACATTCTTCTTGGTCTTACGCCGCGGCTTGCGGACGGCGGACTTGGGTGCTGCCATGTGTGTGTTCTCCGTGACTCTAGATCGTGTGGTCTATTACCAAAATGTGAGGCCTAGGTGGCCTTCTTCTTACCTGCGACGGTGCGCTTGGGGCCCTTGCGGGTGCGAGCGTTGGTCTTGGTGCGCTGACCATGAACGGGGAGACCGCGACGGTGGCGAATACCCTGATAGCTGCCGATTTCCACCTTGCGGCGAATGTCAGCGGCAACTTCACGACGGAGGTCACCCTCCACCTTGAACTGTCCTTCGATGTGTTCACGAAGAATCAAGAGCTGGTCGTCGGTGAGATCTTTGACGCGAATGTTGGGGTCAATACCCGTGGCAGCAAGCGTCTGCTGTGAGCGGGTACGGCCAACACCGTAGATGTAGGTTAGGGCAATTTCAACCCGCTTATCACGGGGAATATCGACTCCGGCAAGACGTGCCATTACTTTCTCCTGCTGCATGTAGAGGTCTGCGACAGAATCTGTGCCCGGGCCTCCACCCGAGGAGTCCCCCACCGAAGCGGGTTCTCGACTCTGCCTTTAGATAGTGAGTTACTTAGCCTTGACGCTGCTTGTGACGCGGGTTCTCGCAAATCACCATGACGTTGCCATGGCGACGAATCACCTTGCACTTGTCACACATCGGCTTGACGCTGGCGCTTACCTTCATGATCTTTTCCTTGTTCTCGCTGGCCTCGTGCCCAAGCGGATTCCCGGGCCGTTCCTTATCCAGTGGTTACTTGTACCGATAAACAATGCGGCCACGTGTCAGGTCGTAGGGACTCAACTCAACAATTACCTTGTCTTCAGGCAAAATCCGGATGTAGTGCTGACGCATTTTCCCCGAAATGTGAGCAAGAACCTTGTGACCGTTGGTCAACTCGACTCGGAACATCGCGTTAGGAAGGGCTTCGACTACCGAACCTTCGATTTCGATGACGCCGTCTTTGTTGGCCATAGCCTCGTATCTTGTTAACTGGTGAAGTACTGCTGGTCATGCGTTGGAGCAGAAAAGTCTCGAAAGCCTTTTTCACACCAAATCTCTATCTTAGACCGGTGCGCTATCTCGCACAAGTCCTAGATAGCAGACAATTTAGGGCGTGATGCCCCTGGCGTGCAGGGCATCGGTGATTCGCTGGGTGACCTCAGAAATGTCGCCAATCCCATCGATTGCAGCAACAAGGCCGCGCGCCGAATACACATCGATCAGCGGGGCAGTCTGCTCCGCATAGACATCGAGGCGGTGGCGAACCACTGCCTCGTCATCGTCCGTGCGCCCCTGATCCACAGCGCGCTTACGCAGGCGCTCCACCACAATGTCGGGCTCTGCCACGAGCTGAACCACCACATCCAGTTTGGTGTGGTGATCAGCCAAGAAGTCGTCCAAGTGGCGGACCTGGTCGGTGGTGCGGGGGTAGCCATCGAGAAGAAAACCCCCGACACAGTCCGGGGACGCCAAGCGGTCGGTGATGAGATCGTTCGTCAACGAATCAGGGACGTTGTTGCCTGCGTCCATAAAGCTCTTCGCCTGAAGCCCTAGAGGGGTAGCGTTGCGGACATTCTCACGGAAAATATCGCCGGTCGAAATCGCGGGAATCGAGAAGGCGCTCGAGAGCTCGAGCGCCTGGGTGCCCTTGCCGGCTCCAGGGGGACCAATCAGGAGAATCCTGGTGCCCTCGGCCATCACTTCAGAAGACCCTCGTAGTGGCGTTGCTGGAGCTGAGAGTCAATCTGCTTGATGGTGTCCAAACCGACACCCACGATAATCAGGATGCTGGCGCCGCCAAACGGGAAGTTTTGATTGGCATTCACCGTGGCCAACGCAATCAAAGGAATCAAAGCCACGAAACCCAAATACAGCGAACCGGGGAGGGTGATTCTGGTCAAAACGTAGTCGAGGTATTCGGCGGTCGGACGACCAGCACGAATACCCGGAATAAACCCGCCGTAGCGCTTCATGTTGTCAGCGACCTCTTCGGGGTTGAAAATGATGGCCACATAGAAGTAGGTGAAGCCGACAATCAGGAGGAAATAGACCGCCATATAGAGGGGGTTGTCACCCGAGGTGAAGTTGTTCTGAATCCACACAACCCACTCCGGAACCTCACTGCCAAGACCGGGCTGGTTGAACTGGGCGAGGAGGGCCGGCAAATACAGCAGCGACGAGGCAAAAATGACCGGAATAACACCGGCCATATTGACCTTGATCGGGATGTAGGTGTTGGAACCACCAAAGGTGCGACGACCAACCATACGCTTTGCATACTGGACCGGCACCCGACGCTGCGACTGCTCGACGAACACGACGAGGCCAAGGATTACCAGACCCACCGCGAGAACGATGATGAAGATTTCGAATCCCTCGGCCTGGGCGATAGCCCAGAGGGACGATGGGAAAGTGGCGGCAATCGAGACAAAGATCAACAGCGACATTCCGTTACCCACACCGCGCTCGGTGATCATCTCGCCAAACCACATGATGAGGCCGGTTCCGGCGGTCATGGTGATGACCATCAGCATGATGGCGTACCAGGCGTCGTTCGAGAGCAGCTGATTACAGGCAGGGACTCCAGAGTTGGCACCGAAGAGCGCGCCACTTCGAGCGACCGTAATGAGGGTGGTCGACTGGAGAAGCGCGAGACCAATGGTCATGTAGCGGGTGTACTGAGTCAGCTTGCCCTGACCGGCCTGGCCCTCCTTGTGGAGAGACTCAAAGTGAGGGATAACCACGCGCAAAAGCTGCGTGATGATCGCTGCGGTGATGTAGGGCATGATGCCCAAAGCAAAAATCGACAGTTGAAGCAGCGCGCCACCGCTAAAGAGGTTGACCAGCTCATACAGGCCGGCAGTTCCACTAGTACCAGCAAGACACTGCTGCACGTTGCGATAGTCGACAAATGGTGCGGGGATGAAGGAGCCCATGCGGAAGAGCCCGACCATGACCAGGGTGAACGCAATCTTCTGCCTCAAGTCGGGAGTCTTGAAGATTCTCCCTATAGCTCTAAACACATCATCCTCCTGCCAGGTGCCCTACAGCACGCGGTTTTGAGCTTACCGGGTTGAAGTGGGGTTACAGAAGGCGAGCGCTTCCTGTAACCACCCTTCAGGACCTATTCGCTGATGGAACCGCCGGCTTTGGCGATCTTGTCGGCGGCCTGCTTGGAGACCTTGTCGACAGTAACGCTCAAAGCAACGCTCAGGTCACCCTCAGCGAGAACCTTGACCTTCTGGTTCTTGCGAACAGCACCCTTGGCAACGAGATCGGCAATCGTGACGTCTCCTCCCTTGGGATAGAGCTCAGCGAGACGACCAACGTTGACTACCTGGTACTCAACGCGGAACGGGTTCTTGAATCCGCGCAGCTTGGGAGCGCGCATGACCGAGGTCAACTGACCACCCTGGAAACCAGGACGAACCTGGTAACGAGCCTTTGTACCCTTGGTACCGCGGCCAGCAGTCTTACCCTTGGAACCCTCACCGCGACCAACACGGGTCTTGGCTTTCTTGGCTCCAACAGCGGGACGCAAGTGGTGAAGCTTCACAACACCGGGACGAGCGTCAACTGCGGGCTTTGCGGCCTTCTTGGAAGGAGCAGCCTTCTTTACAGGGGCCGCCTTCTTCTCCTCGGTAGCGGGCTTAGCAGCAGCTTTCGCTGGAGCGGCCTTGGCAGCAGGTGCCTTGGCAGCTGCAGGCTTAGCCGCAGCAGGCTTAGCGGCTGCTTTTGCCGGAGCAGCCTTAGCTACAGGTGCCTTAGCCGCAGGCTTAGCAGCTGCGCTCGCAGCAGGCTTGGTGGCAGCTTTCGCAGCCGGCTTCGCAGCAGATTTGGCGGGCGCTGCCTTAGCTGCAGGTGCCTTAGCGGCAGGCTTCTTTTCGGCAGCGGGCTTGGCTGCAGCGGGCTTCGCTGCTGCTGGCTTCTTTGCTGCGGGCTTCTTTTCTGCTGGCTTCTTCTCTTCAGCCATTAGTCAATCTCCTCGACCTTCACCAGGTGTGCGACGGTGCGCACATACCCGCGGTTCACGGGGTTATCTTCACGGACAACGGACTGGCCGATCTTGCGCAAGCCAAGGCTGCGAAGCGTGGGAGCCATGTTGGGCTTCTCGCTAATGATCGACTTGATCTGGGTTACTTTGAGTTTCTTTGCCATTAGGCACCGGCCTTCGCTGCCGCAGCAGCTTCTTTTTCAGCACGGATGAAGTGCGCGGGGGCGATCTGGTCGAACTCAGCGTTGCGCCTTGCGGCAACAGCGCGTGGCTCTTCGAGCATCTTCAAAGCGGCGACAGTGGCGTGCACGATGTTGAGGGTGTTGGAAGAACCCAACGACTTGCTCAATACATCGTGAATACCAGCGCACTCCAGCACGGCGCGGACTGGACCACCGGCGATAACACCGGTACCAGGGGTCGCGGGGCGCAAGAGCACCACACCGGCAGCTGCCTCGCCCTGAACGGGGTGAGGGATGGTCTGGGCAACGCGGGGAACACGGAAGAAGTTCTTCTTCGCGTCCTCGACGCCCTTGGAGATGGCGGTGGGGACCTCGCGGGCCTTACCGTAGCCAACGCCGACCATGCCGTTACCGTCACCAACGACGACGAGAGCAGTGAAGCTAAAGCGACGACCACCCTTGACGACCTTGGACACACGGTTGATGGTGACAACACGCTCCAGGAACTGGCTCTTCTCGGTGTCGCGGGCACCTCGCTCACGCGCGTTGGGGTTACGCTCACGACTTCCGCGGCGGGCCTCACGAGGCTCCGACGAGGTGTCCTCTTCAGCTACGACAGGAGTAACCGGAGTTTCCTCCACCACTGCTTCGTCCTTAACTTCTTCGCTCACAGTTCCAATCCACTCTCTCGTGCGCCTTCAGCAATTGCTGCGACTCGGCCGGCGTAGCGGTTACCTCCGCGGTCAAAGACGACCGAGGCAACGCCGGCCTTCTTTGCACGCTCAGCAATGACTTCACCAATGCGCTTGGCCTTGGCAGTCTTGTCTCCAGCGAAGGAGCGGAAATCCGCTTCCATGGTCGAGGCAGAAGCCACGGTGTGGCCCTTCTGGTCGTCGACTACCTGGACGAATACGTGGCGGGCAGAGCGGGTCACGACTAAACGTGGCTTCTCTGCGGTGCCCACAACCTTCTTGCGCAAGCGCGTGTGACGGCGATCTCTCGCGGCCGAACGGCTCTTTCCTCTCGAGAAAGCCATGATTACTTACCAGCCTTTCCAGCCTTGCGGCGAACGTTCTCGCCGGCGTAGCGAACACCCTTGCCCTTGTAAGGCTCTGGCTTGCGCAGTTTACGAATATTCGCGGCGACCTCACCAACAGCTTGCTTGTCGATACCGCTGACCACCAGCTTGGTGTTGCCCTCCACGGTAAAAGTGATGCCCTCTGGAGGCTGCACCGTGATGGGGTGAGAGTAACCGAGTTGGAACTCGACGCCCTGACCCTGAGAGGCGATACGGTAACCCGTTCCGACGATTTCGAGCTCTTTCTTGTAACCCTCGGTGACACCGATGATCAGGTTGTTGATTAGGGTCCTGCTCAAACCGTGCAAGGAGCGAGAGGAACGCTCGTCGTCGGGACGCGTGACGATGACCTGGTTCTCAACCTTGCGAGCCTCAATGGGCTCCTTCACGGTGAGAGCAAGTTCGCCCTTGGGGCCTTTGACGGCGACGTGCTGTCCATCGATCGTGATGTCCACGCCCGAGGGAATCTCAATGGGTAAGCGGCCAATACGTGACATCAGCGATCACCACACGTAGGCGAGGACTTCCCCACCCACGCCTTTCTTGTTGGCTTCCTTGTCGGTCAACAGACCAGACGAGGTGGATAAGATTGCGATGCCCAAACCACCGTGGACCTCGGGGATTTCGGTCGACTTTGCGTAGACGCGAAGACCTGGCTTAGACACACGCTTAATACCCACAATGGAGCGTTCGCGGTTCTGTCCATACTTGAGCTCAAGGGTCAAAGCTTTGCCGACCCTGGCGTCCTCGGTCTTCCACGAAGCGATGTAACCCTCACGCTTGAGAATGTCAGCGAGGTGGGTCTTCAACTTCGAACTTGGCATCGACACAGAATCGTGGTGAGCCGAGTTGGCGTTGCGCAGCCTGGTCAGCATGTCTGCGACCGGATCTGTCATGGTCATGGTGCTTCTCTTTTCTCTGGCTGGTTTCGACTCCGGGGACACCCGGGCCGACCTTGTCAGTTAGGGGCCTTTAGGCCTCGGTAGTGTTCCGCTGAGCGAAGGGGAATCCCAAAGCCAGCAAAAGGGCGCGGCCTTCATCGTCCGTCTTCGCGGTCGTCACAATAGTGATGTCGAATCCACGAACGCGGTCGATGTTGTCCTGGTTGATCTCGTGGAACACCGATTGCTCGGTGATACCAAAGGTGTAGTTTCCGTTGCCATCGAACTGACGGTCGCTGAGCCCACGGAAGTCACGGATGCGAGGAAGAGCGAGGTTGACCAGACGGTCAACGAACTCCCATGCCCGGTTTCCACGAAGCGTCACGTGAGCACCGATGGGCATACCCTCGCGCAACTTGAACTGAGCGATGGACTTGCGCGCCAGGGTCACGACGGGCTTCTGGCCGGTGATCTGGGTGAGGTCGCGCAGGGCGCCCTCAATCACCTTGGAATCACGGGCTGCTTCGCCAACACCGGTGTTCACGACGACCTTCACGAGGCCTGGGACCTGGTGAGGGTTGGTGTAGCTGAAGGCTTCGGTCAAAGCAGGAACGATGTCCGTGCGGTAAATAGCTTTGAGGCGGGGCACCGCAGGTGCCTTTGCCTCGGCGGTTGACGTGGCCATTAGAGCTCTTCTCCTGACTTCTTCGCAACGCGGACGCGAACCTGCTTGGTGGCGCCGTTCTTGGTCACGGTCTTGGTCTGGTATCCCACGCGAGTGGGCTTCTTGGACTTGGGGTCCACGAGTGCCACATTCGAGATGTGAATAGGGGCTTCGTGAGTCTCAATGCCGCCGGTCTTAGAGCCACGGTTGCTCTGGCCAACTCGGATGTGCTTCTTGACGTAGTTGACACCCTCGACGAGGACGCGATTCTGCTCAGCAAGCACCTCAATGACGCGACCCTGCTTACCGCGGTCACCACCACGGGCTTCGCTTGCGCCAGAGATGACCTGAACCAGGTCACCTTTTTTAATCTTTGCCATTGTTAGATAACCTCCGGGGCCAACGAAATGATCTTCATGAAGCGCTTGTCGCGGAGTTCGCGACCAACGGGTCCGAAAATACGCGTTCCGCGAGGGTCGCCCTCTTTGTTCTTGATGATGACTGCGGCATTTTCGTCAAACTTGATGTACGAACCGTCTCCACGACGGGTTTCCTTGACGGTGCGAACGATGACGGCCTTGACGACCTCACCCTTCTTGACGTTGCCACCAGGAATTGCGTCCTTGACCGTGGCGACGATGATGTCACCGAGGCCTGCATAGCGACGTCCTGATCCACCGAGAACACGAATCGCCAATAGTTCCTTGGCGCCGGTGTTGTCGGCCACTTTTAGACGGGACTCTTGCTGAATCATGGGTTACTTCGCCTTCTCAACGATTTCGACTAGACGCCAACGCTTGGTTGCAGAGAGAGGGCGGGTCTCGGTGATGACCACCAAGTCGCCAATACCTGCGGTGTTCAGCTCGTCGTGTGCCTTGATCTTGGAGGACCGGCGCACAACCTTGCCATAGAGGGGGTGCTTCACGCGGTCTTCAACCTCGACGACGATGGTCTTGTCCATCTTGTCGCTGGTTACATAACCGCGGCGAACCTTGCGGTAACCACGGGCGTCCTTGTCTCGGACGTCGCGCGCTGCGGACTCGTGGCCCTGCTTCACATCGGTGGCCATTATGCACTCTCCTCAGTAGCTTCAGGCTCGGAGCTTTCGCTCTTCTTTGCAGACTTCTTGACTGGCTTCTCAATGGGAGCCGGTGCGGCGCGGATGCCGAGCTCGCGTTCGCGAATCACGGTGTACAGACGGGCAATGTCGCGCTTCACAGCGCGAACGCGTCCGTGGTTATCCAGCTGGCCGGTGGCCGACTGGAACCGCAGGTTGAACAGCTCTTCCTTGGAGCGGCGAAGCTCGTCCAAGAGACGCTCATCCTCGAACGTGTCGAGATCAGCAGGTGTAAGTTCTTTCGTTCCCACAGCCATTACATGCCCTCCTCGCGCTTGATGATGCGTGCCTTCAACGGAAGCTTGTGAATCGCCCGAGTCATGGCTTCGCGGGCGAGTTCTTCACTCACACCGGCGACCTCAAAGAGGACGCGTCCTGGCTTGACGTTGGCAATCCACCACTCCGGCGAACCTTTACCACTACCCATGCGGGTTTCCGCGGGCTTCTTGGTCAACGGGCGGTCGGGGTAGATGTTAATCCATACCTTGCCACCACGCTTGATGTGACGAGTCATCGCGATACGCGCTGCCTCAATCTGACGGTTGGTGACGTAAGCGCTGGTGGTGGCTTGGATACCAAACTCACCAAAAGCAACCGTGGTACCACCGGTGGCGTGACCGCCACGCTTGGGGTGGTGCTGCTTACGGAACTTGACTTTGCGAGGAATCAACATGCTTACTCAGCTCCCCCTGCAGCAACGGGCGCTGCCTCAGCAGCTGCAACAGCAGCCGGTCCACGGCGAGCACCAGCAGCAGGACGGTCAGGCCGCTGTGAGCGGGCGTTTGCCTGCTCGCGGGCCAGTTCCTTGTTGGTGATGTCACCCTTGTAAATCCAGACCTTGACGCCAATGCGGCCAAAAGTCGTGCGAGCCTCATAGAAGCCGTAGTCGATGTTCGCGCGCAGAGTGTGCAGTGGAACCCGACCCTCGCGGTAGAACTCGGAACGGCTCATTTCAGCGCCACCCAGACGGCCAGACACCTGGATACGAATACCCTTGGCGCCAGCGCGCTGGGCACCCTGAAGACCCTTGCGCATTGCGCGGCGGAATGCCACACGAGCGCTCAGCTGCTCAGCAATTCCCTGAGCAACCAGCTGGGCTTCGTTCTCGGGGTTCTTGACCTCGAGAATGTTCAGCTGGATCTGCTTCTTGGTCATGTCCTCGAGGTCAGCGCGGATGCGCTCAGCCTCGGCGCCACGACGGCCGATAACGATTCCGGGGCGAGCCGAGTGGATGTCCACGCGGACGCGGTCACGCGTGCGCTCGATCTCGATGCGTGCGATGCCGGCCCGGTCGAGTTCCTTCTGGAGGAACTTACGGATGAGCACGTCTTCAGCAACGAAGTCTGCGTAACGCTGACCCTTTTTGGTCGAGTCAGAGAACCAGCGCGACACGTGGTCGGTGGTGATTCCCAGACGGAAACCGTACGGATGAACTTTCTGACCCATAGTTACTTGCCAGCCTTCTGTGATGAGCGGCCCGGGTTCACCGAAGCCTCGTCGGGCGTTGCCAGCACAACAGTGATGTGGCTGGTGCGCTTGTTGATACGAAATGCCCGACCCTGAGCGCGCGGCCTAAACCGCTTCAGGGTGACGCCCTCATCAACAAAGGCGCGAGCAACGAATAGGTCCTGATCGTCCAGGAAAATGCCATCCTTGTCGGCAGTGACCCGGGCGTTAGCCATTGCCGAGGCAACAACCTTGGCGATGGGCTCACTGGCCGACTGAGGGGCAAACTTCAGCACGGCAAGAGCCTCCTGGGCCTGCTTGCCACGGATCAAGTCGACGACACGACGAGCCTTCTGTGGGGTAACGCGGATGTTGCGCACCCGTGCGATGGATTCAACCATGTGACTACCTCCTCATCACCGCGCTTAGCGGCGACGGCCTTTCTTGTCGTCCTTTTCGTGACCACGGAAAGTGCGGGTGGGGGCAAACTCGCCGAGTTTGTGACCCACCATCGTTTCGGTGACGAACACAGGAATGTGCTTGCGGCCATCGTGCACTGCGATGGTGTGACCGAGCATTGCCGGCACAATCATCGAGCGACGCGACCAGGTCTTGATCACGTTCTTGGTGTTGGCTTCGTTCTGACGAAACACCTTCTGGAGGAGGTGGTCATCCACGAAGGGTCCCTTTTTAAGGCTACGAGGCATGTCTTACTCTCCTACTAACGCTTCTTGCCGACGGTGCGACGGCGAACGATTTGCTTGTTGCTGGCCTTCTTGGGAGAACGGGTGCGCCCCTCAGACTGACCCCAAGGGCTCACGGGGTGCCGACCACCAGAGGTCTTACCCTCACCACCACCGTGGGGGTGGTCAACAGGGTTCATGGCAACACCGCGGACGGTTGGGCGAACACCCTTCCAGCGCATGCGGCCGGCCTTACCCCAGTTGATGTTGGACTGCTCGGCGTTACCGACCTCACCAATGGTGGCGCGGCAGCGAGCATCAACGTTGCGGATTTCACCCGAGGGCAAACGCAACTGGGCGTTGGGGCCATCCTTGGCAACAAGTCGAACCGAAGCGCCAGCGGAGCGAGCCATCTTGGCACCGCCACCGGGACGCAATTCGATTGCGTGAATAACGGTACCGACGGGGATGTTGCGCAAGGGCAGGTTATTACCGGGCTTGATGTCGGCGTTCGGACCTGACTCCACAATGTCACCCTGACGAAGCTTGTTTGGGGCAATGATGTAGCGCTTGGTGCCGTCGATGAAGTGCAGCAGCGCGATGCGCGCGGTGCGGTTGGGGTCGTACTCAATGTGAGCGACCTTGGCGTTTACGCCATCCTTGTCATCGCGGCGGAAGTCGATTACGCGGTACTGGCGCTTGTGGCCACCACCGATGTGACGGGTCGTGATGCGACCGCTGCTGTTACGACCACCGGTCTTCGGCAGTGGCTTGAGCAACGACTTCTCAGGCGTGCTGCGGGTGATTTCCTGGAAATCAGCAACAGAAGAGCCACGGCGACCAGGGGTCGTCGGCTTGTATTTGCGAATAGCCATGTTCTTCCTACCTATCCCACAGCCGTGAAGATGTCGATGGAGCCAGAGGCGAGAGAGACAATGGCACGCTTGGTGTCCTTGCGCTTTCCAGCCCCAAACTTGGTGCGGCGAGTCTTACCGGTCTTGTTCAAGGTGTTGACCGAGGAAACCTTCACATTGAAGATCTTCTCGATGGCCAGCTTGATTTCGGTCTTTGTCGCGCGGGGGTCAACTTCGAAGGTGTACTTGCCCTGGTCAATCAGGGTGTAGCTCTTCTCGCTGACAATCGGGCGGACAATGACGTCACGAGGATCCTTGTTCCAAGCAATCGCGTGAATACTCATTATTTGCCTCCCTTGCCCGTGTCAGCTTTCGCTGCCACGAAGGTCTCAAATGCCTCAGTCGTGAAGATGATGTCGTCACTGTTGAGAACGTCATAGGCGTTGAGCTGGTCGGGGTGAACAGCGTGGATACCAGGAATATTGCGAACGCTCTTCTGACCGTTCACATCGTCACGACCCACAACAATCAACACGTTGCGACCAGGAGCAGTCTGTGCGATAAGCGCAGAAGCGATCTTGGTCGAGGGAGCCTTGTCGGTTCCTAGACCCTGGACCACGTGAATACGATCAGCCCGGGCGCGGTCAGACAGTGCGCTCAAGAGAGCCTTCTGCACCATCTTCTTAGGCGTGCGCTGCGAGTAATCGCGGGGCACTGGACCGTGGACAATTCCACCACCGCGGTGCTGAGGGGCACGAATCGAACCCTGACGGGCACGACCGGTTCCCTTCTGCTTGAACGGCTTACGACCAGCACCAGAAACCTCACCGCGGCCCTTGACCTTGTGAGTTCCCTGGCGAGCTGCTGCAAGCTGAGCAACAACCACCTGGTGCATCAGGGGCACGTTGGTGACAACGTCAAAGACGTTAGCGGGCAACTCGACGGAGCCGGACTTCTTGCCGGATGCGTCGAGGACGTCAACAGATGCAGCCATGGTTAGGGTGCCTTCCTGGCGTTACGAACAAAAACCAAACGACCCTTGGCGCCGGGGACGGCGCCCTTGATCAGGAGCAAGCCACGCTCAGCGTCGACCGCGTGAACAACGAGGTTCATCACGGTGACCCGCTCGCCACCCATGCGACCGGCCATCCGCATGCCCTTGAACACGCGTGAGGGGGTCGACGAGGCACCGATGGAGCCTGGCTTACGGTGATTACGGTGCGAACCGTGAGAGGCAGAAACACCCTTGAAGTTGTGGCGCTTCATGACACCGGCGAAACCTTTACCCTTGCTGGTGCCCATGACATCAACAAGTGCACCGGCTTCAAAAACGGTGGCATTGATTTCCTGGCCCACTTCGTAGCTGGAAGCATCACTCGTGCGGATCTCGGTGACGTGGCGGCGAGGAGTAACGCCAGCCTTCTCAAAGTGGCCCTTCAGAGGGTTAGTCACCTTGCGGGGGTCAATCTGACCGCTCGCGACCTGGACGGCCTCATAGCCGTCTTTCTCCATCGTGCGGATCTGGGTCACGACGTTGGGGGCAACCTGAACCACGGTCACAGGGATGAAGCGATTGTTCGCATCCCAGACCTGGGTCATACCGAGCTTGATGCCCAGTACACCTTTAGTTGTAGTCACAGTCGACATGGTCTATTTCCTTAAAGCTTGATTTCGATGTTGACATCAGCGGGCAAGTCCAAACGCATCAAGGAGTCCACCGCTTTGGGGGTGGGGTCAATGATGTCGATGAGACGCTTGTGGGTGCGCTTCTCGAAGTGCTCGCGCGAGTCCTTGTACTTGTGCGGTGAGCGGATCACAGCAACCACGTCCTTGTCCGTCGGAAGCGGAACGGGACCCACAACAGTGGCTCCGGCACGGGTAACCGTGTCAACAATCTTTCGGGCTGAAACGTCGAGACCTGCGTGGTCATACGACTTCAGTCGAATGCGGATTTTTTGTCCCGCCATGGTTTTCTCTTTCTCTCACTCGCACAGAACTCTCGCCCTGCACACTTCAGGCAACCCGGCGCTTTCGCACCGAGTGGCACACACCACTGTTTTTCTATCAACACACTTCGGTTGGCCCCAGGGGCACTCTCCAACACACAAACCAAGGCTTGCGAAGCGGGTCCGTCGATGACGTTGTGTTCTGCTACCCGCGGCCTAGAGCTCTTGCGAAGTCGCAATCCTATGCACTACCTGGCAGTGAGCACCCCACGAATGAAGTGCGTATTGAACCTCACAAACTATGCCACAGCCCTGCATTTAGTGCAACCCGGGCGTGTCGGAAATTAATGCGTGGTCCGCACAAAGATTTTCGACCACGATGTGAGCAGCTTCTCCATCGGTCCCTGGCGGAACCGAGAGAGCCATAGGCCGGCAAAACCAGCCAGAACAGCCGTCACTCCCAGGCTGATCAGGACCGCTGACCAATAGGGGACCTCCTGGTAGAGGCCCAAACCCCAGGCCCCAAAAATCAGGCTCAGAAGGAGTGACTGCGACAAATACACGGTCAAGGACATTCGTCCCATGGATCCCAGCCAACCCAGGGCTTGTGGGCGAGTCCTGATGAGCCAGATCATGGTGCCCAGATAACCCATGCTCAAAAGCGGGGCAGTAATAAAGCCTCCAAGGAGTCCCAGGAGTTCGGAGGTGGCAGTAGGTGAGGCCGATACCAGGTTGCCGAGCCAGATCCCTCCAAAGAGAACCTGAAGGCCAAGCCCCAAACCCCATCCCCAGATCGTCATCGCACGAAGTGTCGCCGGGGTCACACTCCCGGGGGACAGAGCTTGTGACCGAGCGGCCAAGATGCCGGCAAGGAGGGCGACAAAGGTCAAGGTGGCTTGGAACAAAATTAGGAAGACCGCTTCTTCTGACCAGAGTGCCCACCGTGCGGGGATCGCCTGCAGGAAACTACCGTTGGCAACCGCCTCGCCATAGGCCGCTCCAGCGGCCGAGGGCGGCGTAGTATCCGTAAACCCTTGGTTCTCGCTCAACCACGTCAAAGCGACCAAGGCCGCCAACACTGCCACGAAGATTCCGTATACCCACCCCATCCATCGAACAATCGTCGTGCGAGTTCGACCATAGAAAGCGAGCAGAAGCAGAGCGAGGATTCCGTAGAGAAAGAGAATGTCCCCGATAAACAGCAGGCTGGCATGAGCTAAGCCCAAAGCAATTAGGCCCACGGATCGGGTGACCCAGCGGGTCCTCCCAGTCTCTTGGTTACCCAACACATAGTGAGCGCTGTATCCGAAGAGGAACGAGAAGATCAGATAGAACTTGCCCTGGCCGAAGACAAACACCAGGAAAGCCGCAACGGCGTCGCCCGCACTCTGAACGCCCTCTGCCGTCACACCAGAGTCCACGGAAGTGGAAAAGTAGGCGACATTGACCAGGATGATCCCCCAGAGTGCGAATCCGCGCAGAACGTCGGGAGCAATGTCGCGGGTTGTCTGAGTCATAGTTGAACCTTTCGTCGGCGAAGTCCCACCGCAAGGGTGAGAGATGGCATCAGCATTATTTGGGCGAAGACAAACCACACGATGGCGTTCGCTTGAGGCCAGGTGAGGCTAAACGTGGCAGCTGGCGAGCCGGCCCGGATCTCCACAATGGACCAGAAGAGCAAGGCCGTGGCAATCAATCCCAGAACGCCTCCGATAGCGCGATAAGCCGAAAGGTAGGTGCGATTCCTAATCCCAATCAGGCGCTCGTCTAACGCGTCGTCAGGAGAATCGGCAACAAGCCTCACCGCCCGCCGCAACAAGAACCAGGCAAGAAAAACTCCGGCAACCATGGCCAAAGGAGCGAAGCCAATCACATCGTCCACAAACCACACGATGACCGGAGCAACAAAAAGGATGAACACGGACAAAGCGATCACCGCGGTCAACCCTCGTGGCGTGCGGAGCCAGTCCCATCGGGTGTCGGAGAGGTCCTTGGTCACCTCCCTGGGGCTTGTTGTGTGCCAGAGCCACTCGTTGATAGCGCTGAGCGATACCTTGCGATTCATGAACGTTGTCCTGTCTTCTCAGTCTCCTCGGTGGAAGATTTCAGCTCGTTCTCGAGCCAAAAAATCTCCTCTAAGGGAACTTCCAGAGCTCGCGCAATTTTGAGAGCCAATTCGAGACTGGGGTTGTACTCACCGCGCTCGAGATAGCCCATCGTTTGGTAGTGGACCCCCACCAGATCGGCGAGCTCCCCACGGGAGAGGCCTCTCGTGTCCCGGGCCTGCTCAATCCGATTGACAACCGGCGCAGTCTCGTCCTTGGGTGGTCGGCTCATGAGAGATAGCATAAATGCTATGTAGCAATAATGCAACATTGACGCACGGTTAAATGACGAAGGGCCCGGAGGAAATCCTCCGGGCCCTTCGTGCAGCGGAACTACTTGATGATCTTGGTCACCGTTCCGGCGCCCACAGTGCGTCCACCCTCACGGATGGCGAAGCTGAGGCCCTCCTCCATGGCGATGGGCTGAATCAGCTCAACGGTCATGTCGGTGGTGTCACCGGGCATCACCATCTCGGTGCCAGAAGGCAGCGAGATGACGCCGGTTACGTCCGTGGTGCGGAAGTAGAACTGGGGACGGTAGTTGGTGTAGAAGGGGTTGTGACGTCCACCCTCTTCCTTGGAGAGGATGTAGGCGGTGCCCTCGAAGTTGGTGTGCGGGGTTACAGAACCCGGTGCAACAACAACCTGGCCACGCTCAACGTCTTCACGCTTAGTACCGCGAAGAAGAAGACCACAGTTCTCGCCGGCCCACGCCTCGTCGAGCTGCTTGTGGAACATCTCAATACCAGTCACGGTCGTCTTCTGCGTGGGGCGAATACCCACAATCTCGACATCCGAGTTGATCTTCAGCGTGCCACGCTCGGCACGGCCGGTCACAACGGTTCCACGACCAGTGATCGTGAAGACGTCCTCCACGGGCATCAAGAACGGCTTGTCCTTGTCGCGGATGGGGTCTGGAACGCTGCTGTCCACGGCGGCCATGAGCTCCATGATCTTGTCACCCCAGGCGGCATCTCCTTCGAGAGCCTTGAGACCGGACACGCGAACAACAGGAGCGTTGTCGCCGTCGAAGCCCTGGCTGGAGAGCAACTCACGAACCTCGACCTCGACGAGCTCGAGGATTTCCTCGTCGTCGACCATGTCGGACTTGTTCAGCGCGACGAGCAGGTAAGGAACACCCACCTGCTTGGCGAGCAGAACGTGCTCACGGGTCTGTGCCATCGGGCCGTCAGTGGCGGCAACCACAAGGATTGCACCGTCCATCTGTGCGGCACCGGTGATCATGTTCTTGATGTAGTCGGCGTGACCGGGGGCGTCAACGTGTGCATAGTGACGCTTGTCGGTCTCATACTCCACGTGGGAGATGTTGATGGTGATACCGCGCTGACGCTCTTCCGGAGCAGAGTCGATGGACGCGAAGTCGCGTACCACGTTGACTGCTGAGGGGTGACGGTCTGCGAGCACCTTGGAAATAGCAGCGGTAAGAGTGGTCTTGCCGTGGTCGACGTGACCGATCGTACCGATGTTGACGTGCGGTTTGGTCCGCTCGAACTTGGCCTTAGCCACTATGGTCCTCCTCGGGACTGTTGATCTGAACTTTGCGGGCCCAGATTCTTGGTTACTTGTCTTGTTGTTGCAGGCCAGGCGAGCCTATTCGTTGGGCTTAGTCGCCCTTGCCCTTCTGAATAATCTCGTCGGCCACAGCCTTCGGGACTTCAGAGTACGTCTCGAAAGTCATCGAGTACACGGCGCGACCAGAGGTCTTCGACCTCAGGTCACCCACATATCCGAACATTTCCGAGAGCGGCACGAGTGCGCGAACAACCTTAACACCGGTCGCGTCCTCCATGCTCTGGATCTGCCCGCGCCTGGAGTTGAGGTCACCGATGACATCGCCCATGTATTCCTCTGGGGTCCGCACCTCGACAGCCATCAACGGCTCGAGCAGAACAGGATTTGCCTTCCTGGCGGCCTCTTTATAGACCATCGATCCAGCAATCTTGAACGCCATCTCAGATGAGTCGACGTCGTGGTACTGCCCATCCAGCAGTGTCGCTTTGACACCGACGGTTGGGTAGCCCGCCAGAACGCCCACCTGCATCGCGTCCTGAATTCCAGCATCCACCGAGGGGATGTATTCACGAGGAATACGACCACCGGTGACTTGGTTATCAAATTCGTACATGGTCTCACCCGTGATGTCCATGGGCTCGAGGTTGATCTGCACCTTCGCGAACTGACCAGAACCACCGGTCTGCTTCTTGTGGGTGTAGTCGACCTTCTCAACCAACTTACGAATGGTCTCGCGGTAGGCCACCTGGGGCTTACCCACGTTGGCCTCGACGTTGAATTCGCGCTTCATACGGTCAACGAGGATGTCGAGGTGAAGCTCACCCATACCCTTGATGACGGTCTGGCCTGTTTCCTGGTTCTGCTCAGTGCGGAACGTGGGGTCTTCTTCAGCCAGCTTCTGGATGGCCAAGGAGAGTTTCTCCTGGTCAGCCTTGGTCTTGGGCTCGATGGCCACCTCAATAACGGGCTCGGGGAAGGACATCGACTCGAGAACTACCGGGTGAGTGGGGTCACACAGAGTGTCTCCGGTCGTGGTGTCCTTCAAGCCAATAACGGCGTAGATGTGTCCAGCGGACACGCTGTCCACGGGGTTTTCCTTGTTGGCGTGCATCTGGAAGATCTTTCCGATGCGCTCCTTCTTGTCCTTGGTGGAGTTGATGACCTGGGCACCAGAATCGATACCACCGGAGTAGACGCGGATGTAGGTCAGGCGACCAAAGAAGGGGTGCACCGCAACCTTGAACGCGAGGGCCGAGAAGGGCTCTGCGGAGGAAGGCTTGCGCACCACGATCTTCTCTGCGTCACGAACATCGTGTCCTTCAACGTCAGGGACGTCAACCGGAGAGGGAAGGTAGGCAACAACAGCGTCCAGCATCGGCTGGACACCGCGGTTCTTGAACGACGAACCACAGAGCACGGGGTAGGCAGCACCGGCAATCGTCAGCTGGCGGATGCCGGCCTTGATTTCTGCAATGCTGATTTCTTCACCGCTCAAGAACTTCTCGAGAAGCTCTTCGTTAGCGTCAGCGACGCCCTCGATGAGCTTCGCGCGGTATTCCTCGGCCTTAGCCTGCATGTCGGCGGGGATCTCCTGAACGATGTACTCGGCACCCAAGGTCACATCACCCTTGGAGTCACCGGGCCACACGATGGCCTTCATCTCCACGAGATCGATAACGCCGACGAAAGTCGACTCAAAACCAATGGGCAACTGAATGACCAGAGGCTTCGCGCCGAGGCGCTTGATGATGGTGTCGACTGTGTAGTAAAAGTCAGCACCCAGCTTGTCCATTTTGTTGACAAAGCAGATGCGAGGGACGTTGTACTTGTCGGCCTGGCGCCACACAGTCTCAGACTGTGGCTCCACACCTTCCTTGCCATCGAACACTGCAACAGCGCCATCGAGAACACGAAGGCTACGCTCCACCTCAACGGTGAAGTCCACGTGGCCGGGGGTGTCAATGATGTTGATCTGGTGGTTGTCCCAGAAGCAGGTGGTGGCAGCCGAAGTAATCGTGATGCCGCGTTCCTGCTCTTGAGCCATCCAGTCCATGGTGGCTGCGCCATCGTGGACCTCGCCGATCTTGTGGGAAATACCCGTGTAAAACAGAATGCGCTCTGTCGTCGTGGTCTTTCCCGCATCGATGTGAGCCATGATGCCAATGTTGCGGACCTTGTTCAGGTCGGTTAGCACGTCAAGTGCCACAGTGTTCCTCCGGAGATTAGGTGGTGGGGGTCAGCGTGAAGCCGTGTCCTACCAGCGGTAGTGGGCGAAGGCCTTGTTGGACTCAGCCATCTTGTGGGTGTCTTCACGACGCTTCACAGCGGCACCAAGGCCGTTGGATGCATCAAGAATTTCGTTGGTGAGACGCTCGGTCATCGTCTTTTCACGACGAGCCTTGGCGTAGCTGGTCAACCAGCGCAGGGCGAGGGTGTTCGCACGGTGAGGCTTGACCTCAACGGGCACCTGGTAGGTGGATCCACCCACGCGGCGCGAGCGCACCTCGAGGGTTGGACGAACGTTGTCCAACGCCTTCTTCAAGACGATGACGGGTTCCTGGCCGCTCTTCGACGCAACACCTTCGAGAGCACCGTAAACGATGCGCTCGGCGAGGCCCTTCTTGCCCTGAACAAGGATCTTGTTCACGAGCTGAGAGACAATGGGAGCCCCGTAAACGGGGTCAGCAATAACGGGGCGCTTAGGAGCGGGACCTTTACGAGGCATTATTTCTTATCCTTCTTCGCTCCGTAGAGGCTACGAGCCTGCTTACGGTTCTTCACGGCCTGGGTGTCAAGAGCGCCACGAACAATCTTGTAACGGACACCGGGGAGGTCCTTCACACGACCACCACGAACGAGCACCATCGAGTGCTCCTGGAGGTTGTGGCCCTCACCGGGGATGTAGGCGGTCACTTCAGTACCGTTGGAGAGCTTCACACGGGCGACCTTGCGCAGAGCCGAGTTCGGCTTCTTGGGGGTCGTGGTGTACACACGGGTGCATACGCCGCGCTGTTGGGGGTTGGCCTTCAGGGCAGGCGCCTTGGTCTTCTGGACCTTGGGCTTACGTCCCTTACGGACCAACTGTTGAATCGTTGGCACAGTTCACTCCTTATTTGTGCTGCACGGTGACAGCTCATTGACGGTGGTTACTGGATGGTGTTGGTTACTTCTCCACCACCCAGCGACATCGCACCAAGCTGTGCTTTCGCACCTGCGCTTGGTATGCCGTGGGGGCCGGCTTGCCAGTGTTTCCGCTGGTTTCGCCCACAACCCAATGTGGAAGTGATGACCCGTGTCATGTCTTCCCACACTGGGGAACACAGACGGGCGTGCCATCGCACACACAAATTCCAAGACTAATGGCCAAAAAGCCCTGGGTCAAATGATTTCCGCATATTTTCCGGCAATCACGGCTAATGCAACACCTGCCACCAGCGAGGGGCCAAAGGCAATGGGATCGCGTGCCCCATGGCTTTTCCGCAGAATCCCGATCAGCGCCACCACTCCGCCAACAAGGATTGCCATTACGCACTGGACGAGCACAAGTCGCGAATCAAGAAAACCCAGGTAAAAACCCAGTCCTCCCTGCAGTTTTACATCACCCCAGCCAAGCGCATGCGAGGGTAGGGCAGCAGCGAGGGCAAAGACCCCGGCACTCACAGCTCCAGCCAGCAGAGCGCTCTGCACTCGCCCTGAATCACCCGCCACTACAGCCAGAATCCCCAGACCAACAGCCAGAGAGCCAGTCCCGCGGTTTGGCAATCGGTGCTCCAGAAGATCTATCCGCGAGAGCAAGAGCCCCGCGATCCCCACACCCAGGTGCATGATAACAACGACGCCCTCAAGAATCATTCCCCGAGGCTAGGCAGCTCTGGAACCAGAGCGCCGTGGTTATCCCCAGACACGAAGAAGGGGCCAGTTAACCTGGCCCCTTCTTGCAGTTCGTGCTGTGGTTACTTGTAGCCGCCTTCAGAGCCTGAGTCTTCGGAGCTAAAGGATTCAAAATCCACAAACGAGAGGTCATCGGTTGCACCAAACGCATCGTCAGCGGCAAAGAGCCTGGCCGGGTAGTGCTCGGCACGAGCCGCTTCGGTGGGCTCCACCGTGACGTTGCGGTATGCACCCAGGCCGGTTCCAGCCGGGATGAGCTTTCCGATGATGACATTTTCCTTGAGTCCCACCAGCGGGTCGCTCTTACCCTGCATCGCTGCTTCGGTGAGAACACGAGTGGTCTCTTGGAAAGACGCTGCAGACAACCAGGACTCGGTGGCCAAGGATGCCTTGGTGATTCCCATGACTTCCTGACGCGCGGAGGCAGTCTTCTTGCCCTCGCCGAGTGCCTCACGGTTGAGGGTGTTGTAGCGACCGCGGTCGACAAGCTCACCAGGAAGCAGGTTGGTCTCGCCGTGGTCTACCACGGTGACCTTCCGCAGCATCTGACGAACGATGACCTCGATGTGCTTGTCGTGAATGGGCACACCCTGTGAGCCATACACGCCCTGAACGCCATCGACGAGGTGCTGCTGAACAGCACGCACGCCCTTGACGCGAAGAACATCCTTGGGGTCAAGAAGACCCTCGTGGATCTGCTGGCCAAGTTCAACACTCTGTCCATCAGTAACCAGGAGAGTCATTCTCTTGGAGACCGTGTGCGGAACAGGCTCGTCACCGTTGTCTGGGGTCAGAATGACCTTGTATTGGGTGTCGGTTTCTTCCACAGAGATGCGTCCGTTTGCCTCACAAATCGGGCTCGACCCCTTCGGGGTGCGGGCCTCGAAAAGCTCGGTCACCCGGGGCAGACCCTGGGTGATGTCAGCTGCGGAGGCAGAACCACCGGTGTGGAAGGTACGCATTGTCAGCTGAGTACCGGGTTCACCAATCGACTGGGCTGCAATGATTCCCACAGCCTCACCGAGGTCAACGGCAATACCCGAAGCCAACGAGCGACCGTAACACGCGGCACACACACCGACTGCGGCCTCACAGGTGAGCACAGAGCGGACAGTGATCTCGCGAACGCCAGCTGAGACGAGTTCGTTGATGAGCACATCGCCCACATCGGAACCAGCCTCGGCAATCACTTTGCCCTTGTCGGTCGTGGCATCAGCAGCGAGGTTACGGGCATAGACCGTGTTCTCGGCGTTGTTTGCGCGAACCCAAGCACCCTCGGAATCCTTCACCGCAATGGTGAAGGTGATTCCCTTGGACGTGCCACAGTCGGCTCCGCGAATGATGACATCCTGTGCCACATCGACCAGACGACGAGTCAGGTAACCAGAGTCTGCGGTGCGCAGAGCCGTGTCCGCCAGACCCTTACGGGCACCGTGGGTGGCGATGAAGTACTCGGCCACAGAGAGGCCCTCGCGGTAGCTTGAGATGATCGGGCGGGCGATAACCTCACCGCGTGGGTTGGAGACCAAACCACGCATACCGGCGATGTTTCCGACCTGCAACCAGTTACCACGGGCACCGGAGGTGACCATGCGGTTGATGGTGTTGTCCTCGGGGAAGCTCGCACGCATTTCGTCGTTGACTTCCTTGGTGCACGCACTCCAGACCTCAACCAGTTCGCGACGACGCTCGACGTCTGAGATCAGACCCTTGTCGTACTGCGACTGAATCTTCGCGGCCAACTTCTCATACTTGGCAACGATGTCCTTCTTGTGCTTGGGGGTGAGCACATCGCTCAATGCCACCGTCACACCGGAGCGGGTTGCCCAGTAGAAGCCAGCGTCCTTGACCCGGTCAAGAGTCTCAGCAACGGCAACCTTCGGGTAGCGCTCGGCGAGGTCGTTCACGATCGAGGAGATCATGGGCTTGTCAGCAACAGCCTCAACCCACGGGTAGTCCGCAGGAAGCAACTCGTTGAACAAGGCGCGACCGAGGGTCGTCTCGTGGATGACCGAGCTGCCCTGAACGAATCCAGCGGGAGCGTCCTTCAGGTGCAGGCTTGCGATGCGGATCTTGATTTTCGCGTTCAAGCCGAGCGAGTGCTGGTCCATCGCCATGATGGCCTCAGCAATCGAGCTGAATGCACGGCCTTCACCGATTGCACCCTCCTTGAGGGTGGTCAGGTGGTGCAGACCGATAATCATGTCCTGGGTGGGCACGGTCACCGGGCGGCCATCGGAGGGCTTCAGGATGTTGTTCGAGGCCAGCATCAAGATGCGGGCTTCGGCCTGAGCTTCAACCGAGAGCGGCAGGTGAACAGCCATCTGGTCACCATCGAAGTCAGCGTTGAAGGCAGCACAGACCAGCGGGTGAAGCTGGATGGCCTTACCTTCGACGAGCTGAGGCTCGAATGCCTGGATACCCAAACGGTGCAGGGTCGGTGCGCGGTTCAACAGAACCGGGCGCTCGCGGATGATCTCTTCGAGAACATCCCACACCTCGGGCCTGGAACGCTCCACCATGCGCTTGGCGTTCTTGATGTTGCTCGAGTGACCGAGGTCCATCAGGCGCTTAATTACAAAGGGCTTGAAGAGCTCGAGGGCCATAATCTTCGGCAGGCCACACTGGTGAAGCTTGAGCTGGGGGCCCACGACAATCACGGAACGCCCGGAGTAGTCAACGCGCTTACCCAGAAGGTTCTGGCGGAAACGACCCTGCTTACCCTTGAGCATGTCGGAGAGACTCTTCAGAGCACGGTTACCGGTTCCGGTAACGGGGCGACCACGACGACCGTTGTCGAAGAGTGCGTCAACGGCTTCCTGCAGCATGCGCTTTTCGTTGTTGACGATGATCTCGGGTGCACCGAGGTCAAGCAGACGACGAAGACGGTTGTTGCGGTTGATCACGCGGCGGTAGAGGTCATTGAGGTCAGAAGTCGCAAAGCGGCCACCATCAAGCTGAACCATGGGGCGAAGCTCCGGTGGAATCACCGGAACAACTTCCAAGACCATAGAGGCCGGCGAAGCGCCGGTCTGCAAGAACGCATTGACGACCTTGAGGCGCTTGATCGCTCGGATCTTGCGCTGGCCCTTGCCATTAGCAATCTCGTCGTGGAGCTTCTCGCCTCCGCTGACCAGGTCGAAATCGAGCAGACGCTGGCGGATTGCCTCGGCACCCATGTGGGCGTCGAAGAACATGCCGTAACGGTCCTGCATGTCCTGGAAGACGGCGTCTTCGGCACGAAGATCGCCCACCTTCAGCGAACGGAAATCTTCCCAGACGCGCTCGAGGTGAGCGATGTCGTCATCGAAGTTCTTACGCACCGACGCCATCTCCTTCTTACCGGCATCGTCCGCCTTGCGCTTCTGGTCTGCCTTGGCGCTGTTGGCCTCGAGTTCGGCGAGTTCCTTCTCGAGAACAGTCATGCGATCAGAAATGAGCGCATCGCGCTCCTTCTCCAACTGCTTGATCTCCAGCTGAAGCTCTTTCTCGAGCTCGGGCATTTCGCGGTGACGGGCATCGACGTCCACGTTGATGATCATGTAGGCGGCGAAATAGATGACCTTCTCGAGGTCCTTCGGTGCCATGTCCAGGAGGTAACCGAGACGGCTGGGGACACCCTTGAAGTACCAAATGTGGGTGACCGGCGCGGCCAGCTCGATGTGTCCCATGCGCTCGCGACGCACCGAGGACTTAGTGACCTCAACGCCACAGCGCTCACAGACGATCCCCTTGAAACGCACGCGCTTGTACTTGCCACACGCACACTCCCAGTCACGACTGGGTCCGAAGATCTGCTCTCCGAAGAGGCCATCCTTCTCGGGCTTCAGGGTGCGATAGTTGATGGTTTCAGGCTTCTTGACCTCGCCGTATGACCAGCCGCGGATGTGCTCCGAGGTGGCAAGTCCAATACGCAGGGCTTCAAACGTTGTTGCTTCCAGCACGATGTATCTCTCTCGTTAGTTCTGGCTCGGTCGTTACTTAGATTTCGTCCACGGACGAAGACTCAAAGCGAGTCGAGATGTTGATGCCGAGTTCTTCCGCAGCGCGGTACAACTCGTCATCGGAGTCCTTCAGTGAGACGGCCTGGCCGTCTGCTGAAAGCACCTCGACATTGAGACACAGCGACTGCATCTCTTTCATCAAGACCTTGAAGCTCTCGGGGATGCCGGGCTCCTGGATGTTTTCACCCTTGACGATGGCCTCATAGACCTTGACGCGGCCAAGGATGTCATCCGACTTAATAGTCAGAAGCTCCTGGAGCGCATAGGAGGCACCGTAGGCCTCGAGAGCCCACACCTCCATCTCGCCAAAGCGCTGTCCACCGAACTGCGCTTTTCCACCAAGCGGTTGCTGGGTGATCATCGAGTACGGTCCCGTCGAGCGAGCGTGAATCTTGTCGTCGATGAGGTGGTGGAGCTTCAGGATGTACATGTAGCCCACCGAGACAGGCTGGGGGAAAGGCTCACCGGAGCGGCCGTCAAACAGACGTGCTTTTCCAGACGAGCCCACCAAGCGATTGCCATCGCGATTCACGAGTGTTGCATCGAGAAGACCAGCAATCTCTTCCTCACTTGCACCATCGAATACCGGGGTTGCGACCTTGGTGCCAGGAAGTGCTTCCTTGGCCTGAGCAGCCAGACGCTTGGCCCATGCGGGGTCACCGCTGACCTTCCACCCCTGCTTGGCAGCCCACCCGAGGTGGATTTCCAAGACCTGACCGAAGTTCATACGACCGGGAACACCCAGGGGGTTCAAGATGATGTCAACAGGGGTTCCATCCTCAAGGAATGGCATGTCCTCGACAGGAAGAATCCTGGCGATAACACCCTTGTTTCCGTGACGACCAGCGAGCTTGTCGCCCTCAGAGATTTTCCGCTTCTGAGCGATATAGACGACAACCCTCTGGTTCACACCGGAGCCGAGTTCGTCGTCACCATCGACAGCGTCAAAGACCTTGACGCCGATGATGGTGCCCTGCTCGCCGTGGGGAACCTTGAGAGACGTATCGCGAACTTCACGGCTCTTCTCGTTGAAGATTGCGCGCAGCAGTCGCTCTTCAGCGCTGAGCTCGGTTTCACCCTTGGGTGTGACCTTGCCCACGAGGATGTCGCCAGGGCGAACCTCTGCACCGATACGAATGATTCCTCGCTCATCCAGGTTGGCCAAGAGCTCGGGGCCGACATTCGGAAGGTCACGAGTGATCTCTTCCTTACCCAGCTTGGTGTCGCGGGCGTCCACGTCATACTCCTCGATGTGAATCGAGGAGAGAGTGTCGTCCTTGACCAAGTTCTGGGAGAGGATGATTGCGTCTTCGAAGTTGTAGCCCTCCCATGACATGAATGCCACGAGCAGGTTCTTACCCAAAGCCAATTCACCGTTCTCGGTGGCGGGGCCATCGGCGATGACCTGCCCGAGGTCGAGCTTGTCGCCGACACTCACGCGAATCTGGTGGTTGAAGTTTGTGCCCTGGTTCGAGCGGTCAAACTTACGCAGGTAGTAAGTCTTGGTGCCGCCCTTGTCCTGCTTGACCACTGCGTGGTCAGCAGAGACCTCGGTGACAACACCGGGGGCCTCAGCAATAATCACGTCACCGGCGTCAACAGCGGCGAAGGACTCCATACCGGTTCCAACCAGCGGGGACTCCGAGCGCAGCAGAGGAACAGCCTGACGCTGCATGTTGGCACCCATGAGTGCGCGGTTAGCATCGTCGTGCTCGAGGAACGGGATCAGAGAGGTCGCAACAGAGACCATCTGGCGGGGGGACACATCGACATAGTCGACCGCTTCAGGGGCGACCAACTCGACCTCTCCACCCTTCTTACGCACGAGAATCTTGTCCTCGGCGAAGGTGCCATCAGCATTGAGCGGGGTTCCAGCCTGGGCGACGACGAACTCGTCTTCGTCGCTTGCCGTCAAGTAGTCAATGTTCTTAGAGACCTTGCCCTTGGACACGCGACGGTAAGGGGTCTCAATGAAACCAAACGCATTGATGCGAGCAAAGGACGCCAGTGAACCAATCAGACCAATGTTCGGGCCTTCAGGGGTCTCAATCGGGCACATACGGCCGTAGTGGGAGGGGTGAACGTCACGAACCTCAACACCGGCGCGCTCGCGGCTAAGACCACCGGGACCCAGTGCCGAAAGGCGACGCTTGTGGGTAAGGCCAGAGAGCGGGTTGTTCTGGTCCATGAACTGCGAGAGCTGGCTTGTGCCAAAGAACTCTTTGATCGCAGCAACCACGGGGCGCACGTTGATCAGGGTCTGCGGCGTAATGGCCTCAATGTCCTGAGTCGTCATACGCTCGCGGACCACGCGCTCCATGCGGGAGAGCCCGGTGCGAACCTGGTTCTGAATCAGCTCACCGACGGCACGAATACGACGGTTGCCAAAGTGGTCGATGTCATCGACATCGAGACGAATGTCAACCTTCTTGCCCGCACGGGTGCCAGGAATCGTGGCGTGACCCTCGTGAAGGGCAACCAAGTACTTGATGGTCGCAACAATGTCATCGACGGTCAGAACCGAGGTGTTCAACGGCAATTCAAGACCGAGCTTGCGGTTGATCTTGTAACGACCAACCTTGGCGAGGTCATAGCGCTTCGAGTTGAAGTAGAAGTTGTCAATCAGCAGACGAGCTGCCTCAGCGGCAACCTGCTCGCCTGGACGCAGTTTGCGGTAGATGTCCTTGAGGGCTTCTTCCTTGGTGAGGATGGTGTCCTTCTCCAGGGCGTCAAGCACAGAAGAGAACCCAGCGAAGTGCTGGGCGATTTCTTCGCTGGTGAGGCCAAGAGCCTTCAAGAAGACAGTGACGGACTGCTTGCGCTTACGGTCGATACGAACACCGACCTGGTCACGCTTGTCAACCTCAAACTCCAACCATGCACCGCGGCTTGGGATAACGCGCACGGAGTGGATTTCCTTGTCGCTGAGCTTGTCGAGGGCGGATTCGAAGTAGACACCAGGGCTTCGAACCAGCTGAGACACAACAACACGCTCGGTGCCGTTGATGATGAAGGTTCCCTTTTCGGTCATCAGGGGGAAGTCACCCATGAACACCGTCTGGGTCTTGATTTCACCGGTCTGGTGGTTCATAAACTCGGCCTCTACGTAGAGAGGGGCGGCGTAGGTCTTGCCGCGTTCCTTGCACTCGTCAATGGAGTACTTTTCGTCCTCAAGGTAGGGGTTTGTGAACGAGAGCTGCATGGTCTCAGACGAGTCCTCAATGGGGGAAATCTCTTCGAAGATTTCCTCGAGGCCGCTCTTGGTGGACACGACGGGATTGCCTTCGGCCTTCGCCTCGGCAATGCGCTTCTTCCACGCAGGGGAACCAACGAGCCACTCGAAGCTCTCGGTCTGCAAGGCAAGCAGATCCGGAACCTCGAGGGTGTCAGAGATTTTGGCGAACGAGAGACGCTGAGCGACTCGACCGTTCTTGGCGGGTGTAGTAGATGCAGAACGAGCAGCAGCCAAGAGAAATTACCTCCAGGGCTCGATAGAGAGCCTCAATATGAGTGACCGAACATGTGGATAGCTTCCGCTAGAACTCAGCAGAAAGAGTCCACCCCGCCGCTATTCTCGGGGCTCTCCAGCCGACCACAATTTGAGGGCAGGAGAAGGTACGGAAGCAAACCTCTAGTATATACGGTTTGATAACGATTTGTCCACCCCCACTTGACTTTGAGCTCAAAACCCCCTGCGGATAAATCCTTGTGGATAAATCCCCCGGCATCTCAGTCTTGTTGGCTACCCTTCGAAGGTGGCCAGCAGAGATTGGGTTGAAGAGCGAGCAACGCTGTTGCTCGCTACCCACGCATTGCACGACTGGTCATTCTCCTGGGACAACGCCAAGACTCGGTTTGGCCAGTGCAGTCATCGATATCGACGCATCACGCTCTCCAGATATCTCAGCGAGGCGGGATCCGAGGATGAGTCTGAGCAGGTCCTGCTCCACGAGATTGCCCACGCTCTGGCTGGGGTTCGCGCCCATCACGGCGAGAAATGGATGAGAATTGCCCGCTCCATAGGATACCGAGGGCAACGCACCCACAGCTCACCAGCGGCCACAGACCACGCAAAATGGCTCGGACTATGCCCGAGTGGCCACGAAATCATTCGGTTTAGAAAACCGTCGAGGCCTATGTCGTGCGCCAAGTGTGAAAAGCGTTTCAACCCGACCTATCTGATTGTGTGGACGGAGAGGACTTACTCCTCGACCGTGACCTCTTTCCAAAACGCCACATAGTTCGCGAAGTCTGTGCCGACCCGTTCAACAGCGCCAGGGCGAAGATTCGGATAGGACCATGCCCGATCGGGAAACGCCTGGCCATCAACCGTGAGGGTGAAGTACTGGCATTCACCTTTCCAGGGGCAGACATACGGAGTCGGGCTCTTGGTGAAAAACTCGTCGTTCAGAGCGGAGGGCGGGAAATACCAATTGCCTTCAATTTTCACCAGCTGGTCTTCAGTGGCTTCCGCAATCACTACATCGTTCAATAAGGCTTTCATGCCCTAAGTCTAGGCTTATCGGCTGATAGTCACCCGGGTAGGAGAGACTGACTAGGTGATGACCTTTACGCGCCTCGTCGAACTGCCCTGTACCGTCTCTGGTGCCTTTGCGGCGCTGCACGACCCCACGGTCTTCCAAAGAGTGTCAAAGCCCTTTCTGCGCTTCACACCGCTTGACCCCACAGCGTTCCCCGAACGCTACGAGAGTGGCAAGAGCTATGTCGTTGGTGCCAAGGCGTTTGGCCTGGTGCCACTGGGAACCCAGGAAATCAACCCCACCACCTCGAGGGACGCCAAGCGCTCGGTGTTTGTCGATAACGGTCGCGGGCTTAGTGGCGCTCTGGGAGTGATGAATCACTTCCATCACACGATGACACTCGAGCCAAGCGACCACGGCACCACGCTCTTGAGTGACCGGCTCGAGTGGGATGCGGGATTGCTGAGCCCAGCGTTCTACATCGGGTTCCGGTTCTTCTGGTGGTGGCGACACAGAGTAATGATGCGGCTGGCTCGCAACTGGTAGGCCGCGAAATAACCAGGTCTTAGGGCAGGGCCCCGACGCTGGCTAGTGCGGCTTTTAACAGCGCACCCCGGCCGCCCTCTAGCTCCCGCAGGACCTCGTCCGCCGTCACTTCTTCGGGTGTCATCCACGCCATATCAAGAGCATCCTGACGGGGTTCGCAGGTGCCAGTCACCGGAACCACATAAACGAGCGAGACAGCGTGCTGTCTCGTGTCGACATACTTTGCCCCGGGAAAGGGGAAGTACTCCGCCACATGAGCTGGCTGCATCGAGGAGGGCAGCTGGGGGAACGCCATGGGGCCTAGATCCTTTTCAAGGTGGCGAAAGAGGGCATCGCGAACGCTCTCGCCGAACATCACCCGACCTGCCACCAAAGCCCTTGCGATCGACCCCTCCGCGGACACGCGGAGCAGCAAACCCACCTCGGTCACCTGGCCCATTCCATCAAGGCGAACAGGGACAGCCTCGACATAGAGAAGTGGCAAGCGAGAGCGAATCTCTGAGAGCTCATCGTCGGAGAGCCAGCCGGGATTAGGGTCGGGGGTTCTCGTGGAGGACATGGCGTCTTTTCTACTCTGATTCGCTGGCTTCCGAAAGACCACCACGAGAGAGAAGTTCGTCGGCAAGCGCCCCGGCATCGACCCGCCAGTAAGCAAATTCCTGATCATCGATGTGAATCACCGGAATCTTGTCTCCATACTCGCTCTCCCACTCGGTCTTCTCGGAGAGATTACGGTGTTCGACCACCACATTGGAAAAACTCTTCACAACCTTCTCGATCACCAGATTTGCCTCGTCGCATAGGTGGCAACCGGGCTTTCCGATGAGTCGGACCGTGATGCTCTGCACAGTCTCACCCTATGCTGAAGTCTGGATGAGGACAGTGACGTCGAAATCAAAGAAGAGCGCGGGCTCCCCCGTTGTGGTGTTCGTTGATGTCGATAACACCCTGGTTCGCGGTGCGAGCATCTACATGTTTGGTATCGAAGCCTGGAAGTCAGGATTCATCAGATGGCATCACGTCGTTCCGGCGCTCTTTCATCAGCGCTCATTCATCAAGCAAGGCGAGACCACTAAGCGAGTCAAGTCCACCAGAGAGCGAGCGCAAGCCCTCGCTGCTGGGCACTCTGTGGCCGACTTTGTTCAAGTCGGCGAGAGTGCATGGCGCCGCTCCATTGCACCAAAAGTTTTCCCGGACGTCCTCGCCACACTGCAGGAGCATAGGGACCAAGGCCGTCAGGTGTGGCTGCTCACCGCGAGCCCCACTGTGCTGGCTAGCATCATTGCCCGGGACCTTCGCTTGAGTGGCGCACTGGGGACAACCTTGGAAATTCATGAGGGCCGCTTCACCGGAGAGATAGAGGGTGAGCTATTGCACGGGCCGATTAAGGCCGCGGCCGCGAAGGAGCTGGCCGAGTCCCTGGGCGCTGATCTCAGCGCGTGCTATGCCTACTCGGATTCCGTTGCTGATGTTCCGTTGCTGGAGTTGGTAGGTCATCCGGTGGCGGTCAATCCAGACCCAGGCTTGCTTGCGCTGGCCACCGAGCGGGGCTGGAGCATCATGTGGCCTGAGGGCACCAGTCGTCACGAAAAGTCGCGAACCAAAAAGGGCAGAGAAAAGCGCTAACCACTGCGGGGCAGGGGCCAGCGCTCTAGCTCGAAGCGTCTACTTCTTATTGCGACGCTGGTGGCGAGTCTTGCGAAGCAACTTGCGGTGCTTCTTTTTCGCCATACGCTTGCGGCGCTTCTTGATAACGGAGCCCATTAAGTTTCCTTTAGACGGGGGTGCTCAGAACTGTGTCTCGTTGTAGACAACCTGTGGAGTCTAGCGCAGGCGTGGAGCCCTACCCCACCTGGTTCAGATTCTCACCAGAAGAGCCATGCATCCACTGCGCCACTGCCGACTCAGGAATTCGAAACGAGCGGCCAAAGCGAATGGCTGGCACTTCACCGGAGTGCACCATCCGATAGACGGTCATGGTGGAGACCCTCATCATCTCGGCAACCTCACCGACGGTGAGGAAACGCATCTGGGACAGAGGGGAGGGCATGATTCTCTCGATTGTGCTGGGGCCTAGGTGGCTGGTGTGGCCATTGTTACCTCACACACCCTAGAGCCACGAGACACGGGTGTAAAGGGACTATTTCCGGATGCGCGATATCAGGCTCTGCACGCGCTCAATTCCATCACTCAGTAGCCCCCCGGTCGCCCGGCCAAGAATCGTGAGGTCGATAAAGGGCTCCGCGGTGTTGGTGGTGGCACCCCCTGTGAATCCGGCAACCCACTCATTCATCGACACCAGCGGTGCCTTATCGAGTCGATAAAACCGGTGCTGCCCGTCTTCGCGAACCCGAACAACACCTGCGTCGCGCAGGACCTTCAAATGCTTCGACACGGTCGGCTGGGTAATGCCCAACGCCTCCACTAACTCCCCCACACTCATCTCGGTGTCGCCACCGCTGGCGCGATGCAGCAGAGTCACAATGTCACGGCGGGTCTGATCAGCGAGGACGTCAAAAAGGTCGGTCATAACTCAGTAGCGTACAAGGCGCCGGGGAGGAGTACCATGGCGAGCGCTGTCTGAGATTCAGATAAGGAAGAAGGCTCAGTTCCGTGTCGTCGTGGCTGACGTCTCTCACACGTCGTGCGTCATCGAGAATCCCCCGTCGATCTCGATCGGTTTCTGGGGGCGCGTCGACCTCTGCGCCCAGAGGGCTGCGCGGTGTTCTCTTCAAGGTTCAATCCGTCCTGGGTGGCCAAGCATCGACCTTGACCATCGGCACATTCCTCATCTTGACGGTCATCACCACCACGTTGCTGATGCTGCCGGTGGCCGCTGCATCGGGTGAGGCCACGAACCTGGCCGACGCCATGTTTACTGCCGTCTCGGCCATCTGTGTCACTGGGCTGACCACCGTGGACATGGCCACCCACTGGTCGCCCTTTGGCCACACCGTGGTTTTCCTTGCCATGCAAATCGGTGGCATCGGTGTGATGACACTGGCAACGCTCCTTGCTGTGATCGCCTCCAAACGCTTGGGCCTCTCCGCGCGCAAAATGATTGCCGTCGACGTTGACCCTTCCCGGCTTCACGAACGCGAAGGGCTCGACGGCCACGGAATGCGTTTGGGCGATGTGAAAGGGTTGCTGCGCACAGTCCTCATCAGCGTGATTGCCATAGAAGCGGCACTTGCTGCCATCATCATTCCTCGCTTGTTAATCGCAGGCCTCGACCCGGTTGATGCGCTCTGGCAGGGTGGCTACCTCGCAGTGTCTGCCTTTACCAACACTGGCTTTGTGCCACTGGTCGACGGGTTGTCACCCTTCGCCAATGACCCGGTGATGGTCTTCACTATTGGCATTGGGGTGTTCTTGGGAAGCCTCGGTTTCCCGGTCATCTATGCGCTGGCCCGCGCGATCAAGACCAGCCGTCGTCGCCGTCGCGGCCTCACCCTCTCCCACGGTCGTGTTGGAATGCACGCGAAGCTCACACTGGCGACGACCACAATCCTGTTGGTGGTGGGAGCACTGGCGATTGCCGCACTCGAATGGGGCAACGAGAAGACCCTGGGGACGCAGGATGTCGCCTATCGCCCCATGACGGCGCTGTTCACCTCGATGATGTCTCGCTCGGGGGGATTCAACACTGTTGACACCTCAGAGTTCGGTGGAGCCACACTGCTCGTTCTTGACATGCTGATGTTTGTCGGCGGTGGCTCTGCCTCCACCGCGGGTGGAATCAAGGTGACCACCCTCGCGATTCTGTTCTTGGCCGCGTTTGCTGAGGCGAGAGGCGACCAAGACATCGTCGTCTATGAACGTCGTATTCCCTCCGACACCGTTCGCCTCGCCGTGAGCGTGGTGCTCTGGGGAGCAAGCATTGTGGTTTTCGCCACCATCGCGATCCTCACCATTACCGATGAGCCCCTCGAGAAGATTCTCTTCGATGTCATCTCCGCGTTCGCAACCTGTGGATTGAGCGCTGGGCTCACCAGCAGTGAACTTCCCGACGCGGCTAAATATGTCCTGGCAGCAACCATGTTGTTGGGTCGGGTTGGTACAGTGACGCTGGCAACAGCTCTCAGTGGAACCCACCGCCAGACGGTGTACCGCCGTGCAAAAGAAAGGCCAATCGTTGGTTGAGAAAATTCCCCATGACGCACCAGTCCTGGTCATCGGTTTAGGGCGCTTTGGCGCCGCAACAGCGGGCGAGCTGGACAAGCTCGGCCGCGACATCCTCGCCATCGACGAAGACCCCGCCCTCGTTCAGAAGTGGGCGGACCGGGTCAAGCACACCGCAGTTCTCGATGCAACGAACTTGAGCGCCCTCCAGCAAATCGGTGCTGGCGATTTCCCCATCGCGGTTGTCGCCATCGGTTCGTCAATCGAAGCGAGCGTGCTGATTACCACCAACCTGGTGGATCTCAAGGTTCCACAAATCTGGGCTAAGGCCATTAGCGAATCGCATGGAAAAATCCTGACCCGCATCGGCGCCCACCGCGTTGTCTATCCCGAGCGCGAAGCCGGGGAGCGCGTCGCGCACCTGGTCTCAGGTCGCATGATCGACTTCATCCGCTTCGATGACAACTTTGCTCTGGTGAAGATGTATCCACCGAAGCCCATCCGCGGTTTGTCACTCACCGACTCGAAGGTGCGGTCGAAGTACCACATCACTGTTGTTGGCGTTAAATCCCCGGGTAAGCCCTTTACCTATGCAACCGAGAACACGGTGGTCAGTAACCACGACCTGATCATCGTCTCCGGGACCAACGAGGACATCGAAACTTTCGCAGCCCTCGATAAGTAACTAGTCCTTGGCCATATCCTCGGCTCGAGCGATGGCAGCGTTAGTCGCTAAGCGAATAATGCCGGCAATGTCAGCCTCGCCAAAGACTGCGAGCGCGGCCGCTGTTGTGCCAGCGGGACTCGTCACTGCTTCGCGCAACTTCTCTGGGGTTTCGCCCGAACGCGCAAGTAACTCTGCTGCTCCGCGGAATGTGCCCTCCACCATGACTCTGGCAGCCTCGTCACTAAACCCGCGCTCCTTGGCCACCTCGATGAAGCGCTCCATAAAGAAATAAACATAGGCAGGCCCGGAACCAGAAATCGAACTCAGAGCGTTGATCTCGGATTCATGAACCTCAATCACCGCGCCAAAGGTTTCACACATCGCTTTAACCAGGGCCAGGGCGTCGTCACTCACCCGTGAACCTCGGGCTATCCCCGTCACACCGAGTCCCACCTGAGCTGGCGTGTTCGGCATCGTGCGGACTACCGCCCCAGGCCACACGGCCTCCATGCTCGAGAGCGTAATGCCAGCGGCAACACTGACCATGATTGCTTCTGGCTTAGCACTCGGGGCAATCTCGGCGAGAAGGCCAATGATCTGTGCTGGCTTAACAGCCAGCACAATCACGTCGGCGTCGGCAACAGCAGCCGAGTTTGCCTGGGGCACTAACTCGAGGCTTTCAACAACAACGCCAGTTTCTCGGAGCTTGTTGGCGGACGCCTCAGAGCGGGTCGTGGCACGAATACCCCGGGCGCCACCCCCCGGCTGGGCTAATCCCTGAAGAATCGCCCCACCCATGTTGCCGGTGCCAAGGATTGCAGTCCGAGGAAGTTTTGTGCCCATGGGGCCAGTGTAGATTGAGTGGACCATAGAGACCCAATGTCGGGGAAGTGGCGGGAGATGTCATGAGTGGCAAGAAGAAATCCCACGGGAAAGCGCCAGAGCGCGAACCAATCCTTGCGGCGTTAGCTGGTTCACCCGATGTTCAGTCCGTCCTTCGCCTGAGCGCCGTCTCCGAGCCCGATGGCCACTGGGTGATTGCTGCAACCGTGGAGCTCATCGACTCGCTGCCTGTTTATGTCCTCTCCCACTCATTGGACGAGGCCAAGCGTCGGGTGCGCGAGGTTACGACGGACACGGCAGAGATATACATCGAACCCGAACTCGTCCGAGACCCTTCCAAGGAACATCCTCCAACGGACGTTATTGTGATCAAGGCGTCCGACTAACTAGGAGAACACCATGGAACCCGTGAGAGACATCACTCTGATTGTTCACTTCCTCGGACTGGCCATGATCATCGGGCCCTTCCTGATTCACCTCCGAGCACACACGGGCTATGCGTTCTCCTGGGTTCTCACCGGGGGCACCGTTCAACTGGTGACGGGTCTTGCGTTGACCGGTCTCGCCGAGATGCGTCTGGCGGATGACCCCGAGCTGTCCCTGGACCACACAAAGATTGCGGTCAAGACGGTCCTCACGCTCGTGATCTTCATCGTGGCGCTGATTGCGTATCGTCGCCAAAAGAAGATGGGCCCGGGTGCGACACAGCGCAGCCTCTTGCCTCTGCTTCACGTGGCCGGGGCTTTGGCAATCAGCAACGTCATCATCGCCGTGCTGTGGCCAGGTGTGGTCAGCTAGGGGTCGTCAGCCAGGTGTCGTGAGTTAGGACTCTCGAGCCTGCTCGAAGAAGTCAGTGATTAGCGAGGCGCACTCCGCTTCGCGGACTCCACCAACCACCTCGTCGACGCGATGGGGTAGTGAGCGATCGCGGACCAAATCGTGAACGCTTCCCGCCGCACCGGCCTTGGGATCCCAGGCTCCAAAAACTACGCGTGAAATTCGGGCTTGCGTTATTGCCCCCGCACACATCACGCACGGCTCCAAGGTGACCACCAGCGTGTGTCCGAAGAGGTTCGCTGTCTCGAGCGCGTGCCCGGCCAGGCGAAGAGCCACCACTTCCGCATGGGCGGTGGGATCGTGGTCCCGCTCTTTCTGGTTGCAGGCCTTAGCAACGACGACCCCGGCGCCATCCACAACGAGGGCAGCAACCGGAACATCGCCGGTGTGAAGTGCTTCTCGGGCAACGTCCAGGGCGTGGCCCATGAGGTCGTGGTCGGTCACCATGAGCCCCACCTTATCCAGCTTCATGAGACCTGGCCCGAGAGGTAGGGTGAGCGTCATGGAGTTACACGTCGCCAACCATCCTCTGGTCTCCCACAAGCTCTCGGTGTTGCGTGATCGGGACACCCCCTCGCCTGTCTTTCGGGCACTCACCTCCGAGTTGGTGACACTGCTCGCCTACGAGGCAACTCGTCAGATTCGGGTTGAAGACCACGACATCGTGACACCTGTTCAGAAAACTGTGGGCAAGAAACTTGCCAAACCACGGCCCGTGGTTGTTCCTATTCTCCGCGCGGGACTGGGGATGCTGGAGGGTATGGTCGCCTTGTTGCCAAGCGCCGAAGTGGGATTCCTCGGGATGGTGCGCGACGAAGAAACCCTTAAACCCAGCGTCTATGCGGAGCGCTTGCCGGAGAACCTCGCTGATCGTCAATGTTTTGTTCTTGACCCCATGCTCGCCACCGGTGGGTCCCTACTGCAAGCCATCAAGTTCCTCGCCAACAAGGGCGCCTCCGATATCACGGCGGTGTGTCTTCTTGGCGCACCCGAGGGAGTGAAGGCTGTGGAGGAGGGCACCAAGGGGCTGACCGTCACCATCGTCCTTGGCGCTATGGATGACAAGCTCAATGAGCGGGGCTTCATCGTCCCAGGCCTTGGCGATGCGGGCGATCGGTTGTACGGGACTGTCGGCTAGGCCCTCAAGGGACTTGACGGTTCGCCAACTAGCCGGCGATAATCGGCCCATGAACACTCTGGCCTTGTCGATGCTCCCGCAAGGGGCGCCTGAGTGTTGCGCTCGAATGTGTGACTAACGTCCCCTTCTTCCGCGGCCTAGGTGGCCCCCAAACGAATCGACAGCAATGACCACTTCTTCTCCTCGCGAACCTCGTGGGTTCGCACTCTATGTGGGCGTCACCGAAGCCGACGCCCACGCTGCCGGGATTTCTCTGGAAACCCTGGTCAAAGAACTCAAAAAGACCGTTGCCAACCACGTGCCAAGCGCTGATACCCACGCGGCTATCGCTCTAGCCCCCACCGGGTCGGGGGGAAACAACCTCGAGATTGTGCGCATGGCACTGCACGACCCTCTAGCCCTGGCGAAACTGAAGCCTGCCGAGCCCAAGCGAGTCCTCTCGGTCGTCATCGACATCTCGCGGAAACGGGTGACCATTGACGGCGACGTGGCTCCCCTGACCTTCAAAGAATTCAGCCTGCTTCAGTTCCTGGTTCTTCGAGAAGGACAAACGGTCCGGCGGGAGCTGATTATCGAAGCCCTGTGGGCCGCGGGCGATGACGATATCCCGAACTCCCGAACAATCGACGTCCATGTGCGCCGACTGCGCTCGAAGCTTGGCCGCTATGAAGACATCGTTCGCACGGCGCGAGGGACTGGCTACCGGTTTGACCGTCATGCGGATGTGACCATCCTCTATGGCGAGGCGCCGTCTCCCGACATGATCTAGGCCGATTTCCTCCGGAACAATCCTCGCTATAGACAGCGTTACCGTTTTGTTATATATTGGCCACATCGTCAGTTGTGCGCTCTAACAGCTTTCGTTCATGTGATTGCAAAACACTCTTGGTGCAAGGGAACAGGGTCGGTCGCTCGCCTCAGCGGCCGGCCCTCACCACGTTAAGCAAGCCCCACATGGACACCATCCAGCCTCGCCCTCTACGCTGACCTGGTGACCCCAAGTCCTAGCATCGTCTGGTTTCGTAACGACCTGCGCCTCGCAGACAATCCCGCACTCCACGCCGCTGTGGCGCGCTGCGAGTCACTGGTTCTGCTCTATGTTCACGACGAAGAGAGCCCAGGGTCCAGGCCGCTGGGCGGTGCCACGAAGTGGTGGCTCCACCACTCACTGATTTCTCTCACACAAGACATCGAAGCCCTCGGTGGATCGCTCACGCTGCGAAGAGGCCACGGCGCCGCCGTTGTGCGCGAGGTAGTGCGCGAAACCGGGGCAGGTGCCGTCTTCTGGAACCGGCGCTACGGAGCAAACCGCGAGGTCGATGCAACACTCAAGACCGAACTGCGAGAGGCGGGTCTTCTGTGCGAGAGCTTTGCCGGGAACCTGCTCTATGAACCCTGGACGATAAGAACGGGCGAGGATCGCCCGTTCCGGGTTTTCACCCCTTTTTGGCGGGCGTGCCTGGCCTCCGAGCCACCGAGGACGCCCCTCAGCCCGCCTTCGTCGCTCACCAGCGTGAGCGGACTTCCCTCCGAGCATGTGAGTAGTTGGGATCTTCTTCCCACCTCCCCGGATTGGTCCGCTGGTCTTGCAGAGATGTGGGAACCAGGCGAGCAGGGGGCCGCCAATCGCCTGAGTGATTTCGTCAGCAATGTCCTCAAGAACTACCACCGGCGGGATGAACCAGGGCCGGTCACAACCTCACGACTGAGTCCCCACCTGCGCTTTGGGGAGATAAGCCCCCACACCATCTGGCACGCCCTGGAGCGGACTTTGCCCTCTGATGCCGAGAAGAACAAGGCCAAGTTCCTTAGCGAAATAGGGTGGCGAGAGTTTTCCTACAACATTCTGTTCCACTTCCCGGAGCTTGCGTCCAAGAACTTCAGACCAGAGTTTGATCGCTTTCCCTGGGGCGAACCAGAGGCCGGCGCCTTGAGGGCCTGGCAGAAGGGTCGCACCGGTGTGCCCCTCGTTGACGCAGGCATGCGCGAGCTCTGGCGGACGGGATATATGCACAACCGCGTGCGCATGGTCACTGCATCGTTCTTGATTAAGAACATGCTCACCGACTGGCGAATCGGTGAGGCCTGGTTCTGGGACACCCTGGTCGACGCCGATGAAGCAAACAATCCAGCGAGCTGGCAGTGGGTGGCAGGAAGCGGCGCTGACGCAGCCCCCTATTTCCGAGTGTTCAACCCCGTGCTCCAGGCAGAGAAGTTTGACCCCCAGCAGGAGTACATCTCCCGCTGGGTTCCAGAGATTGGCACCACCGACTACCCCGGCGAACCAATTGTTGACATGAAAGCAAGCCGAGATAAGGCTCTGGAAGCCTTCTCGGAACTTAAGGCCTCGCGCCCAACTGAGTGACGCATCTCGCCGAAATCTCTGCTGCCCTCTGCGCGGCCTGCACCACCGTTGCCCCAGAGACGAGCCCCGCGAGAATTCCGGCGTTGAAGGAATCCCCCGCGCCAGTCGGATCCACCATCGCTTCGATTGGTGTCGCGGGGATCGCCGTCAACGCTCCGTCTTCCCACACCAGAGCACCCTCACTGCCGAGGGTCGCGACGACGACGGGGAAACGCAGGGCTAGCAACCGGAGCGCCTCTGGAACATCAGACACCCCCGAGAGAATGGCCGCTTCATCCTCGTTACAGCGGAGGATGTCTGCTCCCGCAATGAGCTCCACAAAGCGTTCGACGCCGAAGTCCTGAAGAAAGCCTGCTGACGATGCGTCCACCATCACCTGGCACCCCACGCTCTGGGCGGTGGCGATAAAGGTAGACATGACTTCAGGCGTGTGGTGGTGGAAGATGCTGTAGCCGGTGAGGTGAACCACCCTGGCTGACTCCAGCAACACCAGCGGAATCCTGGTGGGATCTAGCTCGACGTTCGCACCGCGGTCACTGAGCATCGAACGAATTGCTCCCTCGACCAGAATGACGATGGTCCCGGTTGCGAACTCGGTGTCGTGTTCGAGGTGAGCGGTCACACCCGCTGCAGCAAACTCGGCATCGAAGCGCTCGGCATCACCATGACCGACTCGTCCCACGAAGTCGACGTCAACCCCTTCGGCAGCCAACCAGACAGCGGTATTGGCTGCAGAGCCACCAGACTCACGAAGAATCCGCGCAGGCGTATCCGTATTGGGGCGCAACGGCATCTCCACCCGGGCCACGACGTCATCGATAACATCACCGACAACGAGGGCGCGCTCAGGGTAAGTCATCGGCGCGCTGCCCACGCGGTCGCAATCTCGCAGCCAACCGCCACATTATTGGTCACGAGATCGAGATTGACTCGAAGGCTCACACCATCAGAGTTCTCCAAGACATGAGCCAACAGAAACGGCGTCACGTCATTGCCTCGAATGCCCTGCCGATCGGCGTCATTAAGCGCCTGGGCCAATAAGCGGTCGTGAATAGTGGGGTCCCACTGTTGGTGGGCGGGAACGGGATTGGCGACCACGATCCCTGCACGAAGCCCCAGCTCATCGCGGGCCGCCATCACCGCTGCAATACCGGCTGCTGTGTCGAGGGACCACTCCAGCGAATAGGGGCTCTCCCTCAGCCAGAATGCGGGGAAAACGGTGGTCTTGTAGCCAATAACGGGGATACTGAGGGTTTCCAGCCGCTCGAGCGTTGCGCCGATATCAAGGATTGATTTCACCCCGGCAGAGACCACCGTGATGGGGGAGGCCGAGAGCACAGATAAATCCGCTGATTCGTCGAAAGTCTCGCTGGCTCCACGGTGAACGCCCCCGAGGCCACCAGTGGAAAAGACGCGAACCCCCGCCTGACTGGCCAAATACGCCGTAGAGGCGACCGTGGTGGCACCGGAACGCCCAGCACCCACCAGCACGGGCAACTCACGAACACTGGCCTTCGGAATGTCCTCGGTAGCAATGCGCTCAAGCTCGGCAGCACTCAGGCCCACCGTGGGGACTCCGTCAATCACCGCTACGGTCGCTGGCACGACACCAGCGGCCCTGACCTGGGCCTCCCAGCGCTGTGCCGCCTCAAGATTCTGGGGCCGAGGGAGACCGTGGGCGATGATGGTGGACTCCAGTGCGAGAACCGGGCGAGAATGCTCGAGCGCATCCTGAACTTCGGGCGATAACTTCACAATGCTCACACCCCTAGGTTATTGGTCCTCACCGCAACTCATCGTGTGGTCAATCAGACACGGAATCAAAGTCGTGTCCTTACTACAACTGACCCCTGATGTCCCAGAGGTCCGGGAAGAAGGGGTTGAACAACGTGCTCGCCAGGTAGGCGACACCGGCAGATCCGCCGGTGCCCTTCTTGCGGCCAATAGTGCGCTCAACCATCTTCACGTGGCGATAACGCCACTCACCTAAGCCCTCATCCACATCCACGAGCGCTTCACACACCAGCGAGGACTCGGGGTCGGTGTGGTGAAGGTTAACCAGCACCTGCTGGACGTCCTCGCGGGCTTCCCACGGGGCGGTGACGTCGCGATTTCGCACATCTTCTGGCATAGCGTGTCCGCGCGCGTGGCAATACGCAAGGGCCGAATCCCACACACTCGGCCTCGACATCGCTGCCTCCACTGCAATGCGGGCAGGGGAGCCTGGGACCAAGTGCTCGGCCATTTTCATGCCACTGCCGTGCTCTGCGTTTTCACCGGCATAGTCACGGCGCCCAAGGACCGCCTCCAGCTCGCGGAACTGCGCCGACTGGAACCCACTCGCCGAAGACAGACGGGCGCGAAATGACTGGAACTGCAAAGGGGTCATCGTCTCCAGAACATCAATCTGTGCCACGCAGATCTTCATGATGGTGCGTACTCGCCCCAAGAGCGCAAGAGAGCGATGTGTGTCGCCGATCTCCAGGGCAGGCTGAAGAGCGGCCAATTCATGGAGTATTTGCTGGAACCACAGCTCATAGACCTGGTGAATGGTAATGAAGAGCAGCTCGTCGTGCTCGGGGCCATCAGAGAGAGGCTTCTGCAAGGACAGCAGTTCCTCAATTTTCAGATAGCTCGTATAAGTCACGGCCTTCTCGTGAGAGCCAGTCATTAGGTCACACGGCTCTCATCGGGCGTAACATTCCGGTAGTCGCCACTGACCACCAAGTCCCGCAGCCGATCAAAGCCATCCCACACTTCACCGTAGGAGGTGGCAAGTGGCGAGATTGCGAGCCTGATGGCACTGGGTTCCCGGTAATCGGGAACAACGTTCTTAATTTTGCGCAGCGCCAGCGCAATCTGCGCTGCATCGGGGTGAGTAATGATGATGTGGCCGCCTCGATGCCTGGGTTCACGCGGTGTCCCGAGTTCGAAACCCAAGGGCACCAACCACTCATCCACCAGGGCGATCATGAGCTGCGTGCCAAGCGCCGCCTTCGCTTCAATCGCCCGAATCCCTGCCCGTTCAATCATCTGATAGCTGCACTGGACCGCGCGAATGCCGACGATGGACGGGCTTGCCACCTGAAAACCACGGATATCGCCAGATTTCTCAAACCACGGCCCCATCACAAATTGATCCCTCTGAGCGAACCACCCCTGGATGGGAACGTGGAGCTCAGCCTGGAGGGCTTTCCGCACAAACAACCAGGCCGGTGAGCCAGGACCCGAATTGCCGTATTTGTAGGTGCAACCAACAGCTAAGTCAATCTCGTTGCCATCGAAGTCCAAATCGATGGCGCCACCGGCATGCGAACAATCCCAGAGCATGAATGCTGCCGCTGCCTTCACGGCGCGTGAAATCTCGCGAAGCTCTGGCCTAGCGCCCGAGCGGTAGTTGATGGCCTGCAGGGTGACCAATGCGACGTCGTCCGTGAGGAAGGGGGCAAGCAAGTCGGCGGTAAGTCGCTCGTGCTCGGCGGGCACGGAGACGGCGCCAGGACCGCCACTGCCATCAGTGTCGAGTGTGATCAAATTCAAACCGTGGTGGGCTGCGATCCCCTCAAGGATGTAGCGATCGGTCGGGAAATTAGCAGAGTCAATGATGATGGTCTTCCGACCAGGCCTCGCCGCAATCGCTGCGAGGGCCAGTTGGTAGAAATTCATCGACGTGGTGTCACACACCAGTGTTTGGCCGGGTCCTGTGCCAAGCGTGGCTCTGGCGAGAAGGTCGCCGGCCACCTGGGCCTCGTCAATCCAGTGAGACCACCCCCCAACCAACTCCGTGCCCCATTCGCTGGTCAGAAAAGAATTGACGGCCTCAATCGTTGCCAGAGGAAGGCGACCCAGAGAGTTGCCATCCAGATAGCACTGGTCTGGATCCGCGTGGAAAAACTCTGCCCGGAAAGACGCTAGAGGATCCTTACCATCGAGAGCCTCAGCCGTGGAGCGATCGGTCGGGTTGCCAGGGAAGGAGTAAGCCACCAGCCCAGCTTACGCCGGCTGGTCACTAACCGAAGCGGCCAGTGACGTAGTCAAGGGTCTTCTGGTTGGCAGGGCTCGAGAAGATTTTGTCGGTCTTGTCGTGCTCGACCAGCACACCAATTCGGCTACCCGCAGCGTCATCGGAGGCCACCGTGAAGAAGGCTGTCCGGTCCGCAACACGCGCAGCTTGCTGCATGTTGTGGGTCACGATGACAATCGTGTAGTCCTTCTTGAGCTCGTTCATCAAGTCTTCGATCTTGAAGGTTGACACCGGGTCAAGGGCCGAGCAGGGCTCGTCCATCAAGATGACATCGGGCTGAACAGCGATAGCCCGCGCAATACACAGACGCTGCTGCTGGCCACCGGACATGCCAAAGGCGTTGTCTTTCAGACGGTCCTTGACCTCATCCCAAAGTGCGGCACCGCGAAGAGCCTGCTCAACGATGTCGTCCATGTTGCCCTTGACGCCAAGCGTCTTCGGGCCAAAGGCGATGTTCTCGTAAATCGACTTGGGGAAAGGGTTTGGCTTCTGGAAGACCATACCGACGGTCTTTCGGACCTGGACCGGGTCAACCTCAGAGCCGTAGACATCCTGCCCGTGGTAGAGGACCTCACCGGTCACTGTGGCGCCCGGGATCAAGTCATTCATGCGGTTGAGGCTGCGCAAAATCGTAGACTTGCCACAGCCGGAGGGCCCAATCAGAGCGGTGATCTCGTTTTCATAGATGGGCAGATTCACGTTCTGCACGGCCAGATTGTCGCCGTAGTAGACAGAGACGTCCTTTAAGGTAAAGACCTCGGTGAGCACTGTTTCTTCTCCAATGGGTACGTTCATGATTGCCTCTCCTACCACGTTCTCTCATACCGGGCACGAAGCCAGATGGCGAATGAGTTGATGACAAACAACACAACCAACATCAACAGCACGCCCGCAGCCGCCAAAATCTGGAACTCTTCCTGCGGACGACCGGCGTACTGGTAAATCAGCACAGGGAGGGCCGAGTAACCACCCTCAAAGAAGTTGGGGGAGAAGGTCACAAACGTGAGCGCTCCCACCAGCAGCAAGGGCGCTGCCTCGCCGATTGCGCGAGCAACGGCGAGGATGACACCAGTCAGCATGCCCGGCACTGCCGCTGGCAGTACCTGGAGCCATACGGCCTGCCAGCGGGTCGCTCCAAGCGCGAGCGAGCCTTCCAAGATGGACGACGGAACGGCCTTAATGGCCTCCCTCGAGGCAAGGATCACTGTTGGCAAGACCAACAGCGCAATGGTCGCAGAACCCGCAGCGGCGACCAATCCCAGATTGAACGGCCCTCGCACAAAGAATGCGAGACCCAGGATTCCAAAGACGATTGAGGGCACGCCGGCGAGGTTTTGGATGTTGAGCTCGATGAGGCGGTTCCACCATTTGGTCTTATCAGCAAACTGCTCCAGATAGAGGGCGGCTCCGGCGCCCAAGGGAATGATGATCGCAATCACGCCAGCAATAATCTGCAGGGTCCCTTGGATAGCCACGCTGAAGCCAGCAGTGGCGCGGTTGACCGTCGAGGGGCCATTGAAGATGAGGTCCAGGTCGAGCCTGGTTCGACCCTCGACAAAGGCCCACGCCAAAATCGCGATGATCGCCACAATCGAGATGGTGAGAGCCAGCAACATCACCGACAGGAACAGTACTCCGGACACCCTGCCCTTGTTATCCGTCGCGGCAAAGCGGTTCTGAACTACCAGGCCTGCGCCAGCGGCCGCGAAGCGGCTGCGGGCTGGCATCGAGTTGAAGGAATCAGTCATTAGTCGTAAACCTCTCTGAAGCGGTTCACGAACCGAATGGCCAACATGTTCATCGCAAGCGTGATCGTGAAGAGCAGAGCGCCAACAGCAAAGATGGTGTCATAGACGATCGACCCCACAGCGATCTCGCCGGTGGCGCGACTTGCGATGTAGGCCGTCATGGTCTGAATCCCCTCGAAGGGGTTGAAGTTCAGGCCTGGCGACCCAGCGCCAGCAACCAACAGCACGATCATGGTTTCACCCACCGCGCGCGAAGCGCCAAGGACGAAAGCGGCAATGATTCCAGAGAAAGCGGCGGGAACAACCACAAGAAGTGCTACGCGCATCTTTCCAGCGCCGAGGGCATAGGCGCCCTCGCGCAGGGCTCTCGGCACTGAGCGCATAGCGTCATCAGCGACCGAAGAAATCAAGGGAACGATAATCAATCCCACCGCGATGCCAGCGACACCGGTGGAGAACAGGCCACCCCAGGGCAACCAGGGGGTCAAGTATTCGAGGAACGGTCGAAGCCAGAAGAACGCGAACAGGCCGGTGGCGACCGTCGGGATTCCCTCGAGAACTTCGAGGACTGGCTTGATGGTCTTGCGCACGGGCTCCGGCGCGTATTCCGAAAGGTAAATAGCCGAGAGCAAGCCGAGCGGGATCGCGACCAAAAGGGCGGTGACAACCACCATCAGTGTGCCCACCACAATGGGAATCACTCCGTACTGAGGCCTCGCGAACCCGGGCGACCACTCTGTCGCCGTGAAGAACTCAACGATGGAAATCTCTGAGAAAAATCTTGGCAATGGTTGGAGAAGAGCCAACACAATCGCGGTTGTCACTGCGACTGAAACCACCGCTGCGATGAAGAGGAAGGCGAGGATTACCTTTTCTCCGTAGTGGGGGTGCTCGGCGCGGAGCGAGACTCTGCGAGCCCCACTCCGCGCCGACACCACAGATGAAGACATTAGTTCACTGCTCCCAATCTCTTCATCGTCCCAGTGTGTTACAGACTACCTAGCCGGCAAGCGCTGCGACAGCAGCGAGCTGCTCAGCCTTCTGGTCTTCGGTCAGTGCGACCAGACCAGATGCTGCTGCGATCTCTTCGTTGCGCTCCACCATGAAGGTGTAGAAAGCAACGACCTCTTCGCGACCGAGTGCCGAAGCAGCAGGGAAGCTGTAGAGCGAGCGACCGAGTGGGGTGTAGGTACCAGCAAGCAGGTTCTCAATGGTGGGCTCGTTGCAGCCTGCACCACTGTCGATTGCCAGTGCCTTCACGGTGTCGGAGTACTCCTGGTAGAAGGAGAAGGGGATGAATGCCATGGCGCCGAGGCCACCAGAGACACCCTGAACAGCCTGGTTGTCGTCCTCACCGATGTTGTTGTAGTCGGTGCGGATGTTGCCACCCTCGCCATTGATTTCTTCAGTGAAGAAGTCAAAGGTTCCAGAGTCGGTTCCAGGACCGTAGAGGACGAGTTCCTCGCCAGCCAAGTCGCCAGCCTCAACACCGGGGACCTCGCCCCAGGTTGCGATGGTGGAGTCGAGGTTCCAGATTGCGTTCAGAGCCTCAACCGAGATGCACTCGACGGGGTTGTCCTTGTTGACAACGACCGAGAGTGCGTCGTTAGCAACGGTGATACGGGTGTACTCGATGCCGGCTTCAGCACAGAGAGCAGCTTCTTCATCCTTGATGTCACGCGATGCGTTGGAGCCATCGGTCTCACCGTTGCAGAACTTCTCGAAGCCACCACCGGTACCGGAGATACCAACCGTCACGCTCACGCCTGGGTTTTCTGCCATGAAGAGCTCAGCAGCAGCCTCAGCGAAAGGGCCAACGGTGCTGGAGCCATCAAGCAAGATGGTGCCGGAAAGCGCGGGTGCTTCCTCGACTGCGGGTGCCTCGGCAGCGGGTGCCTCAGCTTCTTCGGCTGCGCCTGCACATGCAGACAGAACCAATAGTCCGGCAGCTGCGAGAGCGGCCGAAGCAATGAAGTTTTTCTTCACTGGTGTTTCTCCTCTTGGGCTTGGTGTAGACAGAAATTTCTGTCCTGGCACCAGGGTTGTCAGAGCACCTAGACAGCAAGTAGTCGCATGGTTAACGTCAGGCAAACAATCCGGCAAACCCTCATCCAGTGGTCGAGCACCTAGTCTGGAGCCTCACGACATCACCGGGAGGAATCTTATGAAGGCAGTACTTGTGTCCCAGCACGGCGGCCCCGAGGTACTGGCCTATTCCGATGTGCCTGAGCCTGAAATTACGCCCTCTGAACTGTTGGTAAGGGTTGCGGCGGCCGGTATCAACTACATCGACACCTACCAACGCTCTGGCATCTATGCCATGACCCTCCCCTACACCCCAGGCCTTGAAGGTGCCGGCACGGTGCTCGAGGTGGGATCCGAGGTCACCGGCTTCGCAGTCGGTGACACGCTCGCGTGGACCAGCCAGCTCGGCAGTTATGCCGAGTTTGTGGCGTTAGACGCCTCTAAGGCCGTCAGTGTTCCCTCCGGAATTGAACCAACCCAGGCGGCCCAGGCAATGCTGCAGGGCATCACGGCCCATTACTTGATCACCAGCGTCTTTGAGATAAAGCGTGGCACGACCGCTCTTGTCCACGCTGCTGCCGGTGGTGTGGGACTACTGCTGTGCCAAATGATTTCCGCCCGAGGCGGCACCGTCATTGGCACGGTCTCGACAGAAGCAAAAGCTGCAGCCGCCAGCGCGGCTGGCGCAGCCCACGTCATTCGTTACGACCAAGAGGACTTCATACCCCGCGTTCGGGAGCTGACTGGTGGAATCGGCGTCGATGTTGTCTATGACGGTGTTGGGGCCTCGACCTTTGACGGAAGTTTGCGAAGCCTCAAACCGCGCGGAATGATGGTGCTGTTTGGCCAAGCAAGTGGTCCAGTGGGAGCGTTTGACCCACAAATCTTGAATTCCTTGGGCTCGTTGTCACTGACTCGACCCTCGCTCATGAACTTCATCCAGACTCGCGAGGAACTGCAGTGGCGAGCCAGTGAGGTGTTTGAGGCGATGCTCTCAGGAGATCTCACTATGACCCTCGGTGGCTCCTACCCGCTGGCTGACGCGGCGCAAGCCCACCAGGACTTGGAAGCGCGCAAGAGCTCCGGCAAGCTCATTCTCATTCCGTGAGAACAGTTCCGCTGAGACGGTAGTTTGAGGGCATGAAGATTCTTCTTGTGGGCGCCGGTGGCGTCGGAAATGCTCTGGCCAAACTTCTTGCGACACGCGACTTTTATGAGCACGTCATTGTTGCCGACTACGACACGTCCCGGGCGGAAGGTGTGCTGGAGTGGATTGCAGGGCGATTCCCCGAAGCGCGCGCCCGGTTTAGCGCCGAACACATCGACGCCTCAGCACCGGAGAACGTCACCGCTCTGGCCAAGAAGCACGGCGCGACCGTAGTCATGAACGCGGTAGAGCCCGCGTTCGTGCAGAGCATCTTTCAGGGTGCTCTCGACGCAGATGCCGATTACATGGATATGGCCATGAGCCTGTCTATCCCCCACCCCACCGACCCCTACAACACCCCGGGAATCAAACTCGGTGACTGGCAGTTTGACCGGGCCACCGAGTGGGAAAAAGCCGGGCGTCTCGCCCTGATAGGCATGGGCGTGGAGCCTGGAATCTCGGACGTATTCGCTAAATATGCCAGCGATCACCTCTTTAGCGACATTGATGAGATTGGCGTTCGTGACGGTGCGAACCTCGTCGTCCGTGACGACGAGGGCAAGGAAATCTTTGCGCCCTCGTTTAGCATCTGGACGACGATCGAAGAGTGCCTCAATCCCCCGCTGATCTGGGAAAAAGACCGCGGGTGGTTCACCACCGAAGCCTTCAGTGAGCCCGAAGTGTTCATGTTCCCCGCCGGCATCGGGCCAGTCGAATGTGTCAACGTTGAGCACGAAGAAGTCTCCCTGGTTCCTCGTTTTCTCAACGCCAAGCGCGTGACCTTCAAATACGGTCTTGGCGCAGAGTTCATTGGGGTCCTGAAGACCCTGAACCTCTTGGGGCTCGATAAAGTCGCCCCGGTGAGCGTTCGCACTGCACCTGGACCCGATGGCAAACGCGGCAAGGCGGAGGTGTCACCGCGCGACCTAGTCGCCGCGGTGCTGCCCGACCCCGCCACGCTCGGTGACCGGATGACGGGCACCACCTGTGCAGGGGTCTGGGTGACCGGCACGGGCAAGGACGGAAATCCTCGCGAGGTGTTCCTTTATCACGCCAGTGACAACGAGTGGACGATGAAGAACTACGACTCCCAATGTGTGGTGTGGCAGACCGCTTTGGCTCCAGCCATTGCGCTTGAGCTTCTAGCACAGGGCGTGTGGTCAGGCACAGGCGTACTTGGTCCAGAAGCCTTTGATGCTAAGCCGTTCCTCGAGCTGATGGCACAGCCAGAAGCCGAGGGCGGCTATGGCCAGGCGTGGGGATTCGAAGAGCGCTAAGCGAACTCTCCGGCCGTCATCTTTTTGCGTGGCCACCAGAAGGCATCGCCTGCGATAAAGGCAGTCGCTGGCACAATCACGGTTCGAACCAACAGGGTGTCGATCAACACACCGATACCGACGATGATTCCCACCTGGAACAGCGCAATCAGTGGCAAAACACCCAGGACAGCGAAGACCGCCGCGAGCAAAATACCGGCACTCGTAATCACGCCACCCGTGGCACCGAGGGCCTTAATCATGGCCGGTCTCGTGGGCTGGCTTACCGACCCCGCCATCGCAGCAGCTTCTTCCCGGGCTCGTGAGACCAAGAAGATGTTGTAGTCAACACCGAGTGCCACTAGGAAGAGGAACGAATACAGGAAGACGCTGAAGTCCAGACCAGACATTCCAAAGACGTTGTCAAAGAGGAGCCAGGCGGCTCCAATTGCCGAGAAGAACGACAGGACCACGCTCGCAAGCAGCAGAATCGGGGCCAAAATTGCCTTCAGGAGAAGAACCAGAACAATGAAGACCAACAACAAAATGAGAGGGATTACGAGAAGCTGGTCTCGCTCGTAGGCTTGCTTGACAGCTAACCTGGTCGCGTCGTCGCCCCCGACCAACGCACTGGCACCGGGGACACCCGAAACGACTTCTCGGAGTTCACCAATGGCCGCGTAGGCCTCGTCGCTACCGCCCTCGGCGTCGAGCACAACGTCGATCTGCGACTGGCTGTCATTGGAGTTCACGACCTCAGCACTGGCAACAACATCGAGTGTCAGTGCCGCGGTGACAACATCCTCAGCCTGGTCGTTGTTCGCAACGACCCTCGCTGGGGCACTCGTGCCCGCGGGGAAGGCCTCGGCGAGGACTTCAATACCGGTCACAGCCTCTGGCTTAACTCGGAACTGTTCAGTTTCAGGAATTCCAATGGTCACGCCGTTTCCACCGATAGTGAGAGCGCCGAGAATCGCGACACCGACAATGGCCACGGTGACCGGGCGCTTGCTCACTCGGGTTCCAAGCCTCGCCCACCAGCCGGTTTCCGCCTTGTTCACATCACCAAAACGGGGAACAAAAGGCCAGAACAAACCGCGGCCAAACACGACAATCGCAGCGGGGAGAACCCCGAGAGCCGCAATCATGGCGACAACCACACCACTGGCACACACAATGCCAAGCGCTCGGTTACCGCCAAGCTCGGCAAAGGACAGGGTCAGTAGGGCGAGCGTCACGGTTCCACCAGAGGCGATGATGGCCGGTCCTGCGCCCTTCAAGGCCTTGGCCATCGCCTCGTGGCGGTCCTCACAGATCATCAGTTCTTCGCGGTATCGGGCGATCAGCAACAGTGCGTAGTTGGTTCCGGCACCAAAGACCAGTACCGACAAAATCCCAGTAACCGACCCATCCGCGGCAATACCGAAGAACGAGGCCACGTTGCGACCAATTTGGCCCGCCATTCCATCAGCGGTGCCCACCACGGCAAGGGGAACGATCCACAAAACAGGGCTGCGATAGGTGACCAACAGCAGCACGATCACGATCAGCACCGTCGCAAGAATCAGTGTGAAGTCAGCTCCTGCAAACACCCCAGCGAGGTCAACCTGGAACCCTTCGGGTCCAGTGACATAGGTGACCATGCCCGCTGGCATATCCTCGATCGCCAACGCCCTGATCTCAGCAATACGCTCTGCCCTGGGATCTACCTCGTCGATTTCATCCATCGGGACGGTAATAACTGCGGTGGTGTTGTCATCGGAGACTGTGGCGGGAGGGACAAAAGCCTCGTCCATGATTTCCGCATTAGAAAAGTCCAGAAACTTCTCGTTCGCTCCACCAGCTGGCATCTGAATCATGGGATCAAATTCGCCCACCAACCAGCTCAGTTGCTCGTCAGTGAACTCACCGGATTCCGCGGCATAGACCACCACGGCGGCCGTGCCACCGGCGTTTGGCATCGAAGCCAACGCCTCGTCGACAAGGACTACCTCGGCATCATCAGGCAAGCCGTTCGTGGGAGCAACGTCGGATTCTTCGGCGGCGAAGACAGTGAAGGACAAGACGGCGAAAATCAATCCGATAAGAAGGGTGGCCCAGGAGGTTTTAGGCCCAGTGATGAAACGAACGAGAGAATTCATAGCTAAAACTTAGTACCAAACACCACACCCATTCTTCTTGGGAAGAACTCAGGTTCGCAGGGCAGTGTGTTCCACAACACAGGAGGGCACATGAACGCACGAGTCGTGATAGTGGCTTTTCTCAGCGCGATGTCCCTGGTGTTTGCCGGATGCGCCGCACCAGTAGCCGAGGTGCCGGTTGCCCTAGGGGGCATCCAACCCTGTGATGACAGTATCGCGAGCGCAGTTGAGGCCACCATTTCGACGCAGGTCGATGCGTTTGGTCGCGAGGACTTCCCTGCTGCCTACGCGATGGCTGCACCTGACTTCCAGGCGGCGATCGGTCTGCAGGAATTTGAAGAGGTCATCCGCGACGGGTTTGTGCCCCTGATGAACGTCTCTAGCTTTAGCGTCTCCCAATGTGTCTATGACCCAGGCCTCGACCAGGTCGAGATCGGCATGACAGTGACCACCACGACCGGCGTAGTTGGGTCGCTGCTCTACTCCCTCGTGCTGGTTCCCGAGGGTTGGCGAATCATGGGTGCAATACCCAACCCCCAGACCCAGCAGGGCACGTAATTCGAGGAGCGCCCTACTCTTCGATGTAGGGCTCTGGCATGGGTGCTGGCATGGGCATGATGTCGATGGGCATGGGCTCTGGAATCTCAATGATTCCCTCAATCAGCGAGATCACACTCAGCCAACTCCAGTCGTCATCGCCGTAGCGCATGACGTAGCCAGGAACCAGCCAGGCATTACCGCTAGCGTCCCACACCAGCAACAGCGCCGACTCAGCGGAGGTTACTGTGGCTCGGATAATTTCAGGCTCGGTGGGAAGCTCTGGCTCGGGTAGGGGTTCTGGTAGGGGTTCTGGAAGTAGCTCCGGCTCTGTCGTGGGAACATCGTCGGTGGGTTCGTCGGTGGGTTCGTCCGTGGGGGTCCCTGGGTCTGGAACCACCTCGGGCTCGGCAGCGTCGGTAGAGCCTTCCTCCGCGCTTCCCACGGAGACACCAGGGCTCCTGGTGGTTGCTTCGGCGATACCGGTGGCCCCGTAGTAGTAGGACGTTGCAGGCGAGCCCCACCATGCACCAGAGGCCAGCCGATCAACAGCGTCGACCGGGCTGATGGTGTCAAACTCTCCTCGTTCACGCACAACCACGGAGTGGCCAGAGGCAGAAGACAGGAGCGGCCCAGGCACCCAGTAGGCAGTCCACTCGAGGGCGGTCTCGGTGCCATTCACATACAGAGCAGCAGAGACTCCAATGCCCCAGGCGTCATTGGACACAACACGAACGTCAGCGGAGCTGACATCGAGGCCAGTCGCGCGGAACAGTTCCACCGCCTCCGCGGTTGCCTGCTCCACTGAGAGAAGCTCGCCGGTGGGCTCTGGAGTAACGCAGTCTTGATAGCCACCTTCGGTGCCATCCTCGGACAGAGGAACGTCGGTGCAGATGGGCTCGGGGTAAGCAGCAGGGTTGTTGTAATACCAGTTACCGGTCCCAGTCCACGTGGTGCCAATGGAGGGCGAAGTCCAGTCCTCAGTGCCCACGAAGTAACTCGGCCATTGAGGATCAAAGTATTGGCTCTTCTGCGCTTCGCCGGAGACACCAAGGGTGGCCCCAAGTTTCTCCAGGAGAGCCTCAGGCGTGCCATCGAGTTCAAGCTGATAGACAGCACCGCGGCCAGGATCAGTTCCGAGGCCATCACCAGCTTCGTATTCGTACTCGACCCACAGACCAATTCTCATGTCAGAGCTCGCCATCTCGGCGCTGGCCGCTCCCTGGCCTGACTCTGCCATGGTGAACAGCGGTCCTTGGGAGGGAAGAACAAACGATGTGACGACAACACCCACTACCGCGAGCGCACCCACGCCCAGTAACGAAGTGGACGCAATTCTCCTGGTGGCGTGGGGATCAAGAGCGCTCGGCGTGCGCGCAGCGAGGGACGATTCTCCAAGAATCCCATCGTCGGTGGACGGGGAGGGCGTGTTCGGGAAAGCCCGACGAAGACGGTCGTCAAAATCTTTATCAATGGTGTTCATAGTGGGTTTATGTCCCCTCGCTGCTTAATCTTTCACCCTGAAGTTTTGTGAGCCCCTCCGCTAGCTGCTTCTTCGCCCGGTGGAGGCGAATGCTGAGGGCGTTGGGAGTAGTGCCCATGACGAGCGCGACATCCCGAAGGGCAAGACCCTCAACAATCACGAGCGCCAACAGTTCCTGTTGGGCGCTCGTGAGCCGCTTCCAGGCGTTAGCGAGGTCTGGGTCGGTCTCTAAGAAGCTATCCGCAGCCGGAGCGGTGTCTGGCTCATGAAAAAGCCACAACACATCCAGGCGGTGCCGTTCTTTCCTGCGGTAGTTAGCGACCACAAAAGACGCAATCCGATACAGCCAGGGCAATTCTTCACCGGGGGTGACCGAGGCGCGCTTTTTCCATGCCACAGCGAAAACATCGGCGGCCAAGTCTTCGACCTCGCCGAAGGGGACGCGCCTGGCCAGATAAGCGCGAATTGGCCCCACATAGTCGCGATATACCTCGCGAAACAAGGAGTGGTCGTTATCCATGGCCTGCCTTCCGTTACTGAGCTTATGTCTGCAGGGTGGGAAATCTTTCACCACACCCCCACTAAATCTCGGCCCGCCGAAGTCCTAGTCCTGAGTATGCTGTGGAGGTGTCCGACATCCACGGCCTAGAGCCCCATCGTGTGACGTTCTCGGCTCACCTCAACCGCTTACGCGCGGGAGTCCTCGGCGCTAACGACGGAATTGTGTCCATTGCCGCTCTCGTCATTGGCGTTGCGGCCGCGACCTCGGACCTGAGCGCCATCCTGATTGCAGGCGTAGCCGGCATCATCGCTGGATCGTTGTCGATGGCTATTGGCGAATACGTCTCGGTCAGTTCGCAACGAGACAGCGAGGCTTCCCTCATTGCTCGCGAGCGTCAGGAACTCATTGACCAACCCGAAGCCGAGCTTCAAGAGCTCGCCGATATCTACCAAGCAAAAGGCTTGAGCAAGAAAACCGCTCAGCTCGTCGCACAAGAGCTGACCGATCACGACGCCTTCCGTGCGCACTTGGATGCTGAGTTAGGAATTGACGAGAATCAGCTCACGAACCCGTGGCACGCAGCCCTGTCCTCCGCGCTGTCTTTCCTAGCAGGTGCCGCCCTACCGATGGCAGCCATTGCGCTCACTCCCGGTGATGCACGCCTTCCCGTTACCTTCCTGGCGTCACTGTTAGCACTGGCAATTACGGGTGCTGCCGGGGCCTATTTAGGCAGCAGCAAGGTGCTCCGTCCCGTCCTGCGGGTTACCCTCGGCGGCGGACTCGCTCTCGCACTGACCTGGGCAATTGGGCACCTGCTAGGTTCAGGCGTCGCGCTGTAGTTCCCCGCACAGGAACCGCCAGAAGCCCCCGGCGTCGCCGGGGAGATGTGGGACCAAGCTTCTGATCCGTAGTCAGATGGTCACCTAATCGACATGGCGGTACCGGTGGGATTTGAACCCACGGTGGACTTTCACCCACACAACTTTTCGAGAGTTGCACCTTCGGCCGCTCGGACACGGTACCGCCTACGAGTGTATACCGGGCATTGCGGCTGATTTCACCCCAGATTTCCACGCCTCACCCTGTGGGTCGGTACTGAGCCCTACGCTGGTGGTATGGCCAAAACCCAGCCCGCCTATCGATGCGATGACTGTGGTTGGACCACGCTCAAGTGGGTTGGTCGTTGCGGGGAGTGCCAAGCGTGGGGCACCGTGACCGAGACCGGCGCCCCGACAACCGCGTCTAAGCAGGTCAAGGCAGTGATCCCCCTGGGGGACAAAACTGCGAAGCCGATTACGGAACATTCCGGCATCGAGAGCGGTCACCACCCGACGGGTGTTGGCGAGTTTGATCGGGTGCTCGGCGGAGGAATTGTCCCAGGCGCTGTCATCTTGCTCTCGGGAGAACCAGGGGTTGGCAAATCCACGCTGTTGCTCGAGGTCGCCGCTCACGCTGCTAGGGGAGGGCGCAGAGTTCTCTATGTCAGCGCGGAAGAATCCGCCGGCCAGGTCTACTTGAGGGCATCGAGGACCGGTGGCCTCAACGACAACCTCTACCTGGCAAACGACACCGACCTGGGGTCGGTGCTCGGCCATGTTGAGTCGTTGAATCCAGACTTGCTCATTGTTGACTCGGTCCAGACGGTCTCGTCAGGTGTCCTCGAAGGGTTAGCCGGCGGTGTTGCCCAAGTTCGAGAGGTTGCTGCGACGCTCATCAGGGTCGCCAAAGACACCGCGATGCCAATTATCTTGGTCGGCCACGTCACCAAAGATGGACAGGTTGCGGGACCGAGAACGCTCGAGCACCTAGTCGACGTGGTCTGCCAGTTCGAAGGCGATCGTCAGACATCCTTGCGATTCATCCGGGCCCATAAGAACCGCTTTGGGCCCACCGACGAGGTGGGATGTTTTGAAATGAGTGGATCTGGAATCGTTGAGGTTCCAGACCCCAGTAGCCTTTTCCGCTCCGGCACAGGCACTCCGGTGAGTGGGACCTGCATCACCATCGCACTGGAGGGCAGACGAGCCCTACCCGTGGAAATTCAGGCCCTCGTGGTTCCAAGCTCAGCACCGCAGCCTCGGCGGGTAGTCAACGGCGTGGAGTCATCACGGGTTGCCATGCTGCTTGCTGTATTGGAGAGGCGTGCGGGCATCGCGTTGTCTCAGGCTGATGTCTACGTGTCGACCGTCGGAGGTATTCGCATCCACGAGCCGGGTGCAGACTTAGCCATTGCTCTCGCTGTTGCCAGCGCAGCCAAAGACACGCCCCTATCACCGACCATGGTTGCCATCGGGGAAATCAGCCTCGCTGGAGAAATTCGCCAGGTCAGCCAAGCTGCCCAGAGAGCCTCAGAAGCCTCTCGGCTCGGGTTTGACCTGATGTTGGATCAGTCCCACGCGAGCATCGCTGAGGCTATTCGCCGGGCATTTGCAGAAAGCCCGGCGAAGAAGACCGCACCGGCCTTCTAGTTCAGCAAGAACTGGCGGGTTTCAGCAGATTCCAGGTCACCCAAGAAGACCCTGAGGTGATAGCTCGAGCCACCACCTTGCATCACCGGGCGGGTTTCAGGGGTGGCACACGTGTCAACAGCAGACCGGGTTCGATCCCAAGGAATTGCTACTGTTTCCTGCTCGCTGCCGGCCAGAAGTGTTACCTCGAAGGGCACTGCGTCAGTTTGGCAGTGACTGGAGTTCCAAATCAGGTCGTCGCCTGAACTTATTTCGTAGCGCTGAACATCGGTGCCCACCTCCACAACGCAGTCCACGGTGGAAATGTTCCGGATGCCCATCCAGAGTTGAGGGTTCATCCCGCTGTCATAGGAATTCTGATCGGTCCGTGCCACCAGCTCGATTTGGCTGGGAAGGCAGGTCCCAAGGGTTGGTCCCTGGTTCATTGCGTCAGTCTCGTCTTGCGTTGACCCCTGGTTCGCACCAAAGCCAGGCCTCACGATAATCAAGACAACCACAGCGATGACGGCCAACACGCCACCGAGCACCACAATTCGGCGCCGCCAATACACCGACGCGGGGAGTCGTCGTTGGGGTTTGGACATAGCCCTAGGTTACGACTGGGGGCCAAATTTTCGGGGGTGGGCTCCGGCGAGCCCCCTGAGAACCCACCGAGAACTCACTGAAACCTAGAGCGTCTTCACTAACCGCGCATTCCCGAGGGTGTTTGGCTTAACCCGCGCCAAATCAAGAAACTCTGCAATGCCCTCGTCCGGCGAGCGCACCAGCTCACCATAGACAACCGCATCAACCAGGGTGTCATCGTGGTGGGCAAAGCCGTTGCGCTCGAAGAAGGCTTCCTCAAAGCTCAGGCAAAAAAGTCGACGAAGCCCCAGCTCGCGGGCCTTGGCCTCCAAGGCCCCGAGCAGGGCTCGCCCAATTCCCCTGTGTTGGAACTCTGGCGCCACAGTGAGGGTGCGAATCTCGCCCAAATCCTCCCAAAAGACATGCAATGCGCCGCAACCAATGACCTCGTCTGTGGCAGTGACTGCAACAACGAACTCTTGGACAGACTCAAAGAGCACGACCAAATCTTTTCCCAGCAACACCCGCTGCTCAACGAGGGGAGTCACCAGCGCCGAAATGGCTCTGATATCCGTCGTCCGGGCGGGCCGGACGTCCCAGGACATCGTCTGTGCAGGGTTCACCAGGCCAGCGTAGCGCCTAGCTTTCCAGGGCGACGGGTTCCACCGGTTTCACATCTCTGGTGGTTGACACGAAGGTGAACTCGCCGTCAACGAAGTCGACCGCCACCTGTTGACCCGGAGAGAGCTCACCCTGCAAAATGCGCTCGGACAAAGGGTCCTCGACGTTTTGCTGGACGGCCCGACGCAGTGGCCGTGCCCCCATCGTGGGGTCCCAGCCCAGTCTGATCAACTCGGTCTTGGCGCTCTCCGAGACAGTCAGGGTCATGTCGCGGTCCATCAGGCGGTCGCCCAAGCGCTTGATGAAGAGGTGCACAACCTGCATGAGCTCTTCTTGGTTGAGCTGAGGGAACACGATCGTCTCATCAACACGGTTGAGGAACTCCGGCTTAAAGCTCTTCTTGAGCTCTTCGATGACCTTGGCCCGCATCGACTGATAGCTGGCCTCCGTATTGCCTTCGAGAGTAAAGCCCACCGGGCCACCGGTGATGTCCTTGGTTCCGAGGTTGGTCGTCATGATGATCACGGTGTTCTTGAAGTCCACCACGCGGCCTTGACCATCGGTCAAGCGACCCTCTTCGAGGACCTGGAGCAGGGAATTGAAGATGTCGGGGTGGGCTTTTTCGATCTCGTCGAACAAGACCACGCTGAAGGGCTTGCGGCGCACCTTCTCGGTGAGCTGACCGCCATCTTCGAAACCAACAAATCCTGGAGGAGCACCGAAGAGCCGCGACACAGTGTGCTTCTCACCGTATTCGGACATATCCAGGGCAATCAGCGCGTCCTCATCATCAAAGAGGAACTCTGCAAGGGCCTTCGCCAACTCGGTCTTTCCCACACCGGTAGGACCAGCAAATATGAAGGAGCCACTGGGGCGCTTGGGATCTTTCAAGCCCGCGCGAGTGCGTCGGATGGTCTTGGAGAGCACCGAAATAGCTTGCTCTTGGCCAATAACCCGCTGGTGAAGAGCCTTCTCCATGAACATGAGGCGAGCAGTCTCTTCCTCAGTCAGCTTGAATACCGGAATTCCCGTCGCAGCGGCCAGAACCTCAGCGATGATTCCTTCGTCAACGACGCCGGTTCCCCCGGCTTCGCCACTTCTCCACTTTTTCTCCAGCTTGAGACGCTCGCCGAGGAGAGTCTTCTCCTCGTCACGCAGCGACGCTGCTTTTTCGAAATCTTGCCCTTCAATGGCCGCTTCCTTGCGAGAGCGAACCCCGGCGATTTTCTCGTCGAACTCGCGAAGCTCTGGTGGGCTCGAGAGAATCGACAGGCGCAGACGCGCTCCGGCCTCGTCAATGAGGTCAATTGCCTTATCTGGCAAGAAACGATCCTGGACATAGCGGTCTGAGAGGGTCACGGCCGCTTCGATTGCGCCATCGGTGATGGACACGCGGTGGAACGACTCGTACTTGTCCCTCAGGCCCTTCAAGATATTGATGGTGTGAGCGGGACTTGGCTGGTGGACCTGCACCGACTGGAAGCGGCGCTCAAGAGCGGCATCCTTTTCAAAGTGCTTGCGGTACTCGTCTAGGGTCGTCGCACCAATGGTCTGGAGCTCGCCCCTAGCAAGAAGCGGCTTCAAAATGCTGGCTGCGTCAATAGCGCCCTCAGCGGCACCGGCGCCCACCAGGGTGTGAATCTCATCGATGAAGACGATAATGTCGCCCCTCGTGCGAATCTCCTTGGTGACCTTCTTCAGGCGTTCTTCAAAGTCTCCGCGGTAGCGACTACCGGCAATCAAGGACCCAAGGTCCAGCGAGTAGAGCTGTTTGTCACGCAGTGTCTCTGGAACATCGCCCTTGACGATGGCCTGAGCCAATCCCTCGACAACAGCAGTCTTTCCAACCCCTGGTTCGCCGACCAGCACAGGGTTATTCTTAGAGCGACGAGACAGAATCTGCATGACCCGCTCCATTTCGCGCTCGCGACCGATAACCGGGTCAAGCTTGCCCTCGCGAGCGGCCTGGGTGAGGTTGCGCCCAAACTGATCAAGAACCTGGGAGCCCTTGTCGCTGGAGGTTTCCGAGCCACCGACCGAGACCGGATCTTTGCCCTGGTAGCCAGAGAGAAGCTGAATGACCTGCTGGCGAACTCGGTTCAGATCAGCGCCGAGCTTCACGAGGACCTGAGCGGCAACACCCTCACCCTCGCGAATGAGGCCAAGCAGGATGTGCTCGGTGCCGATGTAGTTGTGGCCCAACTGAAGGGCTTCGCGCAGGCTCAGCTCAAGAACCTTCTTGGCCCTGGGAGTAAAGGGAATGTGTCCGGTAGGAGCTTGCTGACCCTGTCCAATGATTTCCTGGACCTGCTCGCGGACAGCTTCTAGGGAGATCTCGAGGGACTCCAACGCTTTAGCGGCAACACCTTCGCCCTCGTGGATTAATCCCAGGAGGATGTGCTCGGTGCCGATGTAGTTGTGGTTGAGCATCTTGGCTTCTTCTTGCGCCAAGACGACGACTCGGCGAGCCCGGTCGGTAAACCGCTCAAACATGTGTCCAGCTCCTCTATGACATTCGGGTCCAGTTCTGCACCCGTAGTTGAATGCTAAAGGCTCACCACTGGGCGTGGGGCTGTGTTCGCCCCCAGCGTGAGGAGTCGACATGGCTCGAATCAGACCTTGGGCAGATACCCGGTTTCTAGTCCTACACTTCCTTCAGGATGGAAAAACAACAGCCCAAGAAGTCGGCACTGCCGCCCGCTCGTGTGGGACTGTTGGTTATTGTCCTAGGCGTTGCCCTCTATGGCGCGTGGAGTCTCTGGAACTAGGTGGACACAAAACCATGATTGAGAACTTTTGGGCGAACGCACTCTTCTCGGTAACCCCCACGATTCTTATGGGGCTTCTTTTCTGGTTTGTGATGCGCTCAATTCTTCGAGCAGACCGCTCGGAACGAGATTCCTATGCCGCGATTGAACGCGAAGAACGCCTCAAGCGAGGGCTGCCCGTCGACGACTAGGTCTATTTGACCAGAGGGAACAAGACGGTTTCGCGAATACCCAAACCGGTCACCGCCATCAACAAACGGTCAATTCCCATCCCCATGCCACCCGTTGGTGGCATCCCGTGCTCCAGGGCGCGCAAGAAGTCTTCATCCACCCGCATGGCCTCATCGTCGCCCTTGGCGCCAAGGGCTGCCTGCGCAACAAAACGCTCTCGCTGAACCACGGGATCCACCAGTTCCGAATAGCCGGTAGCTAGCTCGAAGCCACGAACATAAAGGTCCCATTTCTCAACAACACCGGGAATGCTGCGGTGTTCGCGCACCAGGGGGGAGGTGTCCACGGGGTAGTCCATCACAAACGTTGGCGCGCTCAGGGACCCAATCACAAAGTGCTCCCACAGTTCCTCCACGAGCTTGCCGTGGGTGGGTTGGGCCACCTGGATATCGAGCTTCTGTGCCATGTTGGCAAGGCTCGCGAGATCGGTGTCCGGGGTAATCTCCGTTCCACTGGCCTCACTCAAGCTGTCATACACCGAGAGTCGATTCCACGTTCCGCCGAGGTCATACTCAGTGCCATCAGCCCAGGTGACGGTGTGGCTGCCAGAAATTGCCATCGCCGCGTTCTGGACGAGCTCCTGGGTCAAATCCGCCATCTGGTGGTAATCGCCATAGGCCTGATACGCCTCGAGCATTGCAAACTCAGGGCTGTGGGTCGAGTCGGCGCCCTCGTTGCGGAAGTTTCTGTTGATTTCAAAAACCCGTTCAATACCGCCCACCACGGCTCGCTTCAAGAAAAGCTCGGGTGCAATACGCAAAAACAATTCCGTACTAAACGCGTTGGACTGGGTCACAAACGGCCTCGCCGTTGCACCTCCGTGGAGGGTTTGCAACATCGGCGTTTCCACTTCCAGATACCCGTGTGTGGCAAATGTGGCGCGCAGCGACTGATTGATCAAGGCCCTCTGACGCACCGTCACTCTGGCCTGGTCGCGGACAATCAAGTCGAGATAGCGCTGGCGGACTCGGGTTTCTTCATTGAGCTCGCTGTGGAGGTTCGGCAAGGGCATGAGCGCTTTCGCTGCAATCGCCCAGGCACCGACCATCACCGAAAGCTCACCGCGTTTTGAGGCGATCACTTCGCCCTCAACAAAGACATGGTCACCCAGGTCAACAAGATCTTTCAGAAGCTCGAAGGAGTCCTCTCCAATTTCGCCAAAAGACACCATGGCCTGCAAGCGCTCACCCGAACCCTCTTGGAGCGAAAGAAACGCCAGCTTGCCCGTGACCCTCATGTGAACCACGCGCCCGGCGACACCCACTCTCACACCGGTGGATTCTTCAGGGGCCAACTCAGGAAACGACGCGCGAACCTCAGAGATTGTCGTGGTGATCGCAACGCCCACCGGATAGGGCGCTATGCCCGCTTCGAGCATGCGTTCTCGCTTGGCAAGCCGAACAGCGTGCTGTTCAGCTATGTCCGCGGCCGCCTCTGCAGTCTCGTCGTGGTCGCTCATAAAGTGGTCTTCGTCCTCATTGGCCAGTCGTCCTGCCTAGCCTACTGAGGAAAGTGCAGGCGCCGATTGTCAATTAACCGGGTGGTCGAGAGACTCACCGCCACGATCAGCGTGGCCTCCCGGAGTGGTGAGTCCTCATCAAGCTGGTGAAAAGTCTCGGGATCAACGCCTGCGACGTAGTCGATAGTAAGGCCCGGTTCAGACTCTAAGCGCTCGCGCACAACGGCGAGTGCCCCGCTGAGCGTGGTTGCCCTCTCCGCCTCGGCAAGCGCTACCGGGATTGCAAGCGCACGAGCGCGCTCGTCATCGCTCAAATAAGCGTTCCTACTGGAGAGGGCGAGGCCATCAGGTGCTCGCACCGTGTCGACGGGGACAATCGTGATGGGTAAGCCCTCGTTACGCACCATCGTGTCAACAAGAAACAATTGTTGGGCATCTTTGCGTCCAAAGAGGGCAAAGTCCGGGCTGATAATCGCACACAACCGCTTCACCACCCTCAGCACGCCATCAAAGTGACCAGGCCTGGATGCGCCCTCGAAGGTGTCTCCCACCGGGCCCGCCGCGGCGGTGATGACGACCCCCGGCGGATAGACCTCATCGACACTGGGCATAAAGAGCACATCAACGCGGCGCTCGCGCAGAAAAGCCTGATCAGCCTCGTCGCGCCTGGGATAGGAGTCAAAATCCTCGCCCGTGCCAAACTGCAAAGGATTGACAAAAATGCTCACCACCACGCGATCCGCTAGTTCCGACGCCTTCTCAATCAGCGCGCCGTGGCCTTGGTGCAGAGCGCCCATAGTCGGGACAAACGCGACACTGTGGCCCTCAGATTTCCAGCCTGCGACGATGTCGCTCATCCCTGAAGAGGTAGTCACCACTGCGAGATCACTCACCCCCTAGCCCCCGCGTCGTCGTGGTTGCCGGCAACCTCACGCAATGCGTTCTCCACACTCGATCGCACCAACGTGGAGAGCACCACACCCGGGTGTGGGATACCAGCGCTGCGCAATTGGGAAGCCGCCTCATAAATGGTCGTCGCAGAGAAGCTTGTGGCCAAAGCGATGGCACTTGCCACGTGTTCCCGGGCGGAATCAGCAATGACGAGTGGCTCCATGCCCATCTCCACGGCAAGTGCCTCCGCGATGGGTGTTGCCACAGCGGGCGCGCTCACCACACACCACGCTTCTCTCATCCGCACCAGATCAACGCTGGTCCCGGTGAATTCCATCAGCGGGTGGAGTGTGATGGGTATCGCGCCTGCATCTCGGGCCGGCACTAACACATCGAGGTCGTGGCGAATGGAGGTGTGGGCAACGATCTGGCCCGATTGCCAACCCGTGGATTCGGCCACTCCTTGGATAAACCCCGCAAGGTCACCATCGGGAAGTGCAAGAACCACCAGTTCGCTGCGTTCAATGATGTCGGGCACATCAAGAAACGTTATTCCCGGCACGACACTTGTGACTCGCTCACTATCCCCATCAGAGGGTTTACTCATGCCCACCAGATGATGTCCGGCACCGGCCAGTGCGGCGGCGAGCACGGGGCCCACCCGGCCGGCACCGATAATGCCGACACCCAAGCGGGTGGGATCCATCACGACGTTCCTCGCTTCACCGCTCGAGTTTGTGGCGACTGGGGCTTGGCGATGGCCTTGATAATGCCCCGCTGGACGTCGAGCCACCAGCCCTCGAGAGCAACCCTATCGAGGGCTGGTAGACGGGTGGACACGGGGCCCTCGACGCCCTGCAGTGCAAAGAGTCCAAGCCCCAGAGCCTCGTGCCACGGACCCACAGAGATGCTCGAGCTCTGGATGCGAGCAAGAGGCATGATCGACAGCCTCCGAATCCAGGCTCCCCGTCGCAGAAGCACCACGTCCGAGAGCAACGCTCCCCCGTTCACTGTGTAGCTCAGGGGAATGCGGTAACGGGCGCGTTTAGGGGAACCGATTGACACCTTAAGGTCCGGGTTATCAGAAACCCACTGCGCGTGCGTGCTCTGGAGGCCTGATACAAGGACATCCCTCGCCTGGTCCCCAGCGAGGGTCGGGATGCATTTCGCGACCACGCGCATGACCTCCGGCAACGTTGCCACCGGCAGAAGGACGGTGTGCGAGGGGGCCTTGGACACCTGAGCTCCCGGTGTGGAGGCCAGGTTGGCCTCCAATCTCCACCAGCCCAATACCCGCCACGGCCACGGTTGACTGAGCTGAAGAGCGTGGATTCGACCCGGTGGAATGCTCTCCACGCTGGTGGCGAGCAAACCCAGTGATACTCGAATGTCGTGATCCACGGTGTCCACAACAAAGCTGCCCACCCTGAAGAACCGATCCGCCAAGTATGCGACATACACAATCAGCACAACCACCACGCTCAACCACGTGACCAGTTCACCCGAGCGGCTAGATGCAATCGAGGCGGCCAGTATCCCACCCGCGAAAATAATGGTCTCCACGCTCACGACCAGAGAGGCCAGATAGCGAAACAGCGGAACCTCGACCTCCCGAGTCACCGTGCTGGTATCAGCCGCAACGCCTGCCGCCACGTCAGCCGGTTCGGCTGACGTGGGTTCCATGATTTCCCGCCGGACTTCTTCAGCTGTGGCCTTCGGGAGATAGGCAAGGACAAGGCTTGCATCCGTTCCTGCTGCTTGAATGTCGAGTTTGGCGAGCCCGAGAAGTCGAGGGATAAGGGGTCGGCGAACGCCGACAGCATTGACACGATCGAGCCTGATTCTCCTGGACGAGCGAAACAGAACGCCTTTCTTGACTTCGATGGCATCCTCGCTCATACGGACCATATGAAGCCGCCACTGCAACCAGATCACGCCGATTCCAAGAATTGCCAGGGTGATAACTACGCCCCACAACGACACTGCCCACTCCAGCAACCGAACGAGGGAATCGGCCTCGGCAGTTTCCTCCGGGTCAACTTCGGCGAGACCGAGCAGAAGACGGAAGAGTACTGCCTCCCAGCTCGCTGCAATCAGGAACCCCACGATGCCAGCAATCGCTAAGCCACCCTGGAGAACAGGGGTCAGCGGGTGTAGTCGATACCACCGGCCATCGCGCAGCCACGCCGCGTGGCGCAATGTGGGCGTGGGCACGCCTAGAGACCTGCCCGCCTGGATTCGGCAACGGCAATCAAGTGGTCACGAAGGGTGTCAGCCTCCGTAAGCGAGAGACCTGGAATCGTGACGCCACTCGATGCGGCCGCTGTCACCACCCGCAGCTCCGAGAGGCCAAGAAACCTCATGAGCGGTCCCCGGGAGATGTCGACAAGTTGAAGCCGACCATACGGTGCTGCTACCTGCCGTCGGAAAAGGATGCCGCGCTGAACAACAATGTCGTCATCGCGCAAGCAATAGCCAATGGCCCGCACCCTGCGAGGCACCACCGCAAGGGCGATCAGCGTCACGACACTGGCAAGTGCGAGCGGATACCAGGAGAATCTTTCGATGTCCGGGTCATCGACCCATAACGGCAGTGTTGTCACGAACAGGGGGCCCGCAAGAATACCGAGGGTTTCAACAAAGGCAACCAGAACAAAGCGGTGGCTCACCGGCTTCCAGTCGATGGAGAGGGCTGTGCTCATACGATGTCCCCTTCAGGCTGTCCCAACGCCCCTCCTTCAGAGGAGCCAGGCGGCAGTGTGCACCACCGCTCGGCTGTGATGCCACCAACCATCAACAGTATGGCCCCGGGCAGTGCCCCGGCACTTGCCCACAGGGTGTCCTCGGTGACCACCGGTCTCGTGAGAAAGAATATTCCGACCCCTATCGCAGCTCCCACGAACAGTGAGCCGGCGACCGAGGTCGACTTGGCCAGCAAGACCACCCTGGTTGCGTAAAAGGGGTCCACGAGGTCTCGCCTGGGGGCTACGTGCAACCGCTGTCTAATCGGCCAGGCGATAGCGAGAATCAGGGCCCCCAATAGCCCAAGCCCCACTCCCCACGACCACGGTGGGACAATGACGGGCTGGCCAAGCGCGCTCAGTGCGCCATCTAGAGCCCACGCCACCACTCCACCGATAATTGCCACGATGACCATCGTGGTGGGCCTTGTGTGAGTCATGGGGCGTCCGGGGCTAAGCCGCCAAGGAGCGTGGCGACTGGGCCGCGCCCCGGCAGCACAGCCTCGGGGTCAACCTCGTTCCAGGGCTCCAAAACAAAACGTCGTTCATGAGCTCGGGGGTGGGGGAGGCTCAAGCTCGCGCTCTGCACAACACGATCGCCATAGGTGATGAGGTCGAGATCGAGAGTGCGATTGGCATAGCGCTTGGTATCGCCCTGATCCCCGCGGACTCGACCGTGTGCTTCCTCGATGCCAAGGAGTAGCCCCAGCGTCCGCTCGGGAGACCACGCTGAATCGAGCAGAATCACTTGGTTCAGATACCGAGGCGCTTCTAAGTCCACACCATTGGCCCCCAGGGCGAGCGTTTCCCGCACGCTCGAGGCGGCCCGAAGCACAAAACCTTCGGTGGCCCGAATATCGGCAAGCGCCCTCTGCGCTAAATCTTCCCGGTCACCGAGATTTGATCCCAGTGCCACGACACAGGGAGTCCATCCATCCGTCATGACATCACCTGGGATCTTTCTCGATAGACCGTGACAGAAACCCCCGCAAGGCTCACCGGCATAGGTGCCGAGGGCTTATGAATCGTCACCCGGGCCGCTAGAGCCTGGTCGAAAACAAAAATGGCTCGAAGTACCCGAAGAGCTAGTGCCTCCAGAAGATTGAGCGGCTCCCCGGCAACAGCGTCTCTCACCGCCACAGCGAGGGCGCCGTAATCCAGGGTGTCCTCGAGGGCATCGGTAGTGGCCGCCCGGCTCACATCGACCTCAACGTCGACATCCAGGACAAAAAGCTGACCATCAGAACGCTCGTGGTCGAAAACCCCGTGATGGGCAAAGACCTCAATCCCGCTGAGATGGATGGTGTCGTTCACTGCCGGCCCCCTTGCGCTACAGCCTGCCAGACATCCAATGCACGAGAGTGAATCAACGGTTCGTGGACGCGGAGCCCCCAGATCCCTCGCCCGGCAAGAAGAGCCCCCACAACGGCAGAGGGCTCGTCGCGCTGGGCCATCTCGTGACCCTCCGGCAGTAGTTCGCCTAAGAATCGCTTGCGCGAGACACCCACTAGGACGCGGAAACCCAATGCCACGATCTCGTCTATTCCCGCCAGCAACTGCCAGTTGTGAGCAGAAGTCTTCGCGAACCCCACGCCCGGATCCAGAATGATGCGCTCGGGCCTAATACCTGCCTCGAGTGCCATCGAGACTCTCTCGTGCAGCTCGTTTCTCACGTCCTTGGCAACAGTGTCGTAGTGAGCTAAATCATTCATCACATCGCTGTGACCCCTCCAGTGCATGATGACGTAATCGACATCTGCCTCTGCCACTACACGGAACATGTCCGGGTCTGCCAGCCCCCCCGACACATCGTTCACGATGGTCGCACCCGCATCGAGTGCCGCGCTGGCCGTTGAGGCGTTCATGGTGTCAATGCTCGAGACATCACCGCGCTTGGTGAGAGCTTCGATGACCGGAATGACGCGCTCGTGTTCAGCCTCCGGGGTCACCCGAGGGGCACCGGGCCTCGTGGATTCACCGCCGACGTCGATGACGGCAGCGCCGTTCTTGAGAAGCGTTGTGGCCTGAGCAAGTGCTAGGTCGTGGGAGAGAAACTGCCCTCCATCGCTGAAGGAATCAGGGGTGACGTTGAGCACCCCCCACAAGACTGGCCGGGACGTGTTCACGCCCAGTCTTCTCCTCCTGCGAGCATCAGCGCTTCGTGCCGGGCAGTGCCCTTGGCAAGTGTGCCCTCGGCCGCTACGGTAATCGTCGTGAGTTTCTGTTGTGGCCCACGATAAGCGACACATCCGTGAACAGCTGAGATCAGCGCGAGAGCACCCACTGCCACACCCGAGGACACCAACGAGTGGACAATCATTTCGCCAACGCGCTCTTGAAGCTGGGGCCGGCGGGAAATCACCTCGACCAAGGTCACCAACGTGCCAAGACCCACAATCCGGTCGCCTGGCGCATAGACAACGCTGACAACCCCGTCGAAGGGGAGCAGGTGGTGCTCACACAGGGAGTGAAAACTGATATCGCGCATCGCAACGAGCTCGCCGCGCTCGTTGTCCTCGGTGGCGACCGGGCGAGCATCAACAAGAACGCCAACCGGGTCAACACCAACACCGGAATAGAGCTCGGTGAAGAGCTCAGCCACCCTCTCTGGCGTATTCACCAGTCCCTCGCGCCGGGGATCCTCACCGACGGCGACCAAGATGTCGTGAACCGCTCGCGTCAGTGCCTCGCTATCCACGATCACCGTCGGTGGCGTCACGCCTCATGGCCCTGGGCTTGGCTTGGTCACTGCGACTCGCCGGCTTCTTGCCAGGGGCCCGGGTCACCGGGCTCTTCTTCACCGGAACCGTCACCGGTCCCTTGGTGGACACGGGGCGCTTGGTGCTGGAGAGCCACTGCGGACGCTCGGGCAACTTTTTCACCCCGGCAAAGATTTCCGCCAGCTGGTTGTGGTCCAGCGTCTCCTTGTCGAGAAGTTCCGTAGCGAGCCGATCGAGGATGGCACGGTTGGAATTCAACACCTTCCAGGCCTCGGTGTGAGCCTGGTCAATGAGCCGACGAACTTCCTCATCGACGCTGAAAGCAACAGCATCGGAGTAATCCCTCTGATGACCCATGTCCCGACCGAGGAACACCTCGCCGCTGGCCTGCCCCAACTTCACCGCACCGAGGCCAGCGCTCATGCCATACTCGGTGACCATGCGCCGGGCAATCGACGTCGCTTTCTCAATATCATTCGACGCACCGGTCGTTGGATCGTGGAACACGAGTTCCTCCGCAACACGACCGCCCATGGCGTAGGTGAGCTGGTCAAGGAGCTCGTTGCGAGTTATCGAATACTTGTCATCGAGTGGCAACACCATCGTGTATCCGAGTGCCCTTCCGCGAGGAAGAATCGTGACCTTCGTGACTGGGTCAGTGTTGCGCATCGCAGCGGCCGCCAGAGCGTGCCCACCCTCGTGGTAAGCCGTAATGAGCTTCTCTTTATCGCTCATCATTCGACTCCTGCGCTGCGGACCCGCCATCACCCGATCGACAGCCTCATCCAGAGTCTCATTAGTAATGCTCTTCTTGCTGACCCGGGCGGTCAACAAAGCCGCTTCGTTCAGCACATTGGCCAAATCAGCTCCCGTGAAACCGGGGGTCTTTCTCGCCAACACAGCAAGGTCGACGCCCTTAGCCATCGGCTTGCCCTTGGCGTGGACTTCGAGAATCTTCTGCCGCCCCTTCATGTCTGGGGCGTCGACCTGAATCTGGCGATCAAAACGGCCTGGACGCAACAGAGCAGGGTCCAAAATGTCGGGGCGGTTCGTTGCTGCGATCAAAATCACGTTGGTCTTGGGATCAAAACCATCCATCTCCACCAGCAACTGATTCAATGTTTGCTCGCGCTCGTCGTGACCGCCACCCATCCCGGCGCCCCGGTGTCGACCAACAGCGTCAATCTCGTCGACGAAAATGATGGCCGGCGCGTTCTCTTTGGCCTCTTTGAACAAGTCGCGAACCCGAGAGGCACCAACGCCAACAAACATCTCGACGAAGTCAGAACCGGAGATGGAATAGAACGGAACGTTGGCTTCGCCAGCGACGGCTCGTGCCAGCAGCGTCTTTCCCGTGCCCGGAGGGCCATAGAGCAGGACCCCCTTGGGGATTTTTGCCCCGACCTTGAGGAATTTCTCTGAGTCCTTCAGGAACTCTTTGATTTCGTGCAATTCCTCGATGGCTTCGTCCGCGCCCGCCACATCCTCAAACGTGACCGATGAGGTCTCTTTAGAGACCAGCTTCGCCCGGGACTTTCCAAACTGCATGACGCGCGATCCCCCACCCTGCATGGAGCTCAGGAGGAACCAGAAGATCAAACCAATAAGCACGAAAGGAAGCAGCAAGCCAAGAAGGTTCACAAACCAGTTCGTCCTGGGAACCTCGTCGGTGAATTCGGCAACATCGGAGTTGGTGACGGCGTCCACAATTTCTTCGCCACGAGGTGCCACATAGTAGAACTGGACCTGGGTGCCACGGCCATCGACATTGCTGGTCAATTCCAGGTCAACTCGCTGCTCGACATCGATGATGGTGGCACTGCGCACTTGATTGTCGCGCAGGAGCCCAAGCCCCTCTTGGGTCGACACCTCCCGGAAACCACCGGCGGTCAATAAGGAGACTCCGACAACAAGAACGAGGGCGCCCACCACGACATAGGGAAGGGGCCCTGTGAGGAGCGACTTAAACGTCGTTTTTTTCCGAGCCATACCTGCCTGTGGTGCCTTTCCCCGTCAATGTCGTCATTGGGACCAATCCACAAGGTTAGCGTGCCGAGCTGACGCCCAGGCAAGTGTTCGCCCCGGGCACAGACCCCTAGTCGCTATAGACCGAGGGCTTGAGGACACCCACTCCGCGAAGATTCCGGTAGGACTCGGCATAGTCGAGCCCAAACCCCACCACGAAATCGTTCGCGATATCAAAACCGAGGTAGTCGACCGTCACATCAACCTTCATCGCATCGGGTTTGCGCAGTAATGCTGCGACTTTGATTGTGGCTGCCTGGCGACTGGAGAAGTTCTCCAGGAGCCAGGACAACGTGAGGCCTGAATCGACGATGTCCTCGACGATGATCACATCGCGGCCCTCCAGCGAGATGTCGAGGTCTTTCACAATCCTCACGACACCGCTCGATTGCGTGGACTGTCCATAGCTGGAGACTGCCATCCAGTCGATTTCGATGGGGATATGAAGCTCTCTGGCTAAATCAGCCATGACCATTACGGCCCCCTTCAACACGCCAATCAGAAGTGGCGTGGAGTGGGGGAAGTCTTTCTCAATGCCCCGGGCGATGCGGGCAACCCCCTCGGCAATCTGCTCGGGTGTGAGCACGACCGATTCAATATCATCTGCGACATCGCTAAATTCCATGGCCCGTTACTCCCCTTGGTCTATTGCACAATTCTCGCGTGAATAGCCGTGCCCTCGCGACCAACACGAGCGCCCGCCACAGAAATCTCCGCTTGACCTCTCCAGGCGGTAATGAGAGCAGAAACCTCACGAATGTGCTGATAGCTGGGACTGGGCGCCCCTACGCTCATAATCAGCAAGCGAATCACCCGAGACCGCAACGCCTCAGGTTGGTCGGCAAGCCCCGCCACGTCAATACTCCAGTGTCCCGGCGCGTGTTCGCTCGAGGCGCTCACAAAGAGCTGCTGCGCGAGATCGTCAAGAACAGCAGAGTCGTTGCGAAAGAGCTCAGCGCTCCGCGCGAGCGCCTGGGAGACACCCGGGCCGAGGGCGGCCTCAATGAGCGGGAGGATTTCGGTGCGGACTCTCACTCGCGCGAAGCGCGGGTCAGAGTTGTGAGGGTCTTCCCACCAGCTTTCCCCAGCATCGGTGAGTGCCACTCGCAGCACGTCTCGTTGCACCCCCAGTAGTGGTCGGTGATAGACACCATCCGTCTTGGCCATTCCTTTGAGGCTCCCGGGGCCACTGCCCCGGGCAAGACCGAGCAGCACAGTCTCGGCCTGATCATCCTCAGTGTGGGCGAGCAGTATCCCAGTCGCCCCGGTTTCTTTGAGGGCTTCACCAAAGGCCGCGTAGCGCGCCTGGCGTGCCGCGTCCTCGGGGCCTTCACCAGTGCCCACCTGGACAACCTTCGTGAACACAGGGGAGAGTCCCCACCGCAGGGCACTGCTGGCGGCCAGGGACGCCACCTCCGCCGAATCCGCCTGGAGTTGGTGATCAACAATGACAGCGCCGACTCTCATGCCAAGTTTTGGCAGTTCGGTCGCGCCCGCCCAAGCGAGAGCCAGTGAATCCCCACCTCCACTGAGGGCAACAAGATAGAGCCCCCCTGAGGGGTGATCGAGAGATTGCGCCCATTCTCGGATGGCACGTCTCGTGTCGGCCATGGCAGGCGATAACCGTGGACGCCTGCCTGACGTGCCGTGCGTGTCCACCCGGTAAGGTTACTTCACGAAACTTTCCATACAAGGAGACCCCCGTCATGGCCCACTATGCCGCTGTTATCGAAATCCCTCGTGGGAGCAGAAACAAATACGAAGTCGACCACGAGACCGGCAGGGTGTATCTCGACCGAGTTCTCTACACCTCCTTTGTCTATCCCGCTGATTACGGTTATTTTGAGGACACGCTTGGCCTCGACGGTGACCCCGTTGACCTTCTCTTGCTGACCGAATATCCCCTCTTTCCTGGCGTTGGCGTGAAAGTACGGCCGGTCGGTGTTTTCAACATGACCGATGACGGCGGCAGCGATGCGAAGGTTGTTGCTGTTCCAGCCGGTGACCCTCGCTGGAATCACATTCAGGACTTGGGCGACATCCCCGAATACACGCGCAAGGAAATCGAGCACTTCTTCGAGCACTACAAAGACCTCGAGCCCAACAAGTGGGTCAAGACCGAAGGCTGGGGCTCAGCGGCCGACGCCGACGCAGTGATTCAAGCCGGTATTGCTGCTTTTCCCGGCCACTAGGAGTTAGCCCAGTCGAATTCCTCGGTTGAGGAAGAACGGGTAGGGGTCCTGGGCGACCATGTTCTGCCTAGTCTCCAAGTGCAGGTGGCATCCCCTAGATCCACCGGTGTTACCGATGCGCCCGATGAGCTGGCCGGTCGCCACCGTCTGCCCCAAGCGCACATACAGCGACCCGTTCTGCAAGTGGGCATAGCCCGTGGTCACACCATCGTCGTGGCTCACCCGAATAAAGTTCCCCGATGTTCCAAGCCACCCCGCGTAACTCACCCGACCCCCCCTGGCTGCGTAGACGGGACGACCACACGCCGTTGCAAGGTCAATACCCGCGTGCAAGCGGGCAACGCCATAAATCGGATGCACCCGCATGCCAAAGTGGCTGGAGACATACCCCCCTGAGGGCTTCGCCCAGCCAGCGCCACTGATCTGCCCGGGATCAATCATGCCGGCGACGGTGCCGCCCTGTTGGGCCTTGGCTCTCTCAATCTCGCCTTTTTGGTAATCAGCCTCCGTGGCCTCGCGCTTTTCTATCAGCACCTCTAGCTGGGCTTCCAAGCGAGCACTGTTCTCCAACTGGGCCTCCACGGCGGCATAAGCACGCAGCGCCGCTGCGTTTGCAGCTTCGTAGGCGGCCTCCGCGATGACCTGGAGCTCTTCCCTAATTTGGCGGGCCACTTCGGCCTGGTCGCTGAGAGACTGCGCGGCATTTTGATCGGCCAGTGCACGGGCATAGATGCCATCGGTCTGCTCTGCGATCTTGGCCGCGTAACCAATGCGGCTGAGCAGCTCGGTGGCGTCATCTCCGCTGATGAACAGTGTTGCTGATAAATCAGCCCCACCGACCCGGGCGAGCTCGGCGACGAACTGACCTGCCTGGAGGCGTGATTCCTCAGCGAGAATCTGGGCAGAATCAGCCTCGCTCTGGAGTTGTTGTTGACGGAAGGTTGCTTCATCAAGCTCTGCAAGGGCCTCGTAGTAGACCTCACCCAATCGAGCCGCCTCCATTTCGGCGTCGGCGGCTTCCTTTTCAAGCTTTTCGAGCAAAGCCATAATCTGCTTGACCTTGGCTTCAGCCTTTGCAACGTCCCGCCTGGCGTCTTGAACTTCTTCCCAGGTGGGGTATTCGTCCGCAAACGCGGGAGAATTGATGGGAACGCCTATGCTCAGGACCATCACTAGAGCACAAATGGCTGCAAGCGTGGACACGGCAAAGCGCGGGCGTGCGGGGGTCACGGAACATAACGATAGCCACATCTCCCCCAGAGGCCAGTATTTAGGCGGGGTGTGGCGCTAGAGAACCGGGGTTTGCATTAGCTCCCCGGGCTCTCTAGACTCGGAGCTTGTTGTTATGCTTCGGCGAATAGCTTCGGCCCCATCGTTTAGAGGCCTAGGACGCCGCCCTTTCACGGCGGTAGCACGGGTTCGAATCCCGTTGGGGTCACCATATAATTTAATACGCAAGGCCCTGTAGCGCAGTTGGTTAGCGTGCCGCCCTGTCACGGCGGAGGTCGCGGGTTCAAGTCCCGTCAGGGTCGCGGTAGTGGGAGAGCCTCTCGTCAGAGAGGCTCTTTCTCCACCTGGCTCTGTAGCTCAGTTGGTAGAGCGTTCGACTGAAAATCGAAAGGTCACCGGATCGATGCCGGTCGGAGCCACAACATCATGCGGGCAGTTGCGCCAGCATTCGCCTCGTGGAAATCAAGACGCCACCAAGAACCGCAGGGATTCCCCCACCGGGGTGAACTGAGGATCCCACCCGCCACAACCAGGGGTTTCGAGGCGAGTTATAGCCGGGCTTGTGGAAGGGTCCACTTCGCCACCAGGGCGCTGGTTCCCCATAGAGTGCTCCTCCCACGGCGCCGAAACCCTGGAAATACTCCGGATCAAGAATCATATGGTCGGTCATCATCTCGGTAATCGGCCGCGTGAGCCCAAGCGCCTCCGAAAAGCGCCGTGACTCGCTTTGGACGAACTCGTCATCGATGCCAAAGGGTCTACCGTTTGGTGGAGCGGTCAGCAAGAAAGCCGCTACTGAGCGGGTGTTTGGATAGATCTGACCTGGTCGGTAGTAGTTCAGAAACGCCATCGTCTGCTGGGGAACCACGCGTTTGCCGAGCGCACCAAAAAGATCCGCTGGGCGATCAGGCATCATCACCGAGTGGGTTACCACGTGCTCGGGCAGGTCTTCATCCAAGACGCCAAAGACGGCAACTCCTGAACAGGACAGCCGCTTGGGGGCCTTCTTGGCAGGTGCGCCCATGAGGCCCTCGAGTATTCCGCCATCGAGAGCGCTGACAACATAGTCAGCGTCATAGGTGGCGCGCTCGGTGACCACGCTGCCCTTCGACACTGACACCACCCGCTCAGATAGATGGATCTCGACCCCCGCGTGACGGGCAAGTTTCTCCAGACCAAGGGGAATCTCGTAGACGCCCCCCTGGGGAACCCACACCCCGTCGGTAGCCATCACTGCCGCCATGCTCGCGTAGAGGGCAAGAGTCTGGCTGGGGGCAACACCGGCGTTCAGCGTGTGAATCGCAACGACGTCCTTGAGCTCTTGAGGCATCCACGGCAAGCCTGTCAAAAATGCTTCAGTCGTGAGCCTGGTGCCATAACGAGATAACAACCGCCCAAGGGCAGGCAGCACTGTCGGGTCCCAGGGGTCAGAGACCAAGAGGTCGGTAATTGCTGGTCCTAGGGTTCCGTGCTCAGCCTCAAACCGTTTCCACGCATCGTGCCACTGGTGCCCGGCCTCCACCGGCAGGTTCGCCTGGGAGCCGCGGTAGTAGTAACGGCCAACTTCTGGCAACCTCTCGAGGGTCACCCCCGCGATATCTGCAGCACTCTCGCTGCTGGGACCCAGTGCGTCATAAGCGGCCAACACCTGGCGCCAGACATCGGGGAATGTGACCATCGAGGGCCCTGTGTCAATGCGCTGGCCGGCAAGCTCAATACGGCGACTCTTGCCGCCCACCCAGTCCTGGCGCTCAATCACGGTGACCTCGTGGCCTGCCCGTGCCAGCAGAGCAGAGGCTGCTAGCCCTCCAAGGCCTGCACCGATAACGACTATCCGAGCTGTCATGGGGCTGTGTAGGACCCAAAAGTGAGCCCCGCAACAAGCTGGACGCCAGCCACAGCACCAGCCACATAGGGAAACGCTACGGAGTAGCGATAGAGGCGTTTGGCCTGATCGATAGTTGGCTTTCGCCACTGAGCAACGATCAGCCACAGCGCCAACAGTGCGTTCACAATCGCCACCGGGATGTTCACCATCCAGAACAGAACCGTCGATACCGTCCACCAGAAACCAGACCAGATCAGCGAGCCCTTCACCCCAAATTTGACAGCGGTGGTGATGATTCCCACCGATCCGTCTTCTTGGATGTCCTGGATGGCGTCATAGACGTGCTTGGCCATCGACCAGGCCATCAGACCAATGGCCGCCGCCCACAACGGGGTGGCGCCAAGCGCGTAGGGGACAAAGACCAAGGGGAAGGCGTAATCGGCGTTGGAGACCGAGTCCAGAATAGGCCGGCCTTTAAAGCGCAGGGGTGTCGCCGAGTACTGCCAAAAAGAGAACGCGTAGAGAGCCATCCAGGCAACTGCCTCCCAGGGCAGTGTCACAGCAAAGTAGATCAGGAAAGGGACGTTCGTGAGGATGACGCCCCACCCAATCAGCCTGGTCTCCGAGGGCTTGATCTTCGCTCCGCCATAACCACCCTTGCGGTCGTTATCCGCGTCGGTGTCCTGGTCATAGATGTCATTGACGCCATAAATCAGAAGGTTGAAGGGGAAGCTCACCCAGATGAGAATGGGCAGAATCTCCCACGTCCAGAGATAGCCAGAGAGCCACATTCCGATGACCGTCGTGCCAATGGTGTTCACCCACAACACCGGTCGAGAAATCTCGATGAGCCGCCTAATCACGTCTCCAGCCTATCGGTGAGCGCTGGGGACTAGCTCAGGGCAATTTGGGGCGAAGCGGTCCGCGGTGGAGCTTGTATTGCATGGCCTGGGCAACTGGCTTCATCTGAATCAGATCGAGATTCACGTGGCCAGGAAGCGAGAGCGCGTAGACGACGACATCGGCCACGTCCTCGGCCGTGAGCGGGCCATCGACGTCCTGATACAGAGCCTCAAAGCGGGCCTCGTCGCCCGCATAGCGTTTGAGCGTGAACTCCGGTGTCTTCACCATTCCCGGGGCAATTTCGACCACGCGGATGGGTTCCCCTACTAGCTCCAACCGAAGTGCGCCAAGGGCTCCGTGCAGGGCATACTTCGCAGCGTTATACCCTCCGCCACCTTCATAGCTAATGAAAGCTGCGGTCGAGGACATCGCCACAATGTCGGCGTGCCCACCGCTCGCACACGCTCGTCGCAGGCTGGGTAGTAGCGCCTTGATCATGCGCTGGGTGCCCAGCACATTAACCTCAAACATCGTCTGCCAATCTTCGGCATTGGCAACACCCACCTCATCGTTGCCAACAGCCAAGCCGGCGTTGTTGATGAGTGCCTGGATGTCCCCGGTCGATGCCACATAATCGGCAATGCGCGAAACGTCCTCTGGGTCGGTGACATCGCCTACGACGATGTCGCAGCCGGTCTCCGCCGCGAGCTGTTCCAGGCGATCAGCGCGCCTGGCAACACCAATGACTGACCACCCGCGAGAGCGCAATAGGCGCACTGTTGCCGCGCCAATTCCCGAGCTGGCCCCGGTTACCAGGGCGCGCCTCGGCGCTAGATCAGTGCCCACTGCCCCCACCGACAGATCCGATAGCAACAGTCCACTCATGAATCTCGCGACTCGTCACAACACCTTCTCGCACAAAGGGGTCGGCATCCAGAAGTTTGTCCACTGCCTCCGCCGACTCAGCCTCAAAAATCAGCTGGGCCGAGGGGGTTGCCCGTCCGGTAGTGGGTCCAGCGGCCAGCAGGCCGCCGCCGTCAAGGAGCGAGCGGAGATACTCCCGGTGAATGGGTCGATGGGCGTCGATTACTGCAGGGTCAGAAACATAGTGATAGGTGACGGCAAAGATGGGCATGGCCTTGCCTTAGAGCGACTTGACGGAGGTGAGAACCTTGGCCAACGTGTCCTTCGCATCCCCAAAGAGCAGAGTGGTGTTGGGTTCATAGAGCAGTTCGTTCTCAATGCCGGCAAATCCAGGGCGCATCGAACGCTTCAGGAAGACAACCTGCTTGGCGTCTCCAGCGTTGAGAATGGGCATCCCATAAATCGGCGAGCCAGGTGTGGTCTTTGCGGCTGGATTGACCACGTCGTTGGCACCCACAACCAGACACACATCGGCGTTCTTGAACTGAGGGTTGACCTCGTCCATTTCCTGCAGAACCTCGTAGGGAACGTTGGCCTCTGCAAGGAGAACATTCATGTGTCCCGGCATACGACCGGCGACCGGGTGAATTCCGAAGACCACCTCGATGCCCTTGGCTTCGAGAGCCTTGGCCAGTTCATACATCGTGTGCTGGGCCTGGGCGACTGCTAGACCATAACCAGGAACCACAATCACGCGTTGCGCATAGCCCAGGAGGATAGCAACATCCTCAGGCGAGCCCGACTTGACCGGGCGATCCGACACTTCGGTCGAGCCCGCTGTGGACCCACCCTTGAACGCGCCGAAGATGATGTTGGCAACGCTTCGACCCATGGCCATCGCCATCGCGCGGGTCAAAATCGTTCCACTGGCGCCAACCAGGGTTCCACCGACCAACAGCAGCGTGTTGTTGAGAACGAGGCCAGAGGCCGCAACAGCAAGACCGGTCATCGCGTTGAGAAGAGAAATCACAATCGGAACGTCGGCGCCACCGACCGGCAAGACGACCAGCAAGCCCATGATGAGTCCCGCAACCATCAACGCTGTCGCCAGCAGGAATTCTCCTTGGGTGACCACTAGCACTGCCCCGGCCAGCGAGAGGATGGTGAGCGCAATCATCATGTATTGCTGGCCCTTGAACACCACAGGCCTGGTGGTCATCAATTCTTGGAGCTTCGCGAAGGTAATGACCGAACCAGAGAACGAGATGCTTCCGATAAAGATTGTGAAGGCAACCGCAATCAAGAATCCGAGTGTGTTCGCTGCCTGGAGCTCAAGAAGAGCGACAATCGCTGCTGCTCCACCACCAACACCATTGAACAGTGCAACGAGCTGGGGCATCTGGGTCATCTTGACAATACGGGAGGCTGGGACGGACAGCACTGTTCCCAGACCAATCACCAAAAGAATCCAGCCGATGTTGCGCAGTTCTTCAGCCAAGAAGACCGTGACGATACCGACCAGGGCGCCGAGCGCACCAATCAGGTTGCCTCGTCGTGCCGACTTAGGCGAACTCAGGCCTTTCAAGGCAAGGATGAAGGCAACAGCGGCGAAAAGGTAGAGAAGGGCTTCAACTTCGGGAGAAATCATGCTCATGATGGCGCACCTTCCGAAGACTTCTTTTTACCGGAGAACATTTCTAACATGCGGTCGGTGACGACGAAGCCGCCCACCAGGTTCACTGTTGCCATCAAGACGGCGAGCAGGGCAAACATCAGGATGCCTGTTGTCTTGGCGTGACCCGCGACGATGATGGCCCCGACCAAAATGATGCCGTGGATGGCGTTGGCGCCTGACATCAAGGGGGTGTGCAGGGTGCTGGAGACCTTCGAGACGACCTCGAAGCCGACAAACACCGCCAGAACGAAGTAGGTCAACACGATGATGGATTCCATTACTTCTTGCCTTTCTTCGCTGAACCGGCGGCAATAGCCTCGGCAGTGGGTTCATGACGAATCTGGCCATCGTGGGTTAGACATGCCCCCGCGACAACCTCATCCTCGAAATCTGGCTGGACTTTCTTGTCCTTGGTCATCAACTCGAGAAGGTTGGCGACGTTCTTGGCAAAGAGACGCGACGCGTCATAGGCCATGCTGGAGGGCACATCTTTCATACCGACCAGAGTGATGCTTCCTCCGGTCTTTCCCACAGAGATTGCCACGTCTGTGCCTGGCTTAGATCCCTCGACGTTACCGCCGGTTTCAGCAGCAAGGTCAATGATGACCGAGCCTGGCTTCATGCCCTTCATCATCGCCTGGGTGATGAGTCGGGGAGCGGGACGCCCGGGGATTGCTGCAGTCGTGATGATGACGTCGGCCGCACTCACGTAGGGGGTGAGGAGCTCTTGCTGACGCTTGACGCGATCTGCTGCCAATTCCTTGGCATAACCGCCTGCTCCATCAGCAGCAACATCGAGCTCGAGTTCAATGAAGGTTCCACCCATGGAGCGAACCTCGTCGGCAGAAGCGGATCGCACGTCGTAGGCCATGACCTTAGAGCCAAGGCGCTTGGCAGTAGCGATCGCCTGAAGACCCGCAACACCGGCTCCCAACACCAAGACTGTTGCCGGTGGGACAGTTCCCGCGGCCGTCATGTAGAGCGGGAAAAAGCGAGGCAGACGCATCGCGCCTTCCAACACGCAGCGATAGCCGGCAACCAAGGCCTGCGACGTCAGAGCGTCCATTGACTGCGCGCGGGAAATTCTTGGAACCAACTCGAGGGCGAAGGACGTGATTGCGTTATCACGCAGGGCTTTCACTGCATCGGCCTCTGATGCCGGGGACATCAGGCCCACGGTCAGGGTGCCCTTCTTGAGCTTCTTGATCGTGGCGGGAGCGAGAGGCCTCACGTGCGCGAGAACATCGAGAGTGCCGGGATCAACCGAGGGGGAAATGGTGGCACCTGCCGCCTTGTAATCCTCATCCGCATAGCCTGCGAGGACACCGGCACCTTTTTGGACGGTGACCTTGAGGCCCTTACCGACTAACTGCTTGACCGACTCTGGTGTTGCCGCAACCCGGTTTTCACCAGAAATCGGCTCTGTAAGAACTCCGACAATCATTGATTCACCCTCGACTGGTTAGTGACATCCCCCGGTCAAACTGACCCCAGGGTGAGTATCCCCCACCGTACCAGAAAGGCTGGAACTCTCAGCGGTGCGCGAGCTCGGATTCGTGGCCTCCGGCATGAGAAGTGCGGACCTTAGCTCTGTGGAAATAGCCTCGGTACACAACGGCCAAGCACAGAGCGACCACGGCCAGCGCAGTGGCTGACATTCCCAACGTTGCGGCCCCCACAAGGGCAATGTCGCTCGTTCCCGGCGCAGACGATTCACTCACCACAGCGAGTTGTTCTTCCACGACTACAGCGTACCAAGAACACAATTAGATTCAGTTATTTGTGCGACTCGATTAATTTGATCATCTTCGCAATGTGGTTGTCGATCAACTGGCTGGTCATTGCCTCGATTTCGGGAATCGAGCGAGAGGGAAGGTGTCGGCCAGCCAGCCACACAGAAACCCCGAGCGTTGACCACGCCACCGTGGGAACGAGGGCTCTGAGTTCTGGATTCGCTAGAAGCTCCGACCGCGGCACAGAGCCGATAGTCCACGGAGGGTCCGACACCTCGCCGCTGCGAATGTCCTTGACGAGGGAACCCAGACGGGCAAGATTCAATTCAAAACCCTGGTTCATGACCTCACCAAATGACGAACGCACGATGGCGGTTGCATCCTTAGCGGCCAGCGGGTAGTTCAGCACTGAGCCCCAGCCGCCCATCTCATCGGTCTCTTTGATTGCCGCCAAAATCCAGGCCGCTAGGCGGTCTTTCGGGTTGCGCGGAGCGCGCTGCACTGCCGCCCATAAGTCCTCGACGTATCGCAAATACACCATGTGAGCAGCCTCGGCGATGAGGCCATCGCGGCTCCCGAAGTAGTGATTCACCATGGGATAGGTGATGCCCAGTCGATCACACACGCTCGAGACGTTAAACGACGTGGGACCGGATTTCGCCACCTCTTCGAAGGTCACATAAAGAACTTTGAGGCGCATCGATGGCTGTGGATCGGAGCCAAAGCGTAACCAATGGGAATCATCAAGAGATTTGTCGGGGTGCGACGTATCAGAGAGTTTTCGCCTAGCCATGACCCCTCCCGGTAGATCTCCCGAGAAGAACTTTACGCCCGGGAGTCGATTTAGGGGCGGAGGAACCGCGCAATTAACCGGCCTCTCCTGCTCGCATACCTGGCATATCCGGGATGACGCTCAGCCACCATCTTCTCTTCACCGGACGCCTTCGCAGAGAGCGAACATAGCACTCTCGATATACCCCATGGGGTATACTGAAATCTGAACGAAAGGATCAGCACATGCCCACCATTGACTTGACCCACAACGACTTTGACACAGCCGTGACTTCCGAGGGAATCACCTTGGTCGATTTCTGGGCGGACTGGTGTGGACCGTGTCGCGCATTTGCACCGGTCTATGAGAACGCCAGCGTCAAACACCCGGATGTCACCTTCGGAAAGGTAGACACCGAAGCCGAGCAGGCACTAGCCCAAGCCGCAAACATTCGCTCTATTCCGACCCTCATGGCGTTTCGGGATGGAATCCTCGTCTTTTCCCAACCAGGCGCTCTGCCCGCACCGGCACTCGAAGAAGTAATCACCGCGGTGAAGGGTTTAGATATGAACGACGTCCGCGCCCAGGTTGAGAAGGCACGGCTCGAGCAAGCCGAAGCGAGTGCCGACGCCTAAAGCTCGGCGCGGGAGCGGAAGGTTCGACGAACCTTCTCTACGAAGTTTTTAGCGGGCGGTTCGTTATAGCCATCGGCTCGCTCTTGCCCTGACATCGCGGCAATAGCGCCCATCACCTCGTCGGTTGCGTGGCGCCGGGCGCGACCTGAGTCAGCTTTGCCGTGCTTGGAGAGATTCAATGGCTTGCCAAACTGGATGGTGACTTTCGCCGGCGTGATGCCAGACGAGCCAACCGGCTGCACCTTGTTCGTGCCATGAAGAGCAACTGGCACGACCGGAACACCCGCAGTGAGTGCTAGCCAGGCAACACCGGTCTTCCCCCGATAGAGCCGGCCGTCGCGCGAGCGGGTGCCCTCGGGATAAATTGCAAACGCTTCGCCATCTTTGAGGAGCCCTAATCCGGCGTCCAGAGCCTGCTGCGCAGCCTGCCCCGCACCCCTCGAGACTGGAATGGCGCCAATTCCGCGGAAGAATGTGCGAGAGATAAAGCCCTTCACTCCAGTGCCGGTGAAATAGGAATCCTTCGCCAAGAACGACACTGGCCGCCTGGCAAACAAGGTGATGACGACACTGTCGATGAAGGACAGGTGGTTGCTCGCCAGGATCACTGGCCCAGAACGCGGGACGTTCTTCCTGCCCACGATGGTGGCGCGAAACAAGACCCTAGCAATAGGGCCCAGTACCATTCGACTGACGTGCTTGAGCATAAAGACCTAACGGCGCGTGGAGCGTTTTTTCACCTTAGCGGGAATCCCGACGGCAAGCGCGCCAGAGGGCACATCATCGAGGACAACCGACAGGGCTCCGATAATCGCGTCGTCGCCAATCGTGACCGACCCGAGAATTGCCGCCCCTGTCCCCACAGAAACCCTGTTGCCCAACTGAGGGTGGCGGCGCCCCACCACGTGATTCCGACTCGCGGCAGTTTTTCCGCCCAGGGTGACGCCGTGATAGATCAAGCAGTCGTCACCGACAATTGTCGTCTCTCCAATGACCACGCCCATTCCGTGGTCGATGACCACTCGCCGGCCAATCGTTGCCCCTGGGTGAATTTCAATACCCGTAATGAAGCGAGACAGGTGTGAAATGAGGCGTGCTGGCAGATACCAACCCCACGCCCACAGCCTGTGAGCACCGCGATGCCACCACAGCGCGTGCACGCCCGGAGAGGTGAGAAACACCTCGAGGTTGTTGCGGGCAGCGGGATCCCGCTGTCGCATGGCTTCAATGTCTTCGCCGATGCGGGTAATGGGAGGCATGTTAGCCCTCGAGACCCTCATACAGGACAGTGGACAAATAGCGCTCTCCAAAGCTTGCCAAAATGACGACGATGGTGGCGCCAGCGAATTCGGGTCGATGGGCCAGCGCGACCGCCGCGTGGGCAGTTGCGCCGGAGGAAATTCCTCCCAGGATGCCCTCTTCAGATCCGAGTCGGCGTGCCATGGCCACAGCGTCTGCGCCAGTGACATCAATGACTTCGTCGTAGATGGTCTGATCCAAGATGGGAGAGATGAAGTTGGGTCCGATTCCCTGAATCTTGTGAGGGCCAGCCTCGCCACCATTGAGCAGCGGCGATTCAGCGGGCTCCACGCCAATGACCTTCAGGCCTGGCTTCTTGGCCTTCAGCACCTGACCAGTTCCGGTGAGAGTCCCTCCCGTGCCGACACCCGAGACAAATACATCAACAGCACCATCAGTGTCTCGCCAGATTTCCTCGGCAGTGGTGCGACGGTGAATCTCTGGGTTGGCTTCGTTCTCGAACTGGCGGGCCAACACGGAACCTGGGATCGTGTTTGCGATTTCGACCGACTTTGCGATGCAGCCCGTCATCCCCTCCGAGCCAGGGGTGAGGACTAACTCTGCTCCATACGCACGCAAGAGAATACGGCGCTCGATGCTCATGGTGTCTGGCATCACGAGGATGGCCTTGTAGCCGCGGGCGGCGGCGACCATTGCTAAGGCGATACCCGTGTTTCCACTGGTTGCCTCGACGATTGTGCCGCCAGGCTTCAGTTCCCCCGAGGCCTCCGCGGCGTCGACCACCGCAATAGCGAGCCGATCCTTAACCGATGATGACGGGTTATAAAACTCGAGTTTGGCCAACACGGTCGCGCCCGCACCCTCGGTCACTCGATTCAAACGAACGAGCGGGGTGTTCCCGAAGGCTTCGGTGATGTTTCCATAAACCAACGACACGATGCTCCTTTTATCCGAGGGCCAATCGCTCTAAGAGTATTAGGTCCCGCCAACAAACGCCCTACCGGAGGTAATACTGTTACACCGAGGAAAGGTGACGCGTGCTGACGGTTCTGCTCGGTCTCCTTGGAGCCCTCACCTACGGCGCCGCCGACTTCTTGGGGGGTCTCGCCGCGCGCCGGTCCTCGACCATCCTGGTCACCGCCGGGGTAGCGATCGTGGGCCTGGTGGGAATCGCATTAGCCGCGCTCTTTATTCCTGCCGTGTCCAGTGCGGATGCCTGGTCCTATGGGCTCGCCTCAGGCGCAGCCGGGGCGATTGGCATAGGGCTTCTCTATGGCAGCCTCGCCATTGGGCCAATGAGTATTTTGTCCCCCGCAACAGCATTCATCTCCGCCATCGTGCCCGTCAGCGTGGGCTTGGCCTCGGGAGAGGGCAGCGGCCCAAGCTTCTTTATTGCTCTGGCGCTCGCACTCGTCGCAGTGGTGCTGGTCGGGTTCGTTCCGGAAAAAGGAGCGGTCCGGCCCAGGCCGCTGGGGCTCATAATGGCAGCGGGATCGGGAACCTTCATTGGACTCACCATCGTGCTTATTGATCTCTCCCCGGCTGACTCAGGAGTGATTCCCCTCGTTGCCAATCGGATTGCCTCGTCCACGCTGCTGGTGTTGGCACTAGGCGCAGTGGTCCTCACGCGTATGGCGCGCTCGAAGACGCCTACGCTGCCCGGTCTGTCAGAGATTGTCGGCTTATGGCCCATCGTTCTCGCCGCTGGCATCTTTGATGTTGCGGCCAACATCGCCGTTATCTACGGGCTTCGACTGGGTGATTTGAGCGTCGTGTCAGTGCTCGTCGCGCTCTATCCAGCGGGAACAATCCTGCTCGCCTCAGTGGTGCTGCGGGAGCGCATCGCCCTCATCCAATGGTGTGGTTTGGGGCTTGCGCTCGCCGCGAGCGCACTACTGGCTGTCTAAACCGCTTCGAAGGCCTTCACATCCGAGGGGCGCATGTCTCTGGGTTCCACCGAAATACCAGCGGTCTTCATCAAGTCCATCAACCTGCGAGCCCGTGCACGGGTGGTCAACGTGATGACCGTGCCCTTCTTGCCCGCGCGGCCGGTGCGACCAGAACGGTGAACATAGGACTTGTGGTCATCGGGTGGATCCACCTGAACAACCGTGTCAATGTCGTCGACGTGAATACCGCGGGCGGCGACATCGGTGGCCACCAGGACGTTGACCCGACCAGAGGTGAGCTTGTCCAAGTTGCGCTGACGGCGGGCCTGATTCAAATCACCGTGCAGGCTCACTGCCGGAATACCCTCGTCATCGACCATGTCGGCGAGCTCTTCGGCAAACGCCCGAGTTCTTGCGAACATGAGCGTCTTGCCGCCCTTGCGGGCAAGCTCAATCACCATGTCGCGCTTGTCGCGCTGGTCAACAACCCAGACCTGGTGATCAATAGTCGATGACTCCTGGTTTTCACCAGCAACTTCAAACACCGCGGGGTCACGAAGGAATTCCCGCACAATGTTTGACACCCCGGCGTCCAAGGTGGCAGAGAACAGCAACCTCTGGCCCTCTGGGGCCGTCGCGCTGAGAATCCGCTGCAACGGTTCAATGAATCCGAGCTCGCTCATGTGGTCAGCTTCATCCACCACAGAGATCATCACCTGCGACACATCAAGCTTGCGCCTGGCAATCAAGTCCTCGATGCGTCCAGGAGTTCCGATGACAATGTCGACACCGCGCTCGAGAGCGCCAATCTGACGGCCAAGAGGAACACCACCATAAACCTGGGTAGTGAACAGGCCAACGCTGCGGGCAATGGGCTGCACTGTCCGGTCGATCTGAAGCGCCAGCTCCCTGGTCGGAGCAAGAATCAAAGCACGTGGCGCGCGCCCAATGGCGCGCTTCACACCGTTTTTCGACATCTGCAACAAGCGCTCCACCAGCGGAGCGGCAAACGCAATGGTCTTGCCGGACCCGGTGCGGCCACGTCCGAGGACGTCCCGACCAGTCAGTGCCACAGGGATGGTTGCCGCCTGCAACGCAAACGGTGTCGCGGCGCCCAGTTCTCGAATGGTGTCAACGATGCGTGAACCAAGACCCAAGTCGCCAAACTGTAAACCCTCTGCAGAATCAGCTGTTACCTGAATCGCGGCAAGCGCGTCGTGAACGACGGAGGGAATTACAGGGCGCGAAGAACGCTCCGACTGGCGGGGGCGGTCATCAAAGGATCGAGCCGGACGCCCGGGTCGCTCGCCGGAGGAACGCTCATAGCGCCCTGCACGGTCAGAGCCGGGGCGGTCAGTTTTGGGGCGATCACTGTTGGGCCGGTCTCTGTTGGGCCGATCTGGCCCAAAACGATGAGACCCAGAACGGTCTGAATCGGAACGCGGGGGGCGTGAGGGGCGGTCGCCATAAGCGGGTCGTTCCCCGGAGGCGGGACGGTCATACTGGGGACGCGCTGACCGCTCGCCGGTGGCGGGACGGTCCGAGTAGGTGCGTGCTGGGCGCCCGGAACGCTCACCCTGAGCCGGACGTCCGCCGGATGCGGGACGCGAAGGACGCTCGTCACGCGCTGGACGCTCAGCAGAAACGGGGCGTTCACCGCGCTCGGGTCTGGAGCCCTCGGGGCGAGGGCGCGCTTTTTTAGCATCCTGGAAGGATGTGCGCTTGGTTGGGGGGCGCCACGAAGACGCCTGCTTTTTCTGAGGCATGGGTTTAGCTTTCGTGATGATTGTTTGAGGAGAAGAGGCGTCACATTCCCGCCCAACCCAGATCACCACTAGCCAGACCGGGGCTGTTTCGTCTACACATTACGGCCGCGCTCACGATTGTGAGGCGATGGCCCTCGAGGACTGCCTACAGCGGCACTAACTCTCGTTCCAAGGTTGAGGCTACCAGGTGATGGAGGTTTAGGGTAGGGGGGTGCCCCGCGCCCTCTACTACACACGTCGTTGGGGGCAACTCTTCGCAGGCCTCTTTCTCTTTGGTTTCGCTGCCGCCATGATGTTGCGCTCTGGCCTGGGAGTGGACCCGTGGACGGTCTTTGCCGAGGGAATCCACATCAGATGGGGCTTTGGCATCGGGTGGGTGATTGTGATCACCGGCGTCATTGTCTTGCTGATCTGGATACCACTGCGGCAGAAGCCAGGGTTTGGCACCATCATGAACGTGCTGCTCTTGGGCCCCGCCATGGAGGTGGGACTGGTGCTCATCGAGACACCAGCGTCGCTGGTGCACCGCGGATTCCTCTTCGCGGCTGGGTTGCTCATGATGGGAATCGCCAGTGGGCTCTATATTGGCGCCCGTTTTGGGCCGGGACCGCGCGATGGCCTGATGGTGGGATTCAATGCCCGGTTTGGATGGCCCATGTGGGCCGTTCGGACCGTGGTCGAAGTGACGGTGCTCGTCATCGGATGGGTTCTCGGTGGCAGCTTTGGGGTGGGAACGGTGATTTTTGCGCTCAGCATCGGCACTCTCGCGCAACGCTCCATCATGGTGTTTCGAGTGCCGGACTACCCCATGAAATCAACCGGCAAATAGACGTCCTGCACGCGATCATCGAGTGCCGTGTGGTCATTTCTCGTGTAGAGACCACACGCTCGTTCCCGGCAATCGACGTTCTCGTCACCAAAACCCGGGACTTCGATATACGCAGTGAAGGCTCCCTGCCCTCGGTCATCAAAGCTTCTGGCGCCGAATAAGCGCCACGCCCACTGGTCATTAATCCAATTAGAGGGGGCGTATTCGATGGCTCCCACTTCGCCAAGCTCACCGGGAATTGTGGCGGGAACGCCCCCCAAACACGGACCTGGCTTCTCATTGAGGGCTTGAGGCACAGCGCAGATCGCGACATAGATTCCCAAGTCCGCGTTATACCCCGTGCCCGTGACGACAATACGGTCTCCGGCAATCAAGCGATCTAGTTCGCGATCATCGCCATTCTCGAGCGTTGCACTGAGCGTCCTGGTTCGACCATCATCACCGGTTGCCTCAACCGAGGTCGGATACCCCTGAACGCCAAGGTCTTGGCCAGAGAACCCCTGGGGACTCGCCATCACGATCGGAGCGACCAACCAGGCCGCGAAACCACCGGTCACGAGAATAATTCCGGCTAGGACCCAGAGGACACGGCGCAGTACGGAACGTTTGTGTGAAGCCACCCGCTTAGTCTAGGAGAGCGCCGTCGGCACTACCCTCAGACTGTGAAGATCTGGTCGATTGTCGCTGTTGCGCTCGGTGGCGCGCTTGGCACGCTGGGCCGCATCGGCGCTGACCTTGCGATGGTTGAGCTCCCTGGTGGCCACGAGCTGGCAACTCTCACCGTCAATCTTCTCGGGTCCCTGGGCCTCGGCCTCGTCATCGGCCACGGCCTCCCGGGAATCGCCAGTGCTCTTCGCGAGGGAATCACTATCGGTGTGCTCGGCTCCTACACCACCATGTCGGGTGTCGTCGTCGTTGCTCTCGGGTTGCCCTCCCTTGGCCTTGCCTACGTGCTGGCCACCGTCATTCTGGGACTCGCCTCGGCGTGGCTTGGCTATGCCTGGGGACGAAAGCTCTCTCCACCCGGGAGGGTCTCATGAGCGCAGAGTTGCTACTGCTCAGCGTCGCGCTGGGTTCTCTCGGCGCGCTAGTACGCTTTGGCATTCAATCCTGGGGTGCAGCCGCGGGTAGCGCGCGCCTGGGAACCCTGGCGGTCAATGTTCTGGGCTCGGGCCTCGCCGGCGCTGCCTTCGCTCTCCCCGAATCCTTCGCCACCGCGGCAATCCTTGCCGGCTTCTGTGGTGGCCTCACCACCCTCTCCACCATGGTTGTGCATCTTCTTCCCGTACCGGGTGGGCCTCCGGTTCGATCACGCCTGGGTCTGGGCCTGGCTCATGTGCTCGGTAGCGTGGGCGCAGGCCTTGCAACCTATAGTGCGGTGGCCTGGTGGCTTGTGAATTAGCCAGAGTGCGCGAAGGCCTGCGTGATACACTCGCGACGATTTATAACTCTTCTTACTAGCGAATTTCCTCACCTGGTTGATGTCAACAAAGGAGTGACCGAATGGGTCGCGGCCGTCAAAAAGCAAAGCACACGAAGGTTGCCCGGGAGCTCAAATACTTCAGCCCCGACACTGACCTCAGCCAACTGCAAAAAGAGTTGGCTGGCGCGCCCGAACACGAGTCACCCGACTATGACAAGTGGGCTGACTTGGATGAAAAATCTGACGACAAGTAGGTCCCCACTAGCCTGACGGCTCCCCCGGACACTCCCTTCGCCTCGGTGATTGCTCCCTCGGGAGTCGTGCCATCGGTTGCCCTAATCTCGCCCACCCGCCACGCTGTGTGCCCGTGCTGAGTCAGCGTCGAGGCCACCGCGTCTGCCTCGGCGGCCGCGACAACAACACAGAATCCGATTCCCATGTTCCAGGTGTCCTCGACATCGGTGATGGAGAAGCCCCCGGCCTCTGCAAGCACCCAGAACACCGGAGCTGGGGCCCAGGTGGAGCGCTCCACATCGAGGGCAAGGCCCTCGGGTAAAACCCGAGAGAGATTCTGGGCAATGCCCCCGCCGGTCACATGGCTCATGCTGTGAATCGCGCCCGGGTGGGCGACGAGCGTTGCCACGAGCGCTCGGGTGTAGAGCATCGTGGGCTCCAGAAGCTCCAAGCCCAACTCGCGCGAGAAATCATCGCGATGGCCGGAGTACGACCAGCCAGCGTCCGCAACAATCTTTCGCACCAGCGAAAACCCGTTGCTGTGCAGGCCACTCGAGGCCAGAGCCAACACCACGTCACCCGGCTCGACTCGATGGGCACCTAAAAGATCTGAGGCTTCGACCACGCCAGTGGCCGCTCCGGCCACGTCGTAGTCATCAGGGCCCAGGAGTCCTGGGTGCTCGGCAGTCTCGCCGCCCACCAAAGAAACCCCACAGTCCGAACACGCCTTCGCAATGCCCTCAACAATCGAGGCAATTCTCTCCGGAACCACCTGCCCACACGCGATGTAGTCGGTCATGAACAGCGGCGTCGCACCCACCACCACGATGTCATCGACCACCATTCCCACAAGGTCGTATCCGATGGTGTCGTGCTTATCGAGCGCCTGCGCAATGGCCACTTTCGTTCCGACGCCATCAGTCGACGTTGCAAGAATCGGCTTCTGAAAGGACGTCATAAACGAGGCGTCATAGAGGCCTGCAAAACCTCCGAGGCCACCCAAAACCCTCGACGAATGGCTAGCCTGCACGGCCTTTTTCATGAGATCAACAGCTCGGTCACCGGCGCCCGTGTCAACACCACTGCGGACATAGGGCGAGGTTTCTGGCACGCTCACAGTCTAGTCGGGGCCCAGATTCTGGCATGGGGATAACTTCGGCGGCAGAGATAGCGCTCTCTTTAGCCTCGAGGGATGATTCCACAACGCAGCAGTGCCCCTCGCGAGTTTTCCCCCCTGACCACCTGGATTGGAATCGTGATCCTCGGTTCAGCACTGACGACCGCGGTCGTCCCCCCAGCCCTAGCCAACGCGACCGCCATCAGGACCTCGAGCATCAGCTGGCCCACAACCCAGATGGCGAACGGCATCATCAGCGGTGGTGCACCCCGCAACTACCTCACAGGAGTAGAGGGCTGGGGTATGGCGCCGTTTAGCTCACTCGGAGCGAGTGGCATGGAGTGGGCCTCGGAGTGGGACCAGGCCCACCGAGAGCCCTTCTATGGAACGGTGCAGCAATCAAGCATCACTCCAGGCGGGCTCTCCACGTGGACCACGGCCGGGCTCATCCAACCCCTGCCGGAATACAGTTTCATGTCGACGATTGCCCACCGAGCCGAGCACAACCAGATGGCCTGGACAATCGACCTCCTCGCTCTTGACGAAGACGCCATGGCCCCTCATCGGTTCTACTGGATCGCGAACCTGGCACCTGGCTACCAGGCCAACTATTCCTCGCCAGCCCCGGGGCAACTCATCATCCGTGACGCCAGCAACACCCACCCCACTCTGGTCTTTCGCGCAACAACAACAGCCGGGACACTGCAGTGGGCGGGAAGTGGAATCTATTCCAAACACCTGGCCCAGGGTGAACAAGCCCCCACGCTCTATGTGTATGGCACCAATGCCGAAGAGCTGCGCATCTCAATCACGCTGGGCATCATCGATCACGACCCCTGCTCATCCGACACCGCTCTCGCCTTCGCCGCACTCAACGCCAGTGCGCCGGCAACATTGTGGCCCAGCATCACCGAGTGTCTCGGTGATGCTCCCTGGGAGCTAGAAGCACTGGCTTCCAGCGTGCTCGGCATCCCCCTCGATCCAGCGACACCTGCGCTTGCTCCAGGACAGGAACGAAGCCTCACCATCTCGGGACTACCAGAGGGTGTCAGTTGGGAACACCTTCCCCCCGATGCCAACGGCATGGCCGTGCGCATCAGCGCCACAGAGGCTGTTGTCCCTGGTGACTACCCACTGACCTTTGAGGCGTTCACGACAACAACAACGGCAGGGGTCCTCACGCGTTCGCAACCCTTGCGCTCCAGTGGATCACTGCGCATTAACCCGGCCCCCGTCGTCAGCGAAGAACCAGAACCGGAACCCGAGCCAGAACCAGAAACTGTGGTTGATCCCGAACCGGAGCCCGAGCCCGAGCCTGTCGTTGATCCCACACCGGAACCAGAACCAGAACCCGAACCAGGACCAGAACCAGAAGCGGGGCCTGAACCAGGTCCCGAACCAGGGCCAGAACCAGGGCCAGAACCTGGACCCGAAACAGAGCCCGAACTAGTGCCCGAACCAGTGCCGGCTCCTGATGTCGAGGACGAGCCCGCACTACCAGAGACTGCACCCGGGGAACCGGTGGTTCCCGAGCCAACACAGCCGAGCCCGGAACAGGTAACCCGAGCGATATCAGACGAGGCACCTTCGGCCGCACCGGTACTTCCTGAGTCCCCTGTCGTCGTGGAGTTAAGGGATGTGGAACCCGCCGGACTTCCGGAGCAAGTCTTTGTGCCGAGCGAGCCCGTTGAGGTGCCACTGGCTCCACGTGAACCGCGGACGCTCATGACGCCGGTGGCTCTGGGGCCACCAGAACCCCGTTTTGCTGGGACCTGGCTGGGTCTGAGCTTGATGATGAGCCTCGCCGCGGGCGGCTTCATCGCGGCCCTGCGGCGACGCCGCAAGGAGAGGGAGGAATAACTGGGGATGCCTGGGCGGTGTGACAGACTTGGGGCGTTAGGTCGGTTTTGCGAATAGGAGATAGGCCTCCTCAATGTGCGGCATTGTCGGCATCGTCTCCTCCACACCGGTCAACCAGCAGGTCTACGACGCTCTTGCGCTGCTTCAACACAGAGGTCAAGATTCCACGGGAATCGCAACTCTCGAGGATCAGACCCTCCACCTTCACAAAACCAACGGCCAGGTTCGCGAGGGTTACCGAACCCGTGACATGAGAGGCCTGCTTGGCACTGTTGGCCTTGGGCACGTTCGCTATGCCACCAGGGGTAACGCAAAGAAGGAACAAGAGGCTCAACCCTTCTATGTCAACGCCCCGTATGGCATTGTCCTGGTCCATAACGGCAACCTCACCAACACTCGGGAGCTGACCGCCGAGCTTCAGACCAAAGATCGGCGACACCTCAACACCACCTCCGATACCGAACTTCTGGTCAATGTCCTGGCCTCGGAGCTTCAGTCCGCGGGCGCCGGGAACACCTTCTCCGCGGACGACGTTTTTGACGCAATCGCCGCAGTTCACCGCAGAGTTGAAGGCTCCTACGCTGCAATCGCGCTGATTGCGGGCCAGGGTTTACTGGCATTTCGGGATCCTTTTGGCATCCGACCCCTCATTCTTGGCAAGCGCCAAGCGGGTCTGGTGGGCGACGAGTGGATTGTCGCGAGCGAATCACTGGTTCTCGAAGCAAGCGGCTATGACATCGTCAGGGACGTTGCCCCGGGTGAAGCGATATTTATTGGCAGGGACGGCTCGCTCGTGTCCAGGCAGTGTGCGACTACCACGCGCCTTGCTCCGTGTTCTTTCGAATATGTCTACCTGGCTAGGCCGGACTCCGTGATGAACGGCATTTCGGTCTATGAGGCTCGCTTGCGCCTTGGTGAAAAACTCGCAGACACCATTGCCAAGCACGCGCCGATTGAGTCCATCGACGTCGTGATGCCCATTCCCGACTCTGCCCGACCGGCAGCGATGCAGGTCGCAAGAAAGCTCGGCATTGAATACCGCGAGGGCTTTTATAAGAACAAATACATCGGGCGAACCTTCATCATGCCGGGCCAAGCCCAGCGCACCAAGAGTGTCCGCCAGAAACTCAACGCCATGTCGAGTGAATTTGCCGGCAAGAACGTTTTGATTGTCGACGATTCAATCGTGCGCGGCACCACCTCCAGAGAAATCGTCGATATGGCTCGCGACGCTGGCGCGAAGTCAGTGACGTTCACCTCCGCAGCCCCTCCGGTGCGCTTTCCCCACGTCTATGGCATCAATATGCCAAGCAAGCGTGAACTGGTCGCCGCGGGAAAGACCATCCCTGAAATCGCTCGTGAAATCGGTGCAGACCACCTGATTTATCAAGAAGTCGAGGACATGCGAGACGCCATCATCCAGGGATCCGCCGTGACCGAGTTAGACATGAGCTGCTTCACCGGCGACTACGTGACCGGAGCGGTCTCTGAGGAATACCTGGCCTGGGTGGAAAACAACCAGTCCAGCTAATCGCTCTGGCGCTCCATCCGAACAACGGTCATCCGCTTCTTCGAGCGCATGTCGATAACCAACCACACAATCACTCCGATGGTGATTGATCCGCTCACACCAAATAGAGCGAAGTAGGCAAAGAGCGCCACGAATCCGATTGACGGGTCAGAAGGATAGAGGCCAGTCACGATTGCGGTGACAAAGAATCCCAGCAGGCCAAAGACGAGAACGAAAGCCTGCAACTTCGGCGAGCGACGAAGTTGCACGTCGTGCTTGTCTGGAGTCGAACCCTGCGCCATGTCTTTAGGGTATCGAGACGCAGGGCAGAAATTCTGAGAGATTCGAGCGCTCGCCGGAGGCGTGAACCACGCCCCGCGCGAGCGCATCTGCAAAGCTCACGCGTCCGGTTGCCAGCTGTAGCCATGTTTCAGGTGACATTTCCACCACCGCGGGCGGGGTTCCCCTGGTGTGCCGGGGGCCCTCAATAACCTGCACGGCACCGTAGGGCGGCACTCGCACCTCAACACTCGACCCCGGGGCCAGGCCAGCAAGGACTTGCAGGCAATACCGCACCGCACAGGCCACATCAACGGTCTCCGCTGCACCACTGGTCCACCGGGTAAGGGCAGTAATTCCCTCGGACTCTGGAATCTTTGGTTTCCCCACCGGCCTCACGCTAGCAAGCTCTCGCCGGTAGGGTAAGCCCGTGAAGATTTTGGTCCTGGGATCCGGTGCCCGTGAGCACACCATTATCCAGGCGCTTCGTCGCGATCCAGAGAAACACGACATTCTGGCGGCACCGGGTAATGCGGGAATTGCTGCCGATGCCGACATCGTGGCGCTCAATCCAACCAACCCTCTCGTCGTCACGGACTTTGCAACCTCCAGCGACATTGACCTGGTCATCATCGGCCCGGAGGCACCCTTGGTCGCGGGTGTTGCCAACCAGCTGCGTAGCGCAGGTATTGCGGTATTTGGCCCCGAGCGCGAGGCAGCAGCACTGGAGGGCTCAAAAGCGTTTGCGAAGGACGTCATGGCCAGTGCCGGGGTTCCCACCGGTCAAGCGTGGAGCGTCGAGACCAGCGAAGAACTCATCCAAGCACTCGACCAGTCTGAGGGTCCCTACGTTGTCAAGGCCGATGGTCTCGCCTCTGGCAAAGGCGTCCTGGTGACGGATGACCGCCAAGCAGCCATCGAGCACGCCGAGTTCTATCTCCAACACGGCCCGGTCTTAGTGGAAGGGTTCTTGTCTGGCCCCGAGGTGTCGCTGTTCTTCCTGAGCGATGGCACCAGGGTTATGCCGCTCACGCCGGCCCAAGACTACAAACGGGCTTATGACAACAACGAAGGCCCAAACACCGGTGGAATGGGCGCCTACTCACCACTGCCGTGGTTGCCGAAGAACTTTGTCGCCGATATTCAACGCGATGTCGCCGAGCCCACCATTACTGAGTTGGCATCCAGGGGCATGCCATTCGTGGGGTTGCTCTACTGCGGTCTGATTCTCACCAGTGAGGGTGTCAAGGTCATCGAGTTCAATGCCCGTTTTGGGGACCCGGAGACCCAAGTGGTGCTTGCCAGGCTCTCCTCACCGCTTGCACCTCTGCTTCTGGCTGCAGCGCAGGGTGACCTGACACAGGTGGCCCCACCGAAGTTCTCGAGGAATGTCGCCGTCACGGTGGTGCTCGCCAGCGAGGGCTACCCCGACAATCCTCACACTGGTCGAGATATCCATGGTCTCGATGCGCTTGCCTCACACAAGTACGTTCGGGTCGCCCACGCGGGTACTGGTTTCGATGGAGCACAGCTGCTCGCGACCGGTGGCCGTGTGTTGAGCGTCGTAGCGACGGGAAAAGATTTCGACCAAGCTCGCGAGCGCGCCTACGCGGCTCTGGAGAAAATCACTCTTGAGGGTTCCTTCTACCGACGGGATATTGCGCAAGGCGTTTCGGCATGACGACCCTCGCCGACTGGACACCGCTCTATTCCGGCAAGGTTCGCGAACTCTATATTCCGGTCTCGGCATCGAGTAGCAGCGACGCCGATCGCTTGCTGATGGTCGCGAGCGACCGCATCAGCGCCTTCGACCACATCCTCGAGCCAGAGATCCCTGGCAAGGGCGAAATACTCACCGCTCTGAGCTCCTGGTGGTTCGCCCAACTCTCCGACGTGCCAAACCACCTCACCGGCGACGCTCCCCCGGCTGAACTGAGATCGCGTTCCATGGTCGTAACGCCGTTGCGGATGTTTCCCGTGGAATGCGTGGTTCGTGGATACCTAGCGGGCAGCGGGTGGAGGGAGTATGTCCACTCCCAGAGCGTGGGAGGGCATCGCCTTCCCTCTGGCCTGCGAGAAGGTGATCCGCTTCCCGACATCCTTTTTACCCCCGCCACAAAGGCGGCTCTGGGCGACCACGACGAGAACATCACCTACGACCAGATGGTGGGGATAGTGGGCGAGGATGCTGCCCACAGGCTCAAAGAATTGAGCCTGTCGATTTATCGACGTGCCAGCGAGATTGCCCACAAGCGCGGCGTCATCCTTGCCGACACCAAATTCGAGTTTGGTGTCCATCCAGTCACGGTAGAGATTACTGTGGGGGACGAAGTGTTGACCTCCGACAGCAGCCGCTACTGGGATGGTGAGTTATATACCGAAGGCGGAATACACCGTTTAGATAGCTTTGATAAACAGCTTGTCCGCAACTGGTTGAGTGCACACTGGTCGGGAGAGGGTACTCCTCCCCGGTTGCCAGACGAACTTGTCGCACACACCAAGGCAAGGTACCTGGAGCTTTACCTCAGGCTCACCGGTCAGGAATTCGAGGGATCACCGTGACCGGGCCCTCCACACAGAACCCTTTCCCCCCGGTGTTGGCTTCCCACACACTCGCGTGGCCAAGCGCGGTGGCGCTGGCCCCCCTGCTCTTCGTGCAGGGCAAGTATGTGAGGCGGGTGATTCCCCGGATGCCCCAGGCTCCAGAACCATGGTCGGGGGTTGCTCCCGGCCCAGAACCGATCAGGGTTCTGGGCTTGGGCGATTCGACCATTGCCGGTGTTGGAGTGTCCGACGCGATGCATGGCCTCACCGCACAGTTCTCCATTGCTCTGGGTGCCGAACTGTCCCGGGGTGTCTCGTGGCGGTGCGTTGGTGAGAGCGGTGCGACCACGAAGGACATACTGCAACGGTTCCTGCCGCCCGCTCTCGAGGAGCCCGCTGATGTCCTCCTGGTGTCCATTGGCACTAACGACGCCAAGAATCTGAAACCGCTGAGGGCAACGATTGCTCGGTTTGAGCGCCTGATCAACGTTCTTCGAGAAGGCCACCCGAACGCCGTGATGTTGTTTTCCTCGTTGCCTGCTTTCTACTTGTTCCCCACGCTTCCCGAACCTCTTCGGGGCATCTTGTATCGGCACGCTCAGGCGATTGAGCGTTCGGTCCGACCGCTTATTGAAGCCCGATCCTTCGCCTTCATGTCGCCACCGCCCTCTGGTTACAACGACACGTTTTTTGCCGAGGATGGTTTTCACCCGAGCGCCGACGGTTATCGAGACTGGGCTCACTTTGCCTTGCGGGATGCTCTCGAGCGTGGCGCCCTGGCCCAACTCACTGCCCGATAGACTGGCCCCACTTCGTCGGTTACAAGGGGGCGCACCGTGGCCATCATCGTTGTTGAGGTCATGCCTAAGAAGGAATTGCTGGACCCAGCGGGCAAAGCGGTTCTTGGTGCCCTCCACCGGCAGAAGGTTAATGACTTTGCCGAAGTTCGTATCGGCAAGCGCTTTGAGCTTCACGTCGATGGCCCAGCAGCACAATCTCACCTGGAGCAGGCACGCTCCCTCGCAGAGGGGCTCCTCTCCAACGGGGTCATCGAAGACGTTGTCGACATTCGAGTGGAGGACTCTCCGGCATGAGAGTCGGAGTTGTGACTTTTCCAGGTTCGCTCGATGACCGTGACGCCCAACGGGCCATTCGCTTAGCAGGTGGCACGCCCGTCCCGCTCTGGCACCAGCACGCCGACCTCCAGGGCGTTGACGCCCTGGTATTGCCCGGTGGCTTCAGCTATGGGGACTATCTGCGGTGTGGCGCGATTGCGGCGCACTCCACGATCATGTCGGAGGTTATCTCCGAGGCCCGAAAAGGCCTTCCCGTGCTGGGAATCTGCAATGGTTTCCAAATCCTTGTGGAAGCCGGACTGCTCCCCGGTGGCCTGATTCGCAATGACCACGGCGATTTCATCTGCCGTGACCAGAAACTCCGCGTTGAATCATGCGACACTCTCTGGACTGCGGATTACGGGATAAACCAGGAGATCATCATTCCCCTCAAAAACGGTGAGGGCGGCTTCATTGCTGATGACGAGACGCTCAAGCGAATTGAGGGCGAGAACCTTGTCGCCTTCCGCTACTTGGATGTCAACCCCAACGGCTCGCTCCACGACATTGCTGGACTTCGCGACGAGTCGGGTCGAATTGTTGGACTCATGCCACACCCCGAGCACGCCGTGGAGGCTGGTTTTGGGCCAGACACCGAGGTCGCAATGAAATCGGGAACTGACGGGCTTGCAGTCTTCACCTCGGTGCTGCGGTTGTTGGTAACAGCATGACGAAAACCCCTGGTTCGCTCTATGGAGTCATGGCAACGGCCGAAATGGTCACCTGGACTGGCTTAACCATCGCGATGATCGCCCGGTATGGGTTTGGGTATGACGGTCAGCTCTTCTTCGTCGCCGGACTGAGCCACGGCGTCATTTTCATTGCGTACTGCATCACGGCAGTCGTGGTGGGGATGAACCAGCGTTGGGGTTGTGGAATCATTGCTCTGGCAGTCATTGTCGCCATCCCCCCCTACGCCACCGTGCCCTTTGAACGCTGGTTAGCGGCACACAACAAACTGCAAGGGGCCTGGCGTCTCGATGCAACTGATGACCCCCGTGATGCACACCCCCTGGATTACACGCTGCGCTTGGGCCTTCGCCACCCAGGGTGGTTTTTTGTCGTGATTGTTCTCGGTATGGCCGCTGTCTTGAGCGTTCTGCTCCTTGTGGGTTCCCCCACGGAATGGGGCAACCGCTAATGGTGGTGGATAGCGTGTCCAACGCACACGCCACCCCCGAGCGCGAACAGCCCTATGAAGCACTGGGCTTAAAGACCAACGAATACGACGACATCAGGGCCCTGCTGGGCCGCAGGCCCACCTCCGGTGAGCTCGCCATGTATTCGGTGATGTGGAGCGAACACTGCTCCTACAAGTCCTCGAAGATCCACCTTCGCCAGTTTGGCCAGAAGGTGAACGACGCCATGCGCAAGCACCTGATGGTCGGCATGGGTGAGAACGCGGGGGTGGTCGACATTGGCGAAGGCTGGGCTGTCACCTTCAAAATCGAAAGCCACAATCACCCCAGCTTCATCGAGCCTTTTCAGGGTGCGGCCACCGGTGTTGGCGGGATTGTTCGCGACATTATCTCGATGGGTGCCCGGCCGGTGGCGGTAATGGACGCGCTGCGGTTCGGGGCGCTCACTCACCCCGACACTGCCCGCGTGGCAACGGGAGTGGTGAGCGGGATTAGTTTTTATGGCAACTGCCTGGGACTTCCCAATATTGGTGGGGAAACCTGGTTTGATCCGATTTATCAGAACAATCCTCTGGTGAATGCCCTAGCGCTTGGAGTGCTCCGCCACGAAGATCTCCATCTCGCCAGCGCGAGCGGTGCGGGAAACAAGGTTGTGCTCTTTGGGGCCAGGACCGGGGGAGATGGAATCGGTGGGGCATCGATCCTTGCCAGTGAGACCTTCGATGAGGGTGGCCCCACCAAGCGTCCCGCAGTGCAGGTTGGGGACCCCCTCGCTGAGAAGGTCCTTATCGAGTGTTGCCTCGAGCTCTTTTCCGAAAAAGTTGTTGAAGGGATTCAAGACCTCGGTGCGGCGGGAATCAGTTGTGCTACGTCGGAATTGGCAGCACATGGCAACAGCGGGATGGACATCGTTCTCGATCACGTGTTGTTGCGGGATAACTCACTGACCGCCGAGGAAATACTGATGTCGGAGAGCCAAGAACGCATGATGGCGATTGTCTCCCCCGACAAGCTCGCTAAGTTTCTGGAAATTACGGCCAAGTGGGAAGTGGAAACGAGTGTCCTCGGCGAGGTCAACGACAGTGGTCGCCTAATTATTCGGTGGCGCGGTGAAACGATTGTGGATGTTGACCCGAAGACCGTGGCGATTGATTCCCCCGTCTATGAGCGCCCCTACCACCGCCCGTCATGGCTCGAGGGGGTCCAAGCTGACTCCCTCGCCACGGCTAGTCTCTCTGTGGCCCCGCAGGTTTTGCGCGATGAAGCCCTCGCAGTTCTTGGCTCGCCCAACCTGGCCGACACCGAGTGGATCACTAACCAGTACGACAGGTATGTGATGGGAAACACGGCACTGAGTTTTCCCGATGACGCCGGAATGATTCGGGTCGACGAGGGATCCGGTCTGGGCGTTGCTCTGGCAACCGATGCGAATGGTCGCTACAGCTACCTAGACCCCTATCTGGGGGCTCAACTCGCCCTGTCTGAGGCCTACCGTAACGTCGCTGCCACAGGGGCAGAACCCCGTGCAGTGAGTGACTGTTTGAACTTTGGTAGCCCAGAGGACCCCGAGGTGATGTGGCAATTCGCTGAGACAGTGCGTGGCCTTGCCGACGCCTGTCTCGAGCTTGAAGTCCCGGTCACCGGTGGCAATGTGAGCTTGTATAACCAGACTGGAACAACGCCTATCCACCCCACCCCGGTCGTCGCTGTCCTTGGCGTGATTGACACCGTCGATCGTCGTTTGCCAAGCGGTTGGCAAGACGATGGTGAGAACATCTACCTCCTGGGAGAAACCCACAGCGAGCTCGATGGCAGCATCTGGGCTGACGTCGTGCATGGACACCTGGGTGGAATGCCCCCGACCCCCAACTTGGCAGCCGAGCGGGCCTTGGCTGGGCTCATGGTTGTTGCCGCAAAGGACGGACTGGTCACTAGTGCACACGATGTCTCCACCGGTGGGCTTTTTGACACCCTGGTGGAGGGGGTTCTGCGCAGACGAGTGGGCGCCAGAATCTGGCTCTCCGAGGTCGTGGAATCCTATGGAATCGATAACCGCGCAGCGCTCTTCTCTGAATCGGTGGCACGCATGGTTGTCACGGTCGCCCGGGAGGACGATGTGAAGTTCCGGGGGCTCTGCGCTGGGCGAGGAGTCCCCGTGGCTCGGATTGGTGTGACCGAGGCACCCTCACACGCTCTCGATATCGCCGAGCTCTTTAGTTTTACCCTGGACGAGTTGGACAAGGTTCGCCGGGGCACCATCCCCGCAGCGTTGGGGCCGGTCGTCGGCTATCAACCGCGCTAGCCGCGGTGAGGAGCCGGCACCCGTCAGTGGGCCACGGTAGCGTTAGGGCGTCATGATTGAACCCTCGCGCTTCCTGGTCCCCTCGTCCGATTACAAGAGATGGCTGGAAGTTAGAGCGACCGGTGTGACCGCGACCGCGGTAGCCAAGGCAGTTACCCCTGCGGGGTTCAGAGAAGTCATGGATTCTCTGAGGAATCCGACCCCCATTGCCGATAACGACTACATGCGCTTTGGCCGGGAACAAGAGTCCGCCTTGATGGAGAAACTTTCCACCCAGTTCGACCTGGAGCCCAACGATTGGCTCATTGCCAAGGACGATGCTGAAAATCGTTGGCAAATGGCCACCCCCGATGGCCTATCGCCCGGCCACGATCTCATTGCTGAAGTGAAGACGACCGGTCGCGACTGGGGCGAGTGGAGGGCGGTGCCCGGTCACTACCAGCGCCAGGTGCAGTGGCAGCTCCATGTGACAGGCGCGACCAGTTGTGTCTTTGGGTGGATGCTCCGCACCACACAGGCGGGGGAAATGGTTCCTGCGTGGCCTGGCCCAAAGTTCGTCGTCGTCAATCGTGACGAAGCTCTCATCGAGCGACTCATCGGCGTCGCCAAGGACCTCTACCGAGAACTACCCCTCGCTGGCGGCTAGCTCTTCGTGGTGCTGAATCACCTCAGCGAGAATGAAGCTCAGGAATTTCTCGGCGAAAGCCGGGTCTAGGTCAGCTTCAGTGGCCAGCGTGCGAAGTCGCTTCAGCTGTGCCGCTTCACGCACAGGGTCTGAGGGTGGCATGCCGGAGCGGGCCTTCAATCGGCCCACCTGCTGAGTCGTCTTGAAACGCTCGGCCAACAAGTGCACGAGCGCTGCATCGATATTGTCGATGCTTTTGCGCAACGACGAGAGCTCAGCGGGAATCTCAGTGGAAAACTCAGCGGTCATAGAGCGACCCTACCGAGCCAAGCCCGCTCATGACTAGTCCAGAAGTGCGTGGCGAGTGACGATGGCGTCGCGTGACGGGCCAACACCAATGGCAGAAATTCGGGCACCACTCATGGCTTCGAGGGCGAGGACGTAATCCTTGGCGGCTTGTGGCAGATCGTCAAACTCACGAATTCCGGTCAGGTCCTCACTCCAGCCGGGGAAATACTCATAAATCGGGCTCGCGTGGTGGAAATCAGACTGAGACCAGGGGACCTCATCGATACGCGTGCCATCAACGTCATAGGCCACACACACCGGAATCTTGTCGAGACCGGTCAACACGTCAAGCTTGGTGAGAACGAAGTCGGTCACCCCGTTAATTCGAGCGGAGTAGCGGGCGATAGGGGCGTCATACCACCCGGTCCGGCGGGGCCGACCGGTGGTGGTGCCATACTCGTGGCCCTTCTCGCGAAGGAACTCGCCAAACTCATCCTCAAGCTCACTGGGGAAGGGGCCCGAGCCAACCCGGGTGGTGTATGCCTTCACAATCCCGATCACTGTTGATAGGCGCCAGGGTGCAATTCCGGACCCCGTCGCGGCACCACCCGCGGTCGCGCTCGATGACGTCACAAACGGGTATGTCCCGTGGTCGACATCAAGCATCGTTGCTTGGCCACCCTCAAAGAGAACCGTTTTGTTGTTCTCCAGTGCCGTGTGAAGCAGAAGTGCCGTGTCCTGGACCATAGGGCGCAGACGATCCCGGTAAGACAGCAACTCGTCCACGACCTCGTCCACCTCAATGGCTCGGCGGTTATACACCTTGACCAACAAGTGGTTCTTCTGGTGGAGGGCACCCTCCACTTTCTGGCGAAGGATTCCCTCGTCAAAAATGTCTTGCACGCGAATACCGACACGGTTGATCTTGTCCGCATAGGTCGGGCCAATGCCGCGCCCGGTGGTCCCAATCTGACGCTTGCCGAGGAAGCGCTCGGTCACCTTGTCCAAAGTCCGGTGATACTGCGTGATCAGGTGAGCGTGAGAGCTAATCACCAGGCCGGAGACATCAATACCCCGGGCTTCCAATGCGTCAAGCTCTTCCATCAAAACCTCGGGGTCAATCACGACACCGTTCGAGATGACCGGCACAACACCTGGCGTCAGAATCCCGGAGGGAAGCAGGTGCAGGGCGTACTTCTCGGTGCCGATAACAACAGTGTGGCCCGCGTTATTGCCACCGTTGAACTTGACGACGTAGTCGATGCGGTCAGAGATGAGGTCAGTAGCTTTACCTTTACCCTCATCGCCCCACTGGGCTCCGACAATCACAACGGCGGGCATCAGGATTCCTTTGTTAAGCCACCCTTACTCCCACAGTCTACCGATTCCAAGCCCTCACGCCAGGCCTCGCCTGGACGCCAACCCCCAGAACACGGGATACTTCTGTGGTGTCCGAATTGCGCGTAGTGGTCGCCGATAATCACCAGCTCACTCTCTCTGGGGTGGCTGATTCCCTCTCGATGAATGGCGTGAGCATTGTCGACAGAGCTCGAAACCCGCGGGATGCCATCGCGCTCAAGCCGTGTGTAGCACGGCGTGATGCACCACCCACTGATGCATCACAATCGCTGCAGCAGCACTCGCATTGAGCGACCGCGTCGATCCAAACTGAGTGATTTCAACCGCCACCGATGCTGCCGCTAGGGCTTCTGGTGAGAGACCAGGGCCCTCCTGCCCGAACAAGAGAATGCAGTTCTTTGGAAGCACAATCTTCTCAATCGCTTGGGAATTGGGAAGATTGTCGATGGCAACAATCGGAAGACGGTGCTCTTTGGCAAAGGCAACCAAAGCCTCGACTGTCTCGTGGTGGACGACGTGCTGGTAGCGGTCAGTCACCATTGCACCGCGACGATTCCATCGCTTTCGCCCCACGATGTGGACCGTGTCGGCGAGAAAGGCATTGGCTGTGCGGACAATCGATCCGATATTGAGGTCGTGTTGCCAGTTCTCAATGGCGACGTGGAAGCTGTGTCGTTTAGTGTCCAGGTCGGCAACAATCGCCTCCATAGTCCAGTAGCGATATTTGTCGACAACGTTGCGAGAGTCTCCGGTGGCGAGAAGCTCCTGATCGAAGCGCGGATCCTTGGGGAGAGGTCCTACCCACGCGCCCACCCCGTGGGTGGACTTTTCCGGATGGTTCTCTTCGCCAGTCACGAGCTCTAGCCTAGGGACCAGGCGCTAGCCTGTGGGCATGCCTTCGCTCGCCTGGGATCCCGATGGCCCCAATCTTCTTCTCCAGGGCGACAATCTTGAGCATCTTGCAGCCATTCCGGATGAGTCCATCGCGCTCGCGTATCTAGATCCGCCCTTTAATACCGGTCGAACTCAGGTGCGCAAAACGACCTCGGCACGATCCGGGGCACATGGCGCCCGCAGCGGATTTGGAGGGCGGCTCTATGACCTCACGCTCGAGAAACTCCTCAGCTACGACGACAGCTTTGCTGATTATTGGGCGTTCCTAGCGCCACGGCTCGAGGAAACCTGGCGAGTGCTCTCGAAGCAGGGAAGCCTCTATCTCCATCTGGACTGGCACGAGGTGCACTACGCGAAGGTTGCCCTCGACATGATCTTTGGCCGAGAGAATTTCCTCAACGAAATCATCTGGGCCTATGACTACGGCGGAAAAACCAAGAAACGGTGGCCCACCAAACACGACACGATTCTCGTCTATGTGAAAGATCCGCAGAACTACGTCTTTAATTCCGAGGCCATCGACCGTGAGCCCTATATGGCTCCTGGCTTGGTTGGCGCCGAGAAGGCAGCGCGCGGCAAGTTGCCCACCGACGTCTGGTGGCACACGATTGTCAGCCCCACCGGACAAGAAAAGACGGGATATGCGACGCAGAAACCACTGGGGATTCTGCGTCGGATTATTCAGGCCTCGAGCAACCCGGGAGATTGGGTACTAGACCCGTTTTCCGGTAGTGGCACTACCGCTCACGCCGCCGCCGAGTTGGGCAGGCGGTTTGTTGCCATTGACGCCCTCCCGGACGCTCACGCCATCATGACGACAAGGCTTGCGCCCTACCTTTAGTCAACGAGGTCGCCCTGGAGGGTGCCCCCGGATGACCGGAGGACAAAACAGTAGACGCCCCGCTCCCCCTTTGCCCACTGCTCCTCGCTCGCTGGGTAGGAGTAGTCGACGATCAAGTCGTCGTACTGCGTGGCGAGGGTGTAATCGATACGGTCTGTGACCTCGCAGGTTTCACGCGCGACTTGCACGACGTCATCATGGCCCGGGAAGGGTTCCTCAGCGCGGCGCGATAGCAGCACTGCGGTGATCAGTTGAGCATCGTGTGGAACATCGCAGACCACCACCGTGAACTCCTCGGCAAAAGCACCCGCGAAACCAGAAATGCACTCGCCACCCCGAAGTTCATCCCATGGCCATTGCCCGGGCTCAATAGGCACCCCGTGGAGTGTGGGGAATTCCACTGCGGGAACGTCAACCTCTTCCAGGACAATCTCGCTGTCTTCTGCAGAATCCCTCGAGAATGACTGCCCAAGAAGAAAGGCCCCGGCAAGAACCGTAACAATGACGAGAGTGCCAAGAATCCACAGCCCAATAAAGATGCTTTGACCGGTAGCCGTGGACGTCAGACGCTTTCTCGGCCGCAGCGCCTCCTGGGGTTCCTCGGTTGTCACTTAGAGACCCAGGTCGTCAAGGCTGATCGCCGCGCGGTAGGGATAACCCGCATCTTCGATTACCTGGTCGGCCCCGGTCCTTCGATCCACGACCACACACACCGCAACCACTTCAGCGCCTGCGTGTTCCAGTGCCCGTGCTGCAGCCAGGGGCGAGCCGCCCGTGGTCGAAGTGTCTTCAACAACGACCACCCGTTTCCCCTTCACATCGGGGCCTTCAACCTGGCGACCACGACCGTGGTCTTTAGGCTCCTTGCGCACAACGCAGGCGTCGTAGGTTTTCCCGGCAAGAATTCCGCGGTGCATGATTGCACTGGCAATGGGGTCTGCGCCCATCGTGAGGCCGCCAATGATGTCAATCGGCTCAAACTCTGCGAGCATCTCCAGCATCACATCGCCAATGAGTGGCGCGACGCGATGGTCCAGGCTGACTTGACGTAAATCGATGTAGAAGCTGGCTTTTTTGCCACTGGTCAGGGTGAAGTCTCCGTGGTGAACGGCTTCCCTGGAGATAAAACCAATGAGCTCGTCCCGCGCGCTTGCCATGTGTTTAGTCTACTGAGTCGCTTTAGGCTGGAGTGGTGAGGATTGCCACCTGGAACGTCAACTCGATTCGGACACGCAAGCACAGCGTCATCGAGGCTTTGCACGCGCACGACATCGATGTCCTGGCGATGCAAGAAACTAAGTGCCGCGACGACCAGTTCCCCTACGAGGATTTTGAGGCAGCTGGGTACGAGATTGTGCACCACGGGCTGAACCAGTGGAACGGGGTGGGCTTCGCCTCGCGGTTACCTCTTGCTGATCCGGAGATGGGCTTTGCTGGCATGCCGGGGTTCACCAAGAGCACCGATGAGCCGGCTGCCCAGGAGGCCAGAGCTCTGTCGGTCACCGTCGAGGGAATTCGGCTGTGCAGCGTGTATGTGCCAAACGGCCGGGCACTCGATGACCCTCACTTTTCCTACAAACTCTCATGGCTCGATGCCCTGGGTTCAGCGTGGAATTCCTACCGGGCACACCCCGATGCTTTGCCTTTGGCCGTAATGGGAGATTTCAACATCGCGCCACTGCCTGCTGACGTGGGAGACCCGGCGTTCCTGGGGCCTGGGACAACCCACACCTCGCCAGCAGAACGAAGCGCTCTGGAGGCGTTTCTCACCACAGCCGGACTCACGGATCTGGTGCGTCCTAGTGTTCCTGAAGGGTTCACCTTTTGGGACTACACCGGAGGAAAGTTTCCGAAGAATCACGGCCTTCGGATTGACTTTGTTTTTGGCTCTCCCGAGTGTGTGGAACTGCTCTCTGGGGCAGAAATTCTCCGGGACACCAGGCGCGGGGAAAGCCCCAGTGATCACGTTCCGGTCGTCGTTGAGCTCACAATCGACGATGACGACCGCCCTATGGTGTTCTAGGCCGCGTCACGCAATATTTTTGCGCAGCAACGGTCACATTCGCGCGTGGATTGTGTACAACGCACCCATGCGCACGCAGACCCCCGCTTACACTGGGCGAAACGCTGATGGTGTATCAAGGAGGCCACTGTGAAGACGACGACGTCGACCCGCCCGTGGAGTGCTCAGGATATTCGTGATTCGGCCGAGTGGCGGACCATCAAGGAGTCCTGCGCACTTCTGCGGAGCATGCAGATCAAAGACGGCAGTATCCCAGACGCGTCTGGCTACCACGCTGCGACCACCGCTGTCACAGCACTGGTGCAGGCTGTCTCTGCGCTCGCGCCCCATGTGCCCCACGATTCTGCCTACCTCGAAGCGCTGACTGCTGACTGCACCGCCTGGGCCGACGGTGGCTTTGCCCTCCCCGACTTCTATGACTCTCTCACTGCGTTCCACCCCGAAGCCACCCGCATGGATGGCACCGTCCACGTCGTGGTGTTCCCGATGTATACCCAAAACGGCTCCACCAACCGCTTCGTCGAAGCGGTGCTGTGTGAGACCATCTGGCCAGACTTCGTCTCGAACCTCGAGAGTGGTTCCTACGGGAACCCGATGTTTATCCCGTTACGGTTCATCGACTTCACCGCTGGATATGACACGAACTCTGCGGTGCTGTTCCCGGAGTCAGTGGCGGTCACTCCCCGGGTGCCAGCGAGTGCCCCCGAGGGAACCGCGCCAGCTTTGCCCGCGTTCACATGGGGTGCCATCTTCGCTGACCGCGAAGCCGCCCGGTTCAGGAAAGTCGTGAAGCACGCGATTGACATCACCCACCTCGAGCTTCCAGCCAACGCGAAGCGTCTTCTTGAGAATCAGAAGCTCACCGAGGAAACATTTGTGATGTGGGATCTGATTCACGACCGCACCCACATGAGAGGCGACCTGCCCTTTGACCCCTTCATGATCAAGCAGCGGATGCCTTTCTACCTTTATGGGCTCGAAGAGCTGAGGTGTGATCTCACCGCGTTCCGGGAAGCAGTCACACTGGTGCGCAACCCACAGACAGACGAAAAAACCCGCACCCACGCCGAACTCGTGCAGTTCGCAGTCGTGTTTGACCGAATCTTCCGTTTCCCCCTCACCGGTGGCAGAGTGCGCAACTACGACAGCGTTGCCGGGCAATTGCTGTTTGCCTGGATGCACCAGCACCACGTCCTGCACTGGAGGGATACCAAGCTCACTATCGACTGGGAAGCGATGCCCGACACCGTCGTGGAACTCTCCGATCGAATCAATGACCTCTACTGGGCCTCCATCGACCGTCCAAAAATCGTGCACTGGATTGCAGCTCACGAACTAATCAGTGACGTGTTGGCACCCCACCCAGCCTCTCGCTTCCTGGCTAAGGCCCTCCCGCTTGAGGGGACACCGGGAGACATTACCGACCAGGTCATGGATGACGAGTTCCCGCTGTCCATGTTCTATGAGGCGCTGGCCAAAAAGCTAGGGCCGACTATTGAACAGACCGCGGGAATTACCGGAACCAGTGGAATCTAGTCGCCTCAGTGTCATGATGGTCTGGTGAGACTTCATAACCCTGACTGGCGCGGTTTTGCCAGCGATAACTATTCCGGTGTTCACCCGGAGGTGTTGGTTGCCCTCGAGGAGGCCAACCAAGGCCACCAGGTGTCCTATGGAGAAGACGACTACACCGCTGCACTGAGCGAGACCATCCGGGAGCATTTTGGTGCCAAGGCGGAGGTCTTCCCCGTATTCAATGGAACCGGCGCCAACGTCGTTGCTCTGACAGCCATGATGCCGCGCTGGGGAGCAGTGATCTGCAGCTCCCTCGCCCATATTCACACCGACGAAGGTGGGGCGCCTGAACGTGTCAGTGGACTCAAGCTCTTCCCGGTCCCTGTTCCCGACGGGAAACTGACTCCCGAGTTGATTGCGACCGAAGCCTTCGGCTTCGGCGACGAACATCGTGCTCAGCCACTGGTGGTGTCGATAACCCAGAGCAGCGAACTCGGCACCGTCTATACACCAGACGAGATTCGGGCCATCACCTCCTTTGCTCACGCCAAGGGGATGCTCGTCCACATGGACGGAGCGCGCCTCTGGAATGCGGCGGCGAGCCTGAATCTACCCTTCCGGGCTTTCACGGCAGACCTGGGAATCGATGTGGTGAGCCTTGGTGGCACCAAGAATGGTCTGCTGGGTGCTGAGGCAATTGTTGTTCCAAACCCCGACGCAGTCGAGGGTCTTATCTATCTGCGCAAACTCAGCATGCAGTTGGCCAGCAAGATGCGCTTTACCAGTGCCCAAATTCTCACACTGTTCAGAGACGACCTAGGTTTGCGCTCCGCCCGTCACGCCAACGCAATGGCCTCGACCTTGCGGGCCGCACTGGAACAGCGTCTGGCCTCGGGAGCACTGTCAGGGCTCGGCTTTAGCGCGCCGACCCAGGCAAACGCCGTATTTGCGCTGCTCGACAATGCTGTTGCAGACAGGATTCGCGAAAAATTCCGCTTCTATGACTGGGATCGAGCCAAAGGCGAGGTCAGGTGGATGTGTTCCTTCGACACCACCGAAGACGACATCTCGCGCTTTGTTGACACCATCACCGCTGAGCTTCAGGCGTAGTTGGCGCTTCCTGACACGCTCTGGCCAAGCGGTCGGCGAACGCGAGGCGCCCTCTCTCGCTCCTGCAGATTCTCTGGCAAGTCAGACACGTCTCCCTGCAGACCAAGGGTCATGACCGTCACCACACGGTGGTGGTCATCCAGGCCAAGGGCAACGCCCAAGGCCTCCGCATCGAATCCGGCCATCTGGTGGACCAGAATTCCCTCGACGGTGGCCTGAACGCTCAAGTGAGCAACGGCCTGGCCCACGTCATACCAGGCGTGAAAGAGGGCTTTGCCCTCCTCAGTGTGGGTCCTAGCAATGTTGGCGACCAGGGCGCTCGCGTGTTCAGCCCAGAGCGCGTTGCCGGAGGCAAGAGTCCCGAGAATCGTGGAAAAGACCTCATCGCCCCGGAATCCCACGACAAACGACCACGGTTGGGAATTGCCCGAACTTGCCGCCCAACGAGCCGCCTCAAACAGTGGCCCCACCTGCTCCGGGGTGAGCTCTGCCTTTGCAGAGTAGGCCCGCGGGCTACGCCTGGCCTCCAGAGCGTCGTGGATGGGGAAAGTCTTCGTTGGGGTGTTCCCAGTCATCGGTTCCTTAGAGTCATTGGATTACGTGAGATAACGCTGTAGAGCGGTGATTTATTCCACACTGAAGGGTTCGACAGTCAAGCCAGAAGCATCGCTAGCCAAGTCAACACGAACGGTGTCACCGTCGTGAATTTCCCCCGATAGCAAAGCCTTTGCCAGGCGATCATCTATTTCTTTTTGCATCAGTCGGCGCAACGGGCGCGCCCCATAGAGAGAATCAAATCCCTTGTCGGCTAGCCAGAGCCTGGCGGCAGGGGTCACCGCAAGGTCAAGTCGTCGCTCGCTGAGCCTCGTCGACAAGCGATCCACGGTGATTTCGACAATCTGACCCAGGTCCTCACTCGAGAGTATCGAGAACACCACAATGTCATCAAGCCGGTTGACAAACTCCGGCTTGAATGCACTCCTCACCTCAGCGTTCACAGCCGCGACCTTGTCAGGCCAGGACAGCCCCTCGTCCACCAGAAACTGTGAACCGAGATTAGAGGTGAGAACCACAATCGTGTTCCTAAAATCGACAGTCCGGCCTTGTCCGTCCGTCAGTCGGCCATCGTCGAGAACCTGAAGCAATAAGTCAAAAACTTCGGGGTGAGCTTTCTCCACCTCGTCCAAGAGAATCACCGAATAGGGCCTGCGGCGCACGGCTTCAGTGAGTTGGCCGCCCTGCTCATAGCCGACATAGCCGGGAGGGGCGCCGATCAACCGCGATACGGCGAACTTCTCGCCGTATTCGCTCATATCAATGCGCACCAAGGCCTTCTCGTCATCAAAGAGATAATCGGCAAGCGCCTTGGCCAACTCAGTCTTTCCCACGCCGGTCGGGCCCAGGAACAAGAAGGAGCCTGTTGGTCGGCCGGGATCACTGAGGCCCGCTCGGGACCGACGAACGGCTTCACTGACTGCCCGAACCGCATCCTTCTGGCCAACCAGGCGCTTGGCAAGCTCGGTCTCCAAGTGCAGCAGTCGCTCAGTTTCACCCTGGGTCAGCTTGTCCACCGGAATACCCGTCCACGCTGCCACGACGGCGGCAATGTCCTCATCCGTGACCTGGTCGTTGACCATCCGGTCTCCAGAGGGCTCACCGTTTTCTGCGGTGGAGATCGCGGTTTCGATCCCTGGAATGACTTCGTAGTTGAGCTTGGACGCGTCCTCATAACGGCCTTCACGCATGGCGCGGTCGAGGTCAATACGAGCGTCGTTGAGCTGGGTTTTCAACTCACCAACGTCCTGGAGCGAGGCTTTCTCGGTGGCCCACTTGGCCTGAAGCGTGGAGAGTTCCGTTTCTTTCTGGGCAAGGTCTTCGCGCAACTTGGCGAGACGCTCCTTCGAGGCAGTGTCTTTCTCTTTCTTGAGCGCCAATTCCTCAATGCGCATCCGGTCAACCAGACGACGGAGTTCGTCGATTTCCACCGGCGACGACTCGATTTCCATCTTGAGGCGACTGGCAGCCTCATCGACCAGGTCAATGGCCTTATCCGGCAACTGACGCGAGGTGATGTAGCGGTTAGACAGGGTGGCAGCCGCCACAAGAGCACTATCGGCAATCACCACTTTGTGGTGCGCCTCGTAGCGCTCTTTCAGACCACGCAGAATTGCCACTGTGTCTTCAACACTCGGCTCGCCCACAAAAACCTGCTGGAAACGGCGCTCCAAGGCGGCGTCTTTCTCAATGAACTCTCGATACTCGTTGAGGGTGGTTGCGCCAATGAGGCGCAACTCACCTCGGGCAAGCATGGGCTTGAGCATATTGGCCGCAGCAACGGATCCCTCTCCGCCACCGGCGCCCATCAGGGTGTGAAGCTCGTCGACGAAGGTGATAATCTCGCCCTCGGCGTCGTTGATTTCTTTGAGAACCGCCTTCAAGCGCTCTTCAAACTCACCCCTGTATTTAGCACCCGCAACGATTGCCGCCATATCGAGAGAAATCAACTGCTTTCCCTTGAGGGAATCAGCGACATCGCCAGCGACGATGCGCTGAGCCAATCCCTCGACGACGGCGGTCTTGCCAACACCTGGTTCACCGATGAGGACAGGATTGTTCTTGGTCCGCCTGGTCAACACCTGCGACACGCGACGGATTTCTTGGTCACGTCCAATCACGGGGTCCAGTTTTCCCTCGCGGGCAATATCGGTGAGATTGAGACCATAGAGCTCCAGTGCGCTCTTCTGGCCCTTTCCATCGGATGACTGTGGCATGGAATAACCCCCTATCTCTGCGATTCCTGGGCTGGTGGCAGAGCCCAGCGCAACGGATTCCAGAGCACAACTTGGTTGGATCTCTTGAGCCTTTGCCCTGCCCTCAGCGGAACAACGTCGCCTTCTGAACCGGCGGCAAAGACTCGCCTGCCAGAGCGTGCGAGCATTTCATCGGCGAGGGTGCCCTCCAAGTCTCTGACCCGCTTCTGGAGATACTCGACCTGGCTCTCGAGTTCTAAGATTCGTCTGATGCCCTCGAGATTCAAACCCTCAGCGCTCAAGCGGGAAATCTCCCGGAGGTGAACGACATCCTTCATTGAATAACGCCTGGTCTGACCAGCCGTGCGGGTGGGGCTCACCAAGCCCAGGCGGTCATACTGGCGCAGGGTTTGGGGGTGCATGCCGGCGAGCTCAGCCGCTGCGGCAATCGAAAACAGTGGCGTCAACTCATCCATAACTAGCTCTTCGCCCTCTTGATGAGGTCATCACGGGGATTCTCGTCCGGAAGCGCGCCAAAAAGCTTTTCTAGGTGACCCTTTGCTGCACCTGAGAGGTGAGACGGGACAGCCACGGCGAGCTCCGCCAAGAGGTCACCGAGCGCAGAACCGCCTCGAACCCCACGGCCCTTGACCCTCAGAATCTGGCCACTGGGAGTTCCCGGGGAAACCTTGACCTTCACGACGTCTCCCTCGATCGTCGGAACCTCGATAGTGGCACCGAGTGTGGCCTCTAGGAATGTCACGGGAACGACAACGCGCAGATTGTCGCCGTCGCGACCAAAAATAGGGTGCTTCGGAACGCCCACCGTGATGATGGCGTCGCCGGGACGACCGCCATCGGGGCTCGGGTGTCCCTTGCCTCGCAGGCGAACCTTTTGGCCATCCTTGACGCCAGCAGGGATACGGGCCTTGATGGTGTTGCCCGAAGGACCCTCCAGCGTGACATCAGTACCTGACACAGCGGTCTTCAAATCAAGGGTGACCCGAGAAACAACATCGCGACCTTTGGTCGGCTGGCGATATCCCTGGAATCCACCGCCGGCACCAAAAAGGCCAGAAAAGAGGTCACCAAAATCAGCGTTTCGACCACCACGGGCTGCGCCCTCACCAAACATGCCGCCAAAAACGTCGTCAAATCCACCCTGGGAACCCCCGGCGGTGAAACGCGGTCCGCCAGATGCCATGGCACGAATTTGGTCGTATTCCGAGCGCTGCGTTGCGTCAGAGAGCACCGAGTAGGCCTCGGATATTTCTTTGAACCGAGCTTCTGCTGCAGCATCTCCCTGGTTCGAGTCGGGGTGATGCTTGCGCGCTAGCGAGCGGTAGGTTTTTTTCAGCTCATCCTCCGAGACGTCCTTAGACACCCCGAGAATTGCATAGAAGTCTTTCTCTAACCAGTCTTGGCTTGCCACCTAGCTCACCCCCTCGCTTACTCGTCCGCAGGAACCTGGACAGCCACTTTCGCCGGCCGAATGAGGCGATCGCCCAGGGTGTAACCACCCTCGATGACCTCTGCGACCGTGTCGGAGGTGGCCTCCGGGTTGGGAATTCTGACCATTGCTTCGTGGATTGCCGGGTCGAACGCTTCGCCCACCGTGCCAACGGAACTGACACCGTAGCGATCAAAACCAGACCGCAACTTCTGTGCCACGAGCTCCAGGGGTGTCCCCGCAAGGTCGCCGTGTCCATCTGCGCGATCGAGGTCATCCAGGGCAGGCAGAAGTGAACGCACAACTTCTGCGATCACAGCGTCCCTGTTTGCTTGGCGGTCCCGTTCGACCCTGGTGCGAAAGTTCTGGAGTTCGGCCTCTGCTCGAGCAGCCCGGTCGCGGTATTCCGCGACCAGATCTGCTGCGGCATCGTCAAGAATCTCGAGGTCATCCGCGCTCAGGCCTTCGGCCACTGCGGAATCGTCCACACCCGCGCGGACATCGCCTGTTTCTGGGTCGATTCGACGCTTGTCCGTAATCAGTGGCTCTGACTCTTCGTCAGGACTCGGTGCTTTCTTCTCAGACATGCGTCCTACTTCTTGGGCTCGGCGTCGTCGTCCACGACCTCGGCATCGACGATGTCTTCGTCGTTGCCTTCAGCCTCGGCCTCAGGAGCAGCCTCTCCCTCGGGGGTGGCCTGATAGAGGGCCTCACCCAGCTTGGTTTGGCTTTGGCTGAGGGTTTCCACAGCCTTCTTGAGCGCGGCCTCGTCGTCGCCAGCCAGGGCTGACTTGAGTGCATCGACATCAGCCTGCACTTCGGACTTGACGTCGTCTGGCAGCTTCTCGTCGTTCTCCTTCAGAATCTTCTCCACCGAGTAGGCGAGCTGTTCAGCGCTGTTGCGCTCCTCAGCGGTCTCGCGGCGCTTCTTGTCATCGGCAGCGTTCTCTTCCGCCTCACGAATCATCCGCTCGATATCTTCCTTAGGCAAAGAAGAACCACCGGTGATCGTCATCGACTGCTTTTTGCCCGTTCCCTTGTCCTTAGCAGACACGTGAACGATGCCATTGGCGTCGATATCAAAGGTCACCTCAACCTGGGGAACCCCGCGAGGGGCAGGCGCAATTCCGGTGAGCTCAAAGGTTCCCAGGGCCTTGTTGTCCTTCGTGAACTCGCGTTCACCCTGGAAGACCTGGATAGAGACAGAGGGTTGATTGTCATCCGCGGTGGTGAAGGTTTCGCTTCGCTTGGTCGGAATCGCAGTGTTGCGCTCAATCAGCTTGGTCATGATGCCGCCCTTGGTCTCAATGCCGAGGCTCAGGGGCGTCACGTCGATGAGCAGAACGTCTTTGCGCTCTCCCATCAGCACACCAGCCTGCAGTGCGGCACCAACGGCGACCACCTCATCGGGGTTGACACCCTTATTGGGCTCCTGACCACCGGTGAGCTCGGTCACCAAGGTCGTGACTGCGGGCATACGAGTCGAACCGCCGACCAGGACGACGTGGGAAATGTCGGAGAGCTTGACTCCGGCCTCTTTGATCACGTCGTTGAAAGGCTTCTTAGTCCGCTCGAGAAGGTCCTTGGTGAGCTCTTCGAACTTCGCTCTGGTCAAGGTCTCATCCAGGTTTGCCGGTCCGCTGTCTGTCAGAGACAGGTAGGGGAGCTGAACCTGCGTGCTCGTCGAGCTGGAGAGCTCCTTCTTGGCCTGCTCAGCAGCCTCCTTGAGACGCTGCTTTGCAATCTTGTCGTTCGTGACATCGACACCGGTGGTCTCCTTGAAGCGAGTAGCAAGGTAGTCGACGATGCGAGCATCCCAGTCGTCGCCACCGAGCCGGTTGTCACCGGCGGTGGAGCGAACCTGGATGGTCGAGAACTCGTCGTCCTTGCCCACCTCGAGCAAGCTGACGTCAAAGGTTCCACCACCAAGGTCGAAGACCAAAATGAGCTCGTCCTCTTTCCCCTTGTCCAGGCCGTACGCCAGTGCTGCGGCGGTGGGTTCGTTGATGATGCGCAAGACATTGAGTCCCGCAATTTCACCAGCATCCTTGGTCGCTTGACGCTCAGCGTCATTGAAGTAGGCGGGAACAGTGATCACCGCGTCGGTGACGGTCTCGCCGAGGTATGCCTCCGCGTCGCGCTTCAGTTTGGCAAGAATGCGCGCTGAGATTTCCTGCGGCGTGTACTTCTTGTCATCAATCTCTTGCTTCCAGTCGGTGCCCATGTGGCGCTTGACCGAGGAAATTGTGCGATCGACGTTGGTGACGGCCTGGCGCTTCGCGGTCTCACCAACGAGCACCTCTCCGTCTTTGGTGTAGGCGACGACAGAGGGTGTGGTGCGAAATCCCTCCGCGTTAGCGATAACTGTGGGTTCTCCACCCTCGAGAACGGACACCACCGAGTTGGTGGTTCCTAGGTCAATTCCTACTGCGCGTGCCATGTGGCCTGCTCCTTCGTGTTGTATCAGGGTGCTGGTCTCACGCCAGCAGAACTCTATTCTCAAACATGAGTCGCTTCTTGTCAAGTTTTTGATGAAATATCTGAGTCGTGTCGACTCAAATATTTATTTTCCGAAATCTTCCCGGTGCGTTACCCACAGTTTCACAAAAAAGGCTACGGTTCTTTCTATGGCCAATGACGGCAATCTCGATGCTCTGCCCGTAGTGGGACTTGCTCACAACGACGACAAGAAAATTCCCCGAAAGCGCGTTTACGCGTGGGCTTTTTGGGACTGGGCGACCCAGCCCTTCAATACCGTGCTCATTACCTTCGTTTGGGTGCCAAGCTTCTTGACCAGCACCTTCTTTCTTGATCCCGATGTCGTGGGAACGGCGGGGGAAGAAGTCGCCCTCGGTCAACTTGCCGCAAACCTCGGAGCCGGAATCACCGTTGCGGGCCTTCTTATTGCTTTCCTAGCACCAGTGCTCGGGCAACAAGCAGATAGGACCCAGAGGCAAAAGCTGCAATTGATGATTTTTACCGGATTGCTCGTGCTGACCCAGCTTGGATTGTCCTTCGTCCAACCCGGCCAAGAATGGTTCTGGGTAGGCGTCGGCCTCATCGCCATTGGGAGCGTTTTCAACGAGATCGCAGGTGTCAACTACAACGCTTTGCTGGTCTCGGTGTCAAACTCCAAGACCGTGGGGAAAGTCTCCGGTTTGGGCTGGGGCTTTGGCTACCTGGGGGGCATCATCGCCCTCGCTACTGTGGTGGGGCTGATCCTGAGCGGTGTGCTCCAAGGGGATTCAGCTCTCACCTTTCAGCTGGTTGCACTCGGGTGCACTATCTGGACCGTTATTTTCGTCATCCCCATTTTTGTCAGCGTTCCAGAACCAAAGACCCGCCAGGTTGGGGAGAAACTCGGTCTGTGGGGCAGTTACATCGAACTGGGACGCAGCGTCAAGCGCCTCTACAAGGAAGCACGTCCCACCTTCTGGTTCCTCCTCGCAAGCGCCGTCTACCGAGACGGCCTGTCGGCTGTCTTCGTCTTCGGCGCGGTGATTGCCAGCATTGTGTTTGGCTTTGGCTTTACAGACCTGGTGATTTTCGGAATTGCCCTCAATGTTGTTGCGGGAATCTCGACGATTATTGCGGGCCGGCTTGACGACCGGTTTGGGCCAAAGAACGTCATTCTGGTCGCGGTCTTTGGCCTCGTTGCCTGCACCACTGCGGTGTTCGTATTAGTAGACCTTGGAACCCCGATGTTTTGGGCGGTGGGACTCATTCTCGCGGCTTTCGTCGGACCAGCCCAGGCGGCCTCTCGCTCGTTTCTGGCACGGGTCACCCCTGCTGGCCGTGAAGGCGAAGTTTTTGGCCTGTATGCAACAACCGGCCGCGCTGCCGGTTGGATGGCATCCCTGCTGTGGGCAGCGTTTATCCAACTCGCAGGCAATCAGGCCATCTATGGGCTTCTAGGAATCGCTCTGGTGCTGCTGGTCGGCGGAGTGATGCTGCTATTCGTCAAGGCGCCGGCTCGCTCGCCCCGCTAAGCCGCCACTCGCCACCACTCAAACACCACCAGCACCACTACTGCTCCCGTGACGAAGTTGAGGAGCAGGAACCATCGCCATCCCTTATTTGCGCTGCCTGCCTCAGCATCACTCACCGACCACCAGGGCGCGATCGCTACGATATAGAGAATTACAACCGGAGCGATCAGGGGAAGCGGCCACGCAGTGGCCAGCAACACCGCTCCGGCGAGGGCATAAAGCACGAGTGCACAGCGAACCGTTCCCCTCGCTCCAATGACGGTGGCGATTGAGGCAACACCCGCCTGCCGATCCGCAACAACGTCTTGGACGGCCCCAAAAGCGTGAGAGGCCATCCCCCACAGAAAAAAGGCCACCAAGACCGTCACGGTGACGCTCGAGACCGACGCGCCCGCCAGAACAAGTCCATAGAGCGCTGGCATGACAAAGTGGGCGCTCGAGGTCACGGAGTCCAGGAAGGGGATTTCCTTGAACCGAAAACCCTTTGCTGAATACGCAACAACAAAGAACAGGGCCAGGGCGAGCACGCCGGTGGCCGCCGCAGATCCCGACCACACCAGCGGGATAAGGAAGGGCAGGGGAAGAATGACGCTCGCAAGCAGGGTGGCCCGGTGGAGCTCCGGCGGAAGCAGCGCTCCCTCTACTCCGCCCTTGCGCGGGTTTCGAATGTCGGACTCGTAGTCGAAAACGTCGTTGATCCCATACATCAGCAAGTTGTAGGGGATGAGGAAGAACACACAGCCGATGATGAGGTTACTATCGACCTGCTCGGTTGTGAGGTAGTAGGCGAGCCCAAAAGGAAACGCGGTGTTGATCCAGCTCAGTGGTCTGGAACTCCAGAGGATGAGCCCAGCCGTCTTCATGGGCCGGTTTTTCTGGCTGGAGCCGCCATGAGGTGCCACAGCGCCGGGATTATCAGCAGTGCCGCCACGGTATAGGCAAAATCTTCTACCGGTGCAAAGCCAATCCGCACCCCACTAATCAGCGCCTCGTCGTAATCGACGAGGCCAAATCCAATAATCGCGTTGTCAAAAATCGCCGTCATCAGCACCATGACGCCAGCCGCGATCAGGAGCGCTGGCGCACCTGGTGCTCTGCGCGTGGCAATCGCGGCAGCAAGGACCACGCCTGCCGCGGCCAGGAAAGGAACGTTGATCAACCAGTAGGTCATCTCTGGTTCCTCCGACCCAGCGCCGCTGCCGCGAGCAGATAGGCAATCAGCGTGGCGTAACACAGCAGAATCAGAAAGAAGAGCTCCTCGAGAGGAAGTTCCGGTCCCAGCAGGAGACCCGTCATCCAGGGCCCCGAGCCCCTAAAAAAAACACCCTCGGCGATGCCGACCACATCCCAGAGGAGGAAGAATCCCACGCCCACGCCAATGATGATGAGCGTCCTGCCGGGCGCGCCACCGCAGAGTGCCAGCTTGTGTCGCCAATCCAGCAGTGCTGTCCCGAGAATCGCACCCAGCAGGGCGAGGAGATACACCAGGGACATTACATTCCCTTAGCCGATGGGCACCAAAGGCTCGGGCAGGGGAGTGGTGGAGACATCTCCTCGCACCCGCTTGAGCAGTACTTCGGCGCTAATGAGACACATTGGCAGACCAATCCCTGGAATGGTCGAGCTGCCCGCGTAGTAGAGGCCATCGACTTTCTTGCTGACGTTTCCTGCTCTAAACAGAGCGCTCTGCATGAGCGTGTGTGCTGGTCCGAGCGCCGTGCCCTTCCACGCGTTCAGATCACCGGCAAAGTCTGCCGGACCGACACTGCGGCGCAACACGATGCGATCAGCAAGATCGTGGGCTCCACTCCAGCGGGAAATCTGAGCAATGGCGCGATCTGCAATCTCCTCAATCAACGCATCGCCCGAACGGTTGATTCCGCCTCGTCCCATCGAGATATCGGCCGGCATCGGGACCAACACGAAGAGATTGGTGTGGCCCTTCGGCGCGACCGAGGAGTCGGTGGCGCTTGGCTTGCAGACATAGAGCGATGCGGGGTCTGGAATCGTTGGGGGGATTGAGAAGATCCTCGAGAAGTTGTCATCCCAGTCCCTGGTAAAGAACAGGCTGTGGTGGAGAAGCTCCGGGACTTCACCTTTGACGCCCAAGTAGAGCAAAACGGCACTCGGTCCAGCGAGCTTCTTGTCCCACCAGGCTTGCGGGTAGGTCTGGAGCTCTGCAGGCAGAAGCTTGGTTTCGCTGTGGTGGAGATCCGTGGTGGAGACCACCAAGTCGGCACCCACGAAGTGGGTAGTCCCGGCCTGGTCGACGTATTCGACCCCGGTTGCCCGAGCCTTCTGTCCTCCACCTCGCTTGGTGCAAATTCTGCGCACGGGCGCGTTAGTCAACACGGTGACTCCGGCGTCCTCAATGACCTCGCGCATGGAGTCCATAACCCGAACAAACCCGCCCTCGGCATACAAAACGCCATCTTCCATGTCCAGATGGCTCATCAGGTGGAACATGCTCGGTGCGATAAAGGGGCTTGAGCCAAGGAATACGGCTGGATAGCCGAGTAATTGCTGAATGCGCGGGCTCTTCGTGAACTTCTTGGCGAAGGTCATAATCGGCGTAGTGAGCAGGCGCACCAGGGTCCCCATGCGCTTGAGCACCTCGGGGACGAAGAGTGGCCTCAAATCCTGGAACGACGTGTAAAGGAAGTACTCCTTGGCGATTCGATAGGTGTCCTTCGCGGAGTCCAGATACTTCTCCATCGCCTTCTTGGATCCTGGCTCCATCGACTCGAGTAGAGCGAGGTTGTCCTCGCGCGTTGCCCGCACATCGACGTACTCAGCCGAGGCTGCGCCCTCGGGCTCGAAATACACCCGGTAACCGGGATCTAATTTGGTGAGCTTCAGGTGGGCATCCGCCGTGGTCCCCATCAAGCGATACCAGTGGTCAAAAACTTCGGGCATCAAATACCAGGAGGGTCCCGTGTCGAAGCGGAACCCATCCTTCTCCCACAGCCCAGCACGCCCGCCCAATCGTGGCATCGCCTCAACCAGGGTGACCGAGTAGCCGTCCTTAGCCAAGAGGCCAGCGGTAGCCATGCCACCAATGCCGCCTCCAACAACGACCACAGACTTAGACATTCATTTCCTTTCGCACAGACTTGGGGACTCCTGGCACCCAGCCAAGAAGAACTCGGGTGGCAAGCACAGCTTTATGGCCGCCAGAGACACTGATGCGCGTTGTTTGCAGTGTCGTCGCGGGCGTTGTTCTAATCTTCTCGGATAGTGCCTGAAAAAGAGCATGGGCTAGTGCCACCGCACGACGAGCGTTTGCCGGCAGCAGCGGTAATGCCCGAGCAGACTGCGCAAGGTCACGATCTATGTCATCGAGAAGAGCGTGCTTGGTCTGCTCCGTGAGGGCCTGCGCGTCAACGCCTGGAAAGTAGGTGCGCCCGAGCGCTTGAACATCAGCTCCCAAATCCCGCAGAAAGTTGACCTTCTGGAACGCGGCACCGAGGGCGCGTGCTCCAGTGACCATGGTCTTCTTGTCCCCGGCGGAGACGGACCTGCCCTCTAAGAACGCCTGCAAACACATCAATCCGACAACTTCGGCTGAGCCATAGACGTAGTCAGCAAAGCTCTCTGGCGTGTGAGTGGTTTCGGTCAAGTCCATGCGCATCGAATGAAAGAAAGGCCTGGTGAGGTCTGTGCCCACGCCCACCTGCCTCGCAGAGTGAGCAAAGGCGTGGACGATGAGGTTCGTGCTGTAGCCGGTCGTGAGGGCCTGTTCAGTGTCTGCTTCGAGGGCATCGAGCATGGTCCCCGCGGTCTTTTTCGACAGGCCAGCCTCGTCGGCAACTCCGTCCACAATTTCATCGGCGAGCCGAACCAGCGCATAGAGATTACCGATGTGTACTCGAGCAGCCAGGTCAAGAAGTCGCGACGCTAAACCAAAGGACGTCGAGTAGCGACGAATGACTCCCGCGGAGGTTTCTTGCGCAACCCGGGTATATAAATCGATGCGGGTATCAAGCTCAACCGCCATGGTTGGTCCCCCTCCCCCTCCGGTATGTGGCTAGGCTGATTATGCGGGCAAACGCCCCGCCACCCACGACCTTCACCACTGCAGAGTATCGCGATAACACTATGAAAACCTCCGAACTTGTCATCCTTCTCGACGAGAAGGGCTCCCCTGTGGGGACGGCGGAAAAATCCGAGGTTCACACCACCGACACCCCCCTTCATCTCGCTTTCTCGTGTCACATTTTTAGTGCGACCGGGGATGTTCTTATCACTCGGCGAGCCCTCGAGAAGAAAACCTGGCCTGGGGTCTGGACAAACTCTGTCTGCGGGCACCCCGGCCCCGGCGAATCCATGGAGGACACCATCCGGCGCCGAGCCAAGGATGAGTTGGGGATGGAACTTGGCTCCATCACCGAGGTCCTCCCTGATTTCCGATACCGGGCAGTGGATGCTTCTGGCATCGTGGAGAACGAGATATGCCCGGTCTTTGTAGCCGAGGCTCGCAGTGAACCGCGCCCCGAAGCAGCCGAAGTCTGCGAGTGGCAGTGGGTGAAACCGGACTCCCTAGTCAGCGCTGTGACCCAGACACCCTTTGTCTTTAGTCCCTGGCTTGTGGACCAAATAGAGCAGTGGGGCCCGAACTATGGCTTTGATACGTCGGTGCGGTGAAAATTCTGGAACGACCGGGATGCCGTAGGACCCCTTTGGCCCTGATAGCGACTGCCGTATTTATCTGACCCGTAGGGGTGCTCGGCTGGTGAGCTCAGCCTAAAGAAACACAACTGACCAATTTTCATCCCCGGCCACAACGTGATCGGAAGGGTCGCAACGTTGCTGAGCTCTAGGGTGACGTGACCTGAAAACCCGGGGTCGATGAATCCTGCCGTGGAGTGGGTGAGTAAACCCAGGCGACCCAACGAACTCTTTCCCTCGAGACGAGCGGCAATATCGTCGGGAAGCGTGACCGCTTCATAGGTCGCGCCCAAGACAAACTCACCCGGGTGCAAAACAAAAGACTCCATCGCATCCACCTCGACCAGCCGAGTCAAATCTGGCTGATCCACAGCGGGATCGATGTGCTGATACTTGTGGTTGTCGAAGAGCCGGAAGAAACGATCCAGCCTGACATCGACGCTGGAGGGTTGGACCATTCCCAGATCGAGCGGGTCTAATCCCACTCGTCCGGAACTCAACTCGGAGCGAATATCGCGATCTGAGAGCAACACCCAACCAGACTAGTAGAATTAGGTCGCTGGACCCGGTCGGTCCAGAGACTGGCCTCGCGAGTGTAGTTCAATGGCAGAACTTCAGCTTCCCAAGCTGATAGCGCGGGTTCGATTCCCGTCACTCGCTCCACACCGACGTTCTATGCCTTCGGCACTGAACGCCTGGTAAGAGTGGGCTTTGCCGCTGAGTCTTTCTTGGTGGCGTAGGCAAAGAAGGCGAGACCCACCACCAGCGCGCCCGAGCCCACGCCATAGGAAAACACATCGGTGGCTCGGTTTACATCCACCAAGACACCAACAAAAATCACCGCAATAATCGCAACGACGACACCGATGAGTTTGGACTTCAGATCGTCCAAATCCCGAACCTGGAGCCACTTGGGCAATTCAATATCGCTGTCCACGAAAAGTTCATAGAGGCCATAGCCAATGACCAGGAGGACTGTTCCCAGCAGGATTGCGTCAACGGCGGTCAACACCTGGACGATGGTGTCCTTGAGGGGCGTCTGCTTGACGATGGCATCAAAGACCGCCACCACCACCTCGATCGAACCCTGAGCAAGGAGCAGGATGGCACCGAGCATTGCTGCAAGGGCAGGGACAAAAACCGAATACCTGGTGAGACCCACGAATTTGCGCATGCCTAGAGTTATATCAGCCAAGCACCCCTGGCGTCTGCTGGTGAGGGCTAAATCAGCCGATTCGTGCCACGGGGATTAGACATAAACCGCAACACATCCTGGTCAACAATGATGTCCGAAGGGCTCAAGGGCCTCTTCAAATACAGACCATCGAGGCTCGTCAATCGGCTAAAGGCCACATATGTCTGGCCGGGAGCAAAGGCCCGCTGGCCCAGGTCGATAACCGCAGCGTCAAGGGTTTTGCCTTGAGCCTTGTGAATGGTGACCGCCCATGCCAGTCGCAGCGGAAACTGAGTGAACTCGGCGACCACGTCGTGGCTGATGGTCTTCGTTGCCGGCGAATACTCGTAACGAATCTTTTCCCACGTCACCGGCTCGACCAACACGCCCTCGCCGTCAATATCAACGCCCACGGTGTCGGTGATTTTTGTGACCGTGCCGATGGTGCCGTTGACAAACCTGGGCTCATCGGGCCCAGCAGTGTCGTTTCGAAGAAACATCACCCGCGCACCCGGTTTCAGGACGAGTTGCTCATCAGCCGGGTAGGCAGAGGTGGAACCGAAGTCACCCTCGATGTCTGCGTGAGCGATTTTGGCCTTGCCCTCGAGGCGCTCCAGAGCAATGCTGTTGATTCTGGTAACAGAGGCGTTGGTGGTGGTCAACGTAATCAATTCAGGGTCATCTGGCTCACGCATTCCGCGTTCGTTGAGCATCCGGCCCATCTCTGGGTCCATCCGACCTTCGCGAAGCGCATTGAGCACAGCGCGAAATTCCGCATCAGCCTGGCGATGGATTGTGTCGAGCTCGAACGTAGTCATCTCGGTGTTCAACCAGACCTTGGCGTCAAAGAACCACGAGGATTGGTAATGATCGAGAAAGTAGGCCTTCTCAGCCTGCCCCGAGACCACTGGGGAGAGCTGATACGGATCGCCAAACATGATCATCTGGATTCCACCAAAGGGGCTGTTACGCCGTCGCTTCGCCTGGCGAAGGCGACGATCGATGGCATCCACGACATCCGCAGAGACCATGGATACTTCATCGATCACCAAGGCATCAAGGTTGGCCAAAACGGCCAGAGATTCCTTGGGAATAAAACCCAATTCTCTATCGCCAATGATTCCCAGTGGCAAACGCAGGAGTGAGTGAATGGTTTGGCCACCAATGGCCAACGCGGCAACACCCGTGGGAGCACACACTGCCACCCTCTTGGCCGTGGTCGCCACAAACTCGTGGAGCAGCGTTGTTTTGCCTGTCCCAGCACGACCCGTGATGAAGAGATGATCCAGGGTGTCTTCCATGCCCTGCAAAATCTCCCGTTGCTGGGGATTCAGGGAAACCAGGTCGCTCACTATCATCCTTGCTCTGTGGCCAACTCAGGCTCTGGCCCAAGCAACCCACCTAGGATTGCATCTATGTGGCCGATTGTGCGGAGATTCGGGCTTATTGCCCTAGCAATTGTCGCACTCTGGCTGGGAAGCGTGCTGGCACTTAACCTGACGGTGTATTCCCCAGCAGGACACGTCGCCAGCTACCTTCGTGCGCTGGAGTCCGGCGACTACGAGGTCGCAGCCAGACATGCCGGCATGCCAGAGGTTCCCGCCATCGTGCCCCTCGAGGGTGAGCTCCAGGATGCGCGCATCCTCGGCTCGGCGACTCTGCAAAGCGGCGACATTCTGGTCCAAACGGAGTATCTTCTCGGCGGTCAACCCGAGAGCACCTTCTTCGTCGTACAGGCCAGAGAGCCCGTGCTTTTGTTCTTTAGAACGTGGGCTTTCGACCGGCCACCGCTCGGTCGATTGGAGCTAATCGTGCCAGGCGACGACCGCGTAGATGTTAACGGGCGCCAACTACTGGTGAGTCGCCTGGGCGTTCCCGCCCAGACCTCCGTGTTTGTCCCCGGTGTTTACGGGGCATCGCTGGAGACCGAATGGCTCGCCGCCCCTGAAACGTTCGCCACGCTGAGGGAGGTGGGCGAGCGGGTTCAACTTCGGGTGCCCCTCGAGCCCACAACGCAGCTGGTGGAGAGAACTACAGCAGCGGTTGAAGACTTCTTGAACGGCTGTGTTGCTCAAGATGTTCTCCAACCCGTTGGGTGCCCCTTCGGTGTGACCATCGCCGACCGGGTGGTCGGTGCACCACAGTGGACGGTTCTCGACTACCCAGACGTGTCTCTTGAGCTTGGTGTAGACCGAGCCACCTGGTCGCTCGTTGGCAACAGTGGCGTTGCTGAGGTAACAATCCAAGTGCAATCGCTGTTCGATGGCAGCCTCGAAGAGGTCACCGAGCTTGTTCCCTTCACAGTTCTCGGTGTGGTCAGAGGGACAGCTCTAGACGAACCGGTGCTCAACCTCTATTAGCCCTCGCATCAGCAGCGTGCCTGGCGCTCAACATCGCGTTATACGCCTGGAGCTCTTGGTCGCCATCACGATCGGCTTGTCGATCCCGACGCTTGTTTTTACGGTCATCGCTCTTGGACCACGAATACGTCACCACGATGGCCAAAACAAGTGTGGGAATCTCCCCGAGACTCCATGCCACCTCGCCCCCTCGTTGCTGATCCGCCAGTGGGCTCAACCCCCATTCCCGACCCATCGCGCCATACCACTCGGGGGCAAGTAGTCCAGTGCCATAGATGAGGCTCAGCCCAAAGAATGCGTGGAACGCCATAGTGGCGAAGACGATGATGAGCCGCAGTGGGTAGGGAGGGTTGTGAGGGGAAGGGTCAACTCCCACAAGCGCTTGCGCGAAGAGATAGCCAGAAAAAACGAAGTGCAGAATCATCCACTGGTGTCCCACGTGCTCTTCCACCGCCCACTCAAAGAGCGGTGAGTAATAGAAAACAATCAGTGACAGGGCAAAAATCGATGCTGCAACCACAGGATGACCGAGGACGGCGAGATAGCGGGAATGAACCAGGCCAAGAATCCACTCTCGGGCACCGCGTGAGCCGTCTTTGCGGGCGACAATCGCCCGCGACGCCAGCGTAACCGGGGCTGAGAGCACCAGCAGCAGTGGAACCGCCATGCTCAGGATCATGTGCCCCATCATGTGAACGCTGAAGAGATAGACACCATAGAACGCCAGTCCCGACTGCGTCGCGATGGCCAATAGGACCATCCCCGCAACCCACGAGACAGTCCTCGCAATCGGCCAGTGGTCTCCTCGTCGTGCCAAACGGATGTGGCCTGCAACGTAGAAGAAGATGCCAAAAGCAACAATCAGCGCCCATATAAGCTCAACGCGCCACTGGGTAACGACGTGCCCCCACATAAACTCCGGCGGAAGCGCCTCCCCGGTCAGAATTTCGGCAGGGGTGGCCTGCGTGACCTGATCCGTCGTGATCTCGGGAACCGGAGTTTGAGTCCGAGCCAGCGCAGCTGCTAATCCCGAGGCAACACCCATCACGGCAAGTTCAGCGCCCATGACCCTCGCCATCACAGCTGTTGTTGCACGGGAAGCACTCAACTTGCCCAGCAGTGAGCGACGGTAAGACACCCCAAACAGCCCCAGAACCGTGAGAGCAACCACCTTGGCGAGAACCAAGACCCCGTAACCGGAGAGGAGGCCCTCACATGACCCGATCCGAAGAACCGCGTTCGCGACACCAGACGCGGCGACAGCGATGAAGCTGACGAGCGCAATTGTTGAATAGCGAGCAAGGATCGTAGCAAATTCCTTAGCGGCCGGGCGCTGAGCCCACACAATCACCGCCATCGTCACAAGTCCACCAATCCAAAAAGCAGCAAAAACAGCATGTACGAAGGAGGAGCTGACAGCGAGACCGTGATTAGCAGAACCCGCAGCGTGCCCCTGCTCTGCCAGAGGCCACAGCGCGAAAACCGCAATGACACCGGTGAGCGCCACCAGCGCGTAAGAGCGGACCATGAGCGCCATTACGCTCACCGTCGCTGCCATCCCGGTCGTAATCAGCCAGGCCAGCCCCACGTCAGTTTCGGTCATAAACAACCACAACACATCACCAAACTCTTTGCTTGGTGATATTGGCTCCAGATAGACCGCAAGAAAGGTCACGAACCCGGTCACACCAGCCGACACCGTCCAGAGAGCACCGCCCACGGCAGCAACAAGCAGTGCGGTGTCGAAAGCCGGTGTTGTGGCACTCAGCGCAAAGGCCGCCACCAGCAAGCTCCCGATGGCTAACGCTGCCCCGAAGTTCACCAGTCCCTTCGCAATGGGGAGGCCGTATCTCACAGCCTCACCGGGGTCGACCAGAATGAGAGGCTCTGCGCCGCCTCCGACGACGAGTCCTACGAATAGCGCGAGCCCGCCGCCAAGAACGAGCAGAGCAGAGGCTCCTGCGAGGGCGATCGGCACGCGAGTCTTCACGACCAAAGCTTAGGCGAGCTCCAGATTCCTCAGCCTGGAAAAACGAATCGGGGGCAACCCTAAGGCTGCCCCCGATATCGATAGTTCAGGTGACTACTTGACAGAAGCCTTCAGCTTGCTACCAGCAGAGACCTTGACGCTCTTGGATGCGGCGATCTGAATCGTCGCACCGGTCTGGGGGTTACGGCCCGCACGAGCGGCACGGTGAGTGCGCTCGAAGGAAACCCAACCGGGAATGGTGACCTTGTTGCCCTTGGCAACTTCTTTGGACACCACGGCGAAGATGGCGTCAACGACACCATTAACGGCTGCCTGGCTGTGGCCAGTGTGCTGAGCAACTGCTGCAACAAGTTCAGAGCGATTCATAGTTGTCCTCCTCGGACTTGATTTGTAGTGTTTCGGCTCGGCTCAGAATCAATCCCGAGCCACGAAAAAACTACCAGCTGGACTTCGTAATGCCCGGTAATTCGCCTCGGTGTGCCATATCGCGGAATCTCACACGAGAAACGCCATATTTGCTGAGGAAGCCGCGGGGGCGACCATCGATGGAATCGCGCCCACGAACACGGACCGGAGAAGCGTTGCGTGGCAACTTCTGAAGCCCCAGGCGTGCTGCGTCACGGGATTCATCGGTGCCACTGGGGTCCACGAGGGCCTTTTTGAGCGCGAGACGCTTTTCGGCGTAGCGCTCAACAATGACCTTGCGCTGCTCGTTGCGAGCAATCTTGCTTTTCTTTGCCATGACTTATCGCTCCTCGCGGAATTCAACGTGCTTGCGCACAACGGGGTCGTACTTCTTCAAGACCAGACGGTCAGGGTCGTTACGACGGTTCTTACGGGTGACGTAGGTGTACCCGGTCCCCGCGGTGGAGCGCATCTTGATGATGGGCCGAATGTCCTGTGCCTTCGCCATTAGATCTTCTCCCCACGAGCAAGCAGCTCACTCACGACGGACTCAATGCCACGGGCGTCAATAGTCTTGATGCCTTTGACAGACAGAGTCAGGGTCACGTTGCGCTTCAAGGAAGGCACGTAATACGTCTTCTTTTGGATGTTCGGGTCGAACCGGCGCTTGGTGCGACGGTGCGAGTGTGAAATGTTGTGCCCGAAACCAGGTACGGCTCCGGTCACTTGGCAGACTGCTGCCATGGTTCCTCCTGTAATGGCTACCGTAGAGCTGTTGCTCTACCCAAGGTCACTTGTCGGCACGCAACCATCCGCGCCCTTCAGGCGAGACAGGGACCGATGTGCGCACAGAGAAAAGCAGCACGCCACTTAACCAAAGCCCAACTGTACGCGGTTAGGGGCGCTTAGGCAACCCGGGGCTGGCACGCACCGCAGGTGCCAAAGATATCGACGATGTGCTGGAGATCTGAGTATCCGTGCTCAGCGGCCACCGCTTTAGCCCAGGATTCAACCGCTGACGCCTCTATTTCTTTGGTGAGCCCACATTCTCTGCAGATGATGTGGTGATGGTGGCCGGGTGAACACGCGCGATAGAGGTTTTCCCCCTCCCGGGTGAGCGCATCAACATTTCCCTCGTCGGCAAGCGCATTCAAAGTTCGGTAGACAGTGGCCAGCCCAATAGTCGAACCGAGCTCGCGCAGTGCCTGGTGCAGTTCTTGGGCGCTGACGAAGCCCGGGTTGCGCTCGAGCGCCCGCCAGACTTCCTCACGCTGCTTGGTGTTTCTCTTCATGCGCTAATTCTCGCCCTCGTGTGTGTGATGCGGGTTGTGTCCATCATCAATAATGCCTGCGTCGGCAATGTTCTCAGGGTGAAGAAGGCCGAGACCATACGCCTTCGCGAGATTGGCCGGGGTCAGGACCTCCTCCGGTGGACCGCTGGCGACCACGTGACCGCTCATCAGGAGGACATGGTCGGCAGCTTTAGCCTCTTCGAGGTCGTGCGTGGTGAACACGACGGAGCATCCCCGAGCCGGCTCAGCGTGAATGATGTCGTCGATGGTCTGCGCCGAATTGATATCTAGCCCGGTCAGGGGCTCGTCCATCAGAAGGACACTGTGCTCCTGAGCGAGGGCTTGTGCAACAAAAACCCGCTGTCGCTGTCCCCCCGACAACCGAAATACTTGACGCTCGGCCAGATCGTCAATGCGCAGTAGCTCCATGGCCGAGCTAACCGCCTGGCGGTCTGCGGGGCCAAACTTCCCGACAAACCCGCGCAACGGGTAGCGGCCCATCGACACCACGTCTTTCACGGTCATCGGGATGCCGTGGTTCACGTTCATGTGTTGGAGTACGTAAGCAACGTGGGCCCGTGAGTGAACGGGTGTGTTTCCCAAGACGCTCAACGACCCCGCGTGGAGGCCAAGGAGCCCAGCGATCGCGTGCAGGACGGTCGACTTACCGCTTCCGTTGGGGCCAATAATGGCGGTAATTTTTGCCTCGGGAATCGTGAAATTGGACGCGGCAAGGACTTCCTTACCCTCGCGCCGAATTTCCACGCCAGATCCGACCACGATGTCGCTCATTGCGCCTCTGCTCTCGCGAGCGAGCGGGTTGCGTTCTTAAGACCGAGGAGTGCGAAGAACAGCACAATCGGCACTAAAGCCATGGTGGCTGAGGCTGCCGTGCCAAAGTGATAGCTAATCGTGAGCCCTAACCACACCGAGATCACCCCAACAACAGCTGCCACCACCATCATCTGAACCACACTGCGCGATAGCAGGCTTGCAACCGCGGGCGGTCCCACCAGCAGGCCAAACACCAAGAGAGTTCCCACCGATTGATAACTGCCAATCACCGCCAGTGCGATGAGCGCAAGCAATGCCGCATGGGTGAACCCTGGGCGCATTCCCAGTAGTTCAGCCTTCTCTTTGTTGAGGCTTAACGCCAAGAGAGGGCGATAGAGCACCACAACAGCAATGAGAACAATAGCCAGCAGCACAAGCTGGCTATAGATTCCACTCCACGTCACACCGAGGGCATCTCCGAAGAGAATGCTGGTCAAGCTTCCGGAGTAAGAGTCGAGTTGGGAAATGATGACAACACCGAGTGCCAGCATGCCCACAAACAGCAGGCCAATCGAGGTGTCCTCGCCGAGCACTGTTTTGCGTTGGACGAGTTCAATGGCGACCACCATGATCAGTGCCGCCACAGCAGCGCCAATAAAGGGGTTGACATCGAGGACCACCGCTGCGGCGATACCAGGGATGATTCCGTGAACAAAGGCATCCCCGAAGAAACTCATCCCCCGAAGCACCAGCCAGGTGCCAACGGTGGAGGCCATCAGAGCGGCAAGGATTCCTCCCCACAGGGCTCTCTGCTGAAAGCCGAGTTCAAAGGGAGCTAGCCACCATTCCACAGGCTTAGTCTGTCAGTGCATCGGCAATCAACGAAGCGTTCAGCACCATCATCGAGGTGTAGTCCTCTGCTCCGCTGCCAGGTCCACCCAGGCTTCCCACAAACAAGGCCACCACGTGGATGTCGCGGCCGATTTCAGCGGCCAAGGACGTGACCACGTCAGAAGAGGTGGCCGTGTTGGCAAAGATTGCGGGAACATTTTCTCTTTCAATGACCTCTACCAACTCAGCCAGTTCTCGAGAACTCGGGTCGGCCAGGGTTGAACCGCCAGGAATGACCACTCCCGCGACATGAAAGTCATAGCGATCGGCGAAGTAGCCAAAAGCATCATGATCGGTGACGAGAATCCTCGACTCCTCGGGAACGGCCTGCAACGCGGCAATCACGTCGGCCTCGGCGCTGCGAATCTCAGTCGCCACGCTCACTCCACAGTCCTCGTAGTCGCTCACCCCGGTCGCAGTGGCGAGCTCTGAACCGACTAGCTCAGCGACAAGCGCCATCCGCTCCATGTCGAACCAGAAGTGGGGATCAAAATCGCCGTGCGCGCGCTCATCTGCTGCTTCATCGGCGTGATCGTCACCGTGATCGCGAGCGTGCTCGTCAGGGTGCTCATCGACGAAGGGCAACGGGTCAACAAGTTCAGCGACATGGAGGACGTTCACTCCATCGGTCTCCAGGCTCTCAAGAACCGAGACCAGGCCTTCCTCGAGGAAAAGGCCGTTTGCGACAACCAGCTCTGCTGTGCTCATAGCGGCGACTTGCTCTGAGGAGGGCTGGAAATCGTGGGGGTCGGCGCCAATTGGCATCACCACGGTCATCGACGCATCGGAGCCCACAGCGCAGCTCAGAATGTTCCCGACCACGCTTCCAAGAATCGTGGTCGTGACCACAACCGAGGGTCCCTCCACTACCGCTGGGGCCGCAGCTTGGTCCGAAGTTGGTGCTTCGGACCCGTCACCTTGTTCGGTGGCAGAACATCCTGCGACCACGAGAAGAGAAGAACTGAGAAGAGCTAAGGCAGCGCGGTGAAGAGTCATGCCTTCACCGTAGCCCTTATTGATAATGATTGTCAACATCAATCAAGGAGCAGGGCTGGCTCCTCCATCACACTGGCGACATCGGCAACAAACTTGCTGGCCACATCGCCGTCAACAACGCGGTGATCAAAGCTCGCCGCGACCGTGGTGACCATTCGAGCGCGCACCTCGCCCTCAACCACCCAAGGCTTTGGCTTAATTGTGCCAAGCGCCACAATCGTCACCTCACCCGGGTTCAAAATGGGCGTTCCTGTGTCAACACCGAAAGACCCAAGGTTAGTAATCGTGATGGTCCCCCCAGACATGTCTTCCAGGGTTGTTTTCCCCTCCCTGGCAGTCAGAGTGAGCTTCTCCAAAGCCAGCGCCAAATCACGCAAGCTCAACGTGTGAGCTTCCTTGATGTTGGGAACAATCAACCCCCTCGGCGTTGCAGCGGCAACACCGAAGTTGACGAAGTGGTGGACGATGATTTCGCTGTCGGTCCAGGTGGAATTAACCGTGGGATTTCGCTGAACCGCCCAAATCATGGCCTTGGCCATGACCAATAAGGGTGAGACCTTGATTCCCGCAAAATCAGGAGAAGCCTTCAATCGCTTGACAAAATCCATCGTCCTGGTGGCGTCCACGTCAACAAACACCGAGACGTGGGGTGCCTCAAACATGCTCTTGACCATCGCCTGTGCGATGGCTTTCCGGACACCCTTGACCGGAATACGATCCTCGCGGTTCTCGGGCCATTTCGGTGTTTCGAGGTTTCTAAACACCGTGGCTTGGCCCGCGTGACGAATGACATCTTCTCTCAGAATCTCGCCGGCGAGACCAGTGGCCTGGACTGAGGCTAAGTCGACACCCAAGTCTTTAGCAAGCTTGCGAATGGGCGGCTTAGCGATAATCGGAACTGCCTCGACGACAGGTAAATCGGGACGAGCGGTGGGAGACAGGATCGCAACCTCGGCGGCTTGGGCCACCCGGCGCCGACGCGACACTGGAGTCGATGGGCCTGTGCCGTATCCGACCAAATTCTTGGGAGATGACTCGGCGCTGTCATGGCTCACGCTTGCTTCAGCGTCGGCCACCGCGTCGCCGACGACGTCGGGGGCTGGCATCGTAGCTCCGCCCTCGCCTTCGACAGAGATAATCGGGGTACCGACCAGAACGGTGTCGCCCTCTGCCGCAAGCAACTCGTGGACCACGCCGTCAAACGGTGAGGGCAGCTCCACGAGGGACTTGGCCGTCTCGATTTCACAGACGATTTGGTTCACGCTGACCGTGTCGCCCGGCTTTACCCGCCACGACACTATTTCAGCCTCGGTGAGGCCTTCGCCCACATCGGGCAGGGGGAATGTGAAGAGCGACACGATTACTCCTTAACCCTCATCATCAGTACGCCAGGCTTCGATCCACGGCGTCAAGTATGCGATCCGTGTCTGGCAGGTAAATGCCCTCGAGTTTGGCCGGTGGGAATGGGGTGTCAAACCCACTGACCCGCAACACGGGAGCCTCCATGACGTAGAAGGCCTTCTCGGTCAGCGTCGCAGCAATCTCGCTGCCCACACTGACATTCCCTGGCGCTTCCTGCGCGACAACAGCTCGGCCGGTCTTTCTCACAGAATCAAGAATCGTGCCGTAGTCGATGGGTGAGAGAGAACGCAGGTCAATGACTTCAATGCTGACACCCTCTGACTGGGCAATCTCGGCGGCCTGGAGCGCAACACTCACCATCGCACCATGGCCGATGAGAGTGACGTCGCCACCCTCGCGGACCACTCGGGCCTCGTGCAGTGAAGCCCCAGGTTTTTCGTCATCGATGGGCCCCTTGTGCCAGTAGCGGCTCTTGGGCTCCAAATAGATGACGGGGTCTTCGGAGGTGATCGCCTCTTGGATCAACCAATAGGCATCGTGCGGGTTTGACGGGGAAATGACCCGGAGGCCCGCCGTGTGGGCAAAATACGCCTCGGGACTCTCCTGATGGTGCTCAACTGCTCCGATGTGACCGCCGTAGGGAATGCGAATCACCACGGGGAAGGCTTGTGTCGATTCGTGTCGCATGGTGATTTTTGCCAACTGCGACACGATCTGGTCAAAGGCCGGATAGACAAAGCCATCAAACTGAATCTCGCACACCGGACGATAACCCCGCATCGCAAGCCCAATCGCCGAGCCAACAATGCCCGACTCCGCCAAAGGGGTGTCAATCACGCGGGAGGGACCGAATTGTTGTTGGAGACCCTCGGTCACCCGGAAAACGCCACCGAGCTGCCCGATGTCCTCTCCCATGACCAGCACCTTGCTATCCGCAATCATCGCGGCTTTGAGTCCCTCGTTGATGGCCTTAGCCATGGGAATATCGGTCACGATGGCCCCTGCTCAAACGAGGATAGGTAATTCTCGAGCCACGCTGCCTGCTCTGTCACCACGGGGTGGTCCTCGGTGAAGACGTGCGCAAAAATGTCTGTAGTTGGCGGATTCTCGAGCGTCAGAGTGCGCTTCCTCACATCTGCGGCATAGTCGTCAGCCTCGGTAGCGACCGAGTCGAAGAAGGCCTGCTCGACTCCGAGTCCCTGCAGATACGCTCGGAAGCGATCAATCGGGTCGTGGGCTTGCCAGAACGCCAACTCGTCTTCGTCGCGGTACTTCGTTGGGTCATCGCTCGTTGTGTGTGCGCCAATTCGATACGTCATTGCCTCAATGAACTGGGGGCCCTGGCCCGAGCGAGCCTGGTCCATCATGATGCGCGTGGCCGCATAGCTCATTAGCACGTCATTGCCATCGATTTGAACGCTCGGCATTCCAAAGCCAGCCGCCCGCTCAAACAGAGGTGTGCGGGACTGAACCCTCACGGGCACAGAAATGGCCCAGTGGTTGTTCTGCAGGAAGAAGAGCTGAGGCGTCTGGAAGCTCTGGGCAAAAATCAATGCCTCATTGGTGTCTCCCTGGCTTGTTGCCCCATCGCCGAAGTACACAATGACCGCTTCGTCCTTCTCCAGATCACCTGTTGAGCATGCTCCGTCAAAACTGATGCCCATGGCGTAACCCGAGGCGTGCAGGGTGTGCGAACCGATGACCAAGGTATACAGGTGGAAATTGTTAGTCTTCTTCGGGTCCCAGCCTCCATGTGTGAGGCCTCGCAACATCCGAATAATGTCGACCAAATCAAGCCCTCGGATATAGCCCACAGAGTGCTCTCGATAGGCCGGGAAAACGTGGTCCTGAGGCCTGCTTGCAAAAGCGGACCCCACCTGGGCGGCTTCCTGTCCAATGCTTGGCACCCACAGTGCCATGTGACCTTGGCGTTGCAGGTTGCCCGCTTCGACATCGAAGCGGCGCACAACGCTCATCACCCGATAAAACTCACGGAAGTCGGCCTCGGTCAGGTGACCAATAGCGCTGTGATAAGCCTCGGTGCGGTCGTTGACGACGAGGGTTCCATCGGGCGCCAACAATCGCAGGGTGTGCTCGGTGTACGGCATGGCTCTAATCTAGCGGCGCAACGCTTCCTGGGGCCGCCAGTCTCCCACAACGGGTGTCTTGTTTCCCCGTCAGCGACCCACAGCGCTTTGGTATTTCGTGCTCTGACAGGCCATCATGGAACTATGTTTCGTTTCCTCGTTCGGCTTGCGGTAAATTCCATTGCTCTGGCGATTGCCGTCTGGATTGTTCCAGGCCTCACCATGGTCCCCTATGCCGAAGGGGAACCCATTGTTGTGGGCGGGCCAAGCCTCGAACTGGTCCTCAGTTACCTATTCATCGCTCTCGTCTTTGGGCTCATCAACGGCATTATTGGCAACGCAATCCGCATCGTCGCTTTCCCGCTCTATGTCCTTACCCTCGGACTTATCGCGCTCGTGGTCAACGGTTTGCTCTTACTCCTAGTCACCCTGGTCTCAACCTGGCTGACATTTGGTTTGTTCGTCCAGGATTACTACTGGGGAATAGTAGGCGCTCTGGTACTGAGTCTCTCCGCTTGGATCATCGGAATGTTGCTACGTCCTTTGACGAAACAAACCCGCTAAGAGTCAACCTCTCGGGTTGCGCGAAAGTAGCTCGGGCGGGTCGTCGCATCTGTCCGGCTGAATACAGGGAGATGACTTCTGGCCTGAGAGCCATCCAGCGAGGCGGCGGTCTTGGCATAGCGCTCTACGGAATGCGCATCCGAAACATCGCCTAGGGCCGCGCCGCTGTGGCGAGAAATGCCAAAGCTCCGGGTTGGCTCGACCCGCCCGCCGAGTGGCGGGACGACGTCGTCAGTGTGAGAAATAGAGATTGCCGGATAGTCACCATGAACAGGTGTTCCGCCAAGCGGAGCTCCCACTGTGATGAGGCCTGTTGTCGTATACCGACCAGATTCAGCAAGACGAGCTGCAATCAGACCGCCCTGAGAGTGCCCCACAAAGGTCACCCTGTCGCCTTCTTTGACTCCAGAGCGCCTCATAGCCATTTCCACCGCCACCCAGGATGCCGACCCAAGTCCGGCGACCAAGGCAATGTTGCTCTCCAAATCAAAAGGGTTCGAGGTGTGCCCAACACCCCAATCACTAGTACCGGCAATAAACACCTCTGTACTGACAACTCCGCCGTCTCCGGCATAACGCTCAATCCGGATGGGAGTGTGAGAGGGCGGAATTCGGAGAATCCGCTCCTCAACGGTGGTGGCTTGCGCGACCGGTGTCCGCGGTCCCATCGGTGCTGGATGAACGCGAATCGTATCCTGGGCCTTGTAGGGGCCAAGGATGGCTCCGGCTGCGACGGGCAGCCCCCAGTGGGCCCATTCGACGCTCGGATAGCGCCCACTCAGTCCCGCAATGGCGGTGGCAAAAAGTCGCTCTCCGGGTGCAACGAAGGTAGCGACCCGCGCCCTCTCCTGGTCAGCGCTCGCCCTCGCGTAGGACCACAGTGCATGGGCTAACCGCAGTGCCTCGTGGCCTAATTCCTCCACGCGTCGCGCGTGTCGGGAGACGACCTGCCAGTCGAGCGAAGCCCAGGGGTCCTCGGTCGGAGCACTAAGCCGACCCAGCACAGATGCAACCTCTGAACACTCTGTAGCAGCCCGCTTGAGTGCGTTGGCAAGTGCGACAACGTGGTCCTCAGCGACAAAAACTCCGTAGGGGCCAGTGATCCACAGAGCATCATCGCTCACAGCCTGGCCATCACAGAATGAATCCCCGCGTACTCACCCGCCACGCCAAGCGCCCTCGCCACATCGCGCAGGTCCCCCTCTAGGCCCGTGACCTGCCGCGCGCATTCGCGCTGGCTGGGACCACCCCAGCCACTCACGGAGCTAGCCTGCACCAGGTTGCCGGCGATCCGGCGCAATTGGTGCGCCTGCTGGGCAACGACCTCTCTGCTCCCAGAACTCACTGTGGCCCCCACCCGCATAGAACGAAACCGCGCCAGTGTGCCCGAGGGGCGAGTGGCCGCCGAGCCCACACAGCCCCGGCATCTGAACATTGGAGGCGTGAGCTCCTCGTGGACAGCCAAGAAGTAGGCAAGAATAGGTGGGGACAGTGCCGCGTGAGGAAGGTGACCATGTCACAGTTGGGCCACCAGCCATTAAGCCCACTCGATGGGCGCTACCGGGACACCACAGCACCTCTGGCGGAGTTCTTTTCAGAGGCCGCGCTCAACCGGGCTCGGGTCGGGGTAGAAATCGAATGGCTGATTCGCCTGTGCGCAGAGGGTGTTGCCGGAACTACCCCACTACCACCTGCAACCATCGCGCGCCTGCGCGATGTGGTCACACACTTCTCGAGCGCCGATGTAGAGGCCATCGCTGCCTATGAGGCGAAAACCAAGCACGATGTCAAAGCTGTCGAATACTTTGTGCGCGATGTTCTGAGCGCCGAAGGCCTCGAGAGTTTGCATGAACTCGTCCACTTCGGCTGCACGAGCGAGGACATCAACAATGTCTCGTACGCGCTCGTCGTGCGCGATGGGATTGCCTCGGTATGGCTGCCGGCCCTCGTCCGCGTTCACGAATCGCTTCGCACTCGTGCGGTGTTGTGGAAAGCCCAACCCATGCTCGCGAGAACTCACGGCCAACCCGCAACCCCCACCACGATGGGCAAGGAAGTTGCGGTCTTTGCCCACCGGTTGTCGTCCATCATCGAGCGGGTGTCAACCCAGACGTATTTGGCTAAGTTCAGCGGGGCAACCGGAACCTTCTCCGCCCATGTTGTCGCCGAGCCCTCGGTGAATTGGCCGGTAGTCAGCAAGAAGTTTGTGGAAGACATGGGTCTCACCTGGAACCCGCTCACCACCCAGATTGAATCCCACGACGCTCTAGCCCAGGTCCTGGGGGCCATCAGCCACGGGAACAAGATTCTCCACAACCTAGCTACCGACATGTGGGCCTACATATCGCTTGGGTATGTGCGTCAGGTTCCAGAACCCGGAACCACTGGCTCGTCGACAATGCCCCACAAGATCAACCCGATCCGCTTCGAAAATGCCGAAGCCAACTGTGAAATCTCCAGTGCGTTGCTCGATAGCCTCGCAACCACCCTCGTCACCTCGCGTTTGCAACGAGACCTCACCGATTCGACCACTCAGCGCAACATTGGCGTTGCCATCGGGTACTCGTTGCTGGCCCTCACCAATATCCAGAAGGGCCTGGAAGAGATTGATCTCAACACCGAGATCATCGCTGCAGACCTAGCCACACACTGGGAAGTTCTCGCCGAGGCAGTCCAAATGGTGATCCGAGCAGAGATCGTCCGCGGATCCTCATCCCTCAAGGACCCCTATGCAGTGGTCAAGGAACTCACCCGTGGCCAGAACATTTCCGAAGCAGATTTGCGATCATTCATCGCGGGACTCGATGTGTCGGACCCAGCCAAAGCCTCGCTCGCGGAGCTCACCCCCGAGCTCTACACCGGTCTTGCTTCAGCGCTCGTGGAGTACCTCGAGGACGTTTAGTCGTTCCCTGTTCCGGGACTATCGAGCTGGCCTTCCGGAGTCGAGTTCGGGCTTGCCGCCAAGACCAACATGGCGATGCCAATAATCACGACGACAAAAACTAGCCCGGCGAGAACAGTGGCAATCAGTGGATCCCGGGTGACCATCAACACGATAAGTCCAGCGAAGAGCGCCATGACGCCAGAGAGCATCACATACTCTGCGGGACGCAAACGGTCGCGCCTACTCGGCTGATTCACTGTTGTCATCCCTCTCGCGCGGTGTCCTTCTTGGCCCATCTGGCGCTAAAACCAGCAATGGCCAGGTAGACACCCATGATGATTGCCCAGGCTCCCACAAACCCGACAACGGCAACACTATCTGCTGACTGGCTGAGAACTACGAGAGCAAGCAGGACCGTCATCGTTCCCTGGACAATCCAGTCCCCTCGAAGCGAGCTACCGGAGGGAAGACGCCAGCCAGAAAACAACTCGGCCACGCCAACGAGCAGCGACCACAAAACAATTGCCCAGAGAAGAAAAAGGGTCCCTGTGGTGGACAGCCCCACCGCAAGGGCGCCGACGACCAGTGACACGAGTGACTGCCAGATGTGGAGGCCACGTGCGCGCGTTGAGGACTCAAGTCCCACGGCCAGGACCCCGAGTGTGACACTCGTCACGAGCGCCATCACACCGAAGGTGACCAGCCCAAACTGGGCAGTGTGACCCGGGGTGAAGGCAATCGCGAGACCCACAGCGAGCAAAGTGGCTGATCGCGCAAAAGACACGACGTAATAATCCACCACCCAGGATGTCCCCTGGCCCCGCGCAAGATCCGACACCTCTCCAGCGTAATGCGGGTTCAGCAGCGCAACATCCTTAGAGCTTTGGCATATCGGCAAAGCGCGAGTAATGGCCCTGGAAGCCAACGACAACGGTGCCGGTGGGTCCATTTCTGTGCTTGGCAACAATGAGGTCTGCCTCACCCGCGCGTGGGTTGTCCCTCTCGTAGGCGCTTTCACGGTGCAGCAGAATCACAAGGTCGGCATCTTGCTCGAGCGATCCCGACTCGCGCAAGTCGCTCAATTGGGGCTTACGATCGGCGCGTTGTTCTGGGCCACGGTTGAGCTGCGACAGCGCGACGACAGGGACCTGCAGCTCTTTGGCAAGGAGCTTCAACGCGCGAGAGAACTCGCTAACTTCCTGTTGGCGAGATTCGACCCGCTTTCCCGAGGTCATCAACTGTAGGTAGTCGATCACTATGAGCTGCAGGCCGATTCGTTGCCTAAGCCGGCGACATTTCGCGCGAATCTCCACCAGGGTCATATTGGGGCTGTCATCGATATACAGGGGGGCTGATTCGATTCGACCTCGTGTGGAGGCGATGGTCGTCCAGTCCTTCGCCTCAATCTGGCCCTTGCGCATCTTTTGTAGAGGAATAGAGGTCTCGGCGGAGAGAAGCCTCATGGCAATTTCTCCTCTTCCCATTTCTAGAGAGAAGACAATAGTGGGGAGCTTGTTTTTGATGGCCGCCGACCTGGCCAAATCCAATGCCAACGTCGACTTACCCAGAGCGGGTCGGGCTGCAATAAGGACAAGCTGGCCCTTGTGGAGACCGTTGGTCAAAGAGTCCAACTCCACAAACCCAGTCGGCACGCCGAGCATTTGACCGTCCTGGCTGCGAGCGGCCTCAATTTCATCGACCGCAACAGTGACAGCCGCGGTCAGCTGAACGTAGTCTTCGGCCTCAACACCACCGGCAACCTGATAGATCTCAGTTTGGGCGGAGTTGACCAAATCGGTCACTTCGCCCTCGCTCGCATAACCCATGTTGGCAATTCGGGTTCCGGCATCAACCAGGCGGCGCAGCACTGCTTTGTCAGCAACGATGCTCGCGTAGTGGCCAGCACTCGCGGCCGTGGGCACCACCGAGACGATGGTGTGCAGATAGTCAACGCCACCAGCGCGGGATAACAGAGCCGTCTTGGTGAGTTCCTCGCTCACCGTGATGACGTCGGTCGGCTCTCCGTGGGAATACAGGTTGAGAATCGCGTCAAAGATGATCTCGTGCTTCGGGAGGTAGAAGTCCCGCCCGCGAAGAACCTCAATCACATCGGCAACCGCGTCTTTGCTCAGCAGCATTCCACCGAGCGTGCTCTGCTCTGCCAAAACGTCATGGGGAGGGGTGCGAGTGCCGCCATAGGTGCCCTCGGCGGGTGAGTCGGGGACCAGGCCCAGCTGAGCTATCGACACGCTGACTCCCCTTTCTCGCTCCCAGGCAAGGCTGATGGCCCTGCATCCACATCTAGATCTATCAACAACGACCGACATTCACTGTGGCCTGAGGACCCTTTAAGGGTCCTTGTCGTAATCCTTCCCCCACCCTAGGGAGCGCCCGGGATGGCCACAAAAGGCCCTGTGGATAACCCTGTGGGAAAAACACGAGAAACGCCGAGACTGTTGTGGATAGCCTGGGGACTATTTCCTCACGATATGGCCAATTTTTCAAGAAAAATAGATATTTATCACACCGGAAAGTCCACATTTGGAACCCCCCAAAACTGTATAAAGTGCCACTTTAGAGTTAGGGTGCTCTGGGGCGGTTGTGTGGAGAGAGCAGAAGAAAACAACGGGGCTCCCCTCAGGGGAGCCCCGTTGAAAGGAAAAGAAAATTCTACTTTTCCGCGACAACCTGAAGTGTTACGCGTGCCGAAACACCATCGTGAATCGCGATGACCACTTCGGCTTCGCCCACAGCCTTAATTGCGCCAGGGATCTCAATCGCGCGCTTGTCAACGCCAGGAATCCCTGCTGCTTCAATAGCCTTAACGATGTCCGAACGGGTAACAGAGCCAAAGAGTCGTCCGCCGCTGCCAGCGCGGACGGCGATGCGAATAGGTGCCTTTTCAAGCTTGGACTTGAGAGCATCTGCCTCTTCGCGGCTTGCGAGAACCTTCGACTCGCGAGCCTTCTTGATCTGGTCAACCTGCTTCTGGCCACCGTTGCTCCACGCCACGGCGAAGCCCTGGGGGATCAGAAAGTTACGAGCGTAACCATTCTTTACCTCGACGACATCGCCAGCGGTGCCAAGACCCTGGACCTCGTTAGTGAGAATCAGTTTTGCCATCGTCCCGACCCCTATCGTCCCGCGCCGGCGTATGGCAACAAGGCCATTTCGCGCGCGTTCTTGATTGCTTTGGCTAGGAGTCGCTGTTCCTGAACGGAGACTCCGGTAATACGACGCGAGCGGATCTTCCCGCGCTCCGAGATGAAGCGACGAAGAGTCGACACGTCCTTGTAGTCAATAACGCCGACGGTGATTGCCTTGACGGGTGCCACAGGCTTTCCGCCCTTGACTGTCCGCGGCTTGCGGCGGTCGCCGCTGGATTTTCCTGCCATGATGTGTTCTTTCTTTTCGGCGGCAACGCTCGCGCGCACCACACACTGTTAGGTCTAGAAGGGGGCGTCCTCGATGGGGGCAGCGTCCGCAGGCGCCGCGGTGGCCCAGGGATCCTGAACAGCACCGCCAGCAGCTGGGGCGCTCCACGAGTCCTCCATCGCACCGGCGGGCTTAGCTCCGCCCGCTTGACGCTGAACCTGAGCGGTTGCATAGCGGAGGCTGGGGCCAATTTCGTCAACCTCGAGCTCAATAGAAGTGCGCTTTTCGCCTTCTTTAGTCTCGTAGGAGCGTTGACGCAACCGACCGGTTGCCACTACGCGAGCACCCTTGGTTAACGATGAGGCGACGTGTTCAGCGAATTCACGCCACACGCTCGCCCTCATGAACAAAGGGTCGCCGTCTTTCCATTCCCCCGACTGGCGGTCAAGAGCCCGCGGAGTCGACGCAATGGTGAAGTTGGCGACAGCCACACCGTTCTGGGTGTAGCGCAGCTCGGGATCAGCGGTGAGGTTTCCCACCACGGTAATGATTGTTTCGCCAGCCATGGTCTACTCGGCTTTACGGCGTTTGCTGCCACCAGACAGCGAGACTTTTTGCGCAATGGGCGCTTCCTCGGGTGCACCAAGGCGAACAACTGCTTCGTCCTGACGAAGAACCTTGGTGCGCATCACTGCCTCGCTCAGGCGCAACTGGCGGTCAAGTTCCGCCGTGGCTGCTGGTGATGCGTTGAAGTTGACGACCGCGTAGATACCCTCGGTCTTCTTCTTGATTTCGTAAGCCAACCGACGTTTACCCCAGATGTCGACATTGTCAATCGAGCCACCGTCTTGACGGATGACCTCGAGAAATGCCTCAAGACTGGGGGCGACAGTGCGCTCATCGAGCTCTGGGTCAAGAATGACCATGAGTTCGTAGTTGTGCACGATTACCCCACCTCCTTCGGACTAATCGGTTACAGACTCTCTGCAACAGGAGGGTTATGTGTGCGTCTTTGGTGAAGACAACTGCCACAGTCTAGGTGTCAAGCCAGCGCTAAGGCAAGCGCGCTACCTCGAAGCCCACCAGCCCAGCAAGCGCTTGGTTGCTTCGTCTTTCCCAATTTCGCCCTCGTCAAGGCGCACCTCCAGAAGAAATGCGTATGCCTCGCCCACGACGCGACCAGGCGGGACGTCCAAAATCGCCATGATCTCTTCACCATCGAGCTCGGGTCGGATGGACTGCAGTTCTTCCAGCTCGGCGAGTTCGGCGATGCGGGCCTCGAGGTCGTCATAGGCGAACGAGAGCCTGTCAGCCTTGCGCTTGTTTCTTGTGGTGACGTCTGCTCGGACCAGAATGTGGAGGCGCTCCAGGTGATCACCAGCGTCTCTGACATAACGGCGAACCGCGGAGTCCGACCAGGCCTGCTCGGAGTATCCAAAAAATCTCAGGTGGAGCTCAATGAGGCGCGCGACGGCTGCGATCGTGTCGTTGTCGAAGCGCAGTTCTCTCAGGCGCTTCTTAGCCAACTTCGCTCCCACCACGTCGTGGTGGTAAAAAGTGACCACCCCTCCCGCTTCAAATCGCCGGGTCGCCGGCTTTCCGATGTCGTGCAGTAGTGAGGCGAGTCGCACGACCATATCTGCGGGTTGTCCGGGAAACCGGCGACGTTCCTCGCCAATGGCTTGCTCCAGCACGGTGAGGGTGTGTTCATACACATCCTTGTGGTGAGCGTGTTCATCGGACTCAAGTCGAAGCGCCGGTAGTTCAGGAAGCGCCACCTCAGCCAAGCCGGTCTCGACCATCAGTTCGATACCGGCCCGGGGATGATCTGTGGCCAGTGTTCGCACCAGCTCATCACGGACTCGTTCAGCAGAAATATCGGCCAACCGTGGTGCAAGAGCGACGATTGCCTCCCGCGTATCGGGGTGAACACTGACCCCCAGCTGGCTCATGAACCGTGCCGCCCTCATCATGCGCAGCGGGTCATCGCGAAAGGACACTTCGGGGGCAACAGGGGTGCGAAGCACTCCCTCCAACAAATCTGTCATTCCCTCGCACGGGTCGACCAACACCAACCCGGGCAGCGTGAGAGCCATGGCGTTCATCGTGAAATCGCGGCGAAAGAGGTCCCCCTCGAGCGTGTCTCCGAACTCGACCTCGGGTTTCCGGCTCGCTCCGTCATAGGTATCAGCCCGATAGGTGGTGATTTCTACGGTCATATCACCGCAGTGGGCGGCGATAGTGCCAAAAGCGCGGCCCACGTCCCACACGGCCGTCGCGAGAGGAGCAATGATTCGCTCGATCTCGTCCGGTCTGGCCGAGGTGGTGAAATCAAGGTCGTTGAGTGGCCGACCTAAGAAGGCATCGCGCACCGGGCCCCCCACGAGAGCGATCTCGTGGCCAGTGGCCTGAAAGGCCCGAGATATCCCGGCGATAGGTTCGTCGCTGGTGACAAGGCGAAGCTGTTCAACGGCCTTGGCAACGCTCGACATAGTGTTCAGAGTCTAGACTCTGAACCATGCCAGCTCTGGGGACAGCGACACTCAGGCATGGGTAAATCCGTGTCGCCTCGTGGCGTGACCCGGCCCGTGAGAGCCCTGCTCGCGATGCTGTCCGTGTCGGCAATCGCTGCTTCTGTGGTTGTCGGCTCGAGTCCCGCGTTTGGTGATGAGGGACGCTCCGCGGCGCGCGTCGACATTGTCGTGCAGGGGGGCGGGATTGTGGGCCCAGAGGACGTGATAGAGCTCAGTGTGATTCTGCGTGCCGATGAGACGGGACTGCTGGGCGCAGGAGAAATAGTGCTACACCTCACCGAGAGCCGATTCACCAGCGAAGAGCAAATCCGTCGCTTCCTTGCCGGGGAAAGCAACCCCGTGTTTTCTGAGGTAGCGACTGCCCAAACACCCGACGTCCCACAATTGGAATCCCGGGAACTTCCTCTCGCGCTTGGCGCTGACCTCTGGGATTACCGACTACCCGAGGATGAACCGACAAACTCTAGCGAACCCCCCAGGCGGCAAGCGGGAGTTTTTGGCATCGAAGTCACCTACTCCCACCCGTCGAATATGAACCCAGCTCTGCGCAAACTCTCGGGCAGGCAGGTGATTGTGGTGATTCCCGAAGACCTCGTGATTCCGCGAGCCAACATCGCCCCCATTGTGACACTGACCACGGCCGCTGAGGGCGGCCGGGCGCTTCGGCCTGAGCAGCTGCAGGGCCTGACCATCGCTGGCGGTGCCGTCGACGTCGTCACCGTTGCCGTCCGAACCCACCCAGCGACCATCGCCATTGATAGCCGGATCACCACAAGCATTACCGCTCTCGGGGACCAAGCTCCTCCAGAATCTCTTGCCTGGGCGAGTGCTCTGGGGGCTGTTGGTTTGGCCCAGTTTGGGTTGCCCTGGGCGGATGCAGACCCCCTTGGCTCCCTGGCAATCGACACCCTCACCTACGCGCGGTTGGGCGAATATCCCTGGATTCACGGTGAGGCGGTCACCAACGATGATCTAGAAACTCTCGCCACGCGCTCGGCCTCGGCGGTGTTGGTCTCGAGTAACAGCATTCCCTCTGACCGGGCTGTGGTGTCGATCGGGCAAGCGCGAGTGATTCGGGTTGACGCCCAGCTCTCAGCACTCGCCACTGACGCCCTGCAAGCGCCGACTCCCTTAGAAGCCGAAGCGGATATGCAACGAGCCCAGGGCCTCATCGCCTACCGGGCGCTAACCGGTAATCAAGAGATTCTGATCTTTAGCACCGGGCGCCTGCCGGCCACCGCCATTGCGCCCCGAATCGACGCGGTGTTGGGCCGACTCGTCTCGATGCCGGTGTCGAACTCTGTTGCTGTTCCGCTCACCGCGGCCCCCACGGAAATACTCAGCAGCGTGCTCGGCACAGCAAACCCCCGGGAGTACCAAGAATTTGTCACCAGGGTTCGGGAACTCTGGGAGGGCGATGTGGCGTTCGCGAGCATCGCGAGTGACCCAGAGGGTTCAGTGTTTGGCCGCTGGACCAGATACCAGGCCCTGTTGTCCTCCACCTGGAGCGAGAACCCCAACGGTCTGGCCACCGAGTGGGAGAGGGCCAAAGAGGACTCGCGTGATTTCCGTAACTCAGTCCGGGTAGAGCAGGGAAGTGCGATTACCGTTCTGAGCGATCAAACGTCCCTGCCGGTCACGGTGGTGAACGATCTGCCCTCCGATGTGGTGGTGATTCTGGCGGTCCGCCCGACAACGGGAATCCTCGCCGTCGAGACACCGCGCGTTCGACTCACCATCGCGCCGGGTGATGCCGTGAGGGCTCTCATCCCCGTCCAATCGCTGGCCAATGGCACCGTGCCCGTCGAGTTTGCGCTCCTTTCCGCCGGTGGTGAACCAGTCGGTGAGACGGTGACTATTCCAGTCACCATCCGGGCAGGCTGGGAAGGCATCATTAGCATCGGGCTCGCCATTGTCGTGGGCGGAACCTTCGCCTTTGGACTGATGAGAGCAATCCAACGCCGGCGCGCTGAGAAGCGGGCCACCGCGAGCGGTGACGAGGTGGAGGACTAGTGGCGACCGCGCCGACCACGGGAGATTCACTCGGGCGGGCAAGCCTGTTTCTGGCCTCTGGAACCATCGTCTCGAGGTTGCTCGGCTTCATCAGCGCAATCATTTTGGCTCGCACGCTCGGCATTGTGGGATCAGGGGCGGACACCTTTGCCCTCGCCAACCAACTCCCGAACAACATCTACGCGATCATCGCCGGCGGCGTGCTGAGCGCTGTTCTTGTTCCTCACATCGTGAAGGCCGGTCTGGACACCGATGGCGGCCAGAGCTTTGTCAACAAAATTGTCACCCTGGGGTTTGTCATTTTCCTTGCGGTGGCGATTGTGGCGACTCTCCTCGCCCCGGCACTGGTCGCCCTGTATGCGCAGCAGGGCGGTGCGGGGGAGCGGGGTTTTAGCCCCGAGGACATGGCGCTCGCTATCGCTTTTGCCTACTGGTGTCTTCCGCAAATTCTGTTCTATGCTCTGTATAGCTTGCTGAGCGAGGTTCTCAACGCCCGCAAAATCTTTGGCCCCTTCACGTGGGCGCCAGCGCTCAACAACATCGTGGCGATGACCGGGCTCATTGTCTTTGGTGCTCTTTTTCCGAGCGCTGACACGGCAAACGCGAGGGCTTGGACCAGCGAGATGGTTGCGGTCTTAGCAGGCTCAACCACTCTGGCAGTTGCAGCGCAAGCGCTGATTCTCCTGGCTTTCTGGCGCACGGCAGGTCTCGGCTTCCAGCCCGATTTCCGCTGGAGAGGAGTGGGCCTAGCCACCACGGGTAAGGCTGCGTCGTGGATGTTTGGCATGATCGTCGTCACCCAGTTAGCGGGCATCGTGCAGGCCAATGTCGCATCGCTCGCTGCTGGCTCGGGGGCACCAAGCCTCGCGATACTGCGGTTCTCTTGGCTGATCTTCATGCTTCCGCACTCGGTGGTCGCGGTGTCGCTAGCGACCGCGTATTTCACCCGAATGTCTACCCACGCACGAGATGGTGACCTCGGTCACGTTCGTGCTGATTTTAGGGATTCGGTCTCGCGCATTGGCCTCTTCATGGTCTTAGCCGCTGTTGGCCTGGTGGTCGTGGCGCTTCCCTTTGCCCGCCAGTTTGCGGTGTCGCCGGAGTCAGTCTCGGCGATGGCGTTAGTGATCATGCTCTACGTGCTCGGCCTAGTCCCCTTTAGCGTCCTCTTTGTTGTTCAACGGGTCTTCTATGCCCTCGAAGACACGAGAACGCCCTTCGTCATTCAGGTAGCCCAAGCGCTGGTCTTTGTTTCCCTGGCTCTCGGCGTCTCGACCCTTCCCACGGAGCAGATTGCCTATGGTCTGGCACTCTCGGCAACGATTGCCGGGTGGCTCCAGTGCGTGCTGGCTGTGCTTCTACTGCGAAGAAAACTCGGGGGGCTAGACACCGCTGTGGTGCTCGGCCGCTTCGGCCTTTTCCTCCTCGCGAGCCTTCCCTCGGGGGCCGCTGGGCTTGGCCTCCTGCTCGCGCTCGGTGGCGAAACCCGCGGCGGATTCCTCCTCTCCTCGGCTCTCACAGCCGGCATGGGCATGGTGGCCATCACTCTGGTAATGACGCTGGTCTATGCGACAACTCTGATTCTTGCCAAGAACTCCGACATGCTCGCGGTGTGGAATCCCATTCGGTCTCGCCTGGGCCTCAGGGACCGCGGGAATTCTTCGGCCTAGACTGACGTTAGGAAAGACAGAGGCAAAGGAAGCGCATGCGTGACGTAGTCATCATTGGTTCGGGTCCCGCCGGCTACACGGCGGCGATCTATGCCGCCCGCGCAAACCTCAACCCACTCGTTGTGGCATCTTCCGTCGAGTTTGGTGGGGATTTGATGAACACCACCGATGTCGATAACTTCCCCGGATTCCCCGAGGGCATCATGGGCCCTGACTTGATGATGAAAATGCAGGCTCAAGCCGAGCGTTTTGGCGCCGAGATTCTCTACGACGACGTCGTGTCGGTTGAGCTCGCTGGGCCAGTGAAAAAGATTGCGTTGGGTAACGGTGACACCGTGGAAGCGCGGAGCGTGATTGTCGCGACAGGGTCTGCCTACCGAAAGTTGGGAATTGCCGACGAGGATCGATTGAGCGGTTACGGGGTCTCCTGGTGCGCCACCTGTGACGGTGCCTTCTATAAGCAGAAAACGGTCGCCGTAGTTGGTGGCGGCGACTCGGCTATGGAAGAGGCAACATTCCTAACCCGTTTTGCCGACAAGGTCTACATCATCCACCGGTCGGCTGCCTTGCGCGCATCTGCAGTCATGCAGGAACGTGCGAAGAACGATCCCAAGATTGAGTTCATCTTCAATGCTACCATCGCCCACATCTACGGTGAAGACACCGTGTCCGGCGTGGGGCTTCTCGATACGGTAACCGGGGCCGAAAAAACCCTCGACGTATCTGGCCTCTTTATTGCTATTGGTTCAGACCCACGAACTCACGTCGTTCACGGTCAGCTTGATCTGACTGACCAGGGCACCATAGCTGTAAAAGGCCGGAGCTCGTTGACTAACCTCGAGGGCGTATTCGCCGCCGGAGACGTCATCGACCCCTCCTATCGTCAAGCCATTACAGCTGCTGGCTCTGGTTGCACAGCGGCACTGGACGCCCAGCATTACCTGGAATCATTGCCCCACACTGCCATGGCCCAAGCAGCGGCCGCCACCTAACACCCCACCACACCAAGGAGAAACCCACATGGGTGCACGCGATGTAACCGATGCAAACTTTGCCACCGAGGTATTGGCCTCAGATAAACCCATCATGGTGGACTTTTGGGCCGAGTGGTGTGGTCCGTGTCGAGCGGTGTCGCCTATCCTTGACCAGATTGCGACCGAGCACGCCGCGAAAATTGACGTTGTGAAACTCAACGTTGACCTCAACCCCGATACCGCTATGAAGTACCAAATCACATCGATTCCGACGATGAAGGTATTCAAGGGTGGTGAGGTCGTCAAGACCGTGATTGGTGCCAAACCCAAACCAGCGTTGGAAGCAGACCTGAAGGAATTCCTCGCCTAGAGGTCCCTGCCGGCGGAAAAGCGCCTAGTCTTGGGGCTCTAGTTTCCCTACGACGAAGGGCGAGTGATGGCACCGGGCTCTGGCATTTCCCTCGACCCGTGGTTTGACAACTATGCAGACCGCGCGTCTGGTCTTAGTGCTTCCGAGGTTCGTGCCCTGTTTGCGGTCGCCAGCCGCCCGGAAGTGGTTTCTCTCGCCGGGGGGATGCCCTTCGTTGCCGCTCTTCCCGTGGACAAGGTGCAGCAGTCTCTCGCTCGGGTGATGGAAAACTCGGGTCACGCAGCGCTCCAATACGGCTCCGGTCAGGGACTCCCCGCTCTCCGAGAGCACATCATCGACGTGATGGCCCTCGAGGGCATTCGAGCGGGCGTCGATGACGTGGTCGTCACGACCGGGTCACAACAAGCTCTGGATCTTGTGAGCAAACTCTTCATCAACCCGGGTGACGTGATTCTGGCGGAATCACCCAGTTATGTCGGAGCGATGGGTGTCTTTAGCTCATACCAAGCGTCCGTCGAACACGTCGCCATGGATGACGAGGGGATGATTCCCCACGCCCTCGAAGAGAGAATCACCTTTCTTCGGGCCGCAGGCAAGACCATCAAGTTTGTCTATCTGATTCCCAATTTTCAGAACCCCGCGGGAGTGACGCTCTCGGCCTCACGGCGCCTCGAGATTCTTGACATCGCCCACCATCACGGGGTGTTGATTGTTGAAGACAACCCCTACGGGCTTCTGTGGTTTGATCAGCCACCCCCCGCCGCTATTCGTTCTGTCGACGACGCCGGAGTCATTTATCTGGGGTCGTTTTCGAAAACCTTTGCTCCTGGTTTCCGAGTGGGGTGGGTCGTGGCTCCCCACGGTATCCGAGAAAAGCTCGTCTTGGCCTCTGAGGCGGCAATTCTCTCACCCAGTTCGTTTTCCCAGATGGTCCTCAGCGACTACTTCGAGCACCAAGACTGGAGGGCTCAAATCGACACGTTCCGAGCCCTCTACCGCGAGCGACGGGACACAATGGCCGATGCGCTCAAGGCCCACCTTCCGGCCATCTCTCACACGATGCCTACCGGCGGTTTCTATCTCTGGCTGTCGCTGCCCGAAGGGCTGGACTCGAAGGAGATGCTCCCCAGGGCCATCACCGAACTCGTCGCGTACACGCCGGGGACAGCGTTCTTTGCCAACGGTCACGGTCGCAGCAATATCCGCCTCGCGTTTTGTTACCCCGAGCCTGCGTTTATCACCGAGGGAGTGCGTCGCTTGAGCCGAGTCATTGCCGAAGAGTTGGAGCTGGCCGCCACCTTTGGGCCTCGGAGCACAGACGTCGCGGCATCGTCCCGGGGCGATGGCCCACCCCCGGATGTGGCCTAAGTCATGGCGCAGCAACCCCGAGTTGTGGTCTTAGCCGGTGGTATCTCACATGAGCGCGATATCTCACTGCGCTCGGGGCGCCGCGTCACCGATGGGCTCCACGGTCATGGAATCGATGCGACGCTGCGTGACCCCGACGCCTCCCTGATTGAATTCTTGCGCGACGAGCCAGTCGATGTGGTCTGGCCCGTTTTGCACGGGGCCTCCGGCGAAGACGGTGCCCTGCGAGGACTCTTGGAGATGCTGGCCATTCCCTTCGTGGGATCCTCCGCTGAGGCGACCCGACTGGCCTGGAATAAGCCCGCGGCAAAGACGATCGTCTCCCGGGCGGGAGTCGCCACCCCGGCATCAATAACGCTCTCGAGGGACGCCTTCCGCGAGCTCGGCGCCGAGAGCGTCCTTGCCACGGTCGCTGAGACTCTCGGTATGCCACTAATCGTCAAACCCGCCCACGGCGGGTCCGCCCAGGGTGTGACCTGGGTGGACTCCACCGACAATCTGCGCCAAGCCATGGTCCACGCGTTTACGTACTCTGATAGCGCACTCATCGAATCTCGAATCGTCGGGGCAGAGCTGTGTGTCACCATCATCGATACCGGCGAGGGCCCCAAGGCCGTCCAGCCTGTGGAGATTGAACCGCTCTCTGGACATTACGACTTTGAAGCCCGGTATACAGCAGGAGCAACCCGGTTCTACACGCCCCCTCGTCTAGACGACAAGATTTCTGCGACCACTACCGCGCAGGCGCTGACCGCCCATGACGCTTTAGGGCTGCGCCACCTCTCCCGAATTGATTTCATGGTGGACGAGGCTGGAACCCCGTGGTTTTTGGAGGCCAGCACAATGCCAGGCCTCACCGAAACCTCGAGTACTGCGCTCGCGTTGGACGCAGCGGGATATGACGTCGGTGGCGTCTACGCCGCGGTGGTCAACTCACTTATTGGCTAACGAGTCTCGAAACCCGGCTCGCCGAGCTCGGCGAGGATTCGATTCAAATCCGCGACCGTGGCGAAATCAATCGCGAGCGTTCCCTTGGTCTTCGACAGGTTAATGCTCACCCGGGTGTTGAGCCGATCTCCCATGCGCTCAGCAATGTCATCAAGTTGCTCACTGCGACCACCGCCACGAATCTTTGTCCCGCCGGGCTTCTGGGCCTTGACAAGTCCGGCTGCTTCTTCTGCCTGGCGAACGGTAAGGGACTGGGACACGATCTTTGCGGCCAGTCGCGCCTGAGCGTCGCCATCGTCAACAGAGAGCAAGGCACGGGCATGTCCAGCGGACAAGACACCCACCGCTACCTGCGCCTGAATCTTCTCCGGCAAACGCAGTAGGCGCAGCGTGTTGGTCACCTGCGGCCTCGAGCGGCCAAGCCGCTGGGCTAATTCATCCTGAGTAATACCGAAATCAGCCAAGAGTTGCTGGTAGGCGGAGGCTTCCTCCAGCGGATTGAGATTCGCTCGGTGGAGATTCTCGAGCAAGGCATCGCGCAGCATGGCATCGTCGTTGGTCTCCCGAACAACTGCAGGAATCGTGGCGAGGCCCGCGGCTGTTGCGGCCCGAAGCCGACGCTCACCCATAATCAACTCAAACGAGGTGCCCTTCTCTGAGCCAGCCACCGGCCGCACCACAATGGGCTGCAACACCCCGAACTCTCGAACAGAATGAATGAGCTCGTCGAGCTCTTCTTGCCGGAACTCACGACGGGGCTGCTGAGGATTAGGCCGAATGGCGCCAACCTTGATGTTGGCAAGGCTTGCTCCAGGGACCGCGAGTAGCGTCCCTGGTGTTTCGGTGGTGGGGAAGAACACGTCAACAGGGCGATCCCCCTGTGTTGGACCCGTCGGAATAAGAGCGCCGATTCCTCTCCCGAGCCCTGTTCTTTTCTGAGCCATTAGCGGGCAACCCCTCGTTGAGCGATTTCTATCGCGGCTTCCTGGTAGGACACAGACCCTGGTGAACTTGCGTCATAGGCAATCACCGTCTGACCGAAGCTGGGAGCTTCGGAAACTCGAACCGAACGGGGAATAATGACGTTCAAGGTCTGAGCGGGGAAGTGTTGTCTCACATCATCGACCACTTGGTGGGCGAGATTTGTGCGCGAGTCGAACATGGTCAACAGAATCGTCGACAGGAGAAGGCCGGGGTTCAAATGACTGCGAATCATGTCGATACTCCCCACGAGTTGAGAAACGCCCTCGAGAGCGTAGTACTCACATTGAATGGGGATAAGAACCTCGCGGGCCGCCACACAGGCGTTAATAGTCAAGAGCCCCAGAGATGGCGGGCAGTCGATAAAAACGTAGTCCAGCATCGAGCCCTTCGGCGTGGATAAATACTGCCGAAGCGCCCGATCCAGCAGATACTCCCGGTCCGCCATCGACACGAGTTCGATCTCGGCCCCCGCGAGATCCAGTGTCGCTGGGACACAGAAAAGGTTTGGGCTCTCGGGGCTCACCTGCACGGCCTGACCAAGTTCGGCGCCGCGCACCACAGCGTCATAAACGCTGTCAATGTCGCCGTGCTTGTCAATCCCGAGAGCGGTCGACGCGTTTCCCTGGGGATCCAAGTCGATCACGAGGACTTGTGCACCAAAGCTTGCCAGAGCGGCAGCGATGTTGACCGTCGTCGTCGTCTTCCCCACTCCACCTTTTTGGTTGGCAACAGTGAATATACGAGTGGCTGGGGGCCGGGGCACACTAGCTCGCGCAATTGCAGCACGGCGTTCGGTCAGGTGCGCTAGTTCGGTCGCCAGTGGTGTGGATGCGTCAAAGTTCTGAGCGCTCACCAATCACACCACCTCCCCAATGTTTCACGTGAAACATCACGCTTGCTCTGCCACTCTAGCTCGAAAAACGCGGGTCTCTTCAGTTCCATACTCAAGCCCTGTGACCTGAACTCGTGGGTCTTGCAATCCGTTCCTGACAAGCACAGACGCCGCATCTCTAATCTCTTGGTCGACCCGTTGACCCTTCATCAGAACCAGCTCCCCGCCCGGGCGGACTAAGGGCACAACGAGTGGAATCAAGGTCTTGAGAGCACTCACGGCCCGGGCCGTCACATAGTCATACTGTGCCTGTCCCACGGCATCCTCGGCGCGCTGATTGAGAACGGTGACATTGCCAAGTCCTAGGCGCTTGCTCTCGTCCTCGAGCCAGGTTGCCCTCCGCCCCAGCGGTTCAATCAGAGTGCACGACACATCCGGCCTCATGATGGCGACCACTAAACCTGGGAATCCTGCTCCAGATCCAACATCTGCCAGGGTCCCCGCCCCAATCAGGCGAGCAAGAAGAGCGGAGTTTAGAATGTGACGAGTCCAGAGGCGATCGAGCTCCCGCGGACCAACAAGCCCTAGTTCCTCGCCGTAGAGCGCTATATCGGCAGCGAAGCAACGCAAAGCTGGCAGCGCTTCACCACACAGCGTGGAAGCGCTCTCCGGCTCTGGTTCAACAGCGGAATGTTTCACGTGAAACATTCCCCTACGAGGCAGCGGTAATGACTGTGTGCCGATCTCGGCCTTCACCTTCAGAGGCTGAGTGAAAGCCCTGTTCGCTGACCAAGTCGTGGACGAGCTTTCGCTCGTAGCTACTCATCGGGGGTAGGGCGGCTGACTGCGCGCCGCCCTCTATCTTTTCGATAGCAACGAGAACGAGCTTGCTGAGCTCCTCGGCCCTGGCGTCGCGCGAGCCGCCGACATCCAACACCAGACGAGCAAACTCACCAGTCTTCTGCTGAACAGCAAGTCTGGTGAGGTCTTGTAGCGCCAGAACAACATCGGGTGACGAGAGCACATCGAGATCACCAGTCTCGGGGGATCCGACCGTGACGTAGGTGCGTTCCTGCCGAAGCTCGATCTCGATATCTCCGTCTAGGTCCGCAATGTCAAGGAGGGTCTCCAGGTAGTCCGCTGCGAGCTCTCCCTCATCGGGGACGACCATGTCGGTCTCGGTGCTTGCCATTAGGAGCCCTTCTTTTTCTTCTTGTTCTTCTTCTTCGCCCGCTCTTTACCGAGCGGCTGTTCTCTCTGGCGTCGCTCGTCTTCGGTCTCCTGGGGAGCCTCGTCTTCGACGATCACAATCCCCCTGCGCTGGCGCTTTTTCGCAAGCCGCGCTTCGCGGGCAATGTCCGCTTCGCTACCAGGGGTTGGCATGTTTCGAATCACGATGAACTGCTGCGCCATCGTCCAGAAGTTAGAGACGAGCCAGTAGGTCATGACGCCAAGGGAGAAGAACACTCCAGAGAAGAGGAAGACCAGAGGCAGCATGTACAGCAAGATGCGCTGCTGGCGATACATCGGGCTTTCTTTCATAGCCGGGGACTGGTTCTTCGACATAATCTGCAACTGCGTGACAAACTGCGACACCGACATCAGAACCACCATGACCGCTGCGGTGACAACGACTGCGACCGTCGCCTGCTGGCTCAGTGTGGACTCGTCACTCAAGGCAAAGGCCATAGTGGTCTGCAAGGGAGCCAGGCCAAATAGAGCGGCTTCGCCGAATTCTTCAGCTAGCTCCTCCGTCATGAAAGAAACACCCGGCCGGCCCTCTGCGGCCGCCTGAAGGACGCTGAAAAGCCCGAAGAAAATCGGCATTTGGAGCAATAGCGGAAGACACGACGAGAACGGGTTCGTACCGGCTTTGCTATAGAGAGCCATGGTCTCGCGAGACATTGCTTCACGCGAGAACTGGTCCTTCTTGCCCTTGTACTTATCCTGGATTTTCTTGAGATCGGGAGCGATCTCCATCATCCTGCGCTGGCTCTTGATTTGGCGAACAAAAACCGGAATCAATGCAGCGCGCACGACGAGCACCAGCGCTGCAATAGACAGGAACCACGTCGCACCGGCAGTGGGGTCCATCCCGAACCCTTGGAGCAATGAGTGGGAACCGGCGAGAACTGCTTCAATGACCCACCGAATCGGCCACAGGATTGTGTCAATGATTCCCACGAACTACCTCTCCTTCACTTTTACAAAACCTAAGGGTGTTACTTCATACCTCGATCGCAGACGCTCGGGAGGATCGTCGATGCCACCGCGCGCAAAGGGATTACACCGAAGAATCCGAATGATTCCTAAGCCTATGCCCCAGAGCGCACCATGATACTGAATCGCGCGCAGGGTATAGAAGGAGCAACTGGGGTAGTAACGGCAGACATCACCGTAGAGGGGCGAAATCACCTTGCGATAGACCAGCAGAATTGCCAGCGCGAGGTTACGGGGCAGCAGGACTAGTCCCCAGAGACCATCCTTCATGAACCAAAGAGTCCTCCCCATGCACGGGCAAGGTCCTCGTAGGATGCCCTGCCACCAGCAGGTAACGCGCGGACTACGACATCTTCCCCTGAAAACCCTTCGAGAATTTCATTCCACGCCATCTCACGCAAGCGACGCTTCAGTCGATTGCGAACGACCGCCCCTCCAACCTGCTTAGACACCACGAACCCAAACCGGCCAGGCGATCCTGGTTGAGTTGACACCCGAGCAACGACGAAATAATCGGTCGCAGCGCGAGCACCGCGCCTGGATACCTGGCGCAGGTGATCACCATCCACGATGCGATGAACCCGTGCTAACACGGGGCGCTCCCTTAGGCTGAAAGACGGACGCGGCCCTTACGGCGGCGTGCGGCGAGAATGGCGCGACCAGCACGAGTGCGCATACGCAAGCGGAAACCGTGCACCTTCGCGCGACGACGGTTGTTGGGCTGGAATGTGCGCTTGCTCATGACAAATACTCCTTGGTGCTGACCCGGCTGATACCGGAACCCCTTGCCCCGACGGGGACACCCAAGGATAAGCCGGAAAGTCCGTGTGGTCAAACTTACATTTCGCAATTGAAGTTATCCACAGGTACGCTCATGGGTATCATCGAGGCGGACGCACGGCCTAGCGTGTCGGTTAGAGGGTGCGCCCGAGAGAAAACGAGGTTTAGTAATGGCTGAGACAGAGACCGACATTGTCGAACTCTGGCGCGGAGTAATGAGCCACCTCACCACAGACTCTCGTATCACCCCTCAGTTGTGGGGTTTCCTTGATCTTGTCGAACCACGCGGCGTCATGGCTGGTGTTCTCTACCTCGAGGTGCCAAACGAGCTCACCCGAGGAATGCTGGAACAACGCGTGCGACTTCCTCTACTCTCCGCCCTTGAAGGCGTTGAAGGTTCGGAAATAAACAGCTTTGCCATTGTGGTTAACCCAGACATTGAGAGCGACGTTCTCCAACGTCCAGCCGACGAACTAGGAAGCACCGAGGTGGTGCCCGACCGCGCATTAGAACCTGAGGTGGTCTCTGGTGGAGGCCAGTCACGACTCAACACCAAATACAGTTTCGATAACTTCGTCATCGGATCCTCTAATCGCTTCTCGCACGCCGCTGCTGTCGCGGTTGCTGAAGCGCCCGCCAAGGCTTACAACCCTCTGTTTATCTACGGCGGGTCTGGGTTGGGTAAAACCCACCTGCTGCACGCCATCGGCCACTATGCACAGAGCCTCTTTAAGGGAATCCGCGTTCGCTACGTCAGTTCGGAAGAATTCACCAATGACTTTATTAACGCCATTGCGAACAACAGAGGGCCAGAATTTCAGTCCCGGTACCGCGAAATCGACATTCTCCTCATCGACGACATTCAGTTTCTACAGGGCAAGGATTCGACCCAGGAAGCTTTCTTCCACACGTTCAACACTTTGCACGACCACAACAAACAAGTAGTTGTCACCAGCGATCTACCCCCTAAGCAGCTAACCGGTTTTGAAGACCGAATGCGCAGTCGATTTGAATGGGGTCTCATCACCGACGTGCAAGCCCCTGACCTTGAAACTCGCATCGCAATCCTTCGCAAGAAGGCCGCTAGCGAGCGGATCGACATCAACGACGAAGTCGTTGAATACATGGCCTCAAAAGTGTCGTCGAATATTCGAGAACTAGAAGGCGCTCTCATTAGAGTCACCGCGTTCGCCAACTTGAACAAAACTGCCATTGATATGTCGTTGACCCAGACCGTCCTCAAGGACCTGGTCCTGAGCGAGGAAACCAACATCATCGCGCCCGGTAGTATCATCAGCCTCACCGCGATCTTCTACCAGCTCAGTGTCGAGGATTTGTACGGGTCATCGCGGTCACAGACCATCGCCCTTGCGCGCCAGGTAGCCATGTATCTATGCCGCGAAATGACCAGCCTGTCGCTACCAAAAATAGGACAACTGTTTGGCAACAGAGACCACACCACTGTTATGTATGCGAACAAGAAAATCAGTGAGTTGATGAAGGAACGTCGCTCCATTTACAACCAGGTAACTGAGATTACCAGCAGAATCAAGCAGACCTCAAGTTATTAAGCTCGATAAAGTTGAGGTAGAAGGTTTCACACACTGTGGATAACATGTGGAGAGATCTTCGCACGCTGTTGACGACACCCGGAAGTTATCCACATCTAACGCCGGCTTGTGGCGGTCCCTCGCATGGGCGCTCGACATTACACAATCCTCACACCAACTCTCCACATCTCACACGCGTGTAGTTTCCATGCGATCACTAGGCAGCTCACCACTTATCCACTTGTCCTCAGAGGTTATGAGTGTTAAAGAGTTAATGAATAGGAAAAACCACTAACTTTTACAAAAAACCGATTGGGCTCAGTCTGTGCCACAATCAAGTACTAATCTTCCGGACCGTGAGGTAGTTGTCGTGAAATTCGAAGTCAACAAAGACGTATTTAGCGAGGCAGTGTCGTTCGCTGTGAAGTTGTTGCCCCAGCGAACCACTCTTCCCATTCTCAGCGGCGTTTTGATAGTCGCCGATTCCTCGGGGATCACGATCTCGTCCTTTGATTATGAAGTATCTGCGAAGACTCGTATCGACGCGGATGTCTCGGCCCCAGGAACAGTGTTAGTTTCCGGCCGGCTACTCGCGGAAATCGCACAGCGACTCCCCGGTGACACTGTCACCTGCGATGTAACTGGGACATCAATGAGCGTCAAGTCAGCGACATCCAAGTTTTCCCTTGCCACAATGCCGGTCGAAGAATACCCAAACCTTCCCGAAGTCTCAGGCGTGACCGGATCTATCAACGGTCAGGAATTTGCTAATGCGGTCAGTCAAGTGGCGACCGCCGCCTCACGTGACGATGTCACGCCGGTGATTACGGGAGTTCTACTCGATGTGTCGACCACGGGTCTCGCCATGATGGCAACCGATCGTTACCGCGTAGCGGCGAAGGAGGTGGCCTGGTCCGCCGATGGTGTTGGGCCCGAGGGGCTCCACGCACTCATTCCAGCTCGGTCTCTCGCGGAGATCGGCAAGACTTTTAGTCACGGTAATGAGGTGACCATCACCATCGCGACTGGGGGTGATAGGGAATTAGTTGCCTTCAGTGCTGCAGATCGCACAGTGACGAGCCTTCTGATCAAAGGAACCTTCCCCCCGGTTCACAAGCTTTTTCCAGAATCAAGCCCCAATTACGCGGTAGTCAGCACTCAGGACTTGGTGGAGGCCACGAGGCGTGTCGCATTGGTCTTGGAGCGCGAAGCGCCACTTCGTTACTCGTTCACGGGCGATGGGGTGGCACTGGAAGCATTGGGCTCAGAACAGGCTCAGGCATCAGAAACCATTGATGGCCACATTGTTGGCCCCGATTGTGTCGTGTCACTCAAGCCTCAGTTCCTGATTGACGGATTGGCTGCTGCCCACAGTGAGTTTGTGCGAATCGCCTTCACACAAACGGACAATCCCAATAAGCCGGGACCAGTTTTGATCACCGCCCAGAAGTCCCACGATGGTGATGATTCACAGAACTACCGATACTTACTGCAGCCCAACTTACTTATGCGATAACGGCGAAACGCCGTGTGGGTTGAAAAACTGGACATAACCAATTGGCGTAACCACTCGCACTCTTCACTAGATTTCCAGCCGGGAACGACGATTTTGGTGGGGCCTAACGGTCAGGGAAAAACCAACGTTGTTGAGGCGTTGGTCTACCTTGCAACGCTTGGCTCCCATCGAGTGTCAAGCTCTCAGCCGCTGATTATGGATGTCGAGCAGTCGGCGACCGTTTACGCAAGTCTTCGCCACGATCAACGGTCGGTTGGCGTCGGATTGACACTGAAGCGTAAGGGGTCCACAGACGCTCAGATTAACGGTGTCAAAGCCAAGGCTTCCGATATTCCCCACTGGGCGTCAGTTGTGATGTTTGCCCCTGAAGACACCGCTATCGTGCGGGGACAACCGGGCGATCGTCGCGCATTCATGGACCAGCTGGTTGTCAGTGCGAGTCCGTCGATGTCAGCTGTGTACCAAGATTTCGAGCGCGTGCTGCGACAGCGTAACTCGCTGTTGAAGTCACTCAGGGCATCGTCGAATGACCTGTCGACACTTACCGTCTGGAACGACAAGTTCGTGGAGGTGGCAACACAGATCATAGTTGGTAGGCAACGATATCTCCGCGAAGTGATGCCACTAGCGACAGAGAACTACGGGCTACTTGCCGGTGACGATGTTCTTGATTTCTGTTATCTACCGAGTGTCTCTGTGCCCTCCGACGAGATTGATCTCGCCGATCCCGCTAATGTTGCTGCCACCTTAGCGGAGGGGATTGGTGCTAGAGCGAGGGAAGAAATCGACCGCGGAATTAGCTTGGTGGGGCCCCACCGGGATGATGTCGACTTCATGATTTCTGGGAAGCTAGGGCGCACACACGCGAGCCAAGGGGAGACGTGGTCGCTGGCCCTGGCTCTGCGCCTTGGCACAGCGCAGTGGTTGCGCCAAGAACGAGCAAGTGGGGACCCGATCATCGTGCTCGACGATGTTTTCTCGGAGCTTGATCGGTCCCGGAGGGAGCGTCTTGTCGGGCTGGTCTCTGATTACTCTCAAATCATCGTGACGGCTGCTGTTGAAGAAGACCTCCCCTCTCAGCTCAGTGGCGTCCTAGTCGACGTGAGAGCGGGGGAGTTGAGTCCACGATGAGCCCCGACAGATCCGAAGCCAGCAACGTCTACCAAAGATTCCGGCAACAATTTGGCGGCTACGCGCCACGTCCCATCACAGAAACCACCGTTGAGGGTAGTGAGGCCTTTGGTCTCGGGCGGGACCCCGGCTCATTTGCTGAGGCCATGGAAAGCCTGACCTCGTCCATGGGCTGGGGCGCTGAGATCGCGCGGGCTGAACTTATGGCGCAGTGGCCTGACATTGTCGGCTCTGATGTTGCTGGGCACGCGATCCCGGTGGGTGTGAGCGATGGTGTCATGGAGATTCAATGTGACTCCAGCGCGTGGGCAACTCAGCTGCGTTTAATGCGCTCGACGCTTCTCGATTCCTTGACACAGAAGTTCCCCCATGCAGGAGTTGTGGAATTGAGCATCAAAGCACCGGGTGCCCCCTCGTGGAAACATGGCCGGCGTTCGGTCCCAGGGCGCGGCCCGCGGGACACTTACGGCTAGAAACCTTTATTTGGTGGTGGGGAAAATTTCTCTCCCCACAGGCGCTAAATCAGCCGTTTTACAAAGCCCTCTCTATAGACTGGCGGGAGTTCGCGAGAGGCCAAAAAACCAGATTTTTTGGATGACGAACAGCACTGAGGGAGACGCCAAATAATGAGCAATGCGCCGAAGAAACCTTCCGATGAGAGTTCCTACGGCGCCAGCGACATCCAGGTTCTCGAGGGCCTCGAGGCAGTGCGCAAAAGGCCCGGTATGTATATCGGATCAACCGGTCCCCGGGGTCTCCACCATTTGGTGTATGAGATTGTCGATAACTCGGTAGACGAGGCCCTCGCCGGCCATTGCGACCTAATCGACGTTGTCATTCTCGCCGATGGCGGGGTGCGCGTCTCCGACAACGGGCGCGGAATACCCGTGGATAAGCACCCGGTAGAGAAGGTGTCCACCGTCCAGGTTGTTCTCACCACGCTTCATGCCGGCGGAAAGTTCGGCGGTGGCGGCTACGCGGTGTCGGGTGGTCTGCACGGAGTGGGAAGCAGTGTGGTGAACGCGCTGTCTCAAAAACTCGACGTACTTGTCCGGCGTCAAGGAAATGAATGGACTCAGCAGTATCGCGATGGTGTTCCCGAGAAGCCCCTCGCCAAGGGCGGCGAAACAGACACGACCGGCACCACCATCACTTTCTGGCCTAACAGCAAGATTTTTGAAACCGTTGACTTCGATTACGAGACGCTGCGAACTCGCTTCCAGCAGATGGCGTTTTTGAACAAGGGCCTTCAGATCAACCTGAGCGACGAGCGGGCAACCGCCAATGGCCGCAAGGACAGCTATAGCTATGAACGGGGCCTGGTGGATTATGTCGAGTACCTCAACTCCGCCAAGAAAACAGAGCTCATTCACCCCGACATCATTTCTTTCGAGTCCGAAGATACTGAGCGCAAAATAGCTCTCGAGGTCGCTATGCAGTGGACCTCCGCCTATTCGGAGAGTGTTCACACATATGCGAACACCATTAACACCCATGAGGGCGGAACTCACGAAGAGGGTTTCCGGGCTGCCCTCACGACTTTGGTCAATAAATTTGCCAGGTCCAGCGGCTTGCTCAAGGAGAAGGATGAGAACCTCACCGGCGACGACGTCCGCGAGGGGCTGACCGCCGTGGTGTCGGTGAAGCTGGGTGAGCCCCAGTTTGAAGGCCAGACCAAAACGAAACTTGGCAACACCGAGGCAAAGTCGTTCGTTCAAAAGGTCACCGGCGAGCATTTAGGGGACTGGTTTGAGCGCAATCCTGCTCAGGGCAAGGATGTGGTGCGCAAGGCTGTCCAAGCCTCACAGGCAAGAATTGCCGCCCGCAAGGCGCGCGAACAAACTCGACGTAAAGGGCTCCTCGAATCCGGCGGTATGCCAGGAAAACTGAAGGACTGCCAGTCGAAAGACGCCGCGATCAGCGAGATTTTTCTGGTGGAGGGCGACTCGGCCGGCGGTAGCGCAGTGTCGGGCCGCAACCCCGAGACCCAGGCGATTTTGCCCCTGCGCGGCAAGATTCTGAACGTTGAGAAAGCTCGACTGGATCGCGCTCTTGGGAATACTGAGATTCAAGGAATGATTACTGCCTTTGGCGCTGGCATCGGGGAAGATTTCGATGTTGAGAAGGTCCGCTATCACAAGATTGTGTTGATGGCAGATGCCGATGTTGATGGCCAGCACATCACTACCCTCCTGCTTACTCTGCTCTTTAGATACATGCGCCCTTTGATTGAGCGGGGTTACGTCTATCTTGCGCAACCACCGCTGTATCGATTGAAGTGGTCGAACTCGGACCACGAGTATGTCTACAGCGACCGAGAACGAGACGCATTGACCGAGGCGGGCAAAAAAGAAGGCAAACGGCTGCCCAAGGACAACGCCGTTCAGCGCTACAAGGGTCTTGGTGAAATGAACCACCAAGAGCTGTGGGACACGACCATGAACCCCGACACTAGAACTCTTCTTCAGGTGACACTCGACGATGCCGCCGTTGCCGACACGGTCTTTAGCACTCTGATGGGCGAAGACGTTGAAGCCCGACGCACGTTTATCCAACAAAACGCTAGAGACGTTCGATTCTTGGACATTTAGGACTCAGACATGGCTGAAGAACGGGATCCGGACCGGATTACAGATCGGGTTGATCAAGTAGACCTGCAAGTGGAAATGCAGCGGTCCTATTTGGATTACGCAATGAGCGTCATCGTTGGACGCGCTCTGCCCGACGTGCGCGATGGTTTAAAGCCGGTGCACCGACGCGTTCTTTATGCGATGTATGACGGGGGTTACCGACCCGATAAGTCATTCTCTAAGTGTTCTCGCGTCGTCGGTGACGTCATGGGCAAGTTCCACCCACACGGTGACAGCGCCATCTATGACGCTCTTGTCCGGTTGGTTCAGCCGTGGAGCATGCGCTATCCCCTTGCCGCTGGTCAAGGGAACTTCGGTAGCCCGGGAAACGATGGCGCCGCTGCCCCTCGCTATACAGAGACCAAGATGGCAAACCTCGCACTCGAGATGGTGCGCGACATTGAGGAAAACACCGTCGATTTCCAGGACAACTACGACGGTCGCACCCAAGAACCGGCTATTTTGCCAAGCCGCTTCCCCAACCTCTTGGTCAATGGGTCAGTGGGTATTGCCGTGGGTATGGCAACCAATATTCCGCCCCACAACCTTCGCGAGGTTGCTGAGGCAGCTCAGTGGCATCTTGCGCACCCGACCGCGACCCGCGAAGAGCTGCTGGATGCCGCGTTGGGGGTAGTGAAGGGCCCAGATTTCCCCACCGGTGCACAGATTCTTGGCTCCAAGGGGATCCACGACGCATATCGGACAGGCCGCGGGTCAATAACCATGCGCGCTGTTATGACGGTGGAAGAGATTCAGGGACGCACCTGCCTTGTGGTCACCGAGCTCCCCTATCAAGTCAATCCCGACAACCTCGCAATCAAGATCGCAGACCTTGTCAAGGAAGGAAAGCTGACCGGCGTTGCTGATATCCGGGATGAAACCTCCGGGCGCACTGGGCAGCGGCTGGTCATTGTGCTCAAACGGGATGCTGTCGCCAAGGTTGTGGTGAACAACTTGTATAAGCACACGTCCTTGCAGGAGAACTTCGGCGCCAACATGCTGGCCATTGTCGACGGGGTTCCACGAACGTTGACCTTGGACGCATTCATCACTTATTGGGTCACGCACCAGATCGAGGTGATTGTTCGACGGACCCAGTTCCGTCTCGACAAGGCCGAAGCGGATGCCCACATTCTGCGTGGATATCTCAAGGCGTTGGACGCGCTCGACGCGGTCATCGCACTGATTCGCAAGTCGCCCACCGTTGACGAGGCCAAAGAGGGGCTGAAGAAGCTACTCGGTGTCGATGATGATCAGGCGCTCGCGATTCTGAACCTGCAGCTGCGCCGGTTGGCCGCACTGGAGCGCCAGAAGATCGTCGAGCAGGCGGCTGAGCTGGAGGCAATGATCACCGAATTCACGGCAATTCTTGCCTCCGAGGAGCGTCAGCGCACCATCGTGAGCGATGAGCTTCGTGAAATCACCGATCGCTACGGTGACGATCGGCGCACCGAGATTCTGGCTACTTATGACGGCGACATGACTAACGAAGACCTGATTCCAGAGGAGGAAATGGTCATCACCGTCACACGCGGGGGTTACATCAAGCGAACGAAGAGCGCCAGCTATCGCAGCCAGCACCGAGGTGGCAAGGGCGTCAAGGGCGCACAGTTGCGTGCGGATGACGTGGTCGAGCATTTCTTTGTCACCACAACCCACCGTTGGCTTTTGTTCTTCACCACCACGGGTCGGGTTTACCGGACAAAGGCCTACGAGGTCCAAGAGGCTGGACGCGACGCCAAGGGCCAACACGTCGCCAACCTGTTGGCGTTGCAACCCGGGGAAGACATCGCGCAGATTCTCGATATCGCGAACTACGAGGCCGCACAGTATCTCGTGCTTACCACGAAGCAGGGCATGGTCAAGAAGACCGAGCTCACTCAGTACGACACAAACCGGGTCGGTGGGATCATTGCTATCAACCTCAAAGACGATGACCAGCTGGTCTCGGCGATGTTGGTCAATGATGGAGACGACATACTCCTGGTGTCACGAGGGGGAATGTCCCTGCGATTCACCGCCACGGATACGACCTTGCGGCCGATGGGTCGCTCGACCGCGGGCGTTATTGGCATGCATTTCCGGGGCGAGGACCAATTACTCTCTGCGTCAGTTGTTACTGATGAGGGCTTTGTGTTCGTGGTCACCGAGGGCGGATACGCGAAGCGCACGGCCGTTGATCAGTACAGGGCTCAGCAACGCGGTGGCCTTGGCATCAAGGTGGCGAAGCTCTCCGAGACCCGGGGTGGTCTGGCCGGTGCTCTGATTGTCGGTGAAGATGACGAAGTTCTCGTCGTTCTAGAAAGTGGCAAGGTGGTCCGCTCCGGCGTGAACGAGGTTCCAGCCAAAGGTCGCGACACCATGGGCGTCGTTTTTGCCAGAATGGATACCGAAGACACAGTCCTCGGTATTGCGAGAAACCAGGACCGCGATCTTGACGGTGCCGAAGAGGGTAGTAGTGTCGAGCAAGAACCAACGGCTGACGACGAGGAAGCAGGCGCGGAATGACAACTCCTGAGACAGAAGCGTTCGTGAGAAAATCTTCTGTGGCGAAGGCCAAGCAGGTTCGTCTGAACCTTGTATATATTGACCTCTGGTCTGCGGTCAAGGTTTCCGCTATGGTCGCCCTAGCCATTTCGGTAGCGGTCTTTTTGACGGTGATTCTCAGCTGGTTTTTGCTGAGCTCGGTCGGCGTAATCGGCGCTCTAGAGGGCGTCATTGGGGACATCCTCGGTGATGGCGGAGGTGGAATACTGGCCCTGCTACAGCTTGAGCAGGTCATTGTGCTTGCTGGTGTCGGCGCTCTAATCAACGTCTTGTCTCTTACGGTTCTGGGATCGGTGGGTGCTGTCATGTACAACGCCATCGCGCGGTTCACTGGCGGGTTGACGGTGGGGTTCACTAACACCTAGCCGATTGGGAGCGAACGGCCTCCTTACGCTAATGTCGTATTCGGTCTGGGGGGCTATAGCTCAGGTGGTTAGAGCGCTTCGCTGATAACGAAGAGGTCCCAGGTTCAAGTCCTGGTAGCCCCACGCACCACCACATAACTAAAAATGAGGGGCCTTAGCTCAATTGGTAGAGCGCCTGCTTTGCAAGCAGGAGGTCAGGGGTTCGATTCCCCTAGGCTCCACCAAAAACTACAGATTCTCGTCGGCAAACACGCAGACCGCGTTGTAGATGTATTGACCCAAGCCAGTTGCTTGACCCTCGTAGTGTTGGTTCAACTCGGTGGGCAAAATGTAGTTCATTGCCAGACTCTTGTAAGTTTCGCGATCAGGTGTCCAAAATTGACGTACAAACTCGTAATGGTCCCGCACTGCTTCTTGCACGGGTTCAGAGCCAGGTGAGAGACCTTCCCCTAACGCAGAAATCATCCGTTGAGTGATTTCGGAAAAAACTTGGGTGAAATGGTTAGTCTGCTCTGCGGTGTAACTGGCGTTGTAATGACTGCCGGGAATGAAGGTGGTCTCGTGCATGGATTTCAGCTTAGCTCTCGGCCGTTACGCTTCCTATGTCGCCAATAAATGTCGACGCGGTGGTTGTAATTTCGAAAAACAGAGCCTCAAACTAGCCAATGGGAGGGCGGGTGGATCCAACTAGGCTCCGCGAAGCAAAAAACTCTCTCTAGAAATAGAGTGAGTTTTTTATTTGTGTGGAGAAATAGTCTGATTTATAGTCTGACTACACCTAACAGCCTTTACCACCAAAAAAGCACGGAAGCTGATCCACAAACAGTGTCGCCCATGCTGCAACAGCAAACAACCCCACGAGAATTGAACCAAACCCAACAAGCCTGCTTTTTGGTTTACGACCAAACCCTTCTATTACAGAAGCTGCAGCGATAAATGACATAGCTGTTAGGAACACGAATACACCCCATGGCACACCAAGTGGATAGCCACCTGAAAAAATCAACTCGATTACAAACAGCAACCCAGTAGAAACTAGAGACACCCACAAGGCTTTCAATAGCGTCCGTTTATCCACGAACAAAAGTCTAGTTGCCATGGAAACACGAGACCGAAATAGTCTGATTTATAGTCTGAAAATACAAATCGGAGTCCTAAAGCCCAGGTATTCACTAGGCACGTCAATACCCCTAGGCTCCATAAAATTCAATGAGTCGCGCTTTTGGTGACGTGTGCAAACTTCGATTTCCTCAGTCTCACGTTGTTGGGTCGCGAGCCGCGAGCTTCGTCCAAGGGGGTTTGGGCGCAGACTGTGTTCCTGTCGAACTAAGGGTATGCAGTTCCGTAAATCCCGAAAAACATCGTGCAGAGCTGCATTAGGCCGTGGGCGAAGAAAGGTTGGTAGTCAACTCTTGGAGGCCGAAGCGACAGGCAATTACGTCCCCACCATGGGAACCATGTTGTGAGACATCATAAAGACGAACCCCCGACGTTTTTCAGAAGCCGATTGGGCGCTATCAACGATGTCGTGAATCTTAATACTCCGCGCCGCCGAGGAACTAGACCTAGGCAGCGCGGATTGCCAGCTACCCCGTGGTGACTAAAGTCGCAATAGATTGCGCCCTGTGCTTTGCTTTCTTTTCGTTCGGCAGTGGTCTACACTTTGACTTAAGGTTGAGAGTTAGGTTGGCGTGATGAAAGGGAGCCTCGTGGAAGAGTTGGACCAATCCGCCTACCTCACGCAGAGGCTGCGAGCGCTTGAACCCAAAGCCTACGATGTCGAGCTCAAGCGTTCAAAGGCCAACGGGTTTGTCTGGGGAGTGGTCTGGACGCTCCTTGTTCTGGGCGGATCTATCGCTGGACTGTATTACCTGGCGCCCGAGACATTAGAGCTACTTTTGGCGGTGCTCAGCTAGAGATGGCCCCAGATCTCGCGGTTCGGCAGGAATTCCTAAAGACGCTGGAGGGCAAGCTGGAAGTTGCCGCAATCAATAACCCGAAGGCGATTAGCTCCTGGAAGTTGTCGTCGTCGCTGGATTACGTCACCATTATGTGCACCGAGGAGTCCCTGAGTGAGCCCCTCATTGAACACATCGCCACCTCAGTAACGCGGCTACTCGGTGTGGGCAAGCGACTCAACATGGTTGATCGGGCACTCAGGGCTGTGACGGTTGAATGTTTGCCCGAGGCAGGAAATTCTGTTTTGCTTCGCCGTGTTTATGCCGTGGACTGATTAGTAGCGCTCGTCGCGCAATACCTCAACGTCTGTCACCCAGGCGCTCAGGGCATAGTGGGGGAAATAGTCGGCTGCGACCTTCGCCAAGACCTCGTCCAGGACCGCCTCGCTGAGGACAGATTCGATGCGAATGTTTTCCCCCGAGATGTCGCCGGCTCTCTGGTTGCGCGGGTCCTCGCCATGAGTAGTCGACACCGTATAGGCACGGGTGACCGAAGAGCGGACTATAACGACCAGGTTTTTTTCGGGAGCGGAGTTCGTTCTCACGAGATGACGCAGAGCACACTTGCGACTCCCTACCTAAGCGGTAACCGCCAACACGATGGCCAGAAGCAGAAACACTGCTGCGACGCTGAGTTCCATGGCGATTGCCACCCTCGGCCGAGAAAAGAAGGCTGACGCTGCTGAAGCGGCGATTACCAGAGGCACCAGCCAGAGAACTGTGACGACCAAGAACACGAGACTTAACAGTGTGATCAGTACCTTGGGGTTGGTCACATTGGTAATGAGAGACATCCGGAATGGTTCTCCGGCCGTGAAACTCGGAGCAAGGTCGGTGGCGTCGGGGCCACCACTCACCGGAAGCTTCTTCAGAAGTGCGAGAGCTGCACGTGCGCTGATGAAAGCCAGCACCAGCAAGACAACGATCCCTGCCAGGGTGAGGACATCGAGAGCGACGGGGTATTGGCTTGCCAGCAGGCCAATACCTGAAATGAGCAACAGCGAGACGATGCTGAGCCCGGCGAGAATTCCCAGCATCGCGGCGAAGCCCGCCGACCGACCGCCGCGGATGGAGTATCGCAGGAGCAAGAGCGTGTCGGCGCCTGGGGAAAGGATAATAACCAGAGAGGCGGGGACAAAAGCCGCCAGGACCGCGAAATCGACCACAACTCCCCCTCTGGGCGCAGGCACAGTCTAAGGGTCAGTCTTGTCGGTACCACCGCCGAGACTCGGGGGCGAGTCCGTGTCGGAACACTTGCCGATTTCCACTACGCTGACGTGGTGTCGCGTCGAGCCCTGCTACTTTTTCTCTCTGTCGGAGCGATTTGGGGCACCCCATATTTTTTCATCGCTCTGGCGCTCGAGCACTTTCAGACCGTGAGCATTGTCTTCCTCCGCGTCCTTCTAGGGGCTCTCGTGTTGTTGCCGATAGCGCTCCGCAAAGGCATGTTGCGGCGGACTCTTCAGGCATGGCCTTCGGTCCTAGCGTTTGCACTGCTGGAGATGGTGGGGCCGTGGTGGCTTATTACCGAGGCCGAGCGCGATATCTCTTCCAGTTTGGCTGGGCTCCTGATTACGACAGTGCCCTTCATCGCGGCCTTCTTTGTGGGGCTCCTCGGCGACAAATCAGCCTGGCACCCCGTTACTGTGCTGGGTCTCGTCGTCGGCTTCTCCGGCGTTGTATCTCTTGTTGGACTAGACGTCTTCTCGGGCCTTGTGGGTCTCTCCCCCGTGCTGATGGTGTTGGCTGCTGCTGTGGGCTACGCGGTCGCACCGATTGTTGCTAATCGAATGCCCAGCGATGTCCCCACCCTCGGGGTCATTGCTGTGTCCTTGACGATGGTGACCATCATCTATGCGCCCTTTGCCGCCTTCACCCTCCCGGCTGATATTGCTGCAAGCCCCTCCCTCGAAGCCTGGGGTTCCGTCCTATTTCTTGGCTTTGTGTGCTCCGCGCTTGCGTTTGTTTTGTTCTTTGCGTTGATCAGGGAAATTGGGCCCGCTCGCGCAAGCCTTCTCACGTATGTGAACCTCGCCGTGGCGCTTCTGCTTGGTGTTGTGTTCCTAGCAGAGCCTCTAACTCTCGGAATGCTCGTCGGCCTGCCGTTAGTGGCAATCGGCAGCTACTTGGCATCGAGGCGCCGGGAGGCATATGTCAGGAAATCCAGACGCGGTCACAAAAGCGCTGATAAGTCCTCGGAGATTCCGGAGACGCTTTAGGTGATGGACTCTGGAGTGCGGTGGCGCTCAGTGATGGTCGCGTAGAGACCAATTGTGACTAACAGAATCAGCACTAGACCGGGGGCAAAGTCCCCGAGGAACCAGCCAAGTGTGAATGGCTTAATCTCCCAGCCGGCATACTCAAAGTTGTAGTCACGCAGAGCCTCAAACGACGCTGCACCAAAGGTGAACGCCATCACCGAGACAACGGCGCCAAAGACAATTGAGAGGACAAAGTTCAGGTTCCAGGCTCCACTGGCCAACGCTGTGCGGGGCTTCGGTGGCGCTGGCTTCTCGGCCTTGGCTAACCGGGCAAATCGAGTTCCCAGAATAATGCCGGTGGCGATGATGACTTGAATGACCACCCAGACCCATGCCTCCAGCGTGGTTCTAGTGATGTCATAGACCACCAATCCAAAGACAATCGCGAGGGCTCCAGCAATGACTGGCGTTGCATAGCCAAGGCCAAGCGCTTTCTGTCGGTCAGACAGCCCAGCTTTTTCTTGAGCGGTACTCTCCGGTTGATCGCTACGAAAAACGAACGCCACCAGAATGATAACAACGACTAGGGCAGCAGCGATGATGATCGGTGCGTAAATGCCCAAGAGGCGGTCCCCCAAAGGTTCGTCACCGCCAAAGCGATTAAAAGCGCCGAGGAAGGTCGCAATTCCGAAGACCACAGAACCGGCGAGCCCGATAATCACGGTGAGGTTCGCAAACCTATAGGCGGCCTTCGTCAGCGGTTCGTCAACACCGACTGATTGACGATGGCGCGCTGCCATTCTCAGACTCTGCATCGAGAGAATAGAGAAGATCGCAATTCCCGAGAGATAAAGGTAGGTCGACGCCTTGACGGAAGGGCCATCATTGACCCACATACCCTGATCGTCATAAACCGGTTGGACAAAGAGATCACTGAAGCTTGCGGCCATGAACAGAGCCCAACCAATTATCAAACCGATGAGTGGGAGAAGAATTGCGCTCCGGGGCATTGTCACCCGACCAGTCTAGACACTCCACACGCTCGACACGAGTAGCGGGTGAGGAAAATTACTCCGCTTCCTCTTCTACCCACAGGTCATCGTCTGCGCGTAGCGTCTGCCAGGCAGCGTAGCTCAGGGCAGCAACGGCGATTGCTCCGATTGCCATCAACACGTAGACCAGCGGATTGGAGGACTTCTGTGGGGCAGCGGCAATCTTCTGCCACGGGATTCTTGAGAGGTTCGGCTGAATAGTGCCCTTGTACAGCGCTCGTGCGCGGGGCAGGAACTCTCGACGGGCCACGTCTCCAGCATGGCGGGAGGCATCGAGTGCCATATCTCTCGCGTGATTCAGGACATCACGTTGCTCCTCCCAAAGACGCTGTGCCTCCTGGGTCAGCTTGGTGATATCGCGCATGGTTTTGCGGTCGAAATCCATGGGGTCCTCTCTCATCGTCTGGCTCATACAGACTGTACCGTGGGGTTCTGGATGACTCCCGTCAACGGCCCACAATGTGTTTCATGCTGACAGAATAGAGCTCATGACTCTACATACCCACACCGCCATTATTCACACCAACCACGGGGACATTTCCGTTGGGCTTTTGGGAAACCACGCACCGAAGACGGTGGCCAACTTTGTTGGGCTCGCTACCGGTGATCGCGAGTGGACGCATCCGACAACAGGAGGTCCCGGATCTGGCCCGCTCTACACTGACGTGGTTTTTCACCGAATCATCCCGGGCTTCATGATTCAGGGCGGTGACCCAGCCGGAACCGGAATGGGTGGCCCCGGGTATCAGTTCGACGATGAGATTCACCCGGAGCTCAACTTCACTGAGCCTTACGTTCTAGCAATGGCTAACGCCGGCAAGCGGGGTGGTCAGGGAACTAATGGCAGCCAGTTCTTCATCACGACAGCCGCAACGACCTGGTTACAGGGAAACCACACCATCTTCGGAACTGTGCTCGATGACGCGTCCAAGGACGTAGTGCGGGCGATTGAGGGAACGCCCACTGATGGCAGCGACCGGCCTCTGGCTGATGTCATCATGATGGGCGTCACCGTCACCGAGCTTTAGTGGAGCCCCTGGCCGGTGCTAGCGATGACTTTTGTTATCGCCACCCCAAGCGAGAAAGCTTTGTGCTGTGCCAGAGGTGCGCTCGGACGGTGTGTGGGGATTGCCAAATTCCTGCCCCGGTCGGGGTGCACTGCCCGGAGTGCCGAAAAAACGGGCGGTCCGCCAGTGGAAACTCCCGGGGTATAGCCGGCAGACTGCTGGGCAGGACTCCGGCGAGTGGCGACTTTAGCCCGCTGGTGACCTATGTGCTGCTTGGCATCATGGCTGTTGTGTACGCACTGCAGTGGCTCACCGGAGGCGTGCTGACCCAGTTGCTGCTGTATTGGCCACCCATCACGGCACTAGAACCGTGGCGGATGGTCACGACCGTGTTTGTGCACTCCACATCGTCTGTCTTTCACATTCTTTTTAACGGGTACTCGCTCTATATTCTGGGAACGCTGGTGGAACGCCTGGTGGGCAGAGGACGTTTCCTCTGGTTGTTCCTGCTCTCTGGACTGGGGGGCTCAGTCGCAGTGCTGTGGCTTTCGCCGAGCACCGCCGTGGTCGGCGCCTCTGGCGCCATCTTTGGCCTCTTTGGCGCGCTGTTTGTCATTCAACGATCGTTTGGTGGTGCGAACCGGCAGCTCTTGATTGTTCTCGCCCTGAACTTGGTTCTGGGCTTCGTGGTTCCCGGTATTTCCTGGCAGGCGCATATTGGAGGCCTACTGATTGGGTCCCTGGTTGCCTGGATTTTTGTCAGGACCCGGGGAAATTCGACTCGGTCGCTGGAGCGGACTCAGCTGGGCGGAGTCGCTATGGGCCTAGTGATTGCCACCGTGGCGGGTGCACTGCTGTAGAAGTTATGCACAGGTTGTCCCCACTGGGGAGAATTACAAGCGTGTAAGTAGTGGGCGTTATTTCCAGCGGGTGGTCATCAAGAACCCTACAAACATGATGCCAAAGCCCACCGCGATGTTCCAGGCACCGATTGCCGGAATAGGCAACGCGGTGGCAGAAATGTAATAGGTCAGAATCCACGCAAGTCCACAGAGCATAAGCCCGAACATAATCGGCTTGAACCACGCCGGATTGTCGCTGCTTTCTTCGTAGGAGTTACTCGAGCCACCGGAAGCTTTCGATTGTTTAGCCATGGAACACAGTCTACTTGTTTGGCCATTTTTTGAAACCTCCAGCTAAGTGGTGCCTAGACTAAGGGGTGGAAACTCGCGTGGAGCATCGTCGTACTGTGCGTGCGCGCCGCCAATCGGCCATCCTTGGGGTGACCGGGGAGCTTCTCATCACCTCTGGTGTGCTGATGCGAATGTTCTGGGTGTGGTTTATCTTCATCAACGATGTTGTTGTGGGAGCAGAGCAGAACACCGCTGGTGCAGAGCTCTCCGAGTCTTTTGCCGGGCAGGCCAATTCCGGGACCTGTGGCAAGGTCTACGGATCTTCCGAGGGCCGTGCCGATGCCGGTGAGTCCCCTATTGTTGTGGCCGATGCCGAGGGACAAGCCTTTGCCACCCTCTATGTTCCTCGTTTCGGGGGTGATTTTGTTCGCTCCATTGCCGAGGGAGTGGACCTGCCAACAGTCTTGAATAACCCCCGTCTTGGTGTTAGACGCTACACGGAGACCCAGGATCTGGGGGAGGTGGGCAACTTTGCGATTGCTGCCCACCGTACGACCTATGGTGCCCCGTTCTCCGACATCGGCGAACTGAGGCTTGGCGACCGAATCTACGTGGAGACGCGTGAGGGCTGGTTTGTCTATCGGTTTAGGAATCTCGAATACGTATGGCCTACGGCGTTGAGCGTCCTGACCGAGGTCCCCCGGTTTAGCGATGTTGAGCCTCACGAGCGCATCCTGACAATGACCAGTTGCCACCCGAAACTTTCTGAGGCCGAGCGCATCATTGCGTATTCGGTGTTCGAGAGCTGTTATCCCAGAGAATCTGGTCCACCCAGTGAAATCAGTCACTTGGTAGGCTTCACGTCATAATGTATGCCGCGTTGTGGAGGATCCTTCCAGGGCCAGTGTGGGTCAAAGTCGTTGAACTCGTTGTCCTTGCCACTGTCATCGTCGCGCTACTCGTGAAGTTTGCTTTCCCCATAATCGCGGTGCTGGTTTTCACAGAAGAATCGACGTTAGGGCAGTAGTGACCCACATTCTCGTTGTTGATAACTATGACAGCTTCGTCTATACGCTCAATGGCTACCTCCACCAGCTGGGCGCGACGACCGACGTAATCCGCAACGACGATGTTTCCGTGGCTGATGTGGCGGCTCTCGTCGCCACATACGACGGAATCTTGGTGTCTCCAGGTCCTGGCACACCTGCTGATGCTGGTATCTCCATCGCGATAGTGAGAGAGGCCGTAGAGCAGTCCGTGCCATTGCTCGGTGTGTGTTTGGGACACCAGGCAATTGCCGAGGCTTTCGGGGCTACCGTGGCACATGCCGAGGAGCTGATGCACGGAAAAACCTCTCAGGTGGTTCACGATGACAGCACACTGTTCGTGGGCGTTCCGGGCTCATTCACTGCCACCCGGTACCACAGTCTTGCCGTTGTGGACGAGACCGTTCCGGATTCACTCGTGGTCACCGCCAGGACCGAGGGCGGAGTGATTATGGGACTGAACCACCGAAGCGCCCCAGTATTTGGGGTGCAGTTCCACCCCGAGTCTGTGTTGACCGAAGGCGGTTACACCATGGTGGCAAATTGGCTGGAGGTGACCGGCCTCGCCGGAGCGGCCGAGGCGGCTAAGAACTTGAGCCCGCGGCTCTCGCCGAAGGCTTAGCCCTCCGGGGCAGGAGCCCCGGCACCACCGCAGTAGACGAGTGTAATTTCTGATCGTTGAGGGTGGTCACCGGCAGGAAGCGACTGGCTCTTGACGACTTGGCCTTCGCAGTCTGTGGCGATTTCCAGGCGCACGGAGAGCTGCATCGAAGGGCCGGTGAGGAACGGATTCGCTTCGCCGACAGTCAAACCCACTACATCAGGAATCAGAACCAGGCCATTGGAGATGGTGATGGAGACCTTGTCTCCAGGCCGCATCGCCGCTCCCGGCTCGGGGGAGGTGGCCATGACCAGTCCCTCAGCAAGGCTCGGCGAGTAGGTGTCAACAACTTTTTCGACGACTAGGCCGCGTTGCTCAAGTAGTGTTCTCGCCTCGTCGACGTCGAGGTTTCGAATATCGGGCAACTGGAATGATGCCAGCCCACCAGAGACGATGATTCGAATTGGCTCTCCGCGGCCAATGCGAATTCCAGGCCCCGGGACGGTCTTTAGAACAAGCCCTTCGGGAACTGTGCTGCTCGCTTCATACTCCACCAGCGGTCGCAATTCGAGGGAGGTCACGGTTTGGACTGCGACTTCCTCGCTTTGGTTAGTGAGATCCGGAAGCTGCGGAGCCGCGTTGGTGGCAGTTGTTGCCGGGTTGAGCGTGAACACCCACAGCACGATTCCAATGACGAGGAGGACCGCCAAGACTGAGCCCATCGCAATGGCCAGATTGGGCACATTCTGCTGCGGAATACCCCTGGCCTCGAAAATCTCGAAACCTTCGACCCTGGTCCGGTACTCCGGCTCGACGGTTGCCACCGGCACGCTGCCAGTTACCACGGGCTCTACATACGACCGTGCGCCAGGCTTTGGCAGTCGCGGTGAGCGGCCCTGGGCAATGTCCTCGAGCGCCTGGCGAAAAGCCTCTGCGGTGGGGAAACGATTGTCCAGCTCCTTCTGCAGAGCCGTTTCAACGACGAGCGCGACACCTGCCGAGACATTGGGATTCGCCTCACTCAGCGGTGGCACAGGCGCGCTGATGTGCTGGTAAGCGATGGCGACCGGCGAATCAGCATTGAACGGCGGCCTGCCAGCCAAGAGCTCATACATCACAACGCCCAGGGAATACAGGTCGGTCCTCGTGTCGGGTTCGGCGCCGCGCGCCTGCTCGGGGGAAAGATACAGCGCGGTTCCGAGGATAGAGGCCGTTTGTTCCAGGCTGGCGGTTGCATCGGAGACCGCTCGGGCAATACCGAAATCCATGACCTTGACTGTTCCCTCGTCAGTGACCATGATGTTGGCGGGTTTGATGTCGCGGTGAACAATGCCAGCTCGGTGGGACACCTCGAGCGCGGTGAGCACCCCATCGGCGACCTTCAAGACATGGCGCTCTTCCAGGCGACCCCGTCTCATCAAATCGCTCAAGAGATGGCCCGCAACGAGTTCCATCACGATATAGGGGGTCGTGCTGCCAGGAAGGGTCTCTTCCTCTGGACCGTTCTCTTCATCGCCAGCATCAAACACGCGGACGATGGAGGGGTGAGACATCTTGGAAGCGGCCATGGCTTCCAGCCTGAATCGGTTGCGGAAAGTGGCATCCGAGGAGAGCGCCGACTTGAGAACCTTGATGGCAACCTGGCGACCCAGACGGGCGTCCATCCCAAGATAGACATCGGCCATTCCGCCACGGCCGATGACGTCGCGGACCTCATAGCGGCCGCCAAGAAGGCGACCCGTCCACGCTCCAGCAGTCGTCATCGTCTCATGAATCCTTGGTAGTTGGGGTTTTATCAGTCTATGGGGATGTGTCAGCAGGCGGTGTGATCACGAGCGAGAGCTCACTCGAGAGCGGCGAGGTCAGTGTTCCACAGTTCACGAGGTAGCTTGCGGTGAGGGATGAGCCCTCTCCCACCAGCACATTTGCAGCGGTTTGTTCGGGCTGGAAAACCGTTGCGCCACCTCCGTCAATAATCTCGCCGCCCACAATCTGCAGCGTGTAGCTCGAGAGCGCAAAGCCGGAGGGACACTGCGCGTAGCCCGGCCATTCCAGCAAGATTGTCGCGCCTGGTTCGTAGGGGCCAGCAGCTGGCGTCACGAGGAGGTCGCGTGGTTTCGGAGGTTCAGGTATGGCGGCATAGAAGTAGACCGCGATGAGGGTGTTTTTCGCGACTGTTCCCTGCGGATTCACTCGATAGGCCGTTTGAACCAGGTCAGTAGCCGGGGCAATATTGCCCGTGATGGGGTCAAGACGCAGCCCCTTTTGCACAAGAAGCTCTTCGACCTGGGCCTTCGTTTTGCCAACAATCTCGTCTTCACTGATGCGAACCGTCTCGACGGGGACGTCGGTGTCCTCCTCCGGAGTTTCCTCCGGAAGCACCGTTTGGGGTTCTTCTTCGCCTACTTCTGGCAGAGTCGGCACAATCAGGTCGTCGGTGAGCTCCTCCGAGGGTGGCTGCAGCAAAATCGTCAACGATGTGGCGATCAGCGCTAACGCCACAAATGCCCCGACGGCTGAGAAGATCCAGAAGTTTCGACCGAGAGTCAGCGGTTTTTTCGGCCCGGCCTTCGCGCTGTCCTCGGTGGAGCCCGTCCCTGAACCACCAGACGACGCGGTTGCCTCGGGCACATAAGGGATGAGGGCAAGGCCCTCATCTGTGTCCCCCCTGACGAGCGCGAGCGCCGCTTGGGCAAGGTCATGGGCGCTTGCCGGCCGTCCTTCTGGTTTCTTCGCCATGCACGACATCACGAGGCGTCGCACCGGCTCGGGGATTGAGCTTGGTAACTCTGGAGGGGTTTCCTTGATTTGGGCCATCGCGATGGCGACTTGGGATTCACCGCGGAAAGGCCTCTTTCCAGCGAGAGCCTCGTAAGCGACGATGCCGAGAGAGTAGATGTCGGTGGACGGCGAAGCCGGCTTGCCGCCAGCCTGCTCCGGAGCCAAGTACTGGACCGTGCCCATCACTTGTCCTGTTGCGGTGAGAGGAACCTGGTCGGCTAGGCGGGCGATACCAAAATCTGTGATCTTGACCGTCCCATCTGGTGTGATCAGAAGGTTCCCGGGCTTGATATCGCGGTGGACAAGCCCGGCCAAGTGGGCTTGGTGGAGGGCGGCTGCCGTTTGGGCAACAATGGCCAGGACGCGACTGGCGGGAAGGATTTTCTCGCGCTCCAACACAGTGCTGAGCGCTTCACCCGGCACTAGTTCCATGACGAGATAGGCACTGCCGTCTTCCTCGCCGTAGTCGAAGACATTGGCAATACCTTCGTGGTTGACCAGTGCTGCGTTTTTAGCCTCGGTTCTAAAGCGCTCGCGGAAACCGGGGTCCCCCAGGTACTCCTCTTTCAAAATTTTGATGGCCACGTGGCGGCCAATGACGGAGTCATTTGCCTTCCACACCTCACCCATACCGCCGATTGCGATGCGGGAGACAAGCTCATAGCGGGACCCGAACACCTGACCTGCTGTTGGTCTCATCTGCTGATCACCGCCTCCATGACTTTCCTCGCAATGGGTGCCGCCACGCTGTTGCCAGAACCCTCCGAGCTGTCTCCCTCTACCACGACAGCGACGACCACTCGGGGCGCTTCTGCCGGGGCGAAGCCAGTGAACCAGAAGGACCTACCCGTGTCGAGTCCAGTCTCAGCGGTTCCCGTTTTCCCTGCCACATCAACACCGACAATAGCTGCGTTGCTGGCCACTCCCTGGGAGACATTGCCAACCATCATGCGAGTCAACTCCTGTGCAGTCGACGGTGACACCGGCGAGGAGTAGACGGTTGGCTGGAAATCTTGAAGAACTCGCAGGTTTGGAGCAATAATCGAGTCGACGAGGTTTGGCCTCATTAGGTCGCCATTATTTGCAATGGCCGCGCTCATCATGGCCACCTGAAGCGGTGTAACTCGAACGTCGTATTGGCCAAAAGACGAGAGCATGAGTTGTGCTTGGTCCATTCCCCGGGGGAATGTGCTCGGGGTTACCCGCAGCGGGATTTCTAGGGTCGCCCCAAAACCGAAGGCATCGGCAAGAGAGCCGATGGTGTTTTCGCCAAGCTCCAGCCCGAGCTCGGCGAAGGGGATGTTGCAACTGAGCCGGAACGCCTCGTCGAGAGTGACGGTTTCGTCGCCACCGCAGAGGCGCCCGCCAGAGTTCTTTACCGTGTTGGTGCTCAGCGGCAGGGCGAGCTCCGGCGGGTTCGGGAATTCACTGTCCGCGGAATAACGACCAGAGTCGAGTGCTGCCGCCATCATGAGGACTTTGAAGACGCTGCCCGGGAAGTATTGGTCCCCCGCAATTGCCCTGTTGGCCAGGGGATTCGACGGGTCATCGCTCAGGGTGTTGTAGGCATCGAGTACGACTGAATTTTGGTGAGACGCCAGGGGGTTGGGATCAAAGGAGGGCTTAGACACCATCGCGAGAATGCGCCCCGTTGCCGGATCAAGGGCAACGACTGCTCCGCGTTGATCTCCGAGGGCGTCCCACGCGACCCTTTGGATCGCGGGGTCAATCGTGAGCGCGACGCTGGCGCCCTCGGGAGTGGTGCCTGTCACGAGCGCAACGAGCTGTTCAAACGCCTGCGAGTTTGCTTGCCCGGTCAGTACTGAGTTGAGGGCACTCTCAATTCCGGCGTTGCCTTGGTTGAGCGTGTAATACCCCACTACTGGCGCATAGAGCTCACCATCTGAGTAGGTCCGCAAGAACCTGAATTGCGTCTCGACAGGGATTGACCGAGCGACCGGAATGCCCCCGACGAGGATTTGACCTCGCTCGGCCGAGAAGCTTTCGTAGAGAGTGCGCACGTTGCGGGAATCCAGGGCGATATCTTCGCTAGCCACGACGTGAATGACACTGGATGAGACGAACAGTGCGGCAAACATCGCGAGCACAACGATTCCCACGCGACGCAGAGGAGTAATCATCAGCCAACCCCCGCTTCCGCGCGAACGTTTGCTCTGGCATCGTCGCTGAGCCGCAGCAGCAACGCCACAATGATCCAGTTGGCAACCAATGACGAGCCACCAGCAGCAAGGAACGGGGTCGTCAGACCGGTCACCGGGATGATGCGGGTGATTCCTCCGATGACGATGAACACCTGGAGCGCCAAGACAAAAGCCAGGCCTGTGGAGAGGAGGCGGCCAAAGTCGTCGGTTCCGGTGAAACCGACTCGGAAGCCTCGACTGACCAACAAAAGATAGAGGGCCAAGAGCCCAAAGACGCCAAAGAGGCCGAGTTCTTCGCCAAGCGCCGCCACGATGTAGTCAGAGTTCGCCAGTGGAACCAAATTGGGCTGGCCCTGGCCAAGCCCCGATCCGATAAACCCACCCTCAGCCATGCCAAACATGCCCTGGACGAGCTGATAGGAGCCGCCCACCGCGTCATAGACCGTCGGGTTGAACGAGTCCAACCAGCCATCAACACGCCCTTGGACATAGGAGAGTTGGCTCGCGGCAACGGACGCTCCGGTAAAGAAGAGCGAACCCCCGATAACCAGCCAGAGAATCCGGTTGGTTGCGACATAGAGCATCGCGAGGAAGAGCCCAAAGTACAGCAGCGATGTTCCGAGGTCCCGCTGGAATACCAACACACCCATGGCCAGCACCCAAATGATCAGCAGAGGTCCTAAGTCCCTAATCCTGGGCCAGCGAACGCCCATAAAGGTGGTTCCCACACTGCGCAGGCTCTCCCTGGCGGTCATCAGATAGCCGGCAAAGAAAATCGCAAGAGCAATCTTGGCCACTTCACCCGGCTGAAAAGTCATCGAGGCAATGTTCACCCAGATGGTGGCGCCGTTGACAGTTCTCCCAATTCCTGGCCACAGCGGCATGGTCAACAGAATTGCCCCGGAGAGCATTGCCAAGTAGCGATAGCGCAGGAGAATCCGATAGTTGCGCACGACAAGAAGAACCGCAATGGCGATGACCAACGCAACTGCCGTCCACGCCATTTGACGAACTCCCGCGGCTTCCCAGCCGGTCGAGCCAGCTGCCAGGTCCAGACGGTGAATCATGGTGAGGCCAAGCCCATTGAGCATCGTGGCAATGGGAACAATGAACGGGTCGGCGTCGCGAGCCATGACGCGCAGCACCAGGTGGAGCCCCAGAGTGAGTCCGGCGAGGCCAGCGCCATAGGTCAAGAGAGTCCAGTCGAGGGTTCCCAGAGCCCCCCACTGAACGAGAGCCAAGGCAAAGGCACTCAACCCCAGGGCGCCAAGCAGGAGTCCCAGCTCAATGTTGCGCAGTTTCTGCGGCATCTTGATGCGCAGCACCACTCTCCCGGTGACCGGCGATACCGGCGGAACAGCGAGGCTGGGGGCGCTCACGGGGTAACCACCACCAGTCGGTCAATGAATTCTCTGGCCTCCTCGAGGGATTCAACCGAGTACGACTGGGTGACCTTGTCCTGTTGATAGGGAGGTAGTTGGTCCACAGCAATATCGGTTCTCTCATAGACGCTGGAGAGCGAGAAGACCCACACATCTTCAGGGACTCCCCGATAGATGGTCACCACAGCGTTGTCAACACCAACAAAGTAGCGGGTTTGAGTCCACTGATAGGCGACCACGGCTGCCGCCACCAATGCGCCAATCACCAGGAACACCGAGAGCAACCAGACCAGCCGGCGACGGATGATGCGTCGCCGGTCTTCTCTGATGAGCTCCTCGAGGAACTCCTCCTCAGGCTCAAAGTGCTCATCAGCCGGTGGCAGGGCGCGCAGGGGGTGAAACAGCAGTGCCGGCAGACCGGTCTTGCGCAACACTGGCCCGGACTCATAGGTGAGGGGCTCTGCAGCGGAGCCCACCATTCTGGACTCCGAGGGCGGTGAGGTCTCAAGATTCTCAGCAACCCGAACAACAACGACGGTGACATTGTCGGGGGCACCCTCGCTCAGGGTTTGGGTGATGAGTTTGTGGCACACCAGCTCAACATCATCAATGGTGAGAAGGGTCTCAGCGATGTCCCGCTCGGGCACATAACCGCTGAGGCCATCGGAACACAGGAGCCACCGATCGCCCGGCTGTGTGTCAACCACGTGGGTGTCAACTTCGGGTTCCGCGTCAACATCGCCGAGGACGCGCATGAGGACACTGCGTCTGGGGTGGACGGCGGCCTCTTCCGGGGTGATGCGGCCGCTGTCGACAAGGCGTTGCACAAAGGTGTGGTCGCTCGTGATCTGTTCGAGAACTCCCTCTCGCAGTCGATAAATCCGGGAATCACCGATGTGGGCGATGACCATCTGTGAACCGACTCGAATCATCGCGCTCACCGTGGTGCCCATGCCGGTGAGCTCGGGGTGCTCTTCGACGGTGGAGGTAAGCTCGCGCCCGGCCTCCAAAATGTTGGTAAAGAGGGTCTCCCGGGCTTCATCAACGCTCGAGTAGGCCCGATCGAGACGCGAGAGGCGCTGGACGGCGAGGGCACTGGCAACGTCACCGCCGGCATGACCACCCATGCCATCCGCGACCACGAAGAGGTGTCGGCCGACCGAGCCAGAGTCCTGATTGGTGGCGCGAATCTTCCCGATGTGGGAAGACGCCGCACTGAGCACAGAGTCGTTAGCCATGGTGACCTAACGCCTGAGTTCGAATGTCGTGGTGCCTATTGTGATGGGCGTATTCAGGGGAACCGGGGTGGGAATGCTCACTCGCTTAGAGTCAATGAAGGATCCATTGGTCGAGTCAAGATCTTGAATCATCCACTGGTCGTTCCAGAGCATCAACCGGGCGTGGTGAGTGGAGGTCACATCATCGCGCAGGACGAGGCGTGAATCACCAGAGCGGCCGATAGTGAACTGCTCCTCGGGGAGCAGTTCGATTTCTAGGCCCTCTTTGGGGCCAGAGGTAATCACAATCCTGGAGGCAATACCCTCAGCCGGCGGCTTGGGCGACCCGGCGGGAGGTGCGAGCCCGTTCACTCGCTCGATGGGCTTGGCCTCGTCTTCCACGCGACGACGGGGAGGGCCAAAAAGGTCTGTGCGCAGCGCATACACGATTGCGAAAATGAATGCCCAGAGCAAACCCAAAAACGCGATGCGCAGAAGGAACAACGTGAGTTCACTCATGAGGTCTCCTCTGCTGAATTCAGCGGGGTGTGGGCCAGGGCATCGTATGCGGCGCTCGAGAGCGGAACCACCTGAAACAGAATACGCGCCCGGCCGACACCGAGCGTGCACGAATCTGGCAGGGCGGCTCTGGTGACCGTCTCTCCATCGAGTGTGGTGCCATTCGTGGAGCCTAAGTCAACGACTTCGCAGCGCTTGCCGTTCCAGCGAATCTCCGCGTGATGCCTGGACACTCCGGGTGCCACTACGTGCACATCCGAGTCGGTACCCCGTCCCAGGATCGTGCTTTTTCGAGTGAGTGGGTATCGAACAGAGTTCCACGTGAGCGTGGGGACCCAGACCACGGAGCCCACCCGGTCACTTCTCACATCCACCATGCCCTCGGCCAGAGTGAGCTTCTCTTCAAGGCGAATGGTGACCGGCTCTTGGCAGGAGTAGCCCCGGACAATTCGGTAGTCCTCGAGGGTTTGGCGAATTTCGCTGACAAACTCTCTGCCCAGTTGACCGAGCCTCTGAAAGTCACTGGCGGAGAGTCCCACATGGAACGAATGTGGGGCGAGCACTCGAGTCCTGGTGATTGAACGAGCGGTTGCATCCATGTCTTTTTTGAGCGCTGCGACGATTTCGACGGGGTGAACACCGCTCGTGAAGGTTTTGGCGAACACTCCACCCACCAGGCGTTCCACCTGTCTCTCAAAACTGTCGAGAAAGCCCACTATGTCCCCTCGAGCCGGGTGTTTGGCTGTGGTGTGATGTTAGCCGGCCAAGGTTGCCGAGCGCTGGTGCCTGGCCCGAAATCACAGGCATCTCCTGTGGTACTCTCGGCAGATTGATGGGCGACCATCATTGCGCGAGTGGCGGAATGGCAGACGCGCTGGCTTCAGGTGCCAGTGCCCGCAAGGGCGTGGGGGTTCAAGTCCCCCCTCGCGCACGTTTTTTAGCGGCGACCTCGGAAGGTCTTCATGGCCTTGTTAATGCCAAACGCATCGGCAAACCAGTCAAAGACAACGACGGGCAGTAGTCGCAGGTAGCGCACCGAGTAGACCATGCCGGGCATGAGGAGCTCACGTTTGGTGGACTCGATGGCGTTCAGGATCCTGGTGGCACTGGGTTCTGCTTCGGTGATCTTCAGTAATGGGCTTCCGGACTTGACGCCATCAAACATGCCGGTGTTGATGTAGAACGGACACACGGTGAGGCAGCTGACGCCGCTTCCCCCGTCACGAAGTTCTGCTCTGAGGGACTCCATGAAGCCCACCGCTGCATATTTACTCCCCGAGTAATCGGTCAAGGTGGCAGAACCGGCAAGACCGGCAGCGCTGGCGATGGTCACCAAACGCCCACTGTCTCTCTCAAGCATGCCCGGGAGAAACGCCTGAATGGTCCAGTAGAGGGCGAGCGTGTTGACCCCATACGTCTGGGTGATGTCTTTTTCGCCCAGGCTCAAAAAGTTCTTTCCAGAGACAACCCCGGCATTGTTGACCACCACATCGACACCACCGACATCGGTCAGGGTTGCAGCTGCCGCGGTCATCACCGCCGCGCGCTGTGACACATCGACTTTCTGCGCACTTGCCGCGGAACCCGCGGCCTTCACTTCAGCAACCACAGCTTTGGCCGCTTGAAGGTTCAGATCCCATATGACCACGTGCTTGGCACCGCGCTTGGCCGCGCCGAGAGCCATGAGACGGCCAATGCCACTTCCTGCTCCGGTGATGAGGACCGTTTTTCCCGCGAGGCTGTAGGGCTCAGACATTGTTTCTCCTGGAGATTAGTGGCGGAAAGGAAGGCGCTTGAGGATTCGAAGACCAATCGTCATGGTCCTAGCGAACGCATCGCCCGTCATGGAGCCTGGCGCTTCGATGTTCATCAGTCGTTGTGAGGCAACGGTCTGAATGTTGGTGTATTTGATGATGCCTTCTCGGCCGTGTCGCCTGCCGACACCGGATTCTTTGAAGCCACCCATGGGGGCATCCGTCGACGCCCACGACGCGGTGAACCCTTCGTTCACATTCACGCTGCCAGCCTCAATTCGGCGGGCGAGTGCTCTGGCCCTGCGTGGTGAACCCCACACGCTGGCGTTTAGCCCATAGGTCGTGTCATTAGCCAGGGCCACTGCTTCGTCGTCCGAGTGGAATCGATAGATCGCGACTACCGGGCCGAAGGTCTCGCCTCGGCAGAGCATCATGTCTTCCGTGACATTTTCTAGAACAGTCGGTTCGAAAACGTAGGGTCCGATGTCCGGCCGGTGTTTGCCACCGACGAGAACACTCGCCCCGCGAGACACAGCGTCTTTGACGTGACCAGAGACTTTCTCGAGCTGTTCGGCCGAGATTAGTGACCCGATCTTCGCGGAAAAATCACGCCCAATACCAATGCTCAAACCCTTGACGGCATCGACAAAGCGCGGCACAAATGTGTCATAGATCGCCTCATGCACATAGAGACGTTCAATCGACATACACAGTTGCCCGGCGTTGGAAAAACTTGCATTGATAGCACCCTGAACCGCTCGGCCGAGCGGGGCGTCATCGAGCACGATCATCGGGTTCTTCCCGCCAAGCTCGGCGGAAAAGCCGATGAGACGAGCCGCGGCTTTTCCGGCCACCAGTTTCCCGGTTGCGGTGGAGCCAGTGAACATCACGAAGTCGGCGTTGTCGATGATGGCACTGCCAACGGTGGGCCCATCGCCGATGACAACCTGAAAAAGATCCCGCGGCAATCCAGCCTCGACGAGGAGTTTTAGCGCACAGAGCGCACTGAAAGGGGTTTGGTGGTCTGGCTTGAGAACCACACCATTGCCAGCGAGCAGTGCGGGAATTGCGTCACTAATCGGAAGAGTTAGTGGATAGTTCCAGGGGGTAATCATCCCCACCACACCCTTTGCCACATAGCGCTCTTCACTCGTGGTGAGTAAGGGGAGAGCTCCCTGGCGCTTGCGGGTTGCCAGATGAGACTTCGCGCTGTTGGCGTAGTAGCGGGCGGTCAAACAAATGTCTGCTACCTCGTCGAACGCCGAGGATCGCGACTTTCCGGTTTCCCACTGGACGGCGTCAAGAAGGTCTTTCTGGTGATTAAGCACAGCGTCGTGAAAGCGCATCATGATGGCTCGACGGTGAGACAGCGGGGTTTTCGTCCAGAGTTCAGCCGCCACACGTGCCTTCGCGAAAGCACGCTCCACATCAGCTGGCGACGACTCTGGCAGTCGCCCAATGAGCGTCCCATCGGTGGGACAGAAGTGTTCGTGGTGGCCTGCGGAGCCCGGAAACACGAGGTCACTCCAGGAGGCAACAAGCCCTGGATCGAGGGGCCCGCTGGAGGACTGAGAGGTAGGACGGGATTGGAGAGTACTCGACATGCCTCTATCGTGTCGTATAAAGCTGAATATGTCGCGGAATATTTTGCTGGATTCCCGCGTTCGTTGTTAGTGAGAGAGAAAAGAGCCCCCATGTCGAACACACAGAGCCTCCTCGTTGAAGGAATGACGTGCTCCCACTGCGTCAATTCCGTGACAACTGCAGTGTCTGCGGTTCCGGGTGTTGAGTCGGTCGAGATCGACTTGGTCCCCGATGGTCGCTCTACACTGACCGTCATCGGCGATGACGCCCTGAGCGATGAAACACTGGCCAACGCAGTCGTTGGCGCTGGATACACACCAGTCTCCGAGTAGGGGGTCGCGATGACGACGCCACTCCAGCTCGATATCGAGGGCATGACCTGTGCGTCGTGTGCCACGCGAGTGGAAAAAGCGCTCAACTCTGTCGAGGGTGTCGAGGCGAGCGTTAATTACGCCACCGAGCGCGCCACCATAGTGCAGGGTTCGCATGAGCCCAGTGTGCTTCTCACCGCCATCGAAAATGCCGGCTATCACGCCACCGTTCACACTGACGAGTCGGTGGAATCAACGACGCAGGCAGAGAGTGTGCGTCGCCGGCTGATCGTCAGCGGACTTCTCACTGTGCCGATTCTTGCCCTGTCGATGGTGCCCTTCATTCAATTCCCCTACTGGCAGTGGCTTGTCACTGCTCTCGCAATTCCCGTTGTTAGTTGGGGGGCGTGGCCCTTCCACCGGGCTGCTGCCATTAACGCCCGCCACGGCGTGGCGACAATGGACACCCTGATTTCAGTGGGCGTAGGGGCAGCCGTGGGGTGGTCGGTCTATGCCTTGATTTTTGGCGGCGCCGGAGAGTCAGGGATGACGATGACCCTGTCGCTTTTTGGGGTACCAGGCGCCGGTAGTCACGAAATCTACTGGGAAGTTGCCTCGGCGGTCACGACCTTCATGCTTCTTGGTCGCTACCTGGAGCATCGCGCGAAGCGCGATGCTGGGGCAGCGCTTCGGGCTCTCATGGAGTCGGGAGCACAGGAGGCCACGCTCCGCAGGGATGGCATCGAGGTCGTTGTGCCGATTGCTCAGGTGAGGCTTGGCGATCTGATGGTTGTTCGCCCCGGTGAGCGCATCCCGACTGACGGAGTTGTGGTCGAAGGAACGGCTGCCATCGACACGTCGATGATGACTGGGGAGTCCCTTCCCACCGAGGTCGGCCCGGGCGACACGGTCGTTGGCGGCACCATCAACACCTCCGGACTTCTAGTCATCGAAGCGAGTCGGATTGGTAAAGACACTGAACTAGCCCGGATGGCAACCCTGGTGGAGCAAGCTCAGACGGGTAAATCAAACGCCCAACGCTTAGCCGATCGGATATCTGCAGTCTTCGTGCCGATTGTGATTGTTATAGCGGTGGCCGCATTCATTACCTGGCTTGCCTTCGGTGGGCCTCTAGAGGTGGCCTTCCAGGCCGCCGTGGCGACACTGATTATTGCCTGTCCCTGCGCCCTGGGTTTAGCGACTCCGACCGCTCTGTTGGTGGGTACCGGCCGTGGAGCACAGCTCGGACTCATCATCAGGGGACCAGAAATTCTGGAGCACTCTCGCACAATCGACACTGTGGTGGTCGACAAGACCGGCACGCTTACTACAGCAGACATGAGCGTGACGGCCGTGCTCACTGCGCCAGGACACTCCGAGGATGACGTGGCGGCGTTGGCCGCCGCAGTCGAAGAAGGATCTGAACACCCGCTCGCCCGAGCAGTGCTCCGCTACGCAGACGAGCGCGGCCTAATGCGTGCCAGAGGCGCTGATTTTCAGACGGTTCCCGGCCGAGGTCAGCGGGCTGTCGTTGATGGCAAACGAGCGTCTGTTGGGCAACTGGGATGGTTGCG
>JNSD01000012.1 GCA_000754445.1 actinobacterium acMicro-4 | reverse complement strand
TCCATCGTCGAGATCGCCCACCCCGACATGGGAATTTCTCTTGGCGGTGGCGGGCGCTATGACGGCATGATTGGTCGGTTCTTGGGAACCGACGTGCCAGCGTTTGGGCTGTCATTGGGCTTTGAGCGACTGATCGACGTGCTGCCCATGGATTCCACCGGTCACCCCGACCGGGTTGCCCTGCTCTATGACAAGGACGACCCGGGGGAGCACCTCGTGAAGCTCAAGATTCAGTTGGTTGACACCGGTCACACCGTGCGCTTGGTGCCAAAGTCCAAGAATCTTCGGCCGGTCTATGAGCAGTTGGTCGCAGATGGCTTCTCTCGGGTGGCCGAGGTGACCAGCGACATTTCCGATAGCGCAAGCCTTGCCTGGCGCGAGTTATCGGGTGGCAACTAAACCCGGTCTTTAGCCACAAAGTAAGATAAAAGCGAGCCTGTCTCCAGGCGAGCACAAGGAACTAGAAGAGGAGCCCTCGTGGCCGCGATTGAAGCCGTAACTGCCCGCGAAATTCTTGACTCGAGGGGCAACCCTACTGTCGAGGTCGACGTTCTTCTCGAAGATGGCACGGTCTCCCGTGCTGCTGTTCCCTCGGGCGCTTCCACGGGTGCCTTTGAAGCCTATGAACTGCGCGATGGTGATAAGCGCCGCTATATGGGCAAGGGTGTCCAGAAAGCCGTGGCTGCCGTTGTCGATGTTTTGGGACCCGCCATCGAAGGCTTTGACGCCGCTGAACAGCGCGCCGTTGACGACGCGCTTCGCGAGGCAGATGGAACTAAAAACAAGGAGAAGCTTGGCGCTAACGCGATCTTGGGTGTGTCTCTCGCGGTAGCGAAGGCCGCGGCTGAGTCCGCTGATCTTCCGCTCTTCCAGTACGTCGGAGGTGCGATGGCGCATGTGCTTCCCGTGCCGATGATGAATGTCATTAACGGTGGCGCTCACGCCGACACTGCCGTGGATATTCAAGAGTTCATGGTGTTACCGATTGGTGCCAGCAACTTCCGCGAAGCGCTGCGAATGGGCACCGAGACTTACCACGCTCTGAAGTCAGAGCTCAAGAAAGCTGGCATGCAGACCGGCCTGGGCGATGAGGGCGGGTTCGCCCCCGAGCTCTCCAGCAACCGCGCTGCTCTTGATTTCCTGATGAGCGCGATCAGCCAGGCTGGCTTTACGCCGGGCAAGGACATCGCGCTGGGGCTCGATGTCGCTGCGACAGAAATGTTTAGTGGCGGCAGCTACATGTTTGAGGGATCCAAGCGGGACTCCGGTTTCATGGCCAACTACTACGCCGAGCTTGTCGCCAGTTACCCGCTGGTGACCATCGAAGATCCACTCGATGAGAACGACTGGGATGGCTGGGTGTCACTCACCCAGGCGATTGGCGACAAGGTCCAGCTGGTCGGTGATGACCTCTTTGTGACTAACCCCACCCGTCTTGCCACCGGTATTGAGAAGGGCGCAGCCAACTCATTGCTCGTGAAGGTCAACCAGATCGGCACCCTCAGCGAGACGATGGACGCTGTGGCCATGGCTCACTCCAACAGCTACAGCGCTGTTCTCTCTCACCGCTCCGGTGAGACTGAAGACACCACCATTGCCGATCTCGCTGTGGCAACAAACTGTGGGCAGATCAAGACCGGTGCTCCGGCCAGAAGCGAGCGGGTTGCCAAATACAACCAGCTGTTGCGTATCGAGGAAGAACTCGACAGCGCCGCCCGCTACGCTGGCGCCCAAGCGTTCCCGCGCTTTCACTAGATGCACGCGCGCCCTCGGGAAACGGTAAGCCGCGCTGTTTAGACTGACGGGGTGACTACTGCACAACCGCCCAAGCAGCCGGCCCGCACAGCGGTCGCTTCGCTGTTGTCGTCGTTGCAGTCATCGGGCTTTATTGTCACAATCCTTGCCCTGCTCGTCGCCGGTGTGGTAATTCTGGCGCCGTCTCTGCGCATTTTGGCCGAGCAACAGCAAGAAATCGCCCAGTTGAGAGCTGAACTGGAGCAGACGCAGCAAGAGGTCTTCGACCTCGAGGAACAGCGTGAGCGATGGAAGGACCCAAGTTTTGTCGAGACGCAAGCCCGGGAGCGGCTGATGTTTGTCTACCCCGGGGACATCACCTATCTGGTGATTGATGACCTTGAGGATGACGGCGACGAAGCAGATACGGTGATTTCCGAATCCATCGTGGCGGCCGAAACAGACTGGCGTGAAGCGCTCCTGGCTTCCTACCTGGTTGCGGCCACCACCTCCCGCGCACCGGTGGTGCAGGATGAGGGTGTGCCAGAGGGGATTCCGAGTCCGGAAGACACCACTGGCGATAGCAATGAACCCGGCGACATCAGTGGCGAACCAGCCCAGTGAAGCCTCTCGGTGAGCCACCCACGTCCCACGACATCGACGTCGTGAGTGAACAGCTCGGCCGTCCAGCCAGAGACATTGTGGGGATTTCAGCCCGGTGCGTGTGTGGAAATCCGGTGGTCGTTGTCACCACACCGCGCTTAGGAGATGGAACTCCGTTTCCCACCCTGTACTACTTGACCCAACCGGAGGCCACCAGGGCGGCCTCACGACTTGAGGCTGCAGGTCGAATGGCCGACTACCAAGCGCGCCTTGGCGACGACGCCGAGGTTGCGAACGCCTATCGTGTGGCCCACGAGTCCTATATTCGAACCCGCGAATCGATAGACGTCGTCGATGAGATTGCGGGAATTTCGGCCGGCGGGATGCCAGACCGGGTCAAATGTTTGCATTCGCTGATGGGGCATTCACTCTCTGTTGGCGCTGGTGTCAACCCGGTCGGGGATTGGGCGCTTGCCGACACACCCTGGAGCCTGGAGCCCTGCCAGTGCTAAGGCGGAGAGCGCTGGGGCGAGGCGCTCTGCTCGTCGCCCTGCTTGTGGCCATCCCGCTCGGTACACCCGTGCCCGTGGCCTACGCCGACCAGGTTCGCGACCGCCAGTACTGGATTGCCGATTATGGAATTGATCGGGCGTGGGGCATCACCAGAGGTGCTGGTGTTCGCATCGCCATCATTGACACTGGCATAGATGGTTCTCATCAGGACCTTCTCGGAGCCGTGGTGGCGGGCACTGATGTGTCTGGACTCGGATCTGCTGATGGGCAGACCCCGTTGGGGTCCGATCGCCGGCACGGGACCATGGTGGCCTCGCTCGCGGCTGGGCGGGGAAACAATGGCACCGACGGTGTTATTGGAAGCGCCCCCGAAGCCCAGCTTCTCAGCGTCTCGATGAGCTTTAGCGGAGGCGATGTTTCCCCCGATGACCAAATTGCCACGGCGGTGCGTTGGGCGGTTGACAATGGGGCCGATGTCATCTCACTGTCTCTGACCAGGAACACTAGGGATTGGCCCGAGAGTTGGGACCGCGCATTCAGCTATGCCGCTGCCAACGACGTCGTCGTGGTCGCCGCTGCTGGAAACCGGGGCAGTGGCACGGTGGCGGTCGGGGCGCCAGCGACGATGCCGGGCGTCTTGACCGTGGGAGGCGTAACGCGAGAAGGCCTCGCCAGTGACACCGCATCATCCCAGGGAATCACGATTGGAGTGATGGCACCGGGTGAGGGACTTGTTGGCGCTGTTCCCGGTGGGAACTACGTCTCATGGTCAGGAACAAGTGGCGCAACCCCCGTTGTCGCTGGAATCGTGGCGCTCGTGAGGGCTGCCTACCCGAACCTCGATGCAGCGAACGTCATCAATCGTGTGCTCGTGACCGCTAGGCCGGCGAGTGACACCACACCCGACCCTCTGTATGGCTATGGGTTGGTCGATGCCTACGCCGCAGTCACCGCGGATGTTCCCCTGGTTTCTGCCAATCCTTTGGGGTCCATCGATGACTGGATTGTTCTCCATCGGCGCCAGGAGGGCAACCCTATTGTCGTGCCGCTGGGACCCCCGGGCACCAGCGCGGATGAGCAAGCCCAGCCGGTGATGGCGGAGCCCGTTGCTGCTGGGACGGAGCTGGACATAGTGCCCTACGCAATCACTGGATTGTTTGGTCTGGGGTTTCTGGTGGCGCTCACCAGCGGGCTTGTCCTTGTCTTGCAGAGGCCGAGAAACCGCTAGATTGGGAGCTGGTTTAGCAAGAAATTAGGTGTGGTGTGACTCGCATTGTCATTGTCGGTGGTGGATACGCCGGGTTTTATACGGCATTCAAACTGGAGAAGTTGCTACGTCGCAACGAAGCAGAAGTTGTCGTCATCGACCCACTTCCCTATATGACCTACCAGCCCTTCCTCCCCGAGGTCGCAGCAGGCTCAATTGAGGCCCGCCACGCGATTGTTCCTCTTCGTCGTCACCTGCCAAAGACCAGGGTGATTACCGCGCGTGTGACCGGAGTGAACCACCAGGCGAAGCTCGTGACAATCACCCCAGAAAACCAGCCTTCTTTTGAGCTTTCGTATGACCACATCGTGATTACCGCCGGTGCTGTCTCCAAGACCTTCCCTATTCCAGGCGTTGCTGACGTGGCAATTGGGATGAAAACCATCGAAGAGGCGATTTCGGTTCGTGACCGGGTCATCGACAACATGCACGTGGCGGCCGATATGCCCCCGGGCCAAGCGCGTGACCGTCTTCTCACCATCGTCGTGGTCGGTGGAGGTTTCGCAGGAATTGAGGCGTTCGCCGAGCTTCGTAGCCTGGTCAGTGCGATGTTGAAGGAATTCCCGAGCCTCACCATTGACGACACTCACTTCCACCTGATTGAGGCAATGGATCGCATCATGCCGGAGGTGTCGCTCAAGAGCTCGCTGTGGGTCATTAAGAACCTGGAGCAGCGTCAGGCCCATATTCACCTCAACACACAGCTCACGAGCGCTGTCGGCGGGCGCCTCGAGCTCTCCAATGGCATGGTCATCGAGACCGATATCGTCATTTGGACTGCAGGAGTCAAAGCTCATTCGATGTTGGGTGGCACGGGAATCCCGCTGGATGATCGTGAGCGCATTTGCGCAATGGCCGACCTCCGCGTTGTTGATGGCGACAGCATTCTCGAGGGGATGTGGACTGCTGGCGATGTCGCCCGCGTTCCCGACCTCAGCGGTGGTGGTGTTGGTGGGTACTGTGTCCCGAATGCCCAGCACGCGGTTCGCCAGGGAAAAATCTTGGCTAAGAACTTGGTTGCCGAGCTCCGCGGTGAAAAACCCAACAACTACGTCCACAAGAACCTCGGTGCCGTTGCCGGTCTTGGTATCGGCTATGGCGTTTTCCAGAGCGGATCACTGGGAATCGTGGGATTCCCCGCGTGGGTGATGCACCGGTTCTATCACGGCATGGCGATTCCCACGGTGGAGCGCAAAGCCCGGGTGTTCACCAACTGGTTATTGCACCTTGTCTGGGGGCGCGACTTCACCAGCGTGAGGAAGGTGCAAACCCCCAGGGAATTTTTCGAAGAGTTTGCGACCCGCCCAGCCCCCGCCAGGACCACTAAGGCAAAAGCGACCTCTCGCTAGACTGGGCGCTAGCCCCGGTAGCCCAATCGGCAGAGGCAGACGACTTAAAATCGTCCCAGTCAGGGTTCGAGTCCCTGCCGGGGCACTCTTCACCGAATTACCAGCGTGACGCTCTAGACTTTCGGCATGGATCTCTTCTTTGTAGTGGGCATTGCGCTGGTTCTCGCCGTAATTGTCGGTATCTATCTCTGGAGCACCTATAACTCACTCGTCACACTGAACGTTCGCGTCGACGAGGCATGGAGCGACATCACTGTCCAGCTCAAGCGCCGTGCCGACCTCATTCCTAATCTGATCGAGGCAGTCAAGGGCTATGCGGCCCATGAACGGCAGGTCTTTGAAGAGGTCACTAAGGCGCGAGCGGCAACGCTGAGTGCCGGTGACCCGAACGCTGCTGCTGAGGCTGAGAACATGATGCAGGCCGCACTCAAGAGCATCTTTGCCGTTGCAGAGGCGTACCCACAGTTACAAGCCAGCCAAAATTTCTTGCAGCTCCAGGGTGAACTCGTCGACACAGAAGACAAGATTCAGGCGTCGAGGCGCTTCTATAACGGTGGCGTCCGTGAACTCAACACCAAGGTGTTGCTCTTCCCGAACACGCTGTTTGCGAAGAACCTCGGTTTTGACCAGCGCGAGTTCTTCGAAGTGGCCGATGCCGCGGCTATTGCTGAAGCTCCCCGCGTTCAGTTCTAGATTCTCTGAGGACGAGGCACTGTGTATCGGGCGATAGCCGCCAATAAGCGCAACACCTGGTTCATCATGGTGTTCTTTCTCATTCTCGTGGGAGCACTTGGATATGTTGCCGACATTTTCCTCTCGGGCACTGGCACCGGGGTTGTCTTCTTTGGGGTCCTGATTGGCGCTCTGGTGTATGTAGGCATTCAGTACTATTCGGCTGGTTCTCAAGCTCTCGCGATGGCGGGGGCGGTCCAGATTCAGAAAGCCGATAATCCCAGGCTTTATCGGATCGTGGAGAACCTCTCGATCACGACGGGCTTGCCGATGCCGAAGGTCTACCTCGTCAATGACCCAGCCCCCAATGCTTTTGCCACGGGACGTGACCCCGAGCACGCAGCGGTCGCTGCGACAACCGGCCTACTCGAGATTATGGATGACGCCGAGCTTGAAGGTGTGATGGCCCACGAGATCGCCCACGTCAAGAACTTTGACATCCGAGTCACCACCATTGTCTTTGGCCTGGTCGTGGTCGTTGGTGTAGTGGCTGACTTTCTCGCTCGCATGGCGTTCTTTGGTGGTTCGCGCAGAGACAGCGGGGGTGGCAACCCCTTGATTCTCATTGTGGGCATTGCCGCAATGATTCTTGCCCCGCTGCTGGCCGCACTGATTCAGGCAGCCATTTCACGTCAGCGGGAATACCTGGCGGACGCCACCGGAGCGCTGACCACTAGGCACCCAGAAGCACTCGCGAGTGCATTGGAGAAACTTGGCCAGTACGGGCGTCCGCTAAAGAAGCAACAGGCGTCGATGGCCCACCTGTGGATGGCCGACCCCATTCAGCCCGGAGTGATTGATCGAATGTTCCAAACCCACCCCCCGATCGCCGATCGGGTGAATCGATTGTTGGAAAACAAAGCCCGTTTCTAATCGGTGCGGCGACCAAACGACTTAGACTGAGCGCATGTTTACGCCACGAAAGTCTGCCGCGAAAGACGCTAAGTCTGCTGTGGTGCCAACGAGCTTGCAGCTGGCCACCGAGTGGTCCTGGCGGTTGCTGCTCATTGTTGGTGCTGGCGCAATGATCTTGTTTCTTCTCGCACAGGTCAGTTTCTTGGTAGTGCCGTTGATGGTTGCGGTGTTGCTCGCGGCCTTAGCCGCGCCCCTCAACTTGTTGCTATTGCGCTGGAAGTTCCCCCGTTGGCTTGCAACTCTCACCACAGTTGTTCTCTTCCTTGGGTTCATCAGCACCCTGATGTGGCTGGTGGTCAACGAGGTGATGCGCGGATGGGCCCAGGTTCTTGATAGAACCCGTGTCGCCTATGACGACCTTGTGCTGTATCTCTTGGAGTCACCGTTGCAGCTGTCCGAGGCAGATTTGCGCCAGTGGTTCAATGACGTCTCTGGGGAGCTAGAACTCAACTCCAGTTGGATTCTCAATGGAGCACTGTCTTTCAGTTCGTCGATTGGTTCCTGGCTGGTGGGTCTCGGCATTGCCATTTTTGGCCTGATTTTCTTCATCCACGATGGAAATCGGATTTGGGCATGGTTGGTCGGATTATTCCCGAGGGGCGCACGCCCAGCTGTTTATGGTTCGGGCAAAGCCGGGTGGGGCACACTGCTGAGCTTCGTTCGCATCCAGGTCTTGGTCGCGCTGATTAACGCTGTGGGTATCGGCGCCGGAGCGTTCTTCCTCGATTTGCCCCTGGTGCTTCCCATCGCGGTAGCAGTTTTCCTCGGAAGCTTCGTCCCCTTTATTGGTGCCGCGGTAACGGGCGCCTTTGCTGTGTTGGTTGCTCTTGTCTTCGAGGGCCCCACCGTTGCACTGATCATGCTTGTCATCGTCTTTGTGGTCCAGCAGATTGAGGGTCAGATTGTGCAGCCGTTGATCATGGGTGCAGCTGTCGCGGTGCATCCGCTGGCGGTGGTGTTGGTGGTGTCGGCCGGTGGTTACCTCGCTGGAATCCCGGGGACACTGTTCGCTGTTCCGCTGGCGGCCTTCTCAAACGTCGTCATCCGCTACATCGCCTCCGGAGAGTGGCGCACTGACCCGGTGGCCAAAGACGCCGGCAAGATAGCGCCCCCATCGTGAGAGCGGTCAAGGCCGCTCGCGGAAAAGCGGTCAAAGTCGCTAGTGGAAAAGTGGTTGGCCCCACTCTCGATGATTTCTACAGCGCCCAGGAAACCCTCGACGGCGTTGCCCAGGAGACACCTGTCGAGCTGTCTCGATACTTGAGCGAAGTGCTCGGCCAGCGAGTGTCGATGAAGTGTGAGAACCTCCAGCGCACCGGTTCTTACAAAATCCGCGGTGCCTATAACCGGATGTCTAAGCTGACGCCTGATGAGCGCGCCAAGGGTGTTGTCGCGGCTAGTGCGGGCAATCATGCTCAGGGTGTGGCTTTTGCCGCCAGGGAGCTTGGCATCAAGGCCACCATCTTCACTCCCATCGGGGTTGCTCTGCCGAAACTGCAGGCAACGAGGGCATACGGTGCTGAAGTCGTTCTTTCTGGCCACAACATCATTGAGCCACTCCAGAAAGCGCAAGAGTTCTCCGAATCCACTGGGGCCATCCGGATTCCTCCTTTCGACCACCCGGATGTTATTGCGGGTCAGGGAACGGTGGGCCTCGAAATCTTGTCTCAGGTCCCCGATGTCACCACGGTGATTGTGCCCATTGGCGGCGGCGGGCTGATGGCAGGCGTTTCGAGTGCCATCAAGCAAAAAGCCTGGGAGCTCGGAAAAACGGTGAAAATCATTGGGGTTCAGGCTGAAAACGCTGCTGCTTACCCTCCCTCACTGAAGGCTGGTCACCCTGTTGAAGTAACCGTGGGCTCGACGATTTGTGACGGTATCGCCGTTCAAAAGCCCGGCATACTGAATTTCGACATCATCGAAGCAATGGTGGACGAGGTGGTTACCGTCAGCGATGACGACACCGCGCGCGCCATCTTGGTTCTGCTCGAGCGCGCAAAGATGGTCGTCGAACCAGCCGGCGCCGTGGGTGTTGCTGCAATCCTTGCCGGCAAGATTAGGGCCACGGGCCCAACGGTCGTCATTTTGAGCGGCGGCAACATTGACCCCATGATTATGGAACGCGTGATCAGCCGTGGCATGGCGGGTGCTGGGCGCTATATGAAAATGCGCATCCCGCTTCCCGACCGCCCAGGCCAGTTGGCCGAGACCTCAAAGATTGTCGCCGACCAGAATGCCAACGTTGTTGAGGTGCTGCACACCCGTCACGGCACCGGCCTGCAGATCAGCCAGGTGGAACTAGAGCTTCATATTGAAACCAGAGGCCCGGAGCATGCTGAGCAGGTGCTCCAGGCGCTTCGTGACCACGGGTATGAACCCAGGGTGGATTTCTAGGGAATAAAGTTTTCGACGTTGAGAATCTTGACGGCGATTGTGGCCCCGTTGGGTGCGGTGTAGGTCGAGCTTTCACCGATTTTCAGGCCAAGAATCGCTTGGCCCAGGGGGCTCTGTTCGGAATAGACATCCAAGTCAGTGTCGCCGCCTAATTCCCTGGAGCCGAGCAGGAACTTCTCCTGGTCGCCGTGGATATGGGCCGTGACGACCGTCCCGGGCTCAACAACACCGGAGCTGGCTGGGGCATCGCCGACGATGGCGTGCTTCAGCATCGCGGTCAGTGTGCGGATGCGGTCTTCCATCTTGGCTTGTTCTTCTTTGGCCGCGTGGTAGCCACCGTTTTCTTTCAGGTCGCCCTCTTCACGGGCGATTTCAATGCGCTTGGAAATCTCTCTGCGCCCCTGGGTGGTGAGCTGCTCAAGTTCCAGAGCAAGCCGGTCGTAGGCTTCCTGGGTCAGCCAGACCGTGTTGTCAGATTCAACGCTGGTCATCACACTCTCCTGGTAATGGGACAAACCGGCCACCCTTGAGGGCCGGTTTGTGTTCCCTGAGGCTACGGTAACCAGCACTCATAGAGCAAGCCCGTGACGGCCGGTTCACTAGTGCGAAGTGATTCTTGGAAGGTTCTAGTCCAGGTTTCTGAGGGTGCGAGGCTAATAATCTTCCACCCGACAATGCCGTAAGACCCATTGAGAGCCTGGACGGCACAGTTGACCTGGGTTCCAGGCGGCGTAGTCACCTCGAAGTTGACCTGGACTTCGGTGTCACTGACCATCACGTAACCAAGCTCTCTGGTCTGCAGTTCGGAGGGGGCCTCCAACACCCCGCCCCACCAGAGCCATGCACCGAGCACTAGGGCGAAGCTCACGCCGGCGATGGTGCCGATGATTTTTGTCCTGCTAGCAGCCTGGCGCGTCTGGCCATACCGCGTCGCCATCAGGTCAGTGTTCTCAGGCATTGCTCCCGCTCATCTCGCTAGTCTGTGATGAGCGTAACGGGCTGGGCCGACGTTGAGCTTGGAGGAAACCCCATGATGATGACCCTGCTGTTTGCCTTGGAAGAAACGCCGTTGATTCCAGCCATCGAGGTGGACCCCAATTCGGTCACACCTGGTGTCGTGGGTTTTCTCGCCACGCTGTTCGTCGCGATGGGAGTTGTGGTCATCATTGTCGATATGACCAGGCGTGTTCGCCGTGTGCGCTACCGAACGGAAATCGTGGAGCGACTCGACCGCGAAGCTAACCCACCATCGGCGGGTTCATAGCAACCAGTAGCACCGCACTCCAGTGAGAGATATAGGCAACGACGGTCAACACGTGGAAGATTTCGTGGAATCCAAAGTTCTGGGGCGACGGGTTTGGCCATTTGAGCGCATAGACCACTGCACCTAGTGAATAAGCGAGCCCGCCAACAATGACCAAAATCATCATCGCGAAATTAGCGGCCAACAAATCCTGCAGATACATCACGGCCGCCCAGCCAAGGCCCAAGTAGAGCGGCACATAAACCCAGCGCGGTGCACTCAACCAGAAGACCCTAAGTCCAATGCCGATCAGGGCTCCTGCCCAGACGGCAGCAAGAAGCAGCATTCCCTTGTTGCTCGGGAGTGCCAATACGGCAATGGGTGTGTAGGTGCCGGCAATCAAGATGAAAATGTTGGCGTGATCGAGACGGCGCAGAACCTGCTTCGTCGCCGGTTTCCAAGAGAAGCGGTGATAAGTGCCAGATATTCCAAAGAGCAGCACAGCACTCAGAGCAAAGACAGCACTCGACAGTGTCGCTGCCACCCCGGAGGCCAGCACCACCAGCACAATGCCGGCAGCGATGGCTAGGGGCAGTGTGCCGAGGTGAATCCAGCCCCGCCAGGTGGGCTTGTGCTCAACAGCCTCGTACTCGAGGGACTCCTCCAGTAGTGGAAGGTGAAGCGCCCCAGAATACGTGCGGTCTTCCTGAGGTGTGGTTGAGTCAGTGGCCATGGCTTCACACTAGGCCTCAACACAGCCGGATATCGAGCCATTTGTAGACAACCACCAAGGGTCCGGGAAAGGACTAGCGTAGGCGTGTGAGTTGGGTTACCCGCATGCTTGGCGAAGGCCTTCTGTATCGCCTCTACCGCCGTCGAATCCTTCGAGAAATCAGCAAGCTCGCGAGGCCAGAACACGTGGCCATGATTTTGGATGGGAACCGGCGCTGGGCAAAAGCACGAGCCCTCTCCTCTAGTTCGCAAGGACACCAAGCAGGCGCCGACAAGATCTATGAATTCCTCACCTGGTGTGAGGAACAGGATGTTTCTGTCGTCACCCTGTACTTGCTCTCCACAGACAATCTGACCGGACGGGACGAAGAAGAACTCTCAGCACTGGTGGGCATCATCGAGTCCTTAGCTGACCAACTCTCCCGGTTCTCCAACTGGCGGGTGAAGCACGTGGGCCAGACAGAGTCACTGCCCCCACACCTTCTGGACACCCTTACTGGCGCCGCCGAGCGCAGCGCCAGTAACTCAGGTCTTCATATCAACCTGGCTGTGGGCTACGGAGGGCGCGCCGAAATCACTCAAGCAGTGCGACGGCTTGTGCAAGAACACCAAGACATTGGCGGGACCCTCGCGGACCTCTCCGAGAGCATCACCATTCAGGCCATCGCCGAGCGCCTCTATACCCAAGGACAGCCCGATCCAGACCTCGTCATTAGAACATCCGGTGAGCAACGTCTCAGTGACTTCATGCTGTGGCAGAGCGCACACAGCGAGTTCTATTTCGTCGAAGCGCTCGGCCCAGACCTTCGTGAGATCGACTTCCTCCGAGCGCTTCGTGACTTTGGTCGCAGGCAGCGCAGATACGGGCACTAGCTCCCACCAAAAGTTAACCTGTAAAGGCGCTTTTGTGGTGTGTCATTGAGCGCTCTGGTTTTCTTGCTCGCGTAGGTTTTTCCCAACGGTTCGCCCCCCATGGCTAAGGAGCCTCAGTGGAAAAATCCGCATCTCCCGCAAGCACCACATCAACAAGCAAGAGCAAGAAAACGGGGGAGCGGACGTTCGTTCTCGACACGTCAGTGCTACTGAGCGACCCGAAGGCTATGTTCCGCTTCGCGGAACACGCGGTCATTCTGCCGGTAGTCGTCATCTCCGAGCTTGAGAAGAAGCGCAATGACCCAGAGATTGGGTTCTTTGCCAGGGAGGCTCTGCGCAATCTCGATGAGCTGCGTGCTGAGCACGAGCGCTTAGATTTTCCTATTGCTGTGGGCAAGGGTGGATCCCTTCGCGTTGAACTCAACCACTCCAATCAGACGGTGCTGCCAAGCGGACTTCAACTCGGTGACAACGACTCCAGGATTCTGGCTGTGGCACTCAACCTGGCCAATGAGGGTATGGCTGTCACGGTGGTCTCTAAAGACCTCCCCATGCGCGTCAAGGCGGCATCGATTGGTGTGGCCGCGGAGGAATACCGCGCCGAGTTAGCCCCCGACTCCGGCTACACCGGAATCGCTGAGGTTGCCATTAGTGCGCAAGAGATGGCGCGCCTCTATGACGATGAGGTGATTGCCTCTAAGGCTGTTGCCGATGTTCCGGTCAATACCTCTCTGGTGATTTCTTCCGAGCGCGGCTCTGCTCTTGGCCGCGTGACAAGCCCGGGGAAAATCAGTGTGGTCCGCGGGGACCGCGACCTCTTTGGTCTCAGTGGTCGATCTGCTGAGCAGCGACTTGCCATCGATGTGCTCCTTGATCCCACCATTGGCATTGTGTCCCTCGGCGGGCGGGCGGGGACCGGTAAGTCGGCTCTGGCTCTGTGTGCTGGGCTCGAAGCTGTCCTTGAGCGTCAGGTTCACCGCAAGATTATGGTCTTCCGCCCTCTCTATGCCGTTGGCGGCCAAGACCTTGGTTACCTGCCAGGTGATGCCAACGAGAAGATGAACCCCTGGGCTGAAGCCACCTTTGACACATTGAGCTCAGTGGTCTCCCACAACGTGGTCGAAGAAGTGATGGCGAGGGGCCTCCTGGAAGTTCTTCCCCTCACCCACATCCGTGGCCGCTCACTCCACGATGCCTTCGTCATCGTGGACGAGGCTCAGTCCTTGGAGCGCAACGTTCTTCTGACCATGCTCAGTCGCATCGGTCAGAACTCACGCGTGGTACTCACCCACGATGTGGCGCAGAGGGACAACCTGAGGGTTGGTCGCCACGATGGTGTCGCGAGCGTTATTGAAGCCCTCAAGGGCCAGCAACTCTTTGCTCACCTCACACTGATGCGCTCGGAGCGCAGTGCTATTGCTGCTCTGGTGACCGAGTTGCTCGAAGGTAACCAGGTCGCCTAGGGGGCTTTCTTAGAGGCCAGGGGAGGTCATCTTCAGAACGTTGAGGGCGACATCGAGAGCTTCGAGAGTGATCTCACCGCGCTCGACGAAGCCCATTTCAATGACGGATTCGCGCACGGTCTTTTTGTGCTCGACTGAGTACTTGGCGACCTTGGCCGCTGCCTCATAACCAATCACGCGGTTGAGCGGAGTGACAATGGCTGGTGAACTCTCAGCGAGCGCCAACGCGCGTTCTTCGTTGGCGGTGAGGCCCTCAATGGTTTTGTCGGTCAGCACCCGCATGGAGTTTGCCAGTAGGCGAATCGATTCCAGCACCGAGGTTCCCATTACCGGGATGGCAACATTCAATTCAAAGTTTCCAGAAGCCCCAGCCCATGCCACGGTCTGGTCATTGCCAATCACTCGTGCGCAGACCATCAGCACGGCTTCGGGAACAACGGGGTTCACTTTGCCCGGCATGATCGAACTACCGGGCTGCAAATCGGGGATGTGAAGCTCGGCAAGGCCGGCGTTCGGGCCAGAGCCCATCCAGCGGATGTCATTACAAATCTTTGTCAACGACACAGCGAGGATGCGCAGTGCACCTGATGCTTCGACCAGGCCGTCTCTGGCACCCTGGGCTTCAAAGTGGTCCAGTGCCTCGGTGATGGGAAGCGAGGTTGCCTTCGCAAGCTCAGCAATTACTTTGGGCGAAAAGCCCACGGGAGTATTGATTCCGGTTCCCGTTGCAGTGCCGCCGAGTGGCACTTCGGCTACTCGAGGCAGCACAGCCTGCACTCGCTCGATGCCAAGCCTGATCTGGCGGGCATAACCGGCAAATTCTTGCCCGAGTGTCACAGGCGTTGCATCCATCAGATGGGTGCGGCCGGCCTTCACTGTCGTAATCCAGAGCTTCGACTTGGCCTCGAGGGCCGTGACCAAGTGGGTCAGGCTTGGAACCAACGTGTTGACTAGGGCCTCGGTCACGGCAACGTGAACTGAGGTGGGAAACACATCGTTGGAGGACTGCGAAGCGTTGACGTGGTCGTTTGGGTGAATATCCAGACCAGAGGCAGTGCTAGCGAGAGTCGCGAGCACCTCGTTCATGTTCATGTTCGAAGAGGTGCCAGAGCCTGTTTGGTAGGTGTCAACGGGGAACTGGTCGTGGTGGTTGCCAGCAATGATGGACTCTGCGGCGCCGATGATTGCCTTGGCGATCGCGGCATCAAGAATTCCGAGTTCGGCGTTGACCAGGGCAGCGGCTCGCTTGATCTGGGCGAGGGCCACAATCTGGGCTGGCTCGAGTCCGCGACCAGAGATGGGGAAGTTCTCGACCGCGCGCTGAGTCTGGGCGCTATAGAGGGCGTCTTTGGGAACTCGAACCTCACCCATGGTGTCGTGTTCGATGCGGTAGTCGTTCGTGTCGGACTGTGGCGTCATGCCCGGTTCCTCGTCGTGTCGAATCAGTGAGTGGTCAAAAGTTCTGCATCAATGGCGCCGATCACCACGTCGTGGGTGACTCGTCCCTCAGCGAGGGTGTAGTTCGCCCCCACCACCGCCAGCCTACCTTCGGCGATGGCCAGGCTGATGAGTTCACTCGCTGCCAGAAGACTCGAGACCGTGTCGCGCAGGTGCTCGCGCCCCACTTCGGAAACGTCGAGCCCCTCACACCCCTCGAGGCCGTGAGCTAGTCGCACCCGCTCGACCGCCGGGGAGATTTGGTTAGTGATGTCTTTGATGTGGGGAGGCAGGGGGGTGGCCTCCGGGTCCATCTGATTAATTGCCGCCTGCACTGCCCCGCACTGGTCGTGGGAGAGGACGACAATGAGCGCAACGCCCAGCATTTCCACTGCGTATTCCAGTGAGCCAATCACGGAAGACGAAATCACCTGGCCGGCGTTCCTGACGACAAACAGGTCACCGAGCCCCTTGTCGAAGATGATTTCTGCCGATAGACGTGAATCTGCGCACCCGAACAATGCGATTTCCGGGTACTGGGCGCCGGCAAGCTCGCTACGACGTTCAACGTCTTGGCGCGGGTGCAAAGGTTCTCCGCGAATGAACCTGTCATTCCCGGCAGTGAGCCTTTCCCAGGCCTCCGACGGAGTCAAGTTGTGGGCACTCACTGGAGGCGCCCCTGGGTCAGTTGGTAGGTAATGTCGTTGGCCACTTCACGAACGCCACGCTCGTCAGTGCCGCCCACAACCAGTGTGTACGCCTCGCCCTCCAAGACAACGACATAGGCCTTGTTCCCGGTGGGGTCTTCCTCCCGGCGGTCGTACTCAACCCAGACAAGTTCGTTGGGGCGACCGTAACCATAGGTGACAGACCCGGTGGACTCAGAGCGAACAGTCCGCTCGGCGAGCCAGAGCGCATCAGCGTCAAAGCCCTGATCGACAAAAACGTAGCTGCGCTCGGGTCCCAACAACCCGATTGACCATGTCGCAGTGGAGCCAGCTTCGCTGGTGACTTCAGCCCGGTTCGCGCTCCAGAGATCAGAGAGCATTGGAACAATCGGTTCACCAGGCAACTGGTCCTTAGCCTCGCCAGCTACAGCAACCCAGTCGACTTCGTCGACAAGGTTGCTGTCGGGGCGGACTACCAAGATGATCAACAGCGCAACCACGCCGAGGGAGGCAAGAAGCGACCACACCAGGTTTCGGGTGTTCTGGCGTGCTTTGCGCTCGGCTCTGGCAACGGCAACACGCTCGCTTTTTTCACGGGGAGTTTCTGGTCGCCCGAGACCAGCAACCTCGCGGGGAGCTTTTCCAGCCATCGGGTCAGTCCTCTCGGCTCTTTTTCGCTGCTTCTAACCGGGCCTTCGCGCCAATGAGCCACTCGTCACACCGCGCAGCGAGCGCTTCACCACGCTCCCAGAGAGCAATGGACCCTTCCAGGCTCATACCGCCCTGTTCCAGCGCGGTGACAACAGAGACGAGTTCGTCCCTGGCCTGCTCGTAGGAGAGCTTGGCGATGTCGGTGTTCTTCTCGCTAGTCACGTCCCACAGTCTAGTTTCTAGGGGGGCCCTCAGCGGACGTGAGTTTCGATGGTGCCATCACTGACGGTAACGCTGAGCTCATCACCGGAGGAAGCGTCGGCAATGCTGGTGACCACGCTGCCATCGCGCTTTCTCGCGATGGCATACCCACGCTCTAGCGTGCTGGTGGGGGAAAGGCCTCGGAGGTTTGCAGTGAGCGTGCTCACCTGGGAGGTGGCGCGCTCTATTACTAGGTGGGCGAGGTCAACACCTCGAACAACCAACTGCAGAATCTCCTCGGACTTGATGTCCACGAGCGTGAAGGGGTCCTTCAGGATTGGTCTCGTGCGAAACGCACTGAGACGCTCTGATTCATACTCGAGCATCGAGAGAATCCTCTGGTCCAGGCGTGACCTGGCTTCCTGGATGATGCGTCGTTCGTTTTCCACGTCTGGCACGACCCGCTTGGCAGCATCGGTGGGTGTTGAGGCGCGCAGGTCGGCAACGTCATCCAATAAAGGACAATCGGCCTCGTGGCCGATTGCACTGACTAGCGGGGTCGTGAGGGATGCCGCCAAGCGAACGAGGCGCTCATCGCTAAAGGGCAGCAAATTAAGGAAGTCGCCACCACCTCTGGCGACAATGATGACGTCGACTTCAGGGTCGGCATCCAAGGTTGTGAGTGCCTGCATTACTTCTGCGACCGCCCGGTCGCCTTGGACTGCGGCATATTCAATGCGAAATGACACATCAGGCCAGCGAAGCGTGGCGTTGTGAATAACGTCCTTTTCGGCGTCCGAATCTTTTCCGGTGACCAGACCGATGGTGCCCGGCAGAAAGGGCAGTCGCTTCTTTCTGGACTCGTCAAAGAGCCCTTCGGAGGCCAGTTGGGTTTTGAGCTTTTGAAGCTTTTCGAGAATTTCACCAAGGCCGGTGTGACGCATGTCGAGAACGTTCATACTGAGCGTTCCGCCCTTGACCCACCAGCTTGGCTTGACGCGTGCAATCACCCGGTCGCCCTGAGCCACCGACTCTGGAATGTTTTCTTGAGCCCTCCGCCAGACCGTGAACGACAGGGCAGCGTCTGCCTCGATGTCACTGAACTTGCCGTAGATGTTGCCAGCCGCTTTCCCCCACTGGGTGACTTCAGCCTCAATCCAGACCGACCCCAAGCGGTCGACGTAGCCAGCCATCAACTCGGAGAGTTTCACCACCGACCAGGGTGCCTCCGGGCTTGAATCATTCGTTGTCTGGCTCATCGCTTCCCAGGCTAGAACATTCAGCAACAGCGGGCAGACAAGCCAATACACTTGCCCAGTGAGCATTAGTAATGGCAACGTCCAAACCCTCGAGGCTCCGCTGATTCCGAAGCGTCGCGAGAAGTTAGTTGATGTGCCGGTATCGGGCGAAAAGCGCATCCTCTTGGCGGCCCCCAGGGGCTACTGCGCGGGCGTTGATCGCGCGGTCATTGCTGTCGAGAAGGCTTTGGAGCGCTTTGGTGCACCGGTCTATGTGCGCAAGCAAATCGTTCACAACATCCACGTGGTCAAGGAACTCGAATCCAGAGGCGTCATTTTTGTTGACGAGGTGTCCGAAGTTCCCGAATCCTCGACCATCGTTTTCTCCGCCCACGGTGTCTCACCAATGGTTGTTGCGGAAGCTGCCGACCGGGGGCTCAATGCCATTGATGCCACCTGTCCATTGGTGACCAAAGTCCACCGTGAGGCCGTTCGGTTCTCGGGCCAGGATTACCACATTCTTCTGATTGGCCACGCTGGGCACGAAGAGGTTGAGGGCACCATGGGCCATGCCCCCGACCACACCACGCTGGTGAACAACCCTGACGAGGCCGATAGCATCACTGTTCCCGACACCGAGAATCTCATTTGGCTCTCGCAGACCACCCTGAGCGTTGATGAAACCATGGAAACAGTGCGCAGGCTGCGCCTGCGCTTCCCTCATCTGAGCGATCCGCCAAGCGATGACATTTGTTACGCGACTCAGAACCGACAGGTCGCTATCAAGAAGATTGCTCCGGAGTGCGACCTGGTGATCGTTGTGGGTTCCCCCAACTCGTCCAACAGTGTTCGACTCGTTGAAGTGGCGTTGGAATACGGCGCAAAGGCCTCCTACCGCGTTGATTACGCGAGCGAAATCAAGCAGGAATGGCTCGAGGGTGTCGCCACCATCGGACTGACTTCTGGTGCCTCAGTGCCCGAGGTTCTTGTCGACCACACCCTGGCCGATCTCGCCGATGCTGGTTACACGCAGGTCGAAGAAATTAAAACAGCCGAGGAAGACCTTCAGTTCTCGTTGCCGAAGGAACTCCGTAAAGATTCCAGTGGCAACGTCGATCAGTCACTGCTCGGCGGACGCAAGGGCTCCTAAGAAATAGCGTGACCAGCGGAACCCAGCTGGTGAGCAGCTTGGACGACCCTGGTTGCCATTGACGTTTCTGCTGCCTTGCCCCACGCGCGGGGGTCATAGAGCTTCTTGTTGCCCACTTCGCCGTCAATGCGCAAAACGCCGTCATAGTTCTGGAACATGTAGCCGGCGATTGCTCGGGTGTAGGCGTATTGGGTATCGGTGTCGATGTTCATCTTGATGACACCGTTGCGCACAGCCTCGGCGATTTCCTCGTCGGTGCTCCCTGAACCACCGTGGAAGACGAGGTCCAGGGGCTTAGGTCCTGTCCCAAACTTCGCTTGCAGGCCATCCTGGATCTCTTTGAGCAGTTCCGGGCGAAGCTTCACGTTGCCAGGCTTATAGACGCCGTGGACGTTGCCGAAGGTGAGAGCCGCCATATAGCGCCCCCGCTCACCAAGCCCCAACGCTTCTACGGTGGCAATGGCGTCATCGAGGGTCGTATACAGACTCTCGTTAATGGCGTGGCTCACTCCGTCCTCTTCGCCACCGACAACGCCAATTTCCACCTCAAGAATCGAGTGGATGGCCTTCATGCGGGGCAGGAGGTCTTTGGCAATCGTGAGGTTCTCCTTGAGCGGCACCGCAGATCCGTCCCACATGTGGGACTGGAAGATCGGGTTGCCGCCAGCTTTCACTGCTTCTTCGCTCGCAGCAATCAGGGGCATCACGAACCCATCGAGTGCGTCCTTCGGGCAGTGGTCGGTGTGTAATGCCACCGTAATCGGATAGTTCTTGGCCGCCTCGGTCGCGAATGCCGCCATGGCGAGTGCGCCTGAGGCCCTGGCCTTGACACTCTGGCCGGCAAAGAAGTCAGCACCGCCGGTGCTGACCTGAATAATGCCATCGGAGCCCGCTTCGGTGAGACCCTGAAGAACGCCGTTGATGGTGGATGAAGACGAGATGTTGATAGCGGGGAAGGCGAAGCCTTTAGCCTTCGCCGTGTCGATCATCTGCGCATACTGATCCGGTGTTGCTATGGGCATGTTAGCTCCAAATCCGAAGGGAAGCGGTGTGCTCCCAGCTTACTGGGAACACTGTCCAAGGGCCCCTCGGCGCTAGGCTGGGGAGCGAAGTACTCCTGTTCGACCGAGAAGAAGGACGTGCGGATGTCCGAGGTTGACTCTGCTGAGCTCTTCCAGCACCCGGATCGAAACTTGGCGATGGAGTTGGTCCGCGCCACCGAAGCAGCTGCTATTCGCGCAACACCCTGGATCGGACGAGGCGACAAAAACGCAGCCGATCAGGCTGCTGTTGATGCAATGCGGAAGTTCCTTTCTACGGTCAACTTCTCCGGACTCGTTGTTATCGGCGAGGGTGAGAAAGACCACGCTCCGATGCTCTTCAACGGTGAAATTGTGGGCACCGGCAACGGGCCGCTGTGTGATATCGCGGTGGACCCCATTGACGGCACGTCGCTGACTGCCGCTGGTCGCTCGCACGCCATTTCGATGATTGCGGTCTCTGAGCGAGGCAGCATGCTCGATGCCTCCAGCGTGTTCTATATGGAAAAGATTGTGGCCTCTGGCGAGGCGATTGGGGTTGTGGATATTTCCCTGCCGATTGGCGAGAACATTAGGGCGTTGGCCAAGGCGAAGAACAAGGCCGTGGAGGACATGCGGATTGCCGTTTTAGATCGTCCCCGCCACGAGCAGTTGATTGCTGATATTCGCGCTGTCGGCGCCGGCACCCGGTTGATTCTTGATGGTGATGTCGCGGGTGGAATAAATGCCGCCCGCCATGACACCCGGATCGACATGTGCGTGGGAATTGGGGGCAGCCCCGAGGGTGTGGCCACGGCTTGTGCGGTGAAAGCACTCGGTGGTTTTATGCAGGGCCGTTTGTCACCCACCACTGACGAGGAGAAGCAGCGCGGATTGGACGCTGGGCTTCGCTTTGACCACATCTATGGTGTCAACGACTTAGTCTCCGGCGACAACACTTTCTTTGTGGCAACGGGTGTGACCGATGGTGAACTGGTGCGCGGTGTTCGCCGCGATGGCCCCATCATCAGCACAGAGAGCATTGTGCTGCGGGCACGCTCGGGAACCATTCGCCGAGTATCGGCGGATCACCAAGCCAGTAAGTGGCTAGGCGACTAGTCCTTTAGTTCCTTGGTTGGTCCCTCGAGTAGTTCCGGGGCTGAGAGCTCGCGCGGCATCTGGTCAACGCCCTCAAGCTCTGTGCGCAAATCTGCTGCGGTTCCCAGTTCGTTGAGCTTTCTGGCACTCGGAAACACCCGGGTTTCGAGAGAGCCAACGAACGAGTTATAGCCTTTGACGGTGCTGGAGATGGAGCGCCCCAGGGTTTCGATGTGCTTGGCCATTCCGCCGAGGCGCTGGAGGAGCTCGCGGCCCACAGCAAAGAGCTTCGCCGCGTCTTCGGTGAGGACATCCTGCTGCCAGGAGAATGCCACGGTTTTCAGCACGCTCCACAGAGTCACGGGAGAGGCGAGTGCCACCTTCTTGCTAAAGGCGTAGTCCATCAGCGCTGGATCGGTTTCAATCGCTGTCGAGATCAGTGCCTCGCTCGGGATAAAACAAATGACAAGTTCGGGGGAAGCCGACAGGCCATCCCAGTAGGACTTCTTGCCAAGCGCATCCACGTGAGCCCGGACCGCAGCCACGTGCTGCTTCAGTAAAGACTCGCGCCTGGCTGCTTCTTCACCAGTGGCAGTGAAAGGAATCTTGCTGGCTTCGAGATACGCGGTGAAGGGGACCTTGGCGTCCACGGCAATGTTTTTTCCACCAGGGAGGTGAATGACCATGTCGGGCTTCCCAATTCCAGCGTCCGAGCTGATCTGGGATTGAACATCGAAGTCGACACGCTCGATGAGGCCTGCCGCCTCAACCACTCGTCTTAATTGGACCTCTCCCCAGACACCCCTGACGCTGTTGGAGCGAAGAGCGGAGGCGAGTTGCTCTGCCGTGCCGCGCAAAAGCTCCTCGCTGGCGAGGGCCGCGCGCAACTGTTGGCTGATTTGACCGTGCTGTTCGTTGCGCTGTTTTTCGAGTGCGGTGACGGTGCGCTGCATGTCTGTGAGGCGCTCGGAGACTGGCGTGAGTGCTTGCAGAATTTTGTTTTCAGTGTCTTGATTACCGCGAAGGTCGTCGTACTGGCGCTGCATCATCTCGAGCTGGGCTTTGAGCGCGATGGGGTCATCAGAGCCTTGGGTGTTTCTCCGCCCGGCGACAAGCCAGCCCACAAGGAAACCTAGACCCACGCCAAGGGCCAGGCCAATCAGTACAGCGACGATTGTTTCGTTCATGTCCCCAGTCTGCCAGTCACCCCTGACCCACACACGAACCTGCACTAGGCTTCCTAGCCGTGGCTCTCACCATTGGAATCGTTGGACTCCCGAACGTCGGCAAGTCCACTTTGTTTAACGCGCTCACTAAAAACTCGGTGCTGGCGGCGAATTATCCCTTCGCCACCATTGAGCCAAACGTCGGCGTCGTGAATCTTCCCGACGCCCGACTCGAGGTGTTGGCTGGCATTTTCGGTAGCGAGCGAATCATCCCGGCCGCTGTCTCCTTTGTTGACATCGCTGGCATTGTCCGTGGCGCGAGTGAGGGCGAGGGCCTCGGCAATCAGTTCCTCTCCAACATTCGCGAGGCCGATGCCATCGCTCAGGTTGTGCGCGTCTTCGATGACCCTGACGTTGTCCACGTGGACGGCGCGGTCAACCCCGCAGCTGACATGGAAACGATTAACACCGAGCTAATTCTGGCTGACCTGCAAACTCTCGAGAAGGCCATCGTCCGTTACGAAAAAGAAGTCAAGGGCAAGAAGCTCGATCCGAGCGTGCTGGCCTGCGCTGAGGAAGCACGAAGCATTCTGGATACGGGAAAGACTCTGTTCCAGGCAGCCTTTGATGCGGTCCCGATTCGGGAACTGGGCCTCCTGACTGCAAAGCCCTTCTTGTATGTGTTCAACGTGGACGAAAACACCCTGGGGAACCCAGCCAAGCAAGCGGAGCTGGCAGCACTGGTGGCTCCTGCGCAGGCTGTGTTCTTAGACGCCAAGGTCGAGAGCGAACTGATCGACCTCGACAAGGCTGAAGCACTGGAGCTTCTGCAGTCGCTGGGTCAAGAAGAGAGCGGGCTGGATCAGCTCGCTCGCATCGGCTTCGTGACCCTGGGCCTGCAGACCTATCTCACCGCTGGACCCAAAGAGACCAGGGCGTGGACAATCCACACCGGATGGAAGGCTCCTCAGGCGGCCGGCGTGATTCACACCGACTTTGAAAAAGGATTTATCAAGGCGGAGGTCACCTCGTTTGAGGATCTCGTTGAAGCCGGGTCTCTGGCAGAGGCCCGCTCGGCTGGCAAAGCCCGCATCGAGGGCAAGGACTACGTCATGAAAGACGGCGACGTGGTCGAGTTCCGTTTCAGTTCCTAGTTGTCACTCACAGGAACACGTGGTTCGCTGGTCCCATGACCGTGTTGCCCATGTTCCCTCTGGGTTCTGTGCTCTTCCCCGCGATGCCTTTGGCACTGCGGGTTTTTGAAGAGCGTTATCTGAAGATGATGGGCACCATCCTCGAGGATGAGACCCCACGCTTTGGCGTCGTATTGATCGAACGGGGCTCCGAGGTGGGCGGGGGAGAGAAGCGTTTTGAATACGGCACTGTCGCCCAGGTCCTCCAGGTGGAAGCCCCTGATGGCCCCTTGGCCGTGGTGGCCAGGGGGACTGAGCGCTTCCGGGTGCTCGAGTGGTTGCCAGAAGACCCCTACCCGATGGCTCGGGTCGAGTTCATTGAGGGTTTTGACGTTGAGGATGGCGGGGCAGAGCTAGAGGCAGCGGAGAAACTGGTGAGGGATACTCTCGCCTATGTGGCAGAGGCTGGAGCTCACGATTCCTGGCCGAGTGACCTTGAGTTAGCGGATGACCCGGTGGAGAAGGCCTGGCAACTAGCTGGCATCGCTCCCCTTGGACCGCTAGACCACTACGACTTCTTGGTGACGGAGACCTTCCAGGATTTACTCGCCACCCTGAGCACCACCGTGGCTGACGCTCTGGAGACCTTTCGGTTGAGCCGGGAATCTGGGGAGTAAAGATAGTCTTTCCGGCATTGTGTGATCTGCTGAGAACGAGAGACTTGTATGGCGCTGCGACTTCCCGATAGATGGGTGTGGGACTCCTGGTATGCCTGGGATGGCCCCGTGTGTCACGCTTTCTATTTGGTTGCCTCGAGGGGGCTTCGCGACGGTGGCGAGCGACACCGCGCGCCCTCTATCGGTCACGCAATCTCCACGGACTTGGTGAGCTGGGAGATTCTCCCTGATGCCCTTGCTCCGAGCCACAGCCCAGCCTTTGATTCATTTACAACCTGGACCGGCAGCACCGTTCAGGCTGCCGATGGCACCTGGTGGATGTTCTACACGGGTTCGTCTCGTGAAGACGGCGGCTTGATTCAACGAATTGGAGCTGCGACATCGAAAGACCTCATTACTTGGACTAAGCACGATGAACCTGCCATCGAGGCGGATTCCCGCTGGTATGAAACGTTGGAGCAGGCGCAATGGCCTGATCAGGCCTGGCGTGATCCGTGGGTGTTTAAGCGCCCCGGTGAATCCCAGTGGAGCATGCTCATCACCGCCCGTCACCGCGAGGGCGACCCCGCCGAACGGGCTGCCGTGGGGCTCGCTACATCCGAGGATTTGGTGAAGTGGACTGTTCAGGCACCACTGTCGACGCCCGGCCAGGGATTTGGCCAGTACGAAGTGTTTCAATACGCCGAAGTCGATGGCGTTCCCATTCTTCTGTTCTGTTGTGGCTGGCGGGAGCTCTCACCTGGCCGCCTCGGCGAGCTGGGCAAGATTGACACCACCTATTCGCTGGTTGTTGACCAGGGACTGACTGACCTCGATTTCACGAAGGCCAGGGCGTTCACCGACACCGTTGTCTACGCGGGTCGGCTTGTTCAGAAGCCCTCCGGGGATTGGTATCTGCTGGGTTTTCTGAACGATGCGAACGGGGATTTCGTGGGAGAACTCTCGGACCCGACTCCGGTGACCGCGGACCCGACTTTGGGTGTCGTTCCACGCCTCTAAGGCCACCCCGCTCGCTGCACAAAAGTTTGTTTCAGATTGATAACGGGCGCTCTTCTGTGTTCGCTCTTGAAGGTTTGGGCGGTAGAGTATCGCCATTGCGCAATCGCGCAACCGGTTCCATAATCTGGGCAAAGGAGAACAGATTGATTAAGAAATGGATGGCTGTCGCTACGGCAGCCGGTCTGACAGTTGCACTGTCAGCATGTGCGGCTGAGCCTGAAGCCGCCCCCGCTGAGTCCACCACGGACGCGGCAGCATGTGAGACGGTCACGGAGTTCACCTGGTTGAACACCATCAAGATCGAGATTCGCGACCAGTTCCTCGAGGCAGTTGACGAGTACAACGCTGCTCAGGACTGCTACAAGGCAGTCATTCTTGACTACCCCCAGGGTGAGCCCTTCTTCAGTGTTGTCACCCCCCTCTACGAATCCAACGAGGCTCCCGTTGTCATGACGGCCCTTCAGGAAGTCCCCGACATGGCTGACCGTGTCATGGACTGGACTGGAACCGACCTTGCTGCACTGGCAGCTCCTGGTTCTTTGGATGGCGCCAACATCGGTGGCAAGCAGGTTGGTATTCCTGTTACCGCTGAGGCATTCGGTCTGCTCTACAACAAGGCAGTTCTGGACGAGGCTGGGGTTGACCCCGCAGCGATCACGTCACGTGCTGACCTCGAAGCAGCTTTCGACGCAGTTGAGGCCACCGGCCGCGACGCAATCCACTTCTCCGGCCTGTGGTGGTCGCTGGGTGCTCACGTGAGCAACATCTACCACACCACTGCCGCTGAGGACCTCGAAGGCAAGCTGACTGTTCTTGACGGTCTCGTTGATGGAACCTACTCCCTCATGGACGACCCCAAGTTCATCGACTACTTGGACACCTTCGACCTGATGAAGTCATACTCGACTGACAGCGCAACCATCGCTGACAGCGACTACGACATGGGTGTCGAGAACCTCGCCACCGGTGAGGTCGGCTTCTGGTTCATGGGTAACTGGGCAGAGCCCAACCTCCTGACCACCACTCCTGAGGGATCCTTTGGTGTTATGCCTCTCCCCACCGGCGCAGCCGCTGGTGACTACGGCAACGACTCCATCTCCGTGGGTGTTCCGTTCTACATCATGATCGACGAAACTCAGTCGACTGAAGAAGAGCGCGCTGGTGCAATGGACTTCCTCAGCTGGTTGCTGACGACCCCCGAGGGTCAGGCACGCTGGGCTGGTCCCGTTGAGTCCGGTGGTATGAACTTCATCCCGATGTACGAAGGCTTCACCGTAAGCCCGAGCACATTCATGGCGCAGGAGATTGCTTCCTACATTGCAGGCGGCAAGACCCTCGAGTGGATGAACAGCTACTACCCCGCTGGTCTGCAGGATGTCTACGGTTATGAAGGTGGACAGCCCTACTACGACGGCGTGATTGACCGCGCAGCATATGCCTCTGTTCTTGAGGGTGCATGGGCTGGCGCTGAGAAGACGTGGCGCTAAGCGCTTCGTTCGCTCGGTAGTAACCGCGTAAGCGGACGTGTGGCCCTAACCAGTATTCTGGTTAGGGCCACACTCCCTAGGGGCAAAGGTTGTTGACAGTGAAGTCGAAAAAAGCAGGGGCTCTCAAGCACTTCAAGCGCTTCGGTATTTTTGCCGCGGTTCCTCTCTTTGTGTTTGGGATTGTTCTTGTTTTCCCCTTCTTGCGGGGTATCTTCCTGACCTTCACCAACTGGGATGGCTTCGACTACGACTCGTTCGTAGGACTGGACAATTACGCCCTCTCCATCCAAGACGAGGCGTTCTGGTCAGCAATGACCATGACATTCGGCTACGTGATTGCCTCACTGATTTTGGTCAACCTTGTGGGCTTTGGCCTCGCACTTCTTGTAACTATTCCGATGCGGGGGACGAATGTCTTTAGAACGTTCTTCTTTGTTCCCAACCTCATCGGTGGGGTGATTCTTGGGCTGATCTGGCAGTTCATCTTTGCCTCGGTCTTGCCCTCGCTCTCCGAGCTCTTCTCTATTCCGTTCTTCGAGTCGGATTGGCTTCTGACCCCCACCACCGCCTTCTGGGCCATGGTGATTGTCACCGTGTGGCAAATGGGGGGCTACATGATGATCATTTACATCACCGGCCTCATGAGCATCGAGAAGGACGTTCTTGAAGCAGCGATTATTGATGGCGCATCGGCGTTTAGAACCCTGATGTCGATCAAGATTCCGTTGATGGCACAGGCGTTCACAATCTCGATGTTCTTGACGATTCGCAACAGCTTTATGGCCTACGACTTGAACCTCTCCCTCACCGGTGGTGGGCCTTACCGCACCACTGAGCTGATCTCACTCCACGTCTTCAAAGAGGCCTTTGGCTTTGGAAACTTTGCAACCGGTCAGTCCCAGGCCGTGATGATGTTCCTCGTCATCGCTGTTGCTGCTCTAACGCAGGTGGTCTTGAGTAAGCGGGCGGAGGTGCAGCGATGAAGCGTGTGAAGCTCTCCCGCAAGATTTTCTTTGGTGTCGCCGCGTTTTTGGCTGCCGTTTATGCCTTCCCGTTCTTCCTCGTCCTTCTCAACTCCTTTAAAGAAAAACGCGCAATTCGGAACAACCCGATTGCCCCGCCCGAAGAATGGCTGTTTAGCAACTACATCGAGGCTGCCGAGCGTATGGAGTACTTCCAGTCGCTGACCAACTCGGTCTTGATCACGGTCTCTAGCGTTATAGCCATCATCGTCACCAGCTCGATGCTCGCCTACTACCTGGCCCGCACCAAGAACAAGTTCACCTCGGTGACCTTCCTTGTCTTGGTGGCCTCGATGATTGTGCCCTTCCAAGCTTTGATGATTCCTTTCGTCGGTTTGTTTGGAAACCTGGGGCTCACCAACAGCCGGGCCTCGCTCGTGTTCTTCTACGTGGGCTTTGGTGTGGCACTCTCCACCTTCCTCTACCACGGGTTTATTTCGAACATTCCGCTCGAGCTTGACGAAGCGGCTGCCATGGATGGCGCTAGTGACTTCATGATTTTCAGGAAGATCATCTTCCCGATGCTCTCGCCGGTTACCGCAACCGTTGCGATCATCAATGGCCTCTGGATCTGGAACGACTTCTTGTTGCCACAGCTCGTGCTGACCCAAGAAAAGCGGACGCTTCCGCTTCGCACGTATGTCTTCTATGGCACCTACACCTCGGATTACGGTCTGGCGATGGCGGGCCTCGTGCTCTCTATCCTGCCGATTGTTGCCTTCTACTTCGTCATGCAACGTCAGATTATTTCCGGCGTCTCCGCTGGAGCGGTGAAATAATCATGCCGCTGTGCTGAGATTCACTAAGGGTGACCACCTGCCCCCACGGGCCGGGTCCAAGGTCGCCCGCATTGCCATTCCGGTGAGCCTTGAGTTCATGTTGGTATTGGGGCTCACATTTGTGAACCAGATCATCGTGGGTGGTCTCGGCGGTGTCGCAGTGGCGGCCGTGGGTTTTGCCAACAGCATCCACACCATCCCGGTGTTCTTTTTTGGTGCGCTCAATGTCGGTGCCGGGGTGGTGGCGGCCAGAGCGTTTGGTGGTGGCCAGAAACGCATTGTGAGTAAATCGGTGACCTTTGCGGTCATCCTCTCGGTAGTCACCGGTGTCGTGGCGGCTATTCCTTTTGTGCTGTTTCCCGATGAGATTCTGCGACTGGCTGGTGCTTCAGAGGGTGTTGTGACCCAGGGCAGTGGCTACCTTGCTGTCTTGGTGGCGGGCCTTGCTGCTGGGGTGTTGGGAATGGTGCTCGGCGCTGTGTTGCGCTCGGTCGACCGCCCCCGCTCGCCGATGGTGGCGACGATGATTACGGTCGCACTCAATACCCCACTCGCCATCGTGTTCGTCTATGGGATTGGCCCCTTTGAGGGAATGGGCGTTGTTGGCGCGGCATGGGCGACGTTGATCACGACGGTTCTCAAGGCCGTCATTCTCTTGGTTCAGACCTACCTGGTTTTCGATGTGGCGAACTGGTTGGTGCCCTCTACCCGCCGCGATTGGGTCACCATCGGCCGGCCGATCATTCTGTTGGCATTTCCGATGGCGCTCACCAGCATCTCGTGGACGTTTGGCAACTTTTTCTACAACGTCATCGTTGCCCAGCTGGGCGATGGGCCCTTAGCCGCGATCAACATTGTCTTCACTATGTCCAGTGTGTTCATTGTGGGCAGCATAGGTTTCGGGAGCGCCATCACCGTGCTTGTTGGGCAGGCAATCGGCGCGGGAAACTCCGCTGTGGCTAAAGACTGGGTGGCGTATCTCTTGCGCCTTGGCATATACACAAGCATCGGTTTCGGCGGCCTCTTTGCGCTCTCGTCTTTGGCTCTGCCAGTGCTGTTCCCCAGGGTTGAGGCAGATGTGTTGTGGGCAGCAACGCTCGGGATTTTCATTAACGCCGCCCTGCAGCCGATTGCGGTGCGTATGTTGCTCATGGCATCTGTGTTGCCAAGCGGAAACGACACCACCGGCATCATCATCGGTGATTTTGCTGGGCCCTATTTGGTGGGTTTGCCACTAGCGATTGCCTTGGCCTATTTCACACCGCTCGGTGTCCTGGGTGCTGTGATCGCGAAGGGTGGCGAAGACACAGTGAAGTGGCTGATTTTTGCTGCGAGAAATCGCCGAATTCGGTGGGATACCGTGGTGCAGCGCCATGAGGATTCGCTGATTGGCATCGGCAATCCCCGAACCGGGCCCATCGCCACTCTCTAGAGGGGCATACTGGGTCCATGGTTCAGATTCAGCCCTACACGGTGCTGCGGGCACTCGGCCCTGGCGCTGAGCTTCGCCACTATCCAGCTCACACCCTGATTTCGTGTGATGTGGTAGGGGACTTTGACAGCGCCGGTTCCAGGGGGTTTGGGCCTCTCGTGCGCTATATCTCCGGCGCTAATCAGCAGGGTCAGCAGATTGCGATGACCTCGCCTGTTATTCATGCCCCCAGGTCCCAGGCGACCCACACCATCAGCTTTGTCTTGCCGGAGGGCATGAATCCAGCAGACGCACCCCGCCCGGCTGATGGGCGGGTGGAGGTTCACGAAGTCTCACCTCGCCTCGTTGCCGCCCTGCGGTTTGCTGGCGGGTGGTCTAAGGAGCGAGCGAAACAGAAGGAGCAGGCCCTACTGGGCCTGCTGGCAAGTTCGGGGCTCACGCCCTCTGGCGCTGTGTTCTTTGCCCGGTATGACCCGCCCTGGAAGCCGGGGCTCTTACGCAGGAATGAGGCGTTGGTCGAGGTTGCGGAACCCTCAACCAGTAGTCACAGTGTGGCGTAGGTTCGGCCAGGAACCCACTGCTACAGTTTCGACTAGATAACCAAATACAGGGCCCCACGCTATGCGGGAGAGACACCGGAATCTGCGGTGTCACCGAAGGAGCAAGCCTCCCCGCCAATCTCTCAGGTAGAAAGTACCGCTTAGCAAGGCCACTCTGGAAAGTGGGACGACTATCGCCCCCGCCGACGGTGAAAGCGCCCCAGGGCGTGAAACTCTCAGGCCAATGACAGAGGGGGAGTCACGGAAGAACACACTTCCGCTTATGACTCTGGGGGCCAGGTGACAAGCAAGCACACAGCGTTGCACGCAGAACACGAGGCTGCCGGCGCAAGTTTTACTGATTTTGCCGGCTGGGACATGCCTGTGCGCTACACCTCTGACTTGGCAGAACACCATGCAGTGCGCCAGTCAGCTGGGCTCTTTGACCTCTCCCACATGGCAGAGATTGAGATTAACGGCCCCGGCGCTCCAGCGTTCCTTGACTATGCGCTCAGCAACAGTCTCTCGGCGCTCGAGCACGGTCAGGCTAAGTACTCCCTGCTGCTCGCCGATAACGGCGGCATCATCGACGACTTAATCGTCTATCGCATCGATGACGATCACTATCTGATTGTGGCGAATGCCTCTAACCGCCAGCCAGCAGTCGAAGCCCTGTCCGCTCGCACCGCAGGCTTCGACGTTGTCGTCGCCGATGTCAGTGACGACTGGGTCCTGCTTGCCGTGCAGGGTCCGCGAGCACTCGCCATACTTGAGGCCACAGCGAGTGTTGAGCCAGCTAGTTCCCTGGAAGAGCTTCGCTACTACCGGATTCTCGGTGCCACACTCGCCGGAGTCCCCGGCTGGATTGCCCGCACCGGCTATACCGGTGAGGACGGCTTTGAGCTCTATGTCCCAGTGCCCCAGGCGCAGGCGCTCTGGAAGGACTTGCTTGCAGCAGGTGAGGGCCACGAACTCACGCTGTGTGGTCTTGCCTGCCGTGACACTCTGCGCCTGGAGGCAGGAATGCCGCTCTATGGCCATGAGCTTTCGCTCGAGACAACACCAGCAAGTGCTGGAATGGCCCGGGTTGTCGATCACAGCAAGGACCGTTTTGTCGGACAAGGAGCGCTCTCCGGAGCCCCTGAGCCCTCCCGCGTACTCGTCGGTCTTGTGGCCGAGGGCCGCAGAGCGCCCCGAGCTGACTACCCGGTAGTGAGCGTAGGTGGAGAAGTGGTGCTCGGACACATCACCTCGGGCGCTCTCTCGCCGACTCTTGGATACCCGATTGCGATGGCGTATGTGGAGGCCGATACGAGCCAGCCCGGAACCGCGCTGGCCGTGGATGTGCGAGGCCAAAACTTGCCCGTTACTGTTACCAAACTGCCGTTTTATTCCAGGAAGAAGGAAACATCATGAGTGCTGTTCCAGAGACGCTCTCCTACACAGCAGAACACGAATGGGTCAAGGTTGAGGGCGATGTTGCCACGATCGGGATTACCCAGCACGCCGCCGACGCGCTCGGTGACGTCGTTTTTGTAGCATTGCCTGGCGTCGGTGACACCATTCGCGAAGGCGCGATTGTCGGGGAAGTCGAATCCACTAAGTCGGTGGGTGAAATCTTCGCCCCGGTAGCCGGTGAAGTTGTCGAATCTAACGATTCCGTGGTGGCAAGCCCCGACACGGTCAACGCTGACCCCTACGGCGCTGGCTGGCTCATCAAGGTGCGCTTCTCCGCCATGCCTGATCTCTTGGATGCCGCTGCTTACCGCGCACTGATTGGAGCCTAAGAAAATGACCAGCGCTTTCTCCACCCGCCACATCGGAACCGATGCTGATGCCCAGGCTTTGATGCTGAACCGTCTGGGCTATGACACCCTCGAAAATCTGATGAGTGCCGCTGTCCCGGGACACTTGCGGATGGTGGAGATTGCGCGATCGGTTATTCCACCCGCAGCCAGTGAAGCTGAAGTGCTTGCCGAACTGCGCGAGTTGGCAAACGCCAACACTGTGCGCAGGTCATTGATTGGTCTTGGCTACTACGGGACCCACACCCCGAGTGTGATCAAGCGCAACGTGCTGGAGAATCCCAGTTGGTATACCGCCTACACCCCCTACCAGCCAGAGATTTCGCAGGGTCGCCTGGAAGCCCTGCTGAACTTCCAAACCATGGTCGCTGACTTGACCGGAATGGCGACCGCTAACGCGTCCATGCTCGATGAGGCCACAGCTGTTGCTGAGGCCATGCTGTTGGCTCGTCGTGTCTCTGGTCAGGAAAGCTCCGTGTTCGTGATTGACGCTGATGCGCTCCCGCAGACCAAGGCCGTCATGGCTGGCCGCGCTGAACCACTCGGTATCGAACTCGTCGAGAGCGATTTCAACTCCCCGTTGCCGGAATGTTTTGGTGTCTTTGTTCAGTACCCGGGTGCGTCTGGCCGGATCATTAACCCCACTGACGCCATCGCGCAGGCGCACGCCCACGGTGGCCTCGCTGTGGTTGCCGCAGATTTGTTGGCACTCACGCTCATTACGTCTCCCGGAGAATTCGGGGCTGACATTGCCGTGGGGACATCGCAGCGCTTTGGTATTCCGCTTGGCTTTGGCGGTCCCCACGCTGGTTACCTGGCCGTGCGCGCGGGCCTCGAGCGTCAAATGCCGGGTCGCCTGATTGGCGTCTCGAAAGACGCCGATGGCAACCCCGCCTATCGCTTGACTCTGCAGACCAGAGAACAGCACATCCGTCGCGACAAGGCGACGAGCAACATCTGCACCGCCCAGGTGCTCCTCGCCGTGATGGCCGGCATGTTTGCCGTTTATCACGGGCCAGAGGGTTTAAAGGCAATTGCCAAGGGCGTCGCTGAGAAGACCGCTGGGCTTCGTGACGCTCTGGTGAAGGCGGGGCACGATGTCGTGCACTCTGAGTTCTTTGACACTCTTCAGGTGCGATTCCCCGGAAAGGCAGCGTCGGTTGTTGCCAAGGCAGCCGCCAATAACCTGCTCATCCACCTCGTCGATTCGGACACTGTTTCGCTCTCCTTGGACGAAACGACCATCGGCGAGAACACCGGTGTGTTGAAGGGTTCACTGGAGCAGGCTCTGGCTGAGACTTTTGAGCTGGGTGACTACCTGGGGGCCTCTGCTTCGATGGCTCTGCCGAAGGCTGTGGTGCGCACGAGCGGCTACCTGGACCACCCGGTCTTCCACACGCACCGCTCTGAGACCTCCATGATGCGCTACCTGAAGTCCCTCTCCGACAAGGATTACGCGCTGGACCGCGGAATGATTCCACTGGGCAGTTGCACCATGAAGCTCAACTCGGCGACCGAAATGGAAGCCGTCACCTGGAAAGAATTTGGTGGCCTGCACCCTTTCGCCCCGCTCGAGGACACCCAGGGCTACATGATCATGATGTCCCACCTCGAACAGTGGCTTGCTGAGCTGACCGGCTACGACTCGATTTCTTTGCAGCCAAATGCTGGTAGCCAGGGTGAATACGCGGGCTTGCTCGCTATTCGTGGCTACCACCTCTCCAGAGGAGACTCCCACCGCACGGTGTGTTTGATTCCCTCGAGCGCTCACGGCACCAACGCGGCCAGTGCGGTGTTGGCGGGCATGCAGGTGGTTGTCGTTGCGTGTAATGACCGAGGCGACGTCGACATTGACGACGTCAAGGAAAAGATCGCGGAACACCGCGACAACCTGGCAGCCCTCATGGTGACCTACCCCTCGACGCACGGGGTGTATGAGCCGGGCATTCGTGAAATCACCGACGCTGTCCACGAGGCTGGTGGCCAGGTCTATATCGATGGCGCCAACTTGAACGCTCTCGTGGGTTATGCCCGCTATGGCGATATCGGTGGGGACGTCTCGCACCTCAATCTGCACAAGACCTTCTGTATTCCCCACGGCGGTGGCGGCCCAGGTGTTGGCCCGGTTGGCGCCAAAGCGCACCTAGCGCCGTTCTTACCGGGTCACCCGTTTGCTCAAATGGATGTTCACCCGCCCTTTGACCAGGTCACCGAGGCCACGGGGACCGTGGCTCATACCGGCGCTCCGGTGTCGGCTGCGCCTTATGGAAGCCCCAGCATTTTGCCGATCCCCTGGGCGTATGTGCGCATGATGGGGCCCGATGGGCTTGCTCGCGCCACTGCCTCGGCAGTGCTCGCGGCCAACTACATCGCAGCGAGGCTGCGTGAGCACTATCCCGTCCTCTACACCGGTGACAACGGGTTGATCGCCCACGAAGCGGTCATCGACATTCGCCCGATCACCGCGGAGACCGGTATTTCCAACGATGACATCGCCAAGCGGCTGGTGGACTACGGTTTCCACGCTCCCACGATGTCCTTCCCCGTTCCTGGCACTCTGATGATTGAGCCCACCGAGAGTGAAGACCTTGGCGAAATCGAGCGCTTCATTGACGCGATGATTGCTATTCGCGAAGAAACCCGCCAGGTGCAGGCTGGCGTGTGGCCGGCGGATGACAACCCACTCACGAACGCCCCGCACACTGCCTCGAGTGTCACCAGCAGTGAGTGGGCTCACCCCTACTCCCGCGAGATTGCCGCATACCCTGCAGAAATGCGGCGTCGCGAAGGTCAGGGTCACTCGAGAGAATCGCTCGCCGCTGCACCCGCTGTTGCCAGCAAGTACTGGGCACCGGTGCGCCGCGTGGACCAGGCGTTTGGTGATCGCAACCTGGTGTGCGCGTGCCCACCGATTGAGGCGTTTGCTTAGAGCTTCTGAAGTTCGCGCTTGAGCGTCTCGGCGCTCTGGAAGGTGACGCCCACCAGGGCGACGTGCTTCCACGCAATCATGCCCTCGGCGTCGATGATGAAAATGCTGCGTCTAATGCCAACCCCCATGAGGGAGACGCCATAGGCCTGCACAACATCACCTTTTTCATCGGAAAGGAGGGGGAAACCCAGTCGCTTCGTGCGGGCAAACTTCTCGTGGCTGCCTGTTGCCTGGCGTGAGATGCCCCACACTTCAGCGCCTAGTTCCTTGAAACCATCCAACTCATCCTGGTAACTACACAGCTGAGCCGTGCAGCCCGGAGAGTTATCAGCTGGATAGAAGGCAAGGATGACGGGGTGACCGCGGCGCTCCGAGAGGGTGAAGTGAGCCTTCACTGGCTCGCCATCCACCATCGTGATACCTGGCAACGTGAAATCAGGGGCACTCTGGCCAACATCGGGACTAGTCACGAGGGTTCAACCTAACCCACGTTCCCGAGAATTTCCGGGAAAGAATCCATAGCGAGCGGGTATCCCACAAAAGCCACCACATCGATGAGAGTGTGGGCGGCAATGAGCGGCACCAAACGACCGGTTTTTGCATACCAATAACCAAAGACCAGGCCCATGACGAAGTTGCCGAGGAACGCCCCGAAGCCTTGATAGAGGTGATACGTCGCCCTCAAGAAGGCCTGAATGACAATGATGCCGATGACGGGGACGTGGAGCAGGCGCAGGCGATTGAACAGGTATCCCACCGCAATGATTTCTTCCACGAGCCCCGCCCGAAGGGCTAAGAGGACCAGCATGGGAATGCTCCACCAGTACTCATCCAGAGCGCTTGGCACCACGGTCACCGTGAGCCCTAGTTCCCTACCCACCAGATAGAGACCCAGGCCTGGAATGCCAATTAGGGCAGCGAGTCCAAAACCCCAGGCTGCGTCACGCCCCGGCCTGGTCGCATCGATGCCAAGCGCCCCCAAGCGGGGAGGCTGCGCCTGCCACAGCAGAAACAGCACCAGGGCAACGGGGACCAGGGATGACACGATTCCCAAGATTTGGTAGATCGCGTCCGCCCACTCGAATTCGCTGAGTGAGCGATTGAGCGTGGCGGTCTGCTCGGAGAGTGCCACTTCCCTGGCTAGGCGAACGGAAATACTGACAATCGAATACAGCGCACTCATCCCGAGGCTGAGGCCCAGGACCAGAAAAACCTCAAGGGTGAGGCGCGCTTTACTCACGAACTACTTCTTCGGTAGTGCCGGGTCACAGGTCGGTGTTCCGCCAGGCAGAGCGTGGCGGAAGCGGGAAACAAACGAATAGACCAGGGCTCCGACCCACGAGATCGGAGGGAGTGCAATGAGCACGCCCAGCAGGCGAAGCCACAGCGCAGGCTGCACTCGCAGGAGTGCGCTTGCCGCCAAGTGCCCCGCATACTGGTGGGTCGGGGTGATGTACCACGCATACTTCGCCACATCATCAGCACTCAGCGCGTAATCATCCAAAGAGACACTCTGCGAAGTTTTCGCTTCGGGGAAAGTCGGTAGCCAATCACGCAGACGGTTAACCCAGAGGGTGCAAAAAGCGCAGTCTCCGTCATAGATGAGCACGTGAGTGTGGAGGGCTGCGTTTCTTTCCATAGCCCCATGCTAAGGCGCCAGCCTGTGTGCCGGGTAGGATGGGGAAGCAGGGCTCGATGGAGATCGTTTCTGCATCCTCCACGCCCAGTAATGCAAAGGAAGTTCTCATGGCGTTAGCCACCCGCGACGACGTGCGCAATGTTGCCATTGTCGCCCACGTTGACCACGGTAAGACCACGCTGGTTGACGCCATGTTGACCCAAACCGGGTCCTTCTCCGCTCACGCGGCCGCTGCCGATCGAGCCATGGACTCTGGTGATCTGGAAAAGGAAAAAGGCATCACAATCCTTGCCAAGAACACTGCCGTCACCTACAACGGTCCCCACTCAGGCGGCAAAGACATCACCATTAACGTGATTGACACCCCCGGCCACGCTGACTTTGGCGGCGAGGTCGAACGAGGCCTCAGCATGGTCGATGGTGTTGTGCTGTTAGTTGACGCCAGCGAGGGTCCTCTTCCTCAAACCCGCTTTGTGTTGCGCAAGGCGCTTGCCGCCAAACTGCCGGTGATCTTGGTGGTCAACAAAACTGACCGTCCCGACTCGCGCATTGACGCGGTCGTGCACGAAACGCAGGATTTGCTGCTGGGTCTTGCCTCTGACTTGGCCGATGAGGTGCCAGATGTTGACGTTGACGCTCTTCTTGAGCTGCCCATCATTTATGCCTCGGGTCGCGAGGGTGCTGCGAGCTTGAACCAGCCCGCTAATGGCTCACAGCCAGACAATGGCGACTTAGAGCCTCTTTTCGGCGCAATTCTTGCCCACATTCCACCCCCACATTTTGATGATGAACACCCCCTGCAGGCGCACGTCACCAACTTGGATGCCTCGCCCTTCCTGGGCCGTATTGCTCTGCTGCGTATTTTCCACGGTGAGTTGACGAAGGGGCAGACGGTTGCCTGGGTCCGCCACGACGGCACCGTCCAGAATGTTCGCATTACTGAGCTTCTGAAGACCAGAGCACTCGAGCGTTACCCCGCCGAGAAGGCCACCGCCGGCGACATCTGCGCTGTTGCTGGAATCGAAGAGATTACCATTGGTGAAACCATTGCTGACCCCAACGATGTGAGGCCCCTGCCAGCCATTACGGTCGATGAGCCAGCAATCTCGATGACCATTGGCACCAACACCTCGCCTCTGGCGGGTGTCGTGAAGGGCCACAAGTTGACCGCTCGTATGGTGAAAGACCGTCTCGATCGTGAACTCATTGGAAACGTGTCGATCCGGGTTGTTGATGTCGGCCGCCCCGATGCCTGGGAGGTCCAGGGGCGAGGCGAACTAGCTCTCGCGATCCTGGTGGAGAACATGCGTCGTGAAGGATTCGAGCTAACGGTGGGCAAGCCACAGGTGGTCACGAAGAAGATTGATGGCCAGACTCACGAGCCTTACGAGGCCCTCACCATCGATGCCCCCGAAGAGTTTGTCGGTGGCATCACTCAGCTGCTGGCAGCCAGGAAGGGGCGCATGGACACCATGTCCAACCACGGCACCGGCTGGGTTCGCATGGAGTTCACTGTTCCCTCTAGAGGCTTGATTGGTTTTAGGACCGACTTCCTCACCCTGACCAGGGGTCAAGGAATTGCCAACGCCATCTCTGCGGGGTTTGCCCCGTGGGCTGGCTCCATCGTCACCCGGAACTCCGGCTCCATCGTTGCCGACCGCACCGGTGTGGTCACCACCAACGCCATGATGGCGTTGCAAGAGCGCATGTCGTTCTTTGTGAAGCCCACCGAGGCTGTGTATGAAGGCATGGTTGTGGGGGAGAACTCGAGGGCTGATGACATGGATGTCAACATCACCAAAGAGAAGAAGCTCAACAACATCCGCTCCTCGAACGCCGAGGAGCTCGAGCGCCTCACACCGCCGCGTGAGCTGTCGTTGGAGGAGTGCCTCGAGTTTGCTCGTGAGGACGAGTGCGTCGAGGTAACGCCAGAAATCGTTCGTATTCGCAAGGTCGAGCTCGACCAAACGATGCGTGCGCGACTCACCTCGAGGCTCAAGAAACAGGACCAAAACGCCTAGCCCTCAGTCGCTACGCTAAAGCTATGAAGGTCGCGAGGTTCAGCCAGTCTGGGGGAGAGCCCCAGTTTGGGATTCTCGATGGCAATGAGTTTGTCGTCTTGGCCGGCGATCCGCTCTATCACGGCATTAATCCGACCGAAGTCCGTGTTCCCGAAGACTCTGTGCGGATCCTTGCTCCGGTAATCCCTCGGTCCAAAGTGATTTGTGTGGGGATGAACTATGCCGAGCACGCTCAGGACATGAACCACGATGGGCCGGATAACCCGCTGATTTTCTTGAAGCCCAACACTGCGGTCATCGGGCCAGGGGATCCGATTGTCATTCCTCCAGTGGAGGGCCGCATCGTTCACGAGGGCGAACTCGCCATCGTCATTGGCTCGATTGCCAAGCGGGTCAAGGCCGAGGATTGGCGCGATGTGGTTTTTGGATTCACTATCGCCAATGATGTTTCCGCGAGAGACGTGATGTTTGCCGATGGTCAGTGGGCCAGGGCCAAGGGCTACGACACTTTCTGCCCACTAGGGCCCTATGTCGACACCGAGATTGATCCTTTCAATCTTGAGATTGAGACTTTTGTTGATGGCGAGCTTCGCCGCAAAGGCAACACCAAAGACTTGCTCCACTCAATCCCGGAAATCATTGCCTTCTGCTCTGATGTCTGGACCCTTCTGCCAGGAGACGTCATCTGCACCGGCACACCCTCTGGTCTTGGTGGATTTGTCGATGGACAAACCATCGACATCACCATTGAGGGGTTGGGCACGCTCTCGAACCCCGCCAAGAACCGCGATGACCGAAACTTCTAACCTCTCGATTCCCTCCCTTCAGCGCAGGGTTCGAACGGTCTTGATGCTTGGCCAAGTGATGGCTGGCTTGGGTATGGGGGCAACGCTTGCCGTTGGCGCCATCATGGTGGGCAGACTGGCTGGTTCTGACGGGTTTTCAGGCCTCGCTGCGACCTCTGCGACTCTGGGTGCTGCCCTGGCCGCTGTTCCCTTGGCGAGGCTCGCACAGAGGAAAGGGCGCTCAGTGTCCTTGACTACCGGCGCGCTGCTGGCTTCTCTGGGTGGTGTCGTCACCATCGTTGCGAGCATTCTTGGCACAGTGTTTCTCCTGTTACCTGGTCTGGCACTCGTGGGCGTGGGAACGGCAGTGAACCTTCAGTCCCGTTTCGCAGCGACTGACCTGTCGGATCCGACAACCAGAGGCCGCGACCTGTCCCTCGTGGTCTGGGCGACGACAGCGGGCGCTGTGTCTGGGCCAAACCTCATCACCCCGGGCGAATTCCTCGGTGGCCTGCTGGGGTTACCTGAACTCTCGGGTCCGTTTGTGTTGACCACGATTGCCCAAGCATCGGCTGCCCTGCTCTACTTCGTGGCGTTGCGACCAGATCCTCTTTTGCTCGCCCAGGAGCGAGCGGCTAGTGCCGCTCGCGCTGGTAAGCCGGGTGCCGCGGATGTGGAGGACAACCGCATCATGATGCGCACAGCCATCGTGTCGATCGCGCTCTCTCACGCCACGATGGTGGCGGTGATGGCGATGACGCCTGTTCACCTCGTTCACCACGGCGCATCGTTGGCGATTGTTGGCTTCACGATCAGCCTTCATATCGCTGGCATGTATGCCCTTGCCCCGATATTTGGTGTGATGTCCGACCGACTCGGTCGAATCCCGACAATTCTTGTGGGGCAAGGGATTCTGGTGGCGAGTTTGTTGCTCACCGGCTTTGGTTCTGAGAATGAGATGGCCGTGGTTCTGGGACTAGTGCTGCTGGGTCTTGGCTGGAGTGCCGCAACGGTGGCCGGGTCCACCTTGCTCACCGAATCAACGTCCATTGCTCGCAGGCCTAGAGTGCAGGGAATCTCCGACCTGGTGATGAGTGGTTCTGGAGCAATGGGTGGAGCGCTCGCTGGAGTCGCACTGGCATTCCTGGGCTACGACGGGTTGTCCTTTGTTGCCCTGGCACTGGTCGCCACTGTGGTGGTCAGAGTGCTGGTGAGCTGGCGCCACGCCTCTCCTGCGGAGAGGGTCGCAACCGAGGTTCCCACCTTTGACATTTAGGCCTCCTAGACTGGGCGCTCATGACTGACTTCTTCTCCACGGCGACCGGCGCTGATGTGCGAGTGCGCTTTTGTCCCTCGCCCACCGGCACGCCACACGTGGGTTTGGTGCGCACGGCCCTGTTCAACTGGGCCTATGCCAGGCACACCGGGGGGACCTTCGTCTTTCGTATCGAAGACACCGATCAGGAACGCGATAGCGAAGAGAGTTACCACCAGCTTCTCGAGGCGCTCGGGTGGTTAGGGCTCACCTGGGACGAGGGTGTTGAGGTCGGCGGTCCCCATGAGCCCTACCGTCAGTCGCAGAGAGGCGAGATCTATCAGGGCGTCATCGACACGCTCTTGGCCTCCGGCCACCTCTACGAGAGCTATGTCACTGCTGATGAAATGACCGCTCGCAATGAAGCGATGGGTCGAGACCCAAAGCAGGGCTATGACAATCACGAGCGTGACCTCACGCCGGAGCAGAAGCAGGCATATCGCGATGAAGGCCGAGAGCCAGCATTGCGGTTACGTGTTCCAGAGGGTGACCTGAGTTTCGATGACCTTGTTCGGGGTGAGGTGAGCTTCCCCGCTGGTGCCACAACGGACTTCGTTGCCGTGCGAGCAGGTGGCCAAGCCCTCTACACCTTTGTGAACCCCCTCGATGATGCTCTGATGGGCGTGACACACGTGTTGCGCGGGGAAGACCTCTTGTCCTCAACGCCACGCCAGATTGCTTTGTATCGCGCACTTATTGATGTTGGCATCACCAGCCACATCCCACGCTTTGGCCATCTGCCCTATGTGATGGGGGAGGGCAACAAGAAGCTCTCCAAGCGTGACCCCGAATCGAATCTTTTCCACCACCGTGACCGGGGATTTATTCCAGAGGGCCTGCTCAATTACTTGTCACTGCTCGGCTGGTCGCTCGCTGCTGACCGTGATGTTTTCAGCATGAAGGAGATGATCGAGGCCTTCGATGTGGTGGATGTGAACCCCAACCCGGCGCGCTTTGATGTGAAAAAGGCCGAGGCCATCAACGGCGATCACATTCGAGCCCTGAGCGCTGAGGACTTTGCCGCCCGCTGTCTTCCCTATTTCCAGAAGGCTGGAGTTGTCGGAGAATCTCCCGATGCCAGAGACCACCAGATTCTGAAAGGCATTTTGCCCCACGTCCAAGAGCGTGTGGCGCTGCTGGGCGAAGTGCCACCCATGGTGGCGTTCTTGTTCACGTCCGATGACGGGCTCGTCATCGCCGATGATGCTCGGTCAACACTCGGTGATCAAGCATCCACTGTCCTTGACGCAGCGCTTTCGGCGCTCGAGCCACTTCAGGACTGGGCCACGGCGACACTCGAGGCAACACTGCGTGAGGCGCTTGTCGAATCCCTCGGAGTATCGCCCAGGCATGCCTTTGGGCCAGTGCGCGTGGGAATCTCTGGAGCTCGGGTGAGCCCGCCGCTTTTTGAGTCAATGGAGGTGCTCGGCAAAGCCTCGAGTCTTCAGCGATTGCGCGCTCTTCGCGCCACCCTCTAGGGGTGCGCTAGAGTATGCCTGGTCCACAACGGGGTTAATTCCCGTCGCGGTGGGGTGTGGTGTAATTGGCAACACGGCTGATTCTGGTTCAGTTGTTCTTGGTTCGAGTCCAGGCACCCCAGCAGGTTTCTTCTTAGCAAATGAGATTGCCCTTGCCATAATTTCGTCATACATAAATGCCGTGATTCGAAAAGAAACGATTAATGGCTCCGAGGTGACCGAAGAGCAGATTGCCGTGTGGGCGGCGGAGGCTGAAGCCGGCTACGAAACCGCTCAGCTGAAGAAGAGGGGCCGGCCGGGACGAGGCGCTGAGCCCTCTCAGATTGTTGCGCTGCGGTTTACTCCGGCCGAGCTCGTAGTTCTCGATGAACGTGCGACCTGCGAGGTGAAGTCTAGGTCTGAGGTAATTCGGAGTGCATTGAACCTCTGACGCGGTTGTGGTTCTTGCGAGACCCCCTAGCCCAACGGGAACCGCCATAATGGGAGACTATGTCATCGAAGACAGCCCTTAGCCTTGTCGTTGCAATTAATCCCCAGGCGTCCTTTGGGAAGAACCAGGGCGCTGGCCAGCTGGTGGTTGATGCACTCGCCGCTGCGGGACACGACGTCGTGGGCATTCAAGAGCGCAATTACGCGGATCTCCGCACAAAGACCCGTGCGGCTTTGCGCAAAGACTCTGTGCTTGTTGTGGTCGGCGGGGATGGGATGGCCCATCTGGGTGTTGACCTTGCCACGCAAGCGGGTGTTCCACTGGGAATCATTCCCGCTGGCACCGGCAACGATTTAGCGAGGCACCTGGGTATTCCTCTGGGGTCGATTCCAGCCGCCACAGAACATTTCCTTGGCGCTCTGCGCAAGAAGGCACAGCGCATTGATGTCGCAATCTCTCGGGGACCAGATGGTGTGGAGACCCCGTATGTCTGTGTGCTCTCAGCGGGGTTTGACGCGATTGTCAACGAGCGGGCCAACTCGATTAGGTTCCCGAAGGGCCGCCACCGTTACACGGTGGCGCTCCTGATCGAGTTGTGGAAGCTCAAGCCGTTGTCCTATGAGGTCACCATCGATGGCAAAGATTTCTCCGGCAACTATCTGTTGGTTGCGGTGGCGAACTCCCAAAGCTTTGGTGGGGGAATGAAGGTTACGCCGGAGGCGAGCCTGGAGGACGGCCTCGTCGATGTCTTGTTGCTAAAGCCACTGGGTCGGCTCGAGTTCTTGCGCATATACCCCCGGGTATTCAAGGGCACGCACGTCACCGACCCCCGGGTGATTATTCAGCGTGGGGCTAGGGTTCGAGTCGACGCCAGAGGGGTGATCGCCTATGCCGACGGCGAGCGGATGAGCTCTCTTCCAGTTGAGGTGAGGGTGGCTCCACGCTCGCTCCCTGTGTTCGCGTGAGCGTTTGGCGCGCCAGGTATTTTGGTGCCATACTCTAAGGCGTTGCGTAATCGGCCCCATCGTATAGCGGCCTAGTACGCCGCCCTCTCACGGCGGTAACGCGGGTTCGAATCCCGCTGGGGTCACGCTTCACACCCTGCGGTTTGCCCCTGATGACCAGGGGAAACCGGAGTATGGTGTTTATTGCGCACGACTCGTCTGTTGTCGCATTGCCTCGAAGGATTGTGTGTGACTGTTCAATTGCCACTGTGGTTCACAGTGGGCTCTCTTGTTGTTATCTCCCTGGTACTCATCATCGATCTGCTCTTGGTCGTGTGGCGCCCTCACCACCCCTCAAATAGGGAGTCAGCACTCTGGGTGAGTTTCTATGTGCTCTTGGCTTTAGGTTTTGCCGGGTTGTTGTTTATGTTTGCCGGCGAGAAGTACGGCAGCGAATTCTTGGCTGGCTGGATTACCGAATACAGCCTCTCGATTGACAACCTTTTTGTCTTCGTCTTGATCATGGCGACCTTTGCGGTTCCCAAGAAATACCAGCAAGAAATCTTGATGATTGGAATCCTGCTGGCCATCGTCTTCCGCGGAATCTTTATCCTCCTGGGCGCGGCGCTCATTGCGAGCTTCAGCTGGATTTTCTATGTCTTCGGTGCGTTCTTGGTGGTGATTGGCCTTCAACAGTTCTTCTCCGGCCGTGAGGACGATGTGAACCGAGAAAACTCGTTGATTACTTTCTTGACCAAGCGACTCGACATGACTGATCAGTTCCATGGCATGAAAGTGCGCGTGACTATTGACGGCAAAAAGTTGTTCACTCCGTTGCTCGTGGTGTTCATTGCCATTGGAACGGCGGATGTGATCTTTGCGGTGGATTCGATTCCTGCCATCTACGGAATCACCGAAAGTCCCTTCATTGTGTTCGCAGCGAACGTCTTCGCCTTGATGGGCTTGCGCCAGCTCTACTTCCTGTTGGGCCACCTAGTCGACAAGCTCGCCTATTTGCACTTTGGCATCGCTTTTATCCTGACCTTCATCGGGGTGAAGCTTGTTCTGCACGCTTTGCACGAGAACGAGTTGCCCTTCATTAACGGCGGCGAGCACGTTGCCTGGGCGCCAGATATTGGAACCTGGGAGTCACTCATCGTGATTGTGGCAGCCATGGCCGTCGCCGTCATTGCGAGCGTGTGGAAGTTGCGCCGTGCTCCTCAGGATGCCGTGACCAAGAGTCACTGAGTCTGCCTCGGTGTTACCCTGGGAGCACAGGCTAAGTCTCTGTCAGCGTCAAAGCGGGCTTTTCTTGTCCTAGGACTCACTCGAGCGCCGTCTGAGATTGCCCGCCCCCACTATCCAGATTTCCCAGGAGATGTCACGATGACACCCAGCACCCCCCGCACCCTGGCAGAGAAGGTGTGGGCTGACCACCTTGTTGCCAAGGGCGACAATGGTGAGCCCGATCTGATTTATGTCGACCTGCATCTCGTCCACGAGGTGACAAGCCCTCAAGCCTTTGATGGTTTGCGGGTGGCAGGACGCGCGGTGCGCAGGCCTGATTTGACGATTGCTACTGAAGACCACAACACCCCCACGATCGATATCGATAAGCCGATAGCTGATCCCACCAGTCGGATTCAAATCGAAACGCTGCGGGCTAACGCCAAAGAATTTGGCATTCGCCTGCACTCCCTCGGTGATGTTGAGCAGGGCATCGTGCACGTCGTCGGGCCACAGCTGGGGCTCACCATGCCTGGCATCACCGTGGTGTGTGGTGATTCACACACCTCGACGCACGGCGCTTTTGGGGCCATGGCTTTTGGTATTGGCACCAGCGAGGTCGAGCACGTGCTCGCCACCCAGACGCTGCCCCTGACGCCGTTTAAGACAATGGCGATCACCGTGGAGGGGGAGCTTCGCCCCGGCGTTACGGCCAAAGACATCATTTTGGCCATCATCGCCAAGATTGGCACCGGTGGCGGCCAGGGCTATGTCCTCGAATATCGCGGCAGTGCGATTCGCTCGCTCTCGATGGATGGCCGCATGACCATCTGCAACATGTCCATTGAGGCTGGAGCAAGGGCTGGCATGGTGGCACCCGATGAGACCACGTTTGCGTATGTGAAAAATCGTGCCCACGCACCCGAAGGGGATGACTGGGATACGGCACTGGAGTATTGGAAGACCCTCCACACCGATGAGGGCGCAGTCTTCGATGCTGAAGTTTTTCTCGATGCCAGTGAGCTCGAGCCCTTTGTGACCTGGGGCACAAACCCGGGCCAGGGTGTTCCACTGGGGGACGTTGTGCCCGACCCTGAGTCGATGTCTGACCCGAACGATAAGGCTGCTGCGCTTCGTGCACTGGAATACATGGACTTGCAGCCTGGGACCCGAATGAAAGACATCCGTGTTGACACCGTGTTCATGGGCTCTTGCACCAACTCCCGGCTGGATGATTTGCGCATTTTTGCCTCCATCATCAAGGGCCAGAAGAAGGCAGATAATGTCCGCCTGATGGTGGTCCCTGGTTCTGCCAGGGTCCGGCTCGAGGCTGAAGCCGAGGGCATCGACAAAATTGTCGAAGAGTTCGGTGGTGAATGGCGTTTTGCTGGATGCTCCATGTGTCTGGGAATGAACCCCGATCAGCTCGCTCCGGGCGAACGTGCCGCATCGACCTCCAATAGGAACTTTGAGGGCCGTCAGGGCAAGGGTGCACGAACTCACTTGGTGTCTCCGGTGGTTGCTGCCGCTACGGCTATTCGAGGAACTCTTTCAAGCCCGGCGGACCTTCGCGAAGACCAGAGGAGCGTGAGGCTCTAGTGGACAAAGTTTCTGTGGTCGAGGGAGTGGGCGTTCCCCTTCGTCGTTCCAATGTCGATACCGACCAGATTATTCCGGCGAACTTTCTCAAGCGCGTCACGAAGACCGGGTATGACGATGCTCTGTTCTATCAGTGGCGGCAAGATCCGGAATTCATCCTCAACCAGGAGCCCTATGTCCAAGGACGTGTGCTGGTTGCAGGCCCTGACTTTGGGACGGGTTCCTCGCGCGAGCACGCGGTGTGGGCGCTTCGCGACTACGGTTTTGGTGCTGTAGTTTCCTCGCGGTTCGGCGACATCTTCCGCTCGAACTCCGGCAAGCAAGGGCTTGTGACCGTGATTGTTCCGGAGAGTGTCGTAGAAGCCCTGTGGAAAGAAATTGAGGCACACCCGGGCACTAGCGTTACGGTCGACCTCGTGGCACGTGAGGTACGGTGTGGAGCGGTAAGTTCGGCTTTTGATATTGACGATTACACGCGGTGGCGGTTGATGGAGGGTCTTGATGACATTGCGCTCAGCCTTCAACACGACGACGCCATCACAGCCTTTGAAGCACAACGGGAAGCCTGGCGACCGAGAACGCTACCTGTCAGGAATAGCTAAGTGACCGCGGTTGCCGCCTCGAAGGGCAAGGCTTCACCCACGGCGGCTTCACTCGTGGCCGCTTCGCCCGACACGGTGGTTTTTGAAGGGGGCCGTCCACTTGTTGGCGAGGTCGAAGTTCGCGGTGCTAAGAATTTGGTCACCAAAGCGATGGTGGCTTCGCTTCTTGCCGATTCGCCCAGCATTCTGAAAAACGTGCCGGTTATCAGCGATGTTGCCGTTGTTCGCGGCTTGCTCGAAGCTCACGCCGTGGTGGTCACCGATGTTGGTGACGGCGTTCTCCAACTTGACCCCCGCGCGGTCAAAAGCGCTCACTTCGCGGAGATCGATGCCCACGCTGGCTCGAGCCGGATTCCGATCCTGTTTTGTGGCCCGCTGCTTCACCAGCTGGGCGAGGCCTTTATTCCCGACCTTGGCGGTTGTCGCATCGGCGATCGCCCCATTAACTTCCACCTGGATGCTCTTCGTGCGTTTGGCGCTGAGCTCGATAAGAGCCACGAAGGCATCCGCCTTCGCGCTCCGAGTCGTCTTGTCGGTGCGCGAGTTGATTTGCCCTACCCGAGCGTTGGCGCGACCGAGCAGGTCCTGTTGACTGCTGTTCGCGCGCAGGGCGTTACCGAACTCACCAACGCAGCCATTGAGCCAGAAATTATGGACCTGATTGCCATCTTGCAGAAGATGGGTGCGATCATCTTGGTCGAGCCAAACCGCACCATTGTGATCGAGGGTGTTGATTCTCTGAGTGGCTACGACCACCGGGCCATACCCGATCGCAACGAGTCAGCTTCGTGGGCATCAGCAGCGCTCGCGACGAGGGGCGACATCTACGTCCGTGGCGCTGAGCAAAAAGATCTGATGACCTTCTTGAATGTTTATCGCAAGGTGGGCGGGCAGTTTCAGGTTGACGACCACGGTATTCGCTTCTCCCACCCGGGCGACAGTATTCGACCCGTTGTCATTGAGACCGATGTGCACCCCGGTTTCATGACCGACTGGCAGCAACCCATGGTTGTTGCGCTCACTCAGGCGGAGGGCCGCTCCATCGTCCACGAGACGGTCTACGAGAACAGGTTCGGTTTCACCGACGCGCTTCGCCAGATGGGCGCCAACATCGAGGTCTATAAAGAAGGCATCGCGAGTATCACCCGCCGTGTTCCCAGGCGCCCCCTGGAGCAGGCGGCAGTCATCACGGGACCTACTCCTTTGCGTGGTGCTGATATCCGGGTTCCTGACCTTCGCGGTGGCTTCAGCCACATCATCGCTGCGGTGACGGCTCAGGGCCACTCCACCGTGAGCAACATGGGCATTATTTCCCGCGGTTATGAGCACCTGCTCGACAAGCTTGCGGGCCTTGGCACACGCTTCGAGCTCAAGGGTTAGCTCGGGTGACTGAGCAATCCCCGAAGTCGGCGCGGGTCAGGCGCAGCGCTGAACTGCGCTGGCGAGTTATTGCAGGTCTTGTTCTGCCGATTTTTGGCCTGATGGTGAAACTGAGAATCCAGCAAGGCTCCGCCTTGCCCCCACGGGGGCCGTTCATTCTGTCACCCAACCACTACAGCGAAATCGACCCGATTGTGATGGGGGTTGTGGTGTGGAAGCTTCGTCGCACACCACGATTCCTCGCTAAGGCGTCTTTGTTCAAGGTTCCAGGGCTGGCTTGGTTGCTGCGTTTCACCGGTCAGATTCCGGTGGAGCGGGAAGCCGGTGCCCGATTGGGTGAACCGTTGAAAGCAGCCTCCCTACTCGCAGAGCGCGGACAAGGAGTGATCGTCTATCCGGAGGGCACACTGACTAAAGACCCAGATCTGTGGCCTATGGTCGGCAAATCCGGAGCAATCCGAATGGCCCTCGAGCAGGGTATCCCCCTCTATCCGGCAGCTCACTGGGGAACTCAGAATTTGATGGGTCGCTACGCGAAGAAGATTAGGGTGTTTCCCCGCACGACCATCGATGCGGTAATCGGCCAACCGCTCGACCTATCTCGCTTTGAGGGCAAGCCCATGACCCGTGAAATCTTGGGTGAGGCCACCGAGATGTTGATGGCGGAGATCACCGCCCTCGTGTCCCAACTGCGCGGAGAGAAACCACCGGCCAAGCGCTTTGACCCCAGCCAGGTGGCATAGTCATGGTTCACATCGCTGTAATGGGGGCTGGTTCTTGGGGGACAACCTTTGCGAAGGTGTTGGCCGATGGCGGCAACACCGTGACTCTGTGGGCGAGGCGCCCCGAGGTCGCCAGCGAAATCCACGACAGCCACCGGAACACCGCCTATCTGCCGGGCATCACTTTGCCAGAGTCCATTGATGCCACCGAGCACCTTGCCTCCGCGTTGGAGGGGGCCGAGCAGGTCTATCTCGCCGTGCCAAGCCAGCATCTACGCGCCAATCTTGCTGATGCGGCGTCGTTGATTCCAGCGGGTGTTCCAGTGGTGAGTCTCATGAAAGGCGTCGAAGCCCAGACGGGGCTGCGGATGAGCGAAGTTCTTCACCAGGTCGGGGGCTTCGCCCACGACCGAATTGCTGTGGTGAGCGGGCCTAACCTCGCCCTGGAAATTGTGCAGGAACAGCCGACTGCTGCCGTGGCATCATCGACCTCTGTGGCCACTGCCCGGGCTGTCGCAACGGCCTCCACCAACAGCTATTTCAAGACCTTCATCAACGACGACGTTGTCGGCACCGAATTCGGGGGAGTCCTGAAGAACCTCATTGCGGTGGCTGTTGGCATCGCGGATGGTGTCGGCTACGGTGAGAACACCAAAGCGTCGATCATTACGCGTGGTCTCGCTGAAATCTCTGCCTTCGCTGCCGCTTTTGGCGCAAGCCCGCAAACGATGTCGGGGCTTGCCGGGCTCGGTGACCTGATTGCGACCTGCGAATCGCCCCTGTCCAGGAACAACACAGCCGGGCGGATGTTGGGTCAGGGTCAGAGCTTCACCGACGTTGTTCGCACCATGAATCAGACGGCTGAAGGCCTCGCCTCCGTCAAGCCCGTATTGGCTCTCGCGAAAAGCAAGGGCATCGCGATGCCCATTGTGACGCAGGTCGGTCAAGTTCTCGATGGCGAGCGAGACCCGCGCGAACTAGCTCCGCACTTTGCCACGGACTCTGACACACCCGAGGACGAGTAGGGCACGCGTGTTAGGGACCGTGGGCTCCAGCGACTGGGTCGCTGACAAGTTTGGCTCTGGAGCGCCACGTGTCATCGCCCTTCACGGCTGGGGTCGCAGTGGGAAGGATTTTGAGAGAATCCTTGCCGGCCAGGATGCCCTCGCTGTTCACCTGCCGGGCTTTGGCCCGGCTGCCGCACCCACCGGCGCGTGGTCGACTGCGGACTATGCCGACCAGTTGGCTCTGGCACTTCGGGGATCGGGAGCGGTGATTGTTGTGGGTCACTCCTTTGGTGGCCGGGTTGCGCTGCGACTGGCTGCCAGAGCCCCCGAGCTGGTGAGCGCTCTGGTGTTGACCGGTGTTCCACTGACCAGGGTCACCCCACCGAAGTCTGTGCCCCTCGCGTTTCGTGTGGCCAAGGTGCTCCACGCCAAGAAGCTGATTCCTGAGGCCACCATGGAGCGCTATCGGCGCAAATACGGATCCCAGGACTACCGCAACGCTCGCGGTGTGATGCGGGAGATTTTAGTCAAGACGGTGGCTGAGGACTACCTCGATGACGTAACCCGTGTGGTCGCACCGGTGACCATGGTCTGGGGGGAGCTCGATGCTCCAGCACCATTGGCCGCTGCCGAAAAAGCTCTGGAGTATTTCCCCCGCGCCACGCTGCGTGTGGTTCCGGGCGCTTCGCACCTCCTGGAGGGTAACCTCGAGGAGGCCGTAAGAGACGCAGTAACGGCGGCCCTCACCCAGTAAAGGACCACGATGACCCCAGCGGATTTCATCATCACGCTGGCGGCCATTCTTGTCGCCATCGCTGTTGCCGTACTCATGAACCTCAAGTGGCTTCGGGTGGCTCAGAGGGTTCACTATCTCCCCGGCGAAGTGGGCCGTATTCAGCGTCTGTGGTTTGAGCGTCGCCCGATCGGGGTGCTCTGGTGGGCGGGCGCTGTGGTGATAGCCATCGTGTCATTCCAAGGGCCAGAACAACTGGGCCTCGGCGCTCTAGCCTGGCTCGCGATCGTGGCGCCCCTTCTGATGGTCCCCACCCCGTGGCGTTTGCCTCTGAAGGGCACCACGAGCGCACTGCAGTGGACGGCGAGGGCCAAGCGCGTTTACGGGGGTATCTTGGCGGTGCAGTTTCTCACGGGGGGCCTCGCTGTGTGGCTTGCGGGTCCGGCGGGAGTCCTGATTCCCCTTCTCCTCGCAGCGAACCTCACCGATCTTGCTTTGGGGGTTTTGTGGCAGGTTGAACGCAAGCTTTCCCGCAAGTTTGTCATCGAGGCCAGGCGCAAGCTCAAGCGCGTGGGCCCCCAGGTCGTGGCCATCACGGGATCGTATGGAAAAACCTCGACCAAGGGCTACGTCGCCCACATCCTCGGCAAAGCCCACCAGACGGTGGCCTCGCCTGCCAGCTTCAACAACATGATGGGTCTTTCCCGGACCATCAATGAGCACCTGGTTATCGGCACGAGCGTTTTTGTTGCCGAAATGGGCATGAACCAGGAAGGACGCATTCGCGAACTCTGCGAGCTCTTTAACCCGGACATCGCCGCTATCACGGTCATTGGTGAAGCTCACATGGAACGCCTGGGATCACAGGAAGCGATTTTCAGGGCAAAAGCAGAAATTACCGAAAAGGCCAAGACCGTCGTCTTGCCCGTTGATCAACCCGAACTGGTCGCCTTGATTGAGAAGTGTCGGCGTGAAGGCAAGACAGTAATCACGGTGAGTGGTCAGGGCAACAACGCCGATGTGATTGTTGATCCAGACCGCGGTCTTGTCACCTACGGCCCGGATGCGTCGCCCACCCCGATGACCGTGCCACCCTTTGGACACGGCGTCAACGTTGCCGTGGCGTTGGGTATCGCCTATGCGGTGAAGGTTCCGCAGGATGAAGCGCTCGCCCGGTTGGCTGATTTGCCCGTGGCGGCACACCGCGCGGAAGTTCAGAAGATGCCAGATGGCGTGTGGATTATCGATGACACGTATAACTCGAACCCGGTCGGAGCAGCTCGCGCAATCGACGACGCGGCAGCCCTTGCCCAGGAGCGTGGCGGGCCCCTGGTTGTGGTGACCCCGGGAATGGTCGAGCTTGGACCCGTTCAATTCCAGCGGAACTCAGAATTGGCCCAGCGGGTCGTGGCAGCACAGGGTGCTCTCATGGCGGTGGGGCTTACCAACCGCAAGGCTTTGGTCACAGGCTCTGCCGGAGCGGCCCAACTCTTCGCCACGCGCGCCGACGCGGTCACCGCGGCCCTCCACGCTGCGGGTGCCAACGGCGTTATTCTCTATGAGAACGACCTGCCCGATCATTACCCCTAACGAAGCGCTGTTCTGGCGTTAGCTCCGAAAGGAACTCTATGGCTGGCTCAACCTGGGCTGTGGTATTCGGTGGGCCTAGCCCCGAACACGAGATTTCTATTCTCACTGGCCTCCAGGCAGAGCGGGTCCTCCTCGAGGGCGGCGATGAGGTTGTTGCGCTGTATGCGGCTCCAAACGGCGCGTGGTTCCAGATTCCGCCCCGGTCGGAAGCGAAAGACTTCCTCACGGGTGTCCCCTCTGGTTCCAAAGAGCTCGACCTTGTTCTCTCTGGTCAACCTGGCATCTATCCCAAGAAGGGTTTAGGGAAAAAGCCCCTCGACATTGACGCCGCTCTGCTGTGTTTCCATGGAGGGCTCGGCGAGGGCGGCGGTGCTGCTGCGGTGTTTAGCTTCATGGATATCCCTGCCACTGGTTCGACGGTGTTCGCTGGCGCTGTGGGAATGGACAAACTTGCCTTTGGCGGACTGATGCATGCAACCGGAATTCCGAGCTTGGCAAGGGAGGCCCTGCGGGACTCCGCAGACCCCAGTTTCCCCGGCCCCTACATTGTGAAGCCACGATTTGGTGGGTCCTCTATTGGTATCGAGATTGTCGATGACATTGGCACTGCGCGGACGATTGCCAAGTCGTCACCCCACCTCCAGACCGGCGCAGTCGTTGAGCCCTATCGGCCAGAGCTTGTTGACCTCAACATTTCCTTTCGGACATATCCGACACTGGAGGTTACAGATCTCGAGCGTCCACTGCGCAGTGAAGGTGACAAGACTGGGCTGTATTCCTACCAGGAGAAGTATCTTGCCGGTGGTTCGGGAGCCGGGCTAACCCATGCCCCCCGGGAGTTTCCCGCGAAGGCGCCCCAGGCTATCCATGACAAGGCCGCCCAGTTGGCCACGTCTGTTGCTGAAGTCACCCGCCTGCAGGGCATCGTTCGCGTTGACCTGCTCTGGGACGAGTCCACGGGTGAGATTTTCGTCAACGAGGTCAACTCGATCCCGGGAGCCCTCTCGCTCTATTTGTGGGCGCCGAAGCACCCAGCCCTCGCGATTCTGCGCGATGCGCTCACCGAAGCCAAAGACCACCCTGTCGTGTTCCCCCAGAGTGGCTTCGGTCAGGGTGTTGCGCTGCGAGCTGCCGGGGGTATTGCCGGAAAACTCGTCGGTTTGGATGGCCCGAGGGGCTAGTAAAGAACGTCGCTCGGGTCGATGCAGCGCTGCACAGGCTCTGACTGACTTCCGATGGCCCCGGCTAAGTCCCGGAGTGCTTGGGTGCCCGAGGCTAGCTCCGAGTCGACAATGACTTCCGTCGCGGGGTTCAGGCCGTAGGTCGTGAAGATAAAGCGCGGAGCATCGCGGTCATCGCGAAGCCAGTCGATTCCTGCCACCTCGACGCACGGTAATGGGGTTGGCTCTGGCATGGGAACACCGCAACGAACAATGATGCCAACCGGCTCGCCCCAGGCAGCCGTTGCTTGAGCGTTGACGTTGCGTCTTAGTTCGCCGGCGACGGTCTCGGGAAGGCGGACGGTCATGTTGGCGCACTCCGGGGTATTGGCGGCCTCGGCTGGTTCTAAGTTGACCGTGGGAGCACACCCGGAGAGCCACAGAAGACCTGCCAGGCCGAGCGCACTCTTGGTCGTCAACTCCACGTCTCTCAGGCTAGCGTGGTGGCATGAGCGAAGAGCAAACGCTGGGTGAGATTGGCGAGAGCGCAGCGCTCTCGCGCATCATCCCACTGTTGCCAGCTGCTCCATCGATAGTTCTTGGTCCGGGTGATGACTCCGCGATCCTCAACACTCCAGATTCCAGGGTGGTCATCAGCTCGGACATGATGATTGAGGGGCCTGACTTCCGGTGGGACTGGTCCAGTCCCGAGCAGGTGGGATGGAAAGCAATCGCCAGCAATGCCGCTGACATTGCGGCAATGGGGGCGACCCCCACTGCCTTTCAAATTTCCGTGGCAGCCCCTGAATCAACTCGCATTGGAGTGCTCTTGGGAATTGCTCGGGGAGTGCGCGACGCTATTGGTGCGCTTGCTCCTGGGGCAGGGGTGAGTGGGGGAGACTTGTCGCTGGCGCCCGTGGTGACTCTCTCGGTGAGCGTCCTCGGGGATCTCGGCGGTCGCAACCCTGTCACGCGATCGGGGGCGAGGCCAGGCGATGTTCTTGCCATTGCCGGCGAATTAGGTCTCTCACATCGGGGGCTCGTGGCTCTCCAGGAAGCGACAAGAGACCTCGGAGCGATTGCCGCACTGCGTGCGTCGGATAGTGCTGTTGCCCATCACCTGGCGCCTCATCCGCCGATTCACCTCGGTGTGGTGGCCAGTGATGCCCTCGCCACAGCGATGATGGACGTTTCTGATGGACTCTGGATGGACGCCACAAGAATGGCGACATCCAGTGGCGTCATGATTGAGCTCTCTCCCGATTACCCCTGGGACGAGGCAAGCCTCATGGGCGGTGAAGACCACGGTCTGCTCGCTGCGTTTCCCCCGGGTGCCGCGGTGCCGGAGGGATTCGTGGTGATTGGTGTTATTCGAGAGGCCACCGAAGAACCTGGTGTTCGTCTGGAAGGTTTCGAGCCTGGCTCGAAGCTAGGCGGTTGGGATCCGTTTTATGCCCCGGCAAAATAGAGGGTCGTTTCGCCGTATTTTTTGGCATCCAACGGCGTGAGTCCCTCGGGCCACTGGGGTGGTTCTGAGCGCGTGGAGCGCTCGATCATTACCCATGCTCCAGGGGCGAGCCAGGGGAGAAGCTCGGTGACTACATTGTCAACCAGAGAACTGGCTAGCTCATAGGGCGGGTCGATGAAGACGAGGTCGTAGCGGGAAGTTGGCGTGCCGCGAAGAAACGTCACTACCTGGGCTTGTGGGGCACCAAGCACGGGATTGTGGGGCAGGGTGTTGGCGATGGCGGCAATGTTCGCCGTGATGGCGCTGATGGCACCGGGGTGGTCCTCGACCATCGTGACCACGGCTGCGCCGCGGGAGGCGGCTTCTAGTCCGAGTGCCCCGGAGCCCGCATACAGATCGAGAACCCGAGCACCCTCCAGGGCATTGTTGGCGTCAAGTTTGGAAAACCATGCCTCGCGAACCCGGTCGGATGTGGGCCTGGTTTTTGGCCCCGGTGTGCGCAGGGACAGTGAGCCTGCGTGGCCACTGATGATCCTGGTCATCCCACAACGCTAGCGGGCTTAGCCAGGTGTGTGGTGGCTTGGCGCTACCGTGAAGGGGTGAGTGTTGCCCTAGATACCAAACTCAGCGCCGTGCTGGGCGATCGCAGCGCGAAAGCGCTCCAGAGCGCTTTTGGATACACGCTGGTGGGGCAATTAGTCGCCCACTACCCGAGGCGCTATGCCACCCGGGGTGAACTCACCTCGATTGCCGGTGTCCCGGTGGGCGAGATGGCCACCCTCGTTGCTGAGGTCGTCTCTGTCTCCACGAGGGGCATGCGTGCTCGCACAGGCAGCGTCCTCGAAGTCATCATCTCCGATGGCACCGGGCTCGTGACCCTCACCTTCTTCAACCAGGCCTGGCGAGCAAAAGATTTGGTTCCGGGTGTCAGAGGAATCTTCGCCGGAAAAGTAGGTCTCTACCGGGGTGAGCGCCAGCTCGCTCACCCCGACTATGAACTCTTTGACGAGCGGGAGCTCACGAACACTGAGGGAGAAGAGTGGGCGAAACGCCCCATTCCCCTTTATCCGGCAACCGCCAAGGTTGCCAGCTGGCAGATGGCGAGAGCTCTGGGCGTTGTCTTGGATGTGCTGGATGCGGTGCCAGACCCGATTCCCGCCGATATCGCCGCTGCAGAGAAACTGATGCCCTCGAAGGAGGCACTCGAGAAAATCCACCGCCCGGGGGAAGAACAGGACTGGCGCCAAGCCAGGGACACCCTGCGCTTTCACGAGGCGTTCGTGTTGCAGTGCGCTCTGGTGCAGCGACGCATCCAAGCCGCCTCTCACACCTCGGTGGCTCGCACGGCTGGTCCTGGCACAGAAGGTTTTCTTGGAAGTCTGCCCTTTGCCCTCACGAGTGATCAACAGAGTGTCTTGGCAGAGATTCACCAGGACATGGCTAAGCCCCACCCCATGAATCGACTCGTTCAAGGCGAGGTGGGTTCTGGAAAAACAGTGGTCGCTGTGGCGTCGATGGTCACCGTGTCGGAGTCAGGTGGACAGAGTGCTCTGCTGGCACCGACCGAAGTGTTGGCCTGGCAACACTTTCGCTCAATCGTGGCAACGCTCGGACCTGAGCTAGCCGCGTCCATGAACCCCGTCCTGCTCACCGGAAACCTGCGCGCGGCGGAGACGAAAAAGGCTCTGCTGGCGGCGGCATCGGGGCAGGCCAAGATTGTGGTGGGAACCCACGCGCTCCTGAGTGAACGGGTGACCTTTGCCGATCTTGGACTTGTGGTCATTGATGAGCAACACCGGTTCGGCGTTGATCAACGCGAAGCCCTTCGACAAAAGGGCACTCATCCTCACGTTCTCGTTCTCACGGCAACACCTATTCCCCGAACTGTTGCCATGACGGTGTTTGGTGACCTTGATGTGTCAACAATCCGCATGGTGCCCTCCGGGCGCCAACCGATTTCCACCCATGTGGTGGCACTGGGGGACCACCCCAACTGGTATCCGAGGGTGTGGCAGCGATTGGCAGAGGAAGTGGCGAAAGGACGCCAAGGCTTCGTGGTTGTTCCTTCCATTTCCCCGTCGGTCCCCGAGGACGACGATGCTGTTGATAGTAGCCAGGAGGCATCAGAGGAGGCGCGGGTCCTCGCTAGCGTCGCTGAGACAGTGCCGCTACTTCGCGGCTTACCCGAGCTCTCCCACGCGAAAATTGAGGCCGTCCACGGCAAGCTCCCCTCCGATGAGAAAGATGCAGTGATGCAGGCTTTTTCTGCCGGGGACATTGACGTGGTGGTTGCGACGACCGTGATTGAGGTCGGAATCGATGTTCCCAACGCCTCCGTCATGGTGATTCTTGATGCCGATCGCTTCGGAGTAAGCCAGTTACACCAGTTGCGCGGGCGGGTTGGTCGAGGCGAGCACGCTGGTGTGTGCTTGCTCGTCACTGCCTGTGAACCAGACACCCCGGCCAGGGCACGGGTTGAGGCGGTCGCCGCCACGTCTGATGGGTTCGAACTTGCCTCCATCGATCTTGAGCTGCGCAGTGAAGGCGACGTCCTTGGCGATCGACAATCTGGCAGGCGCTCGGGTCTCACCCTCGTGAGGGTTACCCAAGATGGCGAGCTCATTGACCAGGCAAGGACCTATGCCACCCGGGTGGTGGAGGCGGATCCGCGCTTGGCAGGCCACCCGGATCTGGCTGTCGATATCGCCAGGCGCCTCGATGAGGCTTCAGCTGATTACTTGGCAAAGAATTAGATAATTGTGACCCAGTAGACCCCAAGAAAACGCTCGGCTCACTACGCTTAAGCCATGAGCACTGTTGCTGTTGTCCCGGGTTCCTTTGATCCGGTGACTCTGGGTCACCTGGATGTCATTGAGCGCGCTGCCAGGCTCTTTGATGAAGTCCATGTGGTCGTGGTGCACAACCCGTCGAAGTCAGCTCTGTTGCCTATCGCCCAGCGCGTCACCCTGCTCGAGCAGGCCATCGCGCAAGCGGGCATTGCCGGCAATATTGTGGTCACCTCGTGGAGCGTTGGTTTGCTGGTGGACTACTGCACCGACGTTGGCGCCACAGTGCTGGTGAAAGGAATTCGCTCGCAAATGGATCTCAGCTATGAAACGCCCATGGCCATTGTGAATAGAAACCTCGCTGGCATCGACACCGTCTTCTTGTTGCCAGATCCCGCTAACGCGCATGTTTCAAGCTCGCTGGTGCGCCAGGTGGCATCCCTGGGTGGGGATGTCTCGCCGTATGTGCCCTCTGCGGTCGCTGAATATCTAGCAAAGACGGAACTGCCGTAGTCTTAGAGCCATAGTTGTAGTCACGGTTAACAAGGGGGATTGTGGTGGCAGATTCGTCCACAAGCAAGCTTAAAGAACTCGATCGCGCGCATAACTTCTACTCGTGGTCGGTGCAGTCGGCCGTGTCGCCGATGATGGTCTCGCATGCCTCTGGCATGTATGTCTACGACACCGAGGGCAACGAATACTTGGATTTCTCGAGCCAGTTGGTCAATGTCAACATCGGCCACTCGCATCCCAAGGTCGTGCAGGCAATCAAAGACCAGGTGGAAAAACTCGCGACCGTTGCTCCCTCAGCAAGCTCGGTGCCTCGCGTTCACGCAGCGAAGCGCATCATTGACCGGGCTGGACCGGGGTTCTCCAAAGTGTTCTTCACCAACGGTGGTGCTGATGCCAACGAGAACGCCATTCGCGCTGCCCGCCTCTACACCGGGCGCACCAAGGTGCTCTCCACTTACCGCAGCTATCACGGCAACACGGGGGCTGCCATCGTTGCCACTGGCGACTGGCGCCGCCAGCCCAATGAATATGCCACTGGGCACGTGCACTTCTTTGGCCCCTTCCTCTACCGCAGCGAGTTTTGGTCGGACAACGATGCTCAAGAATGTGAGCGCGCTCTGCACCACCTGGAGCGCGTCATTCAGGCTGAAGGCCCCACCACGATCGCCACAGTGCTACTCGAGGGTGTGCCGGGAACTGCCGGCATCATGGTGCCGCCACCGGGATACCTGAAGGGCGTGCGGGAAATCTGTGACCGCTACGGCATCATCCTGATCATGGATGAGGTCATGTCGGGCTTTGGCCGCACCGGTCACTGGTTTGCGTTCCAGGCCCATGACGTTGTCCCCGACATGATTACTTTCGCAAAAGGTGTGAACTCCGGCTACATACCAGTGGGTGGCGTGGTGTTCTCGAACGCTCTCGCCCAGTATTTTGACAACACCATGTTCCCCGGTGGCCTCACCTATTCCGGCCACCCGCTAGCGATGGCGTCGATTGTGGCAGCGCTCGATGCCATGAACGACGAGGGCATGGTCGACAATGCCCGCGAGATGGGGGAGAAGTATCTGCGCCCGGGGCTTACCGCTCTCGCTGCGAAGCACCCGATGATTGGTGAAGTCCGTGGGCTTGGCTGCTTCTTTGCCCTTGATCTGGTGGCTGATCCGGTGACGAGGGAGCCCTTGGATGCCGCAACCGTCGGGAAGCTTAAGTCCGAGTTGCTCTCCAGAAAACTTTTGCCCTTCGTGGTGGACAACCGGATTCACGTGGTGCCACCGTTGATTGTGACACCGGAGCACATTGCTACCGCACTTGCGATCTACGATGAGGCGTTCGCAGCCGTAGCCTCCTAAACTATCGGGGTGGCTTCTCTTAAACGCACGCCTTTGACCATTGGGGTCAAAGACCTCATGCACAGTCCGGGTGAGATGCGCGAGCACACCCTTGACGTACTGGCTCCAGAGAAATACGGCGAGGCTGTCGCGGTCGTTCCCGAGGGTACTCCGATGACGATCGAGGTGCGTCTGGAAGGCCTCCACGAGGGGATTTTGGTGACCTGCGAGGTTGCCACCGATGCGCACGCGGAGTGCGTGCGCTGTCTCGATGAGTTCTCTCTCCCGGTTCGAGTCGATTTTCAGGAACTTTTCACCTATTCTTCTTCAGAGGCCGATTCCTACACGGTGGTTGATGACTCTGTGATGCTCGAGAGCATCATTCGGGATGCGGTGGTCCTAGACCTCCCCTTCCAACCGGTATGTAAGCCTGACTGCTATGGATTGGACCCCACAACTGGTGAGAAACTCACCAGCGAGAGTGCCAAGACACGCGGCCAGGATATTGACCCGCGCTGGCTTGAGTTAGGCAAACTGCTCGAGTCAGATGGACAACAGGCCCCCTAAGACCACACAAGACCCAGCGAAAGAAGAAAATCATGGCGGTACCTAAGCGGAAGAAATCCCGTGCGAGAACGCACCATCGTCGTTCGGCGTGGAAAGCTGAAGTCCCCACGCTGGTGAAGACCGTCGAGAACGGCAAGACCGTTTACAGCCTCCCGCACCGCGCTCGGGTTGTTGAAGACAGTGCCGGCACTCCGTTGTTCATGGAATACAAGGGCCGTAAGGTCGCCGACGTCTAACGTGACTGATTCCGGGAAGACCGACTCGGTCTTCGATGCGAGCCCGCTCCTGGAGACACTCCAGGTGGCGGTCTCCGCGGAAGGCGTGGCGCAAGCATTGACGCATTCGTCCTTTGCTTACGAAAACGGTGGCAGCGACAACGAGCGGCTCGAGTTTCTCGGAGACTCCGTCCTAGGTCAGGCCATCACCGCAGCCCTCTATCGCCACTTCCCTGGTCTTCCCGAGGGGGAGCTCGCTAAGCGCCGAGCCAGCATCGTCTCGACGACTGCGCTTGCCGATGTTGCCCGCACGATTTCTCTGGGGGATTTCCTGCGCCTTGGGCGCGGGGAGGAAATCACCGGTGGTCGAGACAAACCCTCACTCCTGGCGGATGCCCTCGAGGCCCTGATTGGCGTCGTGTTTTTGGAGAATGGCCCAGAAGCAGCCACTGGGCTAGTCGAGCGCCTACTCGAAGATTATGTCCTCGATGCTGATCGTCGCAGTGAAAGTAGTGATCCAAAGACTGCTTTGCAGGAGTGGGGAGCGAAGACCGGTAATGGCATCCCCCGCTACAACATCAGCGATGCGGGTCCAGATCACGCCAAGGTCTTCACTGCCGATGTCTATATCAACGGTCTACCCGGTGGTTCGGCGCCCGCGGGGCATGGCACCGGTAGTTCCAAGAAGGCAGCCGAGCTCTCTGCCGCGAGTGCGGCGTTAGCCGCCATTCGCGAAGTCGAACGAGGCGATGCCTGAACTTCCCGAGGTTGAAGTGGTTCGACGGGGCGTCGAGGATGTCGTCACCGGAGCGCGCATTACTCGGATTACCGTGCGTGACCCTCGTTCGCTCAAGCGCCATCCGGGTCCCGCGGAAGATTTCATCTCGAGGCTCACGGGCGCCCTCGTCGCGGCCGCTGTGCGCAGAGGAAAGTTCTTGTGGTTCCCTCTGATTGGAACCAGTAGCGCTCTTGTGTGTCACTTGGGCATGAGTGGGCAGGTTCTCTTAGGCGATGAGGATTCAGACTTTGGTCCCCATCTTCGTGTGCTGGTGGAGTTGACCACCCGTGCGGGTGATGCCATCCACGTGGGATTTGTGGATCAGAGAATCTTTGGCTCGCTCGCCATTGATGAACTCATTCCCACGAGCGATGGTTTCCCCGGTGGCCTGGGCAGTTTGGAGCCCCTTGTGCCAGTCAGCGTGTCGCACATAGCGAGAGATCCCTTAGACCCGCACTTTGATGAGAAGGCATGGAGTCGCCGGTTGCGATCCAAACACACCGATATCAAGCGCGCCCTGCTGGATCAAAACCTGATGAGTGGCATCGGAAACATCTATGCGGATGAGGCGCTGTGGGCAACGAAACGCCACTACCGTCACCCCACACACAGGATGACCCGGGCAGACACCCACTCACTTCTCGAGGAAGTGAAAGCAGTGTTGAACAAAGCCCTCGCGGAGGGCGGGACAAGCTTCGACCAACAGTATGTGAACGTCAACGGCCAGAGCGGATATTTTGCCCAGTCGTTGGAGGCCTACGGACGAGATGGCCAAGCCTGCTCACGCTGTGGCACAACCATCCATCGGGAGCCGTTCATGAATCGTTCCTCTCACCGCTGTCCCAGGTGTCAGCGGGTGCCTCGCACCCGGTAAGTTTGTCCAGAGCACATGCATGGCGTCAACATCGGTGAGTAAGTGAAGCGGAGTATCTGGTGCATCTGAAGTCCCTGACCCTCAAGGGATTTAAGTCTTTCGCTCAACCGACCACGTTTGCCTTCGAGCCCGGTGTCACCTGCGTTGTCGGACCCAATGGCTCGGGAAAATCCAACGTTGTCGATGCTCTCGCGTGGGTCATGGGCGAACAGGGTGCCAAGACTCTCCGCGGTGGCTCGATGGAAGATGTCATCTTTGCCGGAACCACCTCTAAGGCGCCGCTGGGGCGGGCTGAGGTGTTACTCACTATCGATAACTCTGATGGCGCCCTGCCCATCGACTACGCCGAGGTCACCATCTCCCGCACGCTCTTTAGAAATGGCGGGAGCGAATACGCGATCAACAAGGAGCCCTGTCGCCTACTCGATGTTCAAGAGCTTCTGAGCGATAGTGGCCTGGGCCGGGAAATGCACGTCATCGTGGGCCAGGGCCAGCTCGATCAGGTGCTCCATGCGAGCCCGGAAGATCGCCGCCGCTTTATCGAGGAGGCGGCGGGAATCCTCAAGCACCGTCGTCGCAAAGAAAAGACCCAGCGCAAGCTCGAATCCATGGAGGCGAACCTGACGAGGCTCAACGATCTCGCCGGGGAGATTCGTCGCCAGCTGACGCCTCTCGGTCGGCAAGCAGAGATTGCCCGTGAAGCTCAGACAATTCAGGCCGTGGTTCGTGATGCGCAAGCTCGGGTGTTCGCTGATGACGTGGTGAGCCTCGGTGCCACCCTCGATAATTTCCAGAGCAGTGAAAGTGAGCGCGCCGCCGAGCGCGCCACCCTTGCAGACCAGCTCGACGGTGTGCGCAGGCGCATCCAAGAGCTTGAGTCCACCGCGCTAGATAGTGGACTGGATTCAGCCAGGTCTCAGGACTTTGCGGCGAGAGCTGTACTGGATCGCCTGAAGGCCTTGGAATCTATCGCTAGGGAGCGCTCTGGCACATGGGATGAGGGCGAGGTCGACGCCTCGGCTGCGACCACTGTGACATCTGCCGACATTGAGGCCGCCGAGGCTTTGGGCCAGGAAGCCCTGGAGCTCGTCGCCTCACACGAAGCAGCGGTGGGTGAGGTTTCTGCGGCTGTGCTGACCCTGAAGGCGTCCCTCGCTGCGGTTGACCAAGAAATCGCCTCTGTGGTTGGTGAACTTGCCGAGTATGACAACGGCCTGCGCGAGCGCGAGTCCGCCCTCGAGGTTGCGCAGTCGCGCGTCCTGAGCTCGCAGGCTGAGTCCGAGCGTCAAAGGGCAGCCCTCGAGCAAGCCAGAGCCCGTGTCGCCCAGGCAGAAGAGGCCTTACGTGCTCTCCACGGCTCGGATACTGAAGCTCCCGACGGTGCCACCGAAGCCTATGAACGCGCCCTTGGTGAGGCTGAGGAGCGACTAGCGCTCGCGGATGCCACCGAGGCTAACACTAGGAACCTCCTTCACCAGCAGGAGCGCGAGCGTGAGGCGCTAGCAGCTAAAGTATCGGCGCTGACCCTTGCTCTTCGCACCGATGGTGCCGATCCTGATATTGTCGCTGCCGCTGGTGTTACTGGCAGTGTTGCCGACTCGCTCCGGGTGGATGCCGGATATGAAACGGCGATTGCCCGGGCTCTTGGATCCCTCGCCGATGCCGTGTTGGTGAATGAGCGCCAGAGTGCGCTGCGCCTGGTGGAACAGCGCTCTGGCTCGAACAAGGGCCGCGTGGAACTCGTCATCGCCACTGACGAAGACACCATCGGCGAGGACATAGCCGGACTTTCTCGAGCGACTGATGTGGTGCGCGGGCCCTCTGGTGTCTTGGCATTGCTCTCCAAGACCTACATCGCCGGGGACCTGGCCGCACTCACAAAAGTCTGGGCCACCAAGGGTGCCATTGCTCGGGGAGTGACCATCGTTACTCTCGCCGGTGATGTGTTCACCGATGGCGTTGTTCGCACCGGTAGTGGCGAATCACGCAGTCGCTTAGAACTCCAGGCAGAGCGCGATACCGCCGAGAGCGCGCTGACAACCCTGTCCACCACTCTGGAGCGCACGCGCTTCGAGGCCGAGCAGGCCAGCGCGCAGAAAGCACTGTGCGCCGAGGGGGTAAAAACCGCTCTTGCCGATGTGCGCCAGGCTGATGCCAAGCGCGCTGAGTTTGGCCAGCAGCTTTCCCGGCAGCGTGCCGCACTCGAGGCGGCTGAAGCCGAGGTGGCGCGACTGGTGAGTGCTGCCACAGAGGCAGAAGACCAGGTCCGGGTGGCGAGCGAGGCTCTTGGGCTAGCTACAGAGCAGCGCACATCTTTCCAAGCAAACCCCAGGCCCTCCGTCGATGAGTCTGCCCGCAGTGCTCTTCTTGTGTCCCTCGACACAGCTACCGCCCAGGAGCTCCAGGCACGCATTGCTCTCGAGGCATCCCGAGAGCGCGCCAGGAGCGCCCAGGATGTCCTGGCCAGTGTGCGCCAGCGCCTGGTGGATGAAGAGGCCGCTGCCACGAGGGAGCGTGCTAGACACCACGAACGACGTGAGCGCGCTGCCCGCGCCACGTCCGTGTTAGCGCTCTTGCCGGGTGTGATGGCTCAGGCAGTGGTGACCACTGAGGAGTCCTCCGCGGCACTGCTTGCAGCAGAGGCGAAGCGTCAGTCCCTGCAGGGGGAGTTGACCCAGTTGCGCACCCAAGAGAACACCCTGCGGGAGCGCCTGGGGTCCATCACTGATTCGGTGCACTCGATTGAGATGCAAATTTATGAAAAGAAGCTGCAGCGCACGACGTTACTGGAGCGAGTCCAGGAAGAATTAGGTCTCACCGAGGAGACACTTCTCGAGGATTATGCCCCACACGTTCTGGTTCCCGCAGACACCGAAGACGGCGGGGAGCCACAACCCTTCAACCGAGCTGAGCAAGAGGCCCGACTTCAGGTGGCCAGGCGCAAGCGTGATCAACTGGGGCGAGTGAACCCTCTGGCACTCGAGGAGTTCCAGGCCCTCGAGACCAGACACACGTTCTTGACCGAGCAGCTGGTGGACCTAAAGAAAACCCGAGCTGATCTCGAGGCCATCATGGCTGAGCTCGATGACACCATGCAGACGATCTTTGCTGACGCCTTCGCCGACACCCAACGAGCGTTTGATGAAGTGTTCCCGCTCCTTTTCCCCGGTGGGCACGGGTCCTTGACTCTTACGCAACCCGATGATCTTTTGCTCACCGGCATTGAGGTGTCGGTGAGGCCAGCGGGTAAGAAGATCGAGCGCTTGTCCTTGCTCTCTGGTGGGGAGCGGTCCTTGGCGGCCGTTGCACTGTTGATTGCAATCTTTAAGGCCCGGCCTAGCCCGTTCTATATCCTCGACGAGGTCGAGGCGGCGTTGGATGATGCAAACCTGGGGCGCCTACTGAGCGTGATCGAGTCGCTGCGTCAGGATTCCCAACTCATCGTCATTACCCACCAGAAACGCACCATGGAAATTGCTGATGCGCTCTATGGAGTCTCGATGCGCAAAGACGGGGTCAGCGCTGTTGTTGGGCAGCGCATCAAGGACTCTGAGGCCGTAGCGTCCTAGTTTTTGGGTGATTGGCCTTCGGCAGTAGTGTGTGGGGGTGGTGAAAAAACAGCAGGCTGGATGGGCGCTGATTGCGCTTGCCGGAGTGATGAGCACCGGCATCGCCCTCACCGAAATCCTCAGCCTTGTTGATCAGGCCGACGCGGAGTCCTCAGAAACCTTGCCGGTCATTGGGTTTGTTCCCTCCCTCGATGACTAAATCCGTTGCGCGCTAGCTAGGCTTGCCCCATGGCATGGGGTAAAGGCTCGTTGTCGCTGCGCACACTCTTTGGTGGTGGCACCACCGAGGAAGCTCAGATCGATGAGAACACCTGGCAGAGCTTGGAAGACACTCTGATTGGCGCAGATTTCGGTCCCCAACTCGCCGAAGAGTTAGTGGCCACGGTGCGTGGCGAAGCCGAGCGCATTGGCACCACGAAAGCCGATGACGTGACCGATATCTTGCGTGACGCGGTAGAGGAGAAGCTCGCCCGGTATGACTCCACGCTGCGATTGACTGAGCGCCCAGCGGTCGTGCTGGTGGTCGGTGTCAACGGAGTGGGCAAAACCACCACGATTGGAAAGTTTGCCAAGTTTCTCTCTAACGCTGGGCGATCTGTTGTGATTGCCGCAGCTGATACTTTTCGTGCTGCAGCGGTCGAACAGTTGACGACCTGGGCCGAGCGCGCGGGGGTTGCCATTGTCACCCCCGAGCGCGAAGGCCAAGACCCGGCCTCCGTGGCCTATCAGGCAGTAGAAAAAGCCCTCGCGGAGGGTATTGAGATTGTTGTGATTGACACCGCTGGCCGCCTTCACACCAAAGCGGGGTTAATGGATGAGCTCGGGAAGATTCGTCGAGTTGTCGAAAAAGTAGCGCCGGTGTCTGAAGTCTTGTTGGTTCTCGATGCCACTACCGGCCAGAACGGTGTCGTTCAGGCCCAAGCGTTCCTCGAGCACGCCGGTGTGACGGGTTTGGTTCTCACGAAACTCGATGGCAGCGCCAAGGCGGGCTTTGTAATGAGAGTGCAGGAACTCACCGGTTTGCCCATCAAACTCCTGGGTCAAGGCGAATCAGTGGGGGATATGACCGGGTTTTCCCCAGCTCAGTTCGCTAAAGCCTTGACTAGTTAGAGCACTGACTAGCTAGAACACTGGCCAGTTAGAGCGGCTTCGATAGGTTGCTGCCAGCTCGCGGTAGGTCGCGGCGTTGTGGGCAATCGACTCGCGTTCCTCAGGAGTGGTCTCTCGCCTGATTTTTCCGGGCACCCCAGCAACAAGGCTGTGTGGGGGAACGATTGTCCCCTCGAGGACCACTGTCCCCGCGGCAACCAGAGAACCCTCGCCAATAACAGCGCCGTTGAGCACAGTGGCATTCATGCCAATGAGGCACGAATCGCCCACAGTGGCACCGTGGACAATCGCTCCATGGCCGATACTCACATCCCGTCCCACCAGGGCTGGAAACCCAGGGTCGCCGTGGAGCACGGCGTTGTCTTGGACGTTCGAGCCCCCACCGAGATCGATCGCGGCCCGATCAGCTCGCAGAATTGCACCAAACATGACCACGGCGCCAGCCTGCACGGTGACCTGACCAACCAGCGTCGCGTGTGGTGCGATGAACGCGTCATCGGCAACGATAGGCGAGTGCTCAGCGAAGCTAAAGAGAGGCATAAGCCAAGCCTAGAAGGTCCTGACCCGTTCCTTGGCGCCCTGGCTTTCTCGAGTAGTCTTGTGCTCCATGGTGGCCTTTAGTTCCCTGTCCGAGAGGTTGATGGAGACTTTTAAGTCTCTTCGTCAAAAGGGCAAGCTTTCTCCCGCGGATGTCGATGGAACGGTGCGCGACATTAGGCGCGCGCTACTTGAATCCGATGTCGCACTCGAGGTGGTGAAGTCCTTCACCCAGAAAGTCCGTGAGCGCGCGCTCTCGGACGATGTCAACAAGGCGCTCAATCCTGCCCAGCAGGTGGTCTCCATTGTCAACGATGAGCTGATTGCGATTCTCGGTGGAGAGACCCGCTCGCTCAGTTTTGCCAAGAAGCCCCCCACAGTCATCATGCTGGCGGGTTTGCAAGGTTCCGGTAAGACAACGCTTGCGGGGAAGCTCTCCAAGTGGTTGCGCGCCGAGGGCCACACCCCGGTCTTGGTCGCCTGTGATCTACAAAGACCGGGTGCTGTGAAACAGCTCGGTGTTATGGCAGATCAGGCGGGGGTCGCGTTTTTTGCCCCAGAGCCAGGCGATGGCGTTGGTGACCCTGTCGCCGTCGCGCGGGCAGGAGTTGCCTACGCCACACACAAGAATCACGATGTCGTGATTATCGACACCGCGGGCCGACTCGGCGTTGATGCGGACATGATGAATCAGGCTGCCAAGATTCGCAAGGTCACCTCACCCGATGAGGTGCTCTTTGTGATTGATTCCATGATTGGTCAAGACGCCGTCACGACCGCCCAGGCCTTCTCCCAGGGCGTTGATTTCACCGGCGTGGTTCTCACCAAACTCGATGGCGATGCCAAGGGTGGTGCGGCACTGAGTGTGACCGGCGTGACTGGCCGGCCGATCCTGTTTGCCTCAACGGGTGAAAAACTCGATGATTTCGAAGTTTTTCACCCCGACCGGATGGCCAGTCGAATTCTTGACCTCGGTGACATCCTCTCGCTCATTGAAACGGCTCAAAAAACCTTTGATCAAGAACAAACCAAGGAGCTCGAAGCCAAGTTTCTCTCCGATACCTTCACCCTCAATGATTTCTTGGGCCAGCTTCAGCAGATCAAGAAGATGGGCTCGCTCGGCTCGATGCTCGGCATGCTTCCGGGAGCCCGGGGAATGCAGGAGCAGATCGACAATATCGATGAGAAGGAACTCGGTCGCACCGAAGCCATCATCCAGTCGATGACTCGCGCTGAGCGGATCAACCCCAAGCTATTGAATGGTTCGAGGCGCATGCGAATCGCCAAGGGCTCAGGCATGACGGTGACCGATGTCAACCAGTTGGTCACACGCTTCGAACAGGCGGCAAAAATGATGAAAACGGTCGCCAAGGGCGGCGTTCCCCAGATCCCCGGTATGGGCCCGATTGGGGGCGGTGGCGGTAAGGGCAAAAAGACGCCAAAGAAGAAGGCGGCGTCGCGCTCCGGCAACCCCGCCAAACGCGCCGCTGAAGCCTTAGGCCTGGCGAGTGGGGGTAGTGGCCAAGGCTCGAGTTTTGGCCTGGGCGTGCCCTCTGGCGAGAGCTAAGAGGATGGGGCGCCCCCGTGTGTCCAGGATTGCAAAAAATCTGACAGAATAGGGCGCTGGAGCACTCCCGCCCGACCCTCTATCAGGCGTGGGACTCCCCACCAAGACGTCCAGACGATTGTGCCCCCACGTAATCGTCGGTTGTTTACGACTTATCTACCTGGAGAAACGTGGCTGTAAAAATTCGTTTGAAGCGCATGGGAAAAATCCGTGCCCCCTATTACCGCATCGTCGTTGCCGACTCGCGCACCAAGCGCGATGGACGCGTCATTGAAGAAATTGGCAAGTATCACCCCACCGAGAACCCCTCGGTCATTGAGGTCAGCTCTGACCGCGCTCAGTACTGGCTAGGCGTTGGCGCCCAGCCCACCGAGCAGGTTCGCGCACTCCTGAAGCTCACCGGCGACTGGGGCACCTTCAAGGGAGACAAGAACGCTAAGAACACCGTTCAGATGGCGGAGCCCAAGGCAGAATTCAAGGCTGACACCAAGAAGAAGCCAGTCCTTCGCCCCAAGGTCGTCAAGGCTCCCGCCCAGGAAGCTCCCGCCGCCGCTCCTGTCCAGGACGCCGCACCCGCTGAGGCCGTCGTTGCTGAGGTTGTTGCGGACGCCCCCGTTGCAGACGAGGTCGTAGCTGAAGCTCCAGCAGCGTCTCCAGCAGAGGCTCCAGCAGAGGACGCAGTAGCTGGGGAAGCTCCAGTGGCCGAGGAAGTAGCCGAAGAGGCTGCTGTTGAGGAAGCTCCGGCCGCGGAAGTGGCTGCCGAAGAAGCGCCTGCAGAAGAAGTGCCTGCCGACGAGGCCAAGACAAAGCCGGCTGAATAGTAATGCTTGATCGTGCACTGAATCATCTCGTCCGGGAGATTGTTGATTACCCGGACGAGGTCAGTGTCACGCTCGTGGACACTCCCCGGGGGGAACTCCTTGAGGTCCGCGTTCACCCAGAAGACTTGGGACGGGTAATCGGTCGCTCTGGCCGGACCGCCAAGGCACTTCGGACTGTAGTTAATGCGCTTGCTGATGGTCGGCGAGTGCGGGTTGACGTCGTCGACACCGACTCCTGATGTCTCCGGACGCCTCGTCCACTGCACCGCGCCCTGAGCGGGTTGAACTGCGCGTTGCACGCTTGGTCAAGGCGCACGGTCTCAAGGGTGCATTGCGCCTCGAGCTCTACACCGATGACCCAGAACTTCGCTTTCAACCAGGCGCGAGGTTTACTCTTCAGGTTCCCACCGAATCTCCCTGGTTTGGGAAGACACTGACCTTGGTTAGTGTCCGTGAAGTCAACAGCAGCCCCGTGGCATTTTTTGAGGGAGTTGAGAATCGCAGTGCGGCTGAAGGACTTGTCAAGGCAATTTTGTGGGTGGAACACGACCCGGAAATTCGCCCGGTGGAGGACGATGCCTGGTTTGACCACCAACTCGTGGGTTTGAGGGTGCAGCGCGATGGTGTGCAGGTGGGGGTGGTGGTGCGAGTGGAGCACTTCCCCGCTCAAGACCTCTTGGTGATTGACACCGGTGGCTCTGAGGTGCTGTTGCCCTTTGTGAAAGCTTTCGTGCCGCGCGTTGATAGCGACACCGGGGTGGTGGAGATTACGCCGCCGGGGGGACTCTTCGAGACCCTCGACGAGGAGAGCGCATCGTGAAAATCGATATTGTGACGATTTTCCCCGCCTTCTTTGACGTCTTAGACGTGTCACTGATTGGCAAAGCGCTGGATAAAAACCTGGTCGAGATTTCCGTGCACGATTTGCGCGATGCCACCACAGACCCTCACCGCAGCGTCGATGACACGCCCTACGGGGGTGGGGCTGGGATGGTGATGTCCCCGGAGCCCTGGGGTGTCGTGTTGGACCGCTTGCTCACCACAGACTCAGTGCTTGTCGTGCCAAGCCCCGCGGGGAGACTGTTCACTCAAGCCCAGGCTAAAGAGCTCGCGCAGGCGGGGCACCTTGTTTTTGCGTGTGGCCGATATGAGGGTATTGATCAGCGGGTCATCGAGCACTATAGCCAGTCCCACACCGTCCTCGAGCTGAGCCTCGGTGATTATGTTCTGAACGGTGGCGAAGTTGCGGTGGTCGCGATGGTGGAGGCGACGTTGCGCTTAGTCCCCGGCGTGATTGGGAACCCAGAATCCTTGATTGAAGAGAGTCACGAGGAGGGCCTTGTCGAATACCCCTCCTACACGAAGCCAAGAACGTGGCGCGGGATTGAGGTGCCAGAGGTACTGCTCTCGGGACACCACGAGCAAATTCGCCAGTGGCGCCATGAGCAGTCGGTGGCCCGCACACAGCGGATGCGACCGGATTTACTCTCCGACTAGCGAGCGGTGAGAACCAAGGGGCCGTCTTTGGTGACGACCACCGTGTGTTCCACATGTGCTGCGCGGGACCCATCGATGCTGCGCAGTGTCCAGCCGTCGGTATCGGTAAAGATTTCACTGGTCGTGTGCATGAGCCACGGTTCGATGGCAAACACCATTCCGGGTTGTAGTTTCGGGCCCTGTCCTGGCATGCCGTCGTTGGGGATTGAGGGGTTTTCGTGCATGGTGCGACCCACCCCGTGGCCGCCAAAGTCGGTGTTCACCTCAAAACCGTGGGCTTTAGCGACCGCGCCAATCGCGTGGGAGATGTCTCCGAGGCGGTTGCCGGCAACGGCTGCGGCAATCCCGGCCTCGAGCGCTTCCTCACACACGTCAATCAGGCGTTGGTCTTCCGCTGTCGCGGGAGTTCCAACAATGAGGCTGACCGCGGAGTCGGCAACCCAGCCACCCAGGTTCACTGCGAAGTCCAGCGAGAGAAGGTCACCACTCTGAAGGTCATAGTCATAGGGCAAGCCATGGAGCGCCGCGTCATTGACCGAGGTGCAGAGCACCTTGCCAAAGGGGGACCCGCCAAAGGACGGGTGGTAATCGATATAGCAACTAGTCGCACCTGCCTGGCGGATCATGTCGTGGGCGAGGGCATCAAGCTCTACCAGTGAAACCCCTGGCTTGGCAGCGCTCTCGAGAGCGCTCAAGACGGAGCCGACAAACGCGCCTACAGCCCGCATCTCTTCGATGCGGGCTGGAGAATGGCGCTGAATCACTCGGAAGTCATCGGAATCTCGGCGCGCAGGTAGGCGCCGACCATCTTCCTGGCTTCCTCGATGAACCTTTCGTCACCCTTCGGGTCATAAAGAAATGCGCGGTGCACAATCGCCACAGCCATAGCAACCGCCACGTCTAGATGAAAGAGCATCGAGTCAGTCACTGGGACAGTGTGTTCCTCGGAGAGCATCTGGGCAAAAATTCGAGCAACAACGGTTGTGTTGGTGAACTCATCGCCTAAAAACCGCGCGGTGATGATGTCGCCAAAGCCGAGGTGGCGAAAACCTGGTTCGTGGCGATACATGTCTACGTAGGAGCCGAAGGTGTTGTCCCAGGCGGCCCAGGGCGGGAGGTTTGCGCGGTCCGCGCCTCCTTGAATACGGTCCATGAAGCGCTGCATGTTTCGCTGCGCAAGGGCCTTCAAGAGGCTGTCAACGTTGGGGAAATACCGATACAAGACGCCAACGGACGAGCGGCTGCGGTAAGCAACGGCGGTGGTGGTAACTCCATCAATGCCGTCTTCGTCGATGAGAACAGCGGCTGCGTCCAACAGACTCTGCATACGGTCGCTGCCGCGCTGCTGGATGGGGGTGGTGCGAAGGTTCAGGACTTCGTGGGAGGTGTCCATAGTGATCTCACAATCAATTGGTTCGCCCGGTCTGGGATAGAGAGAGCCTAGTCGGCGAAATAGCCAGTCGCCACATTGTGTGGCAGACTTAGTCCTTGTGCCACAGTGCGCCTCTGCCACAGGGGAGTAGCACACCGCCATCAGGCGGGGGCATTGACAGCTTTAGTCCATTATTCGCGTGCGACCTGTGGCGGCGCAGAGAGTGATTCAGACATGCAAACCCTAGATTTCGTCGATGCAGCAAGCCTTCGCAGTGACATTCCGGACTTCCGCGCCGGTGACACCGTCAAAGTCCACGTCAACATCGTGGAAGGCACCCGCTCTCGTATTCAGGTGTTCCAAGGTGTGGTGATTAGTCGCACCGGTCACGGCGTGAAGGAATCCTTCACTGTGCGCAAGATTAGCTTCCAGGTTGGCGTGGAGCGCACGTTCCCTCTGCACTCCCCGGTTATCGACCACATTGAGGTTGTCTCCCGCGGTGACGTTCGTCGCGCCAAGCTCTACTACTTGCGTTCACTGCGCGGCAAGAAGGCAAAGATTCGCGAAAAGCGCGACTCCTAAGCCTCGCTTCAGGCGAGTCCTGCCACACTGGTGGGAACACAGTGAAGGAAGTGGGGGCATCGTGGCGCGTGCACTGAGTGCCCGGTGGTCCCTCCGGTGAGTTCAGAGCGTTCATTCTCGAGAACCCTGGTCGTTCTGCTGCGCGATCTCGTATTTATCGTCATTGCGGCGCTTGTGGTCTCGTTTCTGATCAAGACCTTTCTGATTCGCTCGTTCTATATCCCGACCGAATCCATGGAATCGACGCTTGCTCGCGACGACCGCATCATCGTGAGCCAGCTCACTCCGAGGGTGTTCCCTCTGGAGCGGGGGGATGTCGTGGTTTTTGTGGATCCTGGTGGTTGGCTCTCTCTGCAGGTCGGTGTCAGTGAAAACGACCCGCTCTCTCGTGTCCTGAATGGCCTCTCGATGGTGGTGGGGCTCTCGAGCCCCAATGACAACGAGCACTTGGTCAAACGCGTTATTGGGCTGCCCGGTGACACCGTCGAGTGCTGTGATGAACTAGGCGCCATGACCGTCAACGGTGTTCCCCTGTCCGAGCCATATCTGTCCTTGCCCGAGGGTGTCAACAAGGTCAGTAGCGAAGACTTCAGCGTCACCGTGCCAGAGGGATCCCTCTGGGTCATGGGAGACAACCGCTATAACTCGGCAGATTCGAGGCGTAATACCGACAAGCCGGGTGGCGGCTTTGTCCCCGTGGAGAATGTCGTTGGCCGTGCTTTTGTGATTTCTTGGCCCTCCGAGCGTTGGCAGTGGCTTGGCAACTATCCGGAAACGTTCGAGGGTATTGAATCGAGGGACCCCTCACGGTCACCAGAGTAGAGCCCACGCTCGAGTTCGAACACCGGCTGGTGGCCCAGGGTGCCACCAGCGTCATCGGCTGTGACGAGGTGGGCCGTGGGCCCCTGGCCGGCCCAGTGGTCGCGGGGCTCGTCGTGTGGGATCCCAGCATCGAGACTTGGCCCGAGGGTCTCTATGACTCGAAGGCCATTACCGAAAAACGCCGCGGGCCTGTTGCCACAGCAGTTCGGGAGGTGTTCCCGCATCACGCTCTGGGGGAGGCCAGTGCAGCCGAGGTCGACACCGAGGGCATCAACAACGCTCTGGGTATCGCGGTGGTGCGCGGGCTCTTATCCTTGGCCACCCGGGGGGTTGCCATCGGCCACTCCGTCTTACTTCTGGATGGGAGCGTCGATTACGTCACCAAACATCTGCCACATCCCCTGCGGGTTGTGACCAGAGAAAAGGCAGACCGTGACTGCGTTTCGGTCGCCGCAGCCTCGGTGGTGGCGAAGGTGTATCGCGATGAACACATGGTGTCTCTCGCCAAGGAGTATCCGCAGTACGGGTTTGAGAGCCACAAAGGCTATGGCAGTGCTTCCCACAAAGAGGCCATCAGGCGCCACGGCCTCACCCCGGAACACCGGCCCAGTTGGATTCGACTGTAAGTGGTTTTGCCGAGAGAGCTAGACTAAGCCCACCATGGAACCGGAAGATTTTGACGACTACGACAGGGAAGCTGAGCTCTCCCTCTATCGGGAGTATCGCGATATCGTCTCCCAGTTCCAGTATGTGGTCGAAACCGAGCGCCGTTTCTATCTTGCAAACGAAGTTCACCAGGAAGTCCGTGAACGCGGTAATGACTTCTATTTCGAGCTCACCCTCACCGATGTCTGGGTGTGGGATGTCTATCGCTCTGATCGTTTCGTGAAATCGGTCAAGGTGTTGACCTTTAAGGACATCAACGTCGAGGAGCTCGGCAGGAAAGAACTCAAGCTTCCCAAGGAACTCGCTCTCGACGAATAGTTGTCCACTGCTCTTGCCAGCCTGGGTTTTTCCTCGGTCTCTATGTCAACCGCGTCCCGGTGACGCTCAACCCTCATGCTGGTGGCATGGATGCCCTCGAGGTTGCCGCACGAACATCCTGGGGGCTCTGCGCCGATCCGGGGGATCGCTTCGCGTACGCCTTCTGCCAAGCGGAGGGGCTTGTGGGCGCACTCGAGCGTCTGCGCAGTCGCGACTCTCCACGCGTGATAGTGCTCTCACTATCGGGGCTCATCGACAGTGATGAGTCACTCACCACCCAGATCACCAGTTGGCGAGCCCGGGATTCCACCGAGCAAACAGCGCTCTCGTTGGCCACTGGGGCCGCGAGCGGTGTGCGGGTTCTGGGCGAGAACGACAGAGAATGGCCAGCCGCACTGGCGGATCTAGGGGACCACCAACCGCTAAGCCTCTGGGTTCTGGGTGAGAGTGCCCTGCTTCAGGCAACCCGCGCCTGGATCGGTGTCGTCGGTAGTCGCAGGGCAAGCCCCACCGGGGTGAGCGCAACGCGCTCTCTGGTGGTGCCGGCCGTTCTGGGGGAGCGGGGTGTGATCTCCGGTGGGGCTATCGGGATTGATACCGCGGCCCATCAGGCAGCACTGGAGCGGAGTATTCCCACCGTTGCTGTTGTGGCCGGAGGGCTTGATCGTCTTTATCCAGCGGAGAACCTCGGCATGTTTGCCCGTATTGCACGTGCCGGTGTTGTGGTGGCGGAGGCACCCTGCGGAGTTCGACCCGCGCCCTGGCGATTCTTAGAGCGTAATCGGTTGATCGCTGCTCTGTCATCCGTGCTGGTCGTGGTTGAGGCTGCGCATCGCTCGGGGGCTCTAAACACGGCCCACCACGGGGCAGCGCTTGGACGGGAGGTCGTTGTCGTGCCCGGTCGCTGGACTGATCCATTGAGTGCTGGCTGCTGGCGATTGGTTCGGGAACAATCGGCTGGCGTGTTAAGCGAACCTCGGGATCTTGCGTGGTTGGGGGATGGAGCACCGGGTTTCTCCACCGAGGTATAAAGTGTGCTGGTGTCGAGCTTTAGCCAACACCCCTCAGCAGAGCGGGTCCTTGTGCACATTTCGGACACCCATCTACTCGATGGGCGCAGGTTGTTTGGCTCCATTGACTCCGACACCCCGCTTCGCAGGCTCCTAGAACGACTCGTCGCCAGTGGCCAACAGGTTGACGCTCTTGTGTTCACCGGGGATCTAGCGGATCGCGCTGAGAGCGGTGCTTACCTTCGCTTGCGAGAGCTGGTCGAGCCTTTCGCTCTCCAGCTAGGGGCACCAGTGGTCTGGGTCATGGGAAATCACGATGAGCGTGAACCCTTCTCGGAGGTGCTCTTTGGTGGCCCTGCCACAGCAGAGCCCCAAGACCGAGTGTTTGATCTTGATGGCCTGCGAGTGATCGCTCTTGACACGTCTGTGCCCGGTTATCACCACGGTGAGCTCACTCCAGCCCAGCTGGAGTGGCTCGGCAACGAGCTTGCGAGTCCAGCACCGAAGGGCACCATTCTCGCTCTTCACCACCCACCGATTCCCACCCCGATTGAGTTGATGGGGGTGATCGAACTCCAGGACCAAGGGGCACTTGCCCGGGTCATCGAGGGAACCGATGTTCGCGGCCTCCTGGCGGGGCACCTGCACTACTCGACGTTCTCCACCTTTGCCGGTGTCCCGGTGTCTGTCTGCGCTGCTAGCTGTTACACCATTGACTTACTGGGCATAAAGGGAACAATTTTGAGCGCGGTGCCCGGTGGCCTCTCTGCCTCCCTCGTCCACGTTTATCCAGATCAGCTGGTCTTTTCTACGGTTCCGTTGGAAGACAGCGGTGAAATAACGCACTACGACGCGGCGGGCCTCGCCGGGATTACGGCGATGACCGCCGAGCAACGTCGAGAAATGTTCTCCAACAAGAATTCTGAGTTCAACCGAGCAAGTGATTGCGAACAGTCTGGCTTCTAGTGCGGTGGCGTGTCTGCGCCAAGCGCTGGTAACAAGAGCGCAAGCTAGGGAGTATGGATCTTCGTCGCGCGCTTGCCCTCTACCTCGATGAGGGACTAGTCGGGCGCACCCTCTCGGAGAACACGCTCAGGGCTTATTCCTCCGATATCGCGCAGTTCGTTGCTTTTGCCGAGGAGGAAAGAGTCAGCCAGACCGTGGAGTGTGATCTGGAGCTCGCTCGCTCTTGGGTGTGGTCACAGGCTGAGGCCGGGGTTGCAGGTGCAACCCTCCGGCGGAAAGTCTCTGCGCTCAAGCGCTTTAGTGCTTGGCTTGTGAGCCACGGTCACACCAGAGGCGATATTGCTGCTCGGTTGCGCACGCCCGCTTCGTCGAGTTCGCTACCACGAGTCATGGGGCGCACTCAGATGGACGAGATTCTGTCAGCCCTGATCGCCAGGGCTGACACCGAAGACCCCGTTGCCCTTCGCGATTGGGCCATGGTCGAGGTCCTTTACGCCACAGCGATTCGGGTCAGCGAACTAGTGGGGCTTCGTCTGGACAATCTCAGCCTGGCTGAGCGGACAGTGCTGGTAGTGGGTAAAGGCAACAAGGAGCGCGTGGTGCCCTTTGGCATTCCTGCCGCGCGAGCCCTGAATCGCTACCTGCTCTCTGGACGACCCTCACTGGTCACCGCCGGCGATTCCCCGAATGTTTTTGTGGCGACTACCGGGAAAGCTTTGGGGGCACGGAGTGTGTATCAGGTGGTGGCAGCGATCCTGTCGCAGTATCCGGGCACTGGACCGGTTGGCCCCCACACTCTGCGTCACACGGCGGCCACCCATCTGCTCGATGGCGGTGCAGATTTGCGCAGTGTTCAAGAACTTCTGGGACACGCGTCTCTTGGCACCACCCAGATTTATACTCACGTGTCCACCGAGCGCTTGAGTGCTGCCTATAAGCAGGCTCACCCGAGAGCCTGAGTTTCCCACGGGAGCAGGACTGCTCTGAGGCCCACCCCAAGCTCCAGTCGGGGTGAGCGATAGCTATCGCCGACACGCAGGCCGAGGTGAAGACACAACTGCGGGCAGTGGCCACCCTGGAGTTCCGCGATCGGCTCACCTCTCTGGACCCAGTCGCCGCTTCGCAACTCGGAGGTCACCGGCTCGAGGCTCACCCGTTCGCCGCCGGGTCCGGTAATGGCGAGTACCCCGCGGTCAACAACGTCACCACTAAAGGACACCACTCCGCCAAGCGGTGCCACGACGGTGGGGCCAGTGGCCTGAAGGTCCAGTCCGCGATGGCCAGCCCCCCACGGGGTGGCCGGGGCCTGGAAATCCCGCAGGATACGGTGTGGCCCCTCGGTGGGCCATTCCCACACCGCGGGCGGTGCGGGGGGCATCAGTACTCCACCCAGTAGGGCGGCCAGCAGCAGGAGAATCATGGCCTGAGTCTTGGCGGTTGGCGACAGCGATGACTGTTCTCGCTCGACATTGCCGACAAGTAAGGGTGGCCTAAGCGTCGTGGACACTGCCCCTGCTAGGCTCGCGAAACTATGGAATCGGCAGTGGTCTTCGCGGGGCTTGTCACCCTTGGTGCGGGGCTTGCCACCGCGGTGGGCGCAGCGATTGGGCTGTTTGCTCATCACACCAATCGCGCGTTTCTTGCGCTGGCACTGGGTTTTAGTGCAGGGGTGATGATCTATGTCTCGTTCATTGAGATTATTCCAAAGGCCACCAGCTACCTGGTGGCGGACCGGGGCGACGCGTTCGGCAACACCATTATGGCCGGGACGTTTCTTGCGGGTCTCGCCGTGATGGCGCTGCTCTACCGTTTTTTGCCGGACCTGGAACATCCGCAGCTTGATGACCGGCACGAGGCGCTCTCCCTCGATGAAGACCCCAGTTCCTACTATGCCAACCGGCCTCTCTTGAAAGCCGGGATTGGTGTTGCGCTGGCTGTGACGCTCCATAATTTCCCCGAAGGCATGGCGACCTTCTTCCTTACTCTTGATGACCCCCAGGTCGGGCTCTCCGTGGCGCTCGCTATTGCCATTCACAATCTCCCTGAGGGAATCGCGGTGGCAGTGCCCATCTACTATGCGACTAAGTCCAGAGCGAAAGCTTTTGCTTTTGGAGCGCTCTCCGGTCTCGCCGAGCCGATTGGCGCGTTTATCGGATTTGCCATCCTGCAACCCTTCATCACCGACACGGTGCTCGGCATAGTGTTCGCAGCGGTTGCTGGCGTCATGGTCTATATCTCGGTGGATAGCCTTCTGCCAGCTGCCCGCCAATACGGTAGAGGCCAACTGGCCATCTACGGGCTGATAGCGGGCATGGCCGTGATGGCCGGATCCCTGGTGTTGTTCTCGCTGTAGAGCTCACCATTCACATCGTGCGGAAGGTGGGACTTGAACCCACACACCCGAAGGCACAGGAACCTAAATCCTGCGTGTCTGCCAATTTCACCACTTCCGCGCTGGAGCCTAGTGTAGCGAGGGCTACCTGCCACTCACCCAGTTTTCCACCTCGTCGACGGTCCGAGGAATGTCTCGGGAGAGATTCTCGGCACCGTCCTCGGTGACCACGATGTTGTCTTCAATGCGCACCCCGATGCCCCTCCATTCGGCGGGAACGGTGTGGTCATCGGGTTGGAAATACAAGCCTGGCTCAATGGTGAACACCATGCCTGGCTCCAGCTCTTTGTCCATATACATCTCGCGCCTGGCCTTCGCGCAGTCGTGAACATCGAGTCCCAAGTGGTGGCTGGTGCCATGAATCATGTAGCGACGGTGATGTTGGCCCTCTGTGGCCAGTGACTCCTCCAGGCTGACCGGGAGGAAGCCCCACTCGTGGACGTATCCGGCGATCACCCGCATGGCCGCCTCATGGATGTCTCGAAAGAGTGCCCCTGGCTTCACCACCGCGAACGCCTGGTCAGCGGCATCCAGCACAGCCTCATAGATCTGACGCTGCAGCGGGGAGAACCTCCCCGAGACGGGAATCGTCCGTGTGATGTCGGCGGTGTAGAGACTATCGAGCTCGATGCCAGCGTCGACTAGGAGTAGGTGCCCAGGCGTCACCGGCCCATCATTGGTGACCCAGTGCAAAATACACGCGTGGGGGCCACTGGCGGCGATAGTGCCATAGCCGGTGTCGTTGCCCTCTAGCCTGGCAGCCTGGTGGAACACCCCCTCGATGATTCGCTCACCCCGGGGGTGAGCGCTCGCCTCGGGGAGAGCGGCGACGATCCTCGAGAAGCCCTGATGGGTGGCGTGGATGGCTGTAGTCAGCTGGGCAATCTCCCACTCGTCTTTCACCAGACGCAATTCACTGATTACCCGGGCCAGGGTGTCATCCCCGGTTTGGTCATCTGCGTGCCGGAGGGAATCAATCGTGTCGGTAAGAGCGCCCTCAGCTTCTCGAATCACAGCGGAGTTGGCCAGTAGCGGCATCGCCTCGCCCGCCCAGTCCTCGCGGTCCTTCGTCTCGAGACCAAGCCAGGTCCCGACATCATCAAGCCCCGGGCGACGACCGGTCCAGAATTCCCCGATGGAGGGGTTTGCATAGAACTCGTCGCTGGTGCGAGGCGCCGGGGGCCTCGTGAAGAGCACCCAGTCGTGGGCAGTGCCCTTCGGGATGCCGAGCAGGATGCTGCCGGGCACGGTGTCTGAGCCCCAGCCCGTGAGATACACAAACGCTGTGTGCGGTCGGTAGGGGTACTCTGTGTCGTTCGAGCGGGTCTGTGTTTCACCCGCGGGAATCACCAGTGTGACGCCGGGGAACTCGCGGGACACTCTCTCCCTGCGCGCACTGGCGAAGCGAGCTTGGGGCAGTGGGTGTGCTGATGGAGTGGGCTCTGGGCCCCACCCGGTGGAGATAAAGTCGCGAAAAGCTTCAGAAATCGGTGTGGTTGAGCGGTTTTCCGGGCTGCGAGGGTGCTCCTGGTCAGTCACCACACCAGTCTGACACGTAGCATGGAGCAGTGCCATCCAGACGCATCGACCTCCATTCCCACTCCCGGTATTCCGACGGGTCTGATTCACCCGCTGAACTCATTGCCGAGGCCTCTGCGGCTGGAGTGGATGTGGTGGCACTCACCGACCACGACACCCTGGCCGGCATTGACGAGGCAACGGTTGCCATTCGTGGCAGCGGAATGACTCTGGTGCCAGGCATTGAATTGAGTGCTCAGGTTGTTGATCCTCTACCCGGCGCCATTCCCTGGAGCGTTCACGTGCTGGGCCTCTTGGTGGACCCCGCTAACCCTGAATTGGTTGCCGAAATGGCACGAATTCGTGACCACCGGGCGGATCGCCTTCGCTTGATGGTTGAGAAGCTTGCTCTGGATTTTGACATCAGTTGGGAGGAAGTTCGCGGCGCGATGGCCGCTGGCGCGACGCCTGGGCGACCCCACATCGCCCAGATTCTGATTGACAAGGGCTATTTCCCGGACACCGACGCTGCCTTTGCCACGGCGCTTCGGGCCGATGGCCCCTACCACGTCCCGCACTACGCACCCCGTCTGCTCCGGGCACTAGAGATCATCACGAATGCCGGCGGGGTGGCGATTCTTGCGCACCCGGCAACGGGTGCCAGGTCTGGCGCGGTGGACCACGCCGCGGCCCTGCCCGAGGTCATTGCCGCCTATCAGACCTATGTTGAGGCTGGGCTGGCTGGCCTAGAAATTGATCACCGAGAGAACACCGACGATGGCAAGGCGGTGTTGCGCAGCGTGGCCAGTGAGTTGGGGCTCATCGTTACCGGCTCCAGCGATTACCACGGTGACCGCAAAGGTAATCGTCTTGGTGAAAACACCACCTCAGAGGAGAACTACGAGGCGATTCTTTCCAGGGCGACTGGCGCTGCCCCGATTAGCTCGTAGTGCGCCGACGCTGACGAGTCCGGGCGCGGCCGCGCTGGTCACCCATGTCACTCGGGTCGTGCGCGTGGGGCTTTTTCGCTGGGACAGTCTTTGTCCGTGGTGGCTCCCCGGCGCGCTTTTCCTTCTGAGGGATAGGGGTCGTCTTCACGCGACCCTTAGTGCCCTCGGGAATGTCTAAGTCCTTGAGGAAGTGAGGGGATGAGGAATACGTTTCCACGGGCTCGGGGATTCCCATTTCGAGGGCCTTGTTGATGAGCGCCCACTTGTGAAGATCGTCCCAATCCACGAAGGTCACAGCGATACCGGTCTTGCCAGCGCGTCCGGTGCGCCCGACGCGGTGAAGATAGGCCTTGTCATCCTCGGGGATTGTGTGGTTGATGACGTGAGTGACGTCGTCAACATCAATTCCCCGCGCTGCCACGTCGGTGGCGATGAGAACGTCGTGCTTGCCCGCTTTGAAAGCGGCCATCGCGCGTTCGCGAGCGTCCTGACTCAAATCTCCGTGGACAGACCCCGCGGAGAATCCACGGTCAGTGAGCTCCTCCTGAAGTCTCGCTGCTTGACGCTTTGTTCGGGTGAAGACCACGGTCTTGCCGCGGCCTTCGGCCTGCAGGATGCGGCCGATGACTTCGTCTTTATCTAGCGCGTGTGCGCGATAGACAAAGTGTTTGATGTTGGCCTGGGTGATGGACTCATCCGGTGAGGTCGCACGAATATGTATCGGCTTATTCATGAAGCGCCGCGCGAGCGCGACCACGGGCCCAGGCATCGTGGCCGAGAAGAGCATGGTGTGACGGGTGGGAGAGGTCTGGGAGAAGAGCCTCTCGACGTCTGGCAAAAAGCCAAGGTCAAGCATCTTGTCTGCTTCGTCGAGAACCATGACCTTCACATCAGCCAGTGAGAGCAGACGCTGGCTTGCGAGGTCCAAAAGGCGACCGGGTGTTCCCACCACAATCTGGGCGCCGGCTTTGATGGCATCCACTTGACCCTCATAGGCTTTGCCACCATAAATCGAGACCACCGCGGTGGATCGATTGCTGGCGGCAAGAACGATGTCTTCGGTGACCTGGACTGCCAACTCGCGGGTGGGCACCACAATGAGAGCCTTGACCCCGGGTTCTGGGTTCTTCCCCAGCGCTTGGATCAGCGGTAAGCCAAAACCAAAAGTCTTGCCGGTGCCTGTTTTGGCCTGACCGATAATGTCTTGGCCAGTGAGTGCGATGGGAATAGTTTGTTCCTGAATAGGAAATGGTTCGAGGATGCCCTTGCTTGCCAGAGCGTCGACCAGGTCGGACTCAATGCCGAGGTCGGAGAAATTCACTGTCTGTACTGCCTTCTGTCGTATTTTCTTCCAGTCTAGGCGCAGGGCCTGATGGCCGCCTGCCAAGCCCGGCTAAGCTTGGAGCATGGCCTGGTTTTGGCGCAAGAAAAAGCAGGATAGTCCCGCATATCGGGTCACTCCGCGCAAAGAACCCTCGCCCACGAGCAAAGTGGATGTCAGCGAGCTGACTCCACCGGCTGCGGATTTCCTCGCCAGCGCCTGTGTTCTTCAGCTCACGGCCGCGAGTGAACTCGCTGCCGTATCGAGCGAAGCGTGGTCGGCAGAGGATGCCGACGCCCTGATGGTGGCCTCCGGGATGGCGATGGATCGCTATCGCGCACTGCGAGCGCTATTGGCTGATTATGAGAAAGACGTCTCTGGGGCGATTGCCACACCCCGGCACACGTTGAGCGGTCACCTCGAAAGGTTTGTCACCACGCGCTGGTATGAGCGAGTGGGCACCATCTATGTTGTCTTTGGTCTCACCCGCGACTTCTGGTTGCTTCTGGCTGGGGGCTTGCCCAAGGATTTACGAACCCGTGTCACGGAAATTCTCCGCGATGGTGGGGAAGAAGATCTTCTGGCCGGCGTCCTTGAGCGAGTGCTCCAGGTCGATACCCGCTACGTGTCGCGGCTGAGTCTGTGGGCCAGGCGACTAGTTGGTGATGCGATGCTGATCTGTAAAGACGCTTTAGCTGACGCGGTGGTCAGCGCGGATGACGCGGTAACAAAGCTCGAGCCGATATTTACCGATGTTCTGGCTCATCACACCAGTCGCTTGGAGCGGGTGGGTCTTACCGCGTAGTGCGGCCCGTGAGTTCTGCCCACAGGGCGTCATCTGCCATCTGGCGACGCTTGGGAAGAATGAGTCCCAGTGCAATGGGCACTGCGGCACTCAGGCCGAGCGCTCCAATCCAGGGCCAGATGCTAGCCGGGTCAAGTCCCGCCCACACTGCAATTGCCCAGGAGAGTGACCCGGCGATGATTCCGATGGAGGGCATCACAAACAATCCGTGCATGGCGCGACCTGGAATCAGGTAGCGCAGCACGAGGCCGATGAGGCCGGAGAAGGTCACCACCAACACAAGTTCCATGATTAGGGCGCGAAGCCGACCTTCCGGGACTTCTCTTCACCAATTTCAACGAACGCTAGAGTCCTCGAGGCGACCACGAAGATGTGGCCTTTCTCGTCCTCCAGGCGCAGGGTTCCCTTGTCATCGGCCAGGGCGGTAGCGATGGCTTTCTCCAGCTCGGGCGTGCTCTGGGTCGTCTGAATGACGAGTTCGCGGGCAGTGTTCACAATTCCGATACGTATTTCCACATCCCTAGCGTACGACACGTCGGCCGTGTGGTTTAGCCTCGAAACTTATGGAGGCAAACCCCGCAGAGATAGTGGCCAGAGAGGCCGCTGCGACGTCGCTGATTGTGGGCGCTCCGGGCAGTGGCAAGAGCACGCTTCTGATTTCCCGCCTGGTTCATCTTGCGGGGGCCGGCTCCCCGGTTGATGGGCTTGTTATCCTCACTCCCTCGAGAGCACAGGCCTCGATGGTTCGTGACCGGGCAGGTCTTGCCCTGGGGCGCGCTACCTGGGGCCCCAGGGTTCGCTCGGTGGCCTCTCTCGCGTTCCTGTGTGTGCAGAGCGCCAACCGCCAGGCCGGTGCGCCAGAGCCTGATCTTGTCTCTGCGAGCCAAACCGATGCCGACATTGCGTCTCTTCTCCTAGGCCACGCGGAAGATGGCTCTGGCCCACAGTGGCCTCATCCTCTTGCCGCCATGGTGAGAGAGCTCCCGGTGTTTCGTCAAGAGCTCCGGGAGTGGATGGCCAGGGCCACTGACTATGGCCTCGACAACGAGACCCTCGACGCTGTGGCTGACACTCATGGCCGCCCTGAGTGGAAGGCTGCCGCGGCGTTTCGTGCCGAATACCAGGCGGTTCTCGCGAGTGCGCGCCCTGGAGCATTCGATAGCTCAGAAATCATTCGCCGCGCCATTGTGGTTCTTGAAGGGGGACTGCCCCCGGGGCTTGATTCTCTGGTGCACGTCTGTGTCGATGACGTCCACGACATGACCCAGGCTGCCCTCGATTTCTTGGACGCCCTCAAGAATCTTGGCCTGGGGCTCACCATAGCTGCCGAACCCGATGTTGCCGGGAACACCTTCCGAGGCAGCGAGCCCGAGGGTCTCAGCCGTCTTGCCAGCGCGTGGTCGCTCACCCCAGAAGTTTTGCCCAGCGTCCATCGACACGGGCACGCCATCAGAGGGGTAGTGGCCAGTGTCACCGAGAAGATCGGCACCGCTGGCATGGGGTCGCAACGACGCGCACCCTCGGTCGTTGGTGAACCTGGTCGGGTCTTCACGCTCTTGGCGCCAAGCGCTCACCGTGAATCCGGTGATATCGCTTCGTTCATCATGACTAGCCATCTCGAGCACGGAGTGCCCCTCGATCGCATTGCCGTCGTTGCAAGGCGGGGTAGTCGAGTGCAGCGCCTGGTTCGCGAACTCACGAACCACGGCATCGCCGCTAGAGCAAACCTTGCTGGTGTTGCTCTGAGAGACCAGCCGGCAGCTCGAGATCTTGTGGAATTGGTTGCTGTGGGCCTCGGGCTTCGCCCGCTTGGCCCACAGACCGCCGTGGCACTGCTCTCTGGTCGTTACGGCCTCATGACCGGGCAGGAGCTTCGCAGGCTTCGATTCGCCCTGCGACTCCTTGCTGACCCAGACCAGCCCTACCAACCCGTTGATCAGATTCTCGCCGATGCCCTCGGTCACCGAGGTGGCTTTGCTCTCGTGGACGCCAGTGTTGGTGCCAAAGCCACCACCATTGCCCAGATTCTCGATGACATCCGAGGGGCCTCGCCTGGCACCCCGGTGACCGAGTTGCTGTGGATGGCGTGGTCGGCAAGTTTCGCTCGACTCGGCTGGGAAGCCGGGGCGCTCGCCGGTGGTGAGCGCTCGGGCAGCGCTCACCGTGCGCTTGATGCTGTAGTTGCGCTCTTTCACCAGGCCGCCGATTTTGTTGAAGCGCAGCCCGGTGCGAGCTCTGCTGTGTTTATCGAAAACACTCTGGAAGCTGAGGTGCCAGATGATGTGGTCTTGCCGGCCTCGGCATGGTCAGCCGTCACGGTGTCGACACCGTCTGGCCTTCAGGGCACCGAATTTGATGTGGTGATCGTCTCTGGCGTGGAAGAAGGCGTGTGGCCTGACCTGCGCCTTCGCGGTTCATTGTTGCGTGCCCACCAGATGGTGCGAAGCGCCAGGGGTGAGGCAGGGGATGTTCTCAATGAACGCAAGATTGTCAAGGACGACGAACTGAGACTTTTCGCCATGGCACTCTCTCGCGCCACGACGACCGTGTTGGTCACCGCGACAGACTCTGAAGAGTCACCGCCAAGTCCGCTGTTTCACCTGGTGGACGGCCAGGCCACCAGAATTCAGAGCCGACCCGAGGGCCCGCTGTCTGAGCGCACTCTCACGGGCCTGCTGCGGCGCGATCTGGTTCGCGCGGTGGAGCGCGGTGCGGACACAGGACGCCTCGCAAATGATCTGGCAATCCTCGCCTCACTGGGGGTTGCCGGTGCGCACCCGCGTGACTGGTGGGGCATCGCAGAGCCCAGTAGCCAGGGCCCGCTGTTTCCGGAGGGCGACGTCCCCGTTTCGCCCTCGGGTATTGCGACCCTCGAAGAATCGCCCGTCGAGTGGTTCCTGGACACTCTGGCCAGGAACGAGTCCGCTCCCGAGCGAGGGCTTGGATCGCTGTTGCACCGGGCGCTGGAAGAGCACCCCCGCGGGAGCGCTCTGGAGATGTGGGAGGTTGTTGATCACTCCTTTGGTCAACTCGACTATGAGCCGGGCTGGGTTCAGTCTCTCCAGCGGCGCTTGGCTCGAGCCATGGTCGACGCCATGGCCGACTACCTCCGTGACCGGGAAGGCGAGGGGTTTGTTCTCGCCGGAGTGGAACAGGGCTTCCAGATGCGCTTTGGGCGAGCCATTGTGCGCGGTGTCATTGACCGCATTGAAGTGACCCCGGAGGACACGCTTCTGGTTGTTGATCTCAAAACCGGCCAACACGTGACTGATGCCGGAGTGGTCGATAACCCGCAAATGTTTGCCTATCAGTTGGCCCTGCAGAGCCCCGAGTTGCTCATGGAGCTGCGGCGCGCGGACATGGCTTCTGCCGGTGCGGTGCTGCTTTTTGTGAAATCGGGTGTGGGGGGAAAGCGCTACCGCTTGGCCACTCAAGCGCCACTGGACGACGCGGCCAAGGAAGCCTTCCTCGAGAGGCTCGATAAGGCGGTGGCGATTATCTGTGCCGCGGAATTTGCGGGAGCTCCCCGGGTCTTTGGCTCCGGCGGTCAGAGCAGGCATCGCTGGCACTTCGTGGGGCAGGTGTGTGGCGATGTTTAGTGCCAGAGAGATCGCTGCGAAGCTCGGTCAATTCGAGCCCACCGCCGAACAGGAAGCAATTATCGAAGCCGATCCCGCGGGAACCTATCGCGTGATTGCCGGAGCCGGCTCAGGAAAAACCGAGACGATGGCGCAGCGCGTGCTGTGGTTGGTTGCGAACAACCACGTTGCACCCGGCGAGGTGCTGGGCCTCACGTTCACCCGCAAAGCAGCCGGGGAACTGGGCCGCAGAATTTCCGAGCGTTTAGCCGAACTTGCCACTAGCGGTGTTGTCCTCACCGGGGATGAGTTTGATACCCCGAGCGTTGCCACGTATAACTCGTTTGCGTCTGGCCTCTATCGCGAATACGCGGCTCTGCTGGGACGAGACCCCGATGCTCAGGTGCTCTCGGAAGCGAGCGCCTGGGGCCTTGCGCGCAGTGTGGTGGTAGCCAGCACAGACCCGGCACTCTTGAAGTGGGAGTACTCGGTGGGAGAACTCACTCGGGTGGTTCGCCTCTTGGCTTCGCGAGTCAGCGAAAACGCGGTGAGCCTCTCGGACATCGATGCGTTTGCCACGCAGTTTCGAGCACTTCGCGATTTGCCACCCGGCGGATCAGGGCGCTATGCCGAGGTTGAGGCTTGGAGCGACACCGTCGATTCACTGATTCCGATGATGGGGCTGGTGGCTGATTACAACCGAGCGAAAGCTCTCCGGGGTGTCATCGAGTTCTCTGATCAGGTTGCGCTAGCTCTGGAGTTGGTCTCGACCCACCCGGAGATCTGCGAGACCATCCGGGCTTCGCACCGCGTGGTGCTCCTGGATGAATATCAAGACACGAGCGTTGCCCAAAGCTCGTTGCTCTCCATCCTGTTCCCCAACCACCCGGTGATGGCGGTGGGCGATCCGTATCAGGCCATTTATGGCTGGCGGGGGGCCAGTAGTTCGAACCTCAGTGATTTCGATAAAGCCTTTGGGGGTGGCGCACCCACCACCTTCACCCTCTCCACCAGTTGGCGCAACGGTACGCACGTGTTGAACGTCGCCAACGAGATTGCGACTCCACTGGCAGCGTTGCCAGGCCCCGATGTTGGGGTCCTCCATCCGGCACCCGCTGCGAGCACTCGACCTGTCGACGTGGTCTTCGACGAGACCCTCCACGATGAAGCCGACGCAGTGGCGAGGTGGCTAGTCGACAAGCTTGCCGAGGGGGATAAGCGGCCTACGGCTGCAATCTTGGTCCGACAGCGCCATCACCAGCGAGCTTTCGTTGACGCGCTTGGTGCCAGGGGAGTCCCTGTCCACGTGCTCGGCATTGGCGGACTCCTGGATGACCCAGTTGTTGCCGATATCGTCTGCGCGCTGCGGGCAATTAGCCACCCGCACGCCGAGACGGAGCTTGTTCGCCTGCTCTCCGGTGGCAGATGGCGTCTAGGGGTTTCGGACCTCCACGCTCTTGCCACCACCGCACGATGGCTCGAGGGACGAGATGCCAGTGGTAATGCTCTTGATGCCACGGCCAAATCCAGGCTCAAGGAGTCGGTTGCCCCCACTGATCACGCGGGCTTGCGCGATGCGCTGTCCTTTATCGTCCGAGCCCCCTCCGAGCACCACCAGCGCAAGCTCTACAGCGAAGCCGGGCTTTCGCGCCTAGCGGACGCGGAGGTGACGCTCAGGGCTCTCAATGATGCCCATGTGGCGAGTGTTGATGACGCCATCGCCATGGTCGAGCGTGCCCTCGGGCTCGATATCGAAGTTCTTGCCCACCCGGGTCGCTCGCGCAGCGTCGCCACCAGGGAAGCCTTGATGGATGCCCTCAACACCTACCTCGCGGTGTCTGATGATGCCTCCGTCAGCGGGTTTGTGCAGTGGCTCGCCGATGCTGAAACGAGGGACAACCTCACGCCCCGTCAAGAACCCGCGGAACCTGGTTGCGTGCAGGTGTTGACGATTCACGGCTCGAAAGGTTTGGAGTGGGACATCGTGGTTGTCCCCCGTGTTGTTGAGGACGAGTTACCGGGGTCTGGGAAGAACAGAAAGGGTTGGTTGAGCCGGGGAGAGTTGCCCTATGTCTTCCGAGGGGATCGTGGGAGCCTCCCGGACTTCGGGTGGCAGGCCGCCACGACGAGGAAAGAGGCGATGGCTATTTTTGGCCAGTTCAAAGAGGCTCTCTCGGACCACCAACTCGCCGAAGAGCGCCGGCTCATGTATGTCGCGGTGACCAGAGCAAAGCACCATCTCTTACTCAGCGGTTCTTTCTGGGCTGCACAACAGAATCCTCGGGGCCCCTCGACGTTCCTCACAGAGCTCGCCGGTGCCGGCCTCATTCCCACGCTCCCGGTGGCCTCCACGCACGAAACCCCGCCGGAACAAGACGACGCGCAGGAGCGCATCTGGCCGGGCGACCCACTGGGAAGCAGGCGAGCGCTAGTAGAGCGCGCCGCCCAGGCCGTGCTTGATTCCGCATCGGGCTTGGATGGCAGTGCTATTGCAACTGCCTCGGACCCGAGACTTCAGTTGCTTCAGGCCAAGCGCCAGGAACCTGATTCCCCTGGGCTTCGGTTCCCGGTGCGCATCCCCGCCTCAGCCCTCGAGCGCTTAATCTCAGATCCGCAGGCCTATCGTCGTGCACTGTTGCGGCCTATGCCCTCCAGGCCACAGGCCGCTGCGCTGCGCGGGACGCTCTTCCACCGGTTTGTGGAGCAGCGCTTCGCTCAGGTTCACCCAGGCGTGCTTTTTGATAGTGACGCGGAGTGGGATGAACCTGCCGAGTCATCTCTCTCGATCGAGCAGTGGCGGGAGCGCTTTGAAGCCTCGGAATTTGCTGGCCTCGAACCGGTCGCGATTGAGCCAGAGCTTCACGTTCCAGTGGGCAATCACATCATCATTTGCAAGATTGATGCGGTCTTCCCCACTGAGACTGGCGTGCGCATCATCGACTGGAAGACCGGCGCTGCACCCGCAACACCCGAAGCGCTTGTCGCCAAGAGCATCCAATTGGCGGCGTATCGCCTGGCGTGGTCCCAGTGGTCTGGTCTGGATGCCTCACAGATCGGCGCTGCCTTCTGGTTTGTGGAGACAGAAACCCTGGTGACGCCTGACTATCTGCCCAGTGCCGCCGAGCTTGACTCGCTCATTACCGAGGCTGTTGCTCGGGTTATTGCGCCAGAGGATGCCGAGCAAGACTAATGGTCTGCGTAATTGCCTGGTCTAAGTCACCGGACACTCGGTCATTGAGCGCCACCAGCATGTCTGTTGCGTCTTGGGTGATGGTGTCATTGCCCAAGTCCATTCCGTGGAGTAGCCACTTGGCGACATCGAGCTCAGCCCAGAACCTCGCGCGCTGCATGATCCAGCGATCCGCGTGATTACGAGCAGAGTGGTAGGCGGTGATCGCTGCGGCAGAGAAACTTTGCGAGCTCGGGGTGCTGAGCCAGGCCATATCAAGCGCCGGGTCACCCACCCGGAAATTCCGCCAGCCCGTCACGCCAAGAATGCGGTTATTGCCGGCTAAGAAGCGCCCGAGGCCCATCCGGCCATGAATGACGGTGACTTCACCCTGCCAGAGCGCGCGGTCCTCGCACGCGGTTTCCCAACGCCGAAGGAGTGACTGAGGCAACAATCCCGTTGCGGCCGTGCGGTCAACAATCCCGGCCGCTTCACGAAGTGAGTCAAGTGCGCTGGCAACGGGGCGGTGGTGGTCACTCAGCGTGGTCGTGGGGAGCTGGTGAATGTCGGCCAGCGCCTGGCCGATGGCGGTGGCAAGCTCCGGGGTGAGGTTCTTCGCGAGCGGGCTCTGGCCTGGTAGGTAGTCGCTGACGCTCAGGGTTCGGCCCTGCACCGTGAGTGTCCCGAGTATCCTGGGAACTTGGAATGGCAGCCGTGAACGAAGACCTTCGGTGAGTGCCTGGGCAGCACGAATCCGCTCCCTCACCACTTCTTCTTCGGCGTCGCTGGAGGACAGCGACACCACACAAGCGTTGCCGTGGACGTCGTGAACCAGGGCCGCATTGCGTTGGCCAAGTGACAACTGTTGAGCACTCACAACCTGCAAACCAGGCACCGCGCTGGCCGCCAGCGCCGATAGCATGAGGGGAGTGTGACTCATGGCTCCAGGGTAGGCGTCGGCTAGGCCGGGTGAGGCCTGCCACACCGAGCGCAGTTGTGTGTTCTCCCAGAGTATTGTCATCACCAGAAAAGGGGTGTCCCGGTGTCCTTGACTCCTCGGTTACCCCTGTCCCGCTCGCGGATAGACCGGGATGCCCGCTCTCGAAAAATCCCTGGATTTCTGGAGTCGATCTGGGGTCGCGGTGACACCAGGGTCGTTCTCATTTGGGGTGGGGAAGCCTTGCTGGCAGCCGATAACGGGGTTGCACTCGATTTGCGTGCGCCCTCCGAGGTGCCGGACTCACTGCACCGCATTTATTTGGGAGTGACGACGGAAACGGTGGGCACCCTCGCCCTGGGAACGCCGATTGTTGCGGCGGTGCTCGATGATGAGGCGGCCAGGTCGCTAGCTCCCGATGTTGCCCGGTGGACCAGTGCCAGAACCCTGGCACACCATTTGAACGACTTGGACGCTGGCATCGTTGTCGAAGCGTTGGCGATGGCCAACTGGCATTCTGGGCACTCGTTCTCCCCGGTTACCGGCGCACCGGCACTGTCCGATCAGGCCGGTTGGGTCAGAGTGGACCAGTCCAGCGGTTCGGATTTGTTCCCCCGGACTGATGCTGCCGTCATTGCATTGGTGACTGACGCGGAGGATCGCATCGTGCTGGGTAGTAACGCGCTCTGGGAATCCCACCGGTATTCGCTCCTCGCGGGGTTTGTCGAACCCGGTGAATCCCTAGAAGCGGCCGTTATTCGCGAGGTCTTTGAAGAATCTGGCTTGGTGGTGACTAATCCGGTCTATGTGGGTTCCCAACCGTGGCCATTCCCCGCCTCGTTGATGGTCGGGTTCCGGGCCGAATTGGACACAGCCGTTGCCATGGATCTGCGCCCAGATGGCACAGAGATTATCGATTTGCGCTGGTTTAGTCGCGACGAGCTTCGATCCTCACTGGGGGCAATTACCTTGCCCGGGCGAACATCAATCGCCAGGGCAATGATTGAAGACTGGCTGGGGGAGTCCCTGCCGGATGGGGACTAATGCTCGATCTGCTTGAGGCCCTCGATGACCAGCAACGCGTCGTCGCGACGACGTTTGATGGCCCGCTGTGTGTCTTAGCGGGGGCTGGAACAGGTAAGACGCGATCCATCACCCACCGGATTGCCTATGGAGTGCAGACCGAGCAGTATCAACCAGACCAGATTCTGGCGCTGACCTTCACCCAGAAGGCGGCCGCCGAAATGGCACACCGGGTTCGAGATCTAGGGGTCGACGGTGTTGCCGCGCGAACCTTTCACTCGGCAGCGCTTCGTCAGCTTCAGCACTTCTGGCCGATTGTGACCGGTGGCTACCTCCCCGACATCATGCCGAGCAAAGCGGGCCTCGTCGCGAGGGCGCTAGAAGGGCTCAAGATTCAGGTGGACCAGGCGGTTCTTCGTGACCTTGCCGGTGACATTGAATGGCGCAAAGTCCACGCCTACAGCCTCGAGGACTATGCCAGGCATCGCCTGGCCAAGGGTGACACGATGCCGGGCCTGCTCTCAGTCGAAGTTCTCATAGATATTCACGAGCGATACGAGAAACTCAAAGACGAAGCCAAACGCATTGATTTTGACGATGTGCTCTTGGCAGCGCTTGGAATGCTGGAGAGCGAAAAGCGGGTGCTGGACCAGGTTCGTGCCCAATACCGATATTTCCTGGTCGATGAGTATCAGGACGTCTCACCCGTTCAGCAGCGGCTGTTGGATATGTGGCTGGGCGATCGCGAGGACATTGTCGTTGTTGGGGATGCCAGTCAAACGATTTATTCCTTCGCAGGGGCAAGCAGTGAGCATCTTGTGGGGTTCGCCTCCCGCCACCCCCGGGCCATCGTGGTGAAGCTGGAGAAGAACTACAGATCCGGTGGTCACATCGTGGCGATTGCGAACCAGATCATGGCGGGGAGGCCTGGCGCACTTTTGTTAGAAGCAACCACGGCTGACGCGATTCCTGTGGTGCGTCACCGTGCGGCCACCGATGAATCAGAAGCCACCTTTGTGGCCAGCACGATAGGGGAGTTAGCGAAGAAGGGCACCAGTCTTGATGATTGCGCAGTGCTGATGAGATTTGGGGCGCAATCCCTCGCGCTCGAAACAGCCCTTCGCCAGCAGGGAATCAGTTTCAGGGTCCAAGGCGCTAAAGCGTTTTTTGATGAACCTCATGTGCAACGCGCTGTCATGGAAATTCGAGGGGCCGCCGTGGCAGGCATTGGCGGTGAGCTCCAGGGGGTTGTCGATGACATCCTCTATGGCATTGGACTCACCGACACGGAGCCCGACCACCAGGGTGCTGAGCGTGGTCGGTATGAAGACCTTATGGCCCTGCGGGATCTGGCGCGAAAGGCTGCTGCCACCATGACCCTGATGGAGTTTTCGGACATGCTGGTCCGTCGCTTGGAAACCGGAGACAGCCCGAGCGTCGGAGCGGTAACACTCTCCACTGTGCACTCGGCTAAAGGTCAAGAATGGCCCGTTGTTTTTCTGGTGGGTCTCGCAGAGGGGCAGTTCCCCATCTCCTATGCGAAGTCGACGAGTGCCGTGGACGAGGAGAGACGCCTGTTCTATGTGGGCGTTACGCGCGCTCGCGAGAGACTGGCGCTGAGTTATGCGGAGACCGCCAGGGAGCGGGGACAAACCAGGGAGGCGAGTCGTTTCCTTCGGGAAATCTCCTCGGTTTAGAAAAGGCCTCGGCATCCACAGCCCGGCCTGGTCTCACTGTCGAGGCGCACATGTTCTCCAGTCCACGCAGTGATGCGCAGTTGGTGACGGGGTCCCCGGTGCTCCACCATCGTGGCCGCGTGCCAGGTGGCACGCGTGATGTTCTCCGGTGTGGCGGTGGGCGCTCGTGTGCCCCAGAGCTGACTGACAATGGGCACCGAAGACCAGGGCAGTGCCTGGTCGGTGGCCAGCTCGCAGTGCAGGCAGGCATCCTCACCCGGGTTAATCCTGGGCCCGACCGTGATGGCTTGGTCGGTGAAGATGATGGGAGTGTGGGGGGTGTCGCGCCGCAGCCACCTCGTGAACTGCCTGGGGTCTGGCACAAAGTGGGCAAAGATGAGCACTTCCCCCGGCGCCTCGCCCGCTGTCTCCTCAGCGCCTGCGAGTACTGAATCAACGCCAATGCTCGTGAGTGCCTGACTGGCACGAGGGGCGAGAGTGTGGGGGGCATCGAGCACGAAGTTGCGCGTTGGCCTTGGCGGAGTCAGGGCTAAAACGGGGGCGAGCTGGTCCAGGAGCCGATCCAGGCGCTCGTTGCTTACCCCGGAGGCGTCTGCGAACATACGAAGCCCGGATTCTGAGATACCGGTGGTGAGCTGGTGCAAGACCAGCAGAAGATCATCCTGGACTTCGCGAAGGATGACCAGCGGTGGATCAAATCCGATGTGGAGTGTCTGCGGGTTTGCCCAGACCACCGGGAACAGCGCGTTGATGGCAAGCGATCTGGGGGACATCCCCTGATAGTGCCGAGTCGCCCAGATTCAGGGCGCCTTTTATGCACAGGCTAGGCCGGCGGCTGCTCCTCATCGAGGAGGTCGCGCAGTGCTTGATCCATGTCATCACCTGGCCCAGCGGGTGCCAACTGGCGTTTGATGAAACCCTGTGGGTCATCGAAGTCCGCTGATGCAGGGAGTTGGTCAGGGTGTTCCCACAGGGCATCCCGGGTGCTGGCACCCAGTGCTTCGGTGATGCTCGCCCACAGCGCGCTGGCCTCTCGCAGCCGTCGCGGACGTAGTTCAAGACCAACCAGGGTGGAGAACGCGTGTTCAGCGGGGCCACCGGTGGCTCTCCTGCGACGAATGGCTTCCTGGAGCGCGCCGGATTTTGGCAACCGGGCCGTGGCCTGCGAGGTGACGTGGTCCACCCACCCCTCAATGAGGGCCAACAGGGTTTCTAGCCGCTCCAGTGCGCGTTTTTGTTCCTCGGTGCGCTCGGGCAGGAGAGCGCCACTAGCGACCAAGTCACGCATAGCGTTGGTATCGGTCGGGTCAAACCTCTCCGCCAGCTCCACAATCCTGTCGGTGTCAATCGTTATTCCAGAGGCAAAGTCGCGGATTGCGCTCATGATTCCCAGGCGCAACCAGCGAGCGTGGCGAAACAGTCTGGCGTGAGCAATTTCACGCACGGCCAAAAAGATGTCGGTTTCTTCGACCGGGGTGTCAAGGCCTCCACCAAATGCGCGAATGTTCTGTGCCACGAGGACCGCCTTGACGTCATACTCCGAGGTGCCGTGGACGAGAGGTATTCCGATGTCCCCACCGCTTAAGACCTCTTCGGAGAGTTTGCCCACCACCTGCGCAAGTTGAAGGTGAAAGAGTGCGCGGCCGACTTTCTCCATCGCGCCGTTGGCATCCCCAAGAATTCCTTCGAGCCCTTCGGGCGCCTGCCCCTTGAGCATGTGCCCGACCGCGCGGGGGATAGCCAGGGCGACGGGTTCCGAGATGGCCTCCCAGACGGGCAGGGTTTTTCTGGCCCAGTCGGCTCTGGTGGCAAGCAGGGGAGGTTCGCCGAGTTCGGCGATGTCTACTACCTCGCCAAGCCACAGGGTGGCAACGTTGGCTGCGCTGGTCAGGGCCGCAGCGGTCGCAGGATCCGGGGGCAATGAATTCTGTTGCGCAACGGAGACCGCGTGATCACGGGCTGCCAGTGGCGATGGTGTTCCCGTTGCACCAAAGGCGTTGCCCAACTGCGCCATCAGAGCTTTAATTTCTTCGGAGTTCACGTCGATGCCGGCAGCTTTCATGAACTCTGCGGGATCAAAGCCTTCATCACCGCTCAGAAAACGCTGGAACGCTGCGCGAAGCTCGTCTTCGTTACCGAAGTCCGGGAATCCGTCAGGGGGTCTCTGATCCGACATACCTCAACGCTAGTGCCGGGTTTCCTCTGGCCTGGGGTATTTCGCTCTGAGCTGGCACACGGGATTGATGGTTATGCTCACCGAGACCGTCAGTTCAAGGAGCCCCGTGACGATATTTGAGCAGGATGACCCCACCCGGGTTGTTCAGCAGCGTTCCCGTCGGGCCGGCTGGTTAATGCTGGGGCTGACGGCTCTCATCGCGGTGGGTCTGTCACTGTTCCCCGCTCCCTATGTGATTGATCACCCGGGACCCACCTTTGACACCCTGGGCTCGGTGGAGACATCCGGAGGGGATGTCTCCTTGATTTCTATCTCTGGTGCCCCCACGTATGAACCCAGTGGTGAATTGCGACTGACCACCGTGACGCGCTCTGGCAACCCAGAGAATCTTCCGGGGTGGCTTGATGTCGTGACCGGGTGGCTTGACCCTAGTCGTACCGTCATTCCCGTTGATGTCGCCTACCCACCGGGTGTGAGTGTTGAAGCAAATCTTGAGGCTGCCCAGATCGAGATGCGCAATTCACAGCAGGAGTCCGTGGCAGCCGCACTGGGGTATGTTGGGGTTCCCTACACGAGCCTCTTAGTTGTTGCTCAGGCGATGGAGGGTGGCCCCAGCGAGGGGGTATTGGAGTCCGATGACGTTGTCGTTCAGGCTGCCGGGCAGAGCGTCAGTGATGTTAGCCAGCTCAGAGAAATCATTGCTGATTCCGGTGCCGGCAAGCCGTTGGAGTTACTCGTTGAGCGCGCTGGTCGCCTAGAGACCATCGAGGTCGTTCCGAGGCTTTCCGAGGGCGACACCCGGGTTCCGATGATCGGCATTGTGGTCTCTGGCCGCTATGAATTCCCCATTGAGGTTGATATTGCGCTGGATAACGTGGGTGGTCCGAGTGCCGGCCTCATTTTTGCTCTTGGCATTGTGGAGATGCTCTCCGACGAGGATCTGACCTCCGGCACCGTCATCGCCGGCACCGGAACCATTACCGCCGGTGGTGACGTGGGCAGTATTGGTGGCATTCGTCACAAAATGTTAGGTGCCCTCAACGATGGTGCCAGTGTCTTTTTAGCCCCTGCGAGTAACTGCCCCGACATTGTCGGCCACATCCCGGAGGGGCTCGTGGTTGTTCCCGTGGCGGCTCTCTCTGAGGCAGTTGATGCCCTGCGGCTCTTCGCCGCCGGGGAGCCGACGCCGACCTGTCCCGGGCGCTCGGGATAGCCACAGCATTCTTTGTAGACTGAAGCCCACCCCGAACCAAGGAGACAACCCCTCGTGTCACAAGCAACAGAGCAGTTACTGGGACGCAACAGAATCCCGCTCATCATCACCCTCGTCGTTCTGGGTGCCGTCGTCGCCGGATTCTTCTTCTTTGCCACCCTCTACACCGAGGTGCTGTGGTTTGACCAGCTCGGCTTCCTTCAGGTGCTGTTCACCTCGTGGGGTGGCACCGCGATTATGTTTGCGCTTGGTTTCTTCGGCATGTTTATCCCGGTGTGGCTGAGCATTCAGATTGCATACCGATTCCGCCCCGTCTACGCGAAGCTCTCCAGCGAACTGGATCGCTATCGCCAGCTGATTGACCCGCTGCGCCGGGTGGCGATGATTGGTCTGCCCGCACTACTGGGGTTGTTCTCGGGACTCTCCACCTCCACCACCTGGCCTCAGTTCCTGCTCTGGATGAACCGTTCAGATTTCGGCACTGTAGACCCCGAGTTCGGGCTCGATGTGAGCTTCTACGTTTTTGAGCTTCCTGTATTCACCTCGGTGGTTGCCTTCGCCTCGACCATGTTGTTCCTGTGCGCTCTTGCCGGCGCTGCGACTGCTCTGCTGTACGGGGGAGTGTCCATCAACGGCCGTGAGGTTCGTGTGTCGCGGACGATGCGTGTTCAGCTCGGGCTAATCGGTTTGCTCTATTTCGTGGTGCAGGCTGTTGACCTCTGGCTCCAGCAATACACGGCCCTGGTGAGCCCCGGCGGTGGTTTCCTAGCCTTTGGTGCCGGCTATACCGAAGTGAACGCCACTATTCCGGCCCGCGCCATTATGGCCGGCATTGCTGTTCTGGTCGCCATCTTGTTCCTTGCTACGGCCATTATTGGCCGCTGGCGCCTGGCTATCGTTGGCACTGCCCTCTACATCGTCTCTGGGTTGGTTCTGGGTCTTGGTTACCCGAGCATCGTCCAGCGTTTCCAGGTTGACCCGAGTGCTAGGACCCTGGAAGCCGAGTACATAGAGCGCAATATCACTGCCACCAGAGACGCCTATGGCGTCTCGGACATCGTCGAGGTTGCCTACGAGGCCTCCACCGACACCAGTGCGGGGGCGCTTGGCTCAGACGCTGCAACCACGGCCAATATCCGCATCATTGACCCGGCTCTGGTCACGGACGCTTTTGCACAGCTGCAGCAGTTCCGGCAGTACTACCAGTTCCCGCCCTTCTTGGACGTGGGACGTTACGAGGTGGCAGGTGAGCGCCAAGACATCGTGATTGCGGCCCGCGAGATTAACCTTGGCGGTCTTAACTCTCAGAGTTGGTACAACAACACCATCGTCTACACCCACGGTTACGGCATGGTTGCGGCTTACGGTAACCAGCGAACTCCTGATGGGCAACCGAGGTTCATTGAGCAGGGTATCCCTGTCTCTGAATCCCTCGGTGACTATGAGCCTCGCATTTACTTTGGTGAGAACTCACCGCCCTACTCAATCGTGGGAGGACCGGAGGGTGGACCAGCTCTTGAGCTCGACTTCCCCTCCGGTGGTGAGGGCAACGAGAACAATGCGACCTACACCTTCACCGGTGAGGGCGGCCCCGAGCTCAACTCCTTCTTCCGGCAGCTGCTGTTTGCGATGAAGTTCCAGTCGGAGCAGATCATCCTCTCCGACGCCATTACGACGGATTCGCAGGTCCTCTATGACAGGAACCCGGCACTGCGGGTGTCCAAGGTTGCACCATATTTGACCCTCGACAACGATCCCTACCCAGCAATTGTGGATGGCCGCGTCGTCTGGATCATCGATGGTTACACGACCACCCGTGACTACCCCTACTCCACGCCCATTGAGGTCTCGACCGCCATTGCCGACACCTATCGACCAGCCCCTCAGATTGCCTTTGACACCGTCAACTACATGCGCAACTCTGTGAAGGCAACGGTGGACGCATACTCCGGCGAGGTCACCCTCTACGCCTGGGACACCGAGGACCCACTGCTTCGCGCGTGGTCTGAGATTTACCCCTCGACAATTGAACCCGCATCGGAGATGTCCGAGGGTCTGCTCACTCACGTGCGCTACCCCTCTGACTTGTTCAAGGTTCAGCGCAGCATTCTCGGCGCGTATCACGTGACGGACGCTGGAACTTTCTACTCGGCCGAGGATGAGTGGGTCACACCAAATGACCCAGTGTCCAACCCGGCGGCACCTCGTTTGCAGCCTGCCTATTACCTGACCATGGAAATCCCTGGCAGTGATGCACCTGCGTTCTCGCTGTATTCGACCTTCATTCCGCGGGCAACCGGCGAGGCGTCTCGTAACGTGCTCTATGGCTACCTGGCCGCCAACGCCGACTATGGCCCCGATTACGGCAAGCTGACGCTGTTGCGTCTACCCAAGCAAACCACTGTTCCCGGCCCTGGCCAGGTGCAGGCCCAGTTTGACTCGGATGCCAATGTTGGTCAGCAGCTGAACCTGCTGCGCCAGGGCCAGACCGAGGTTATTTCTGGAAACCTGTTGACGCTGCCCGTTGGCGGCGGTCTGCTCTATGTCCAGCCTGTCTATGTTCGCTCCACCGGCGACACGTCCTATCCGCTGTTGCGGAAGATCCTTGTCTCCTTTGGCGAAAAAATAGCGTTCGAAGACACCCTCGATGAGGCACTCGATGCCCTCTTCGGTGGCGACTCCGGCGCAGAAGCAGGCGATTCCAGTGGCACAGTCGCTCCGGAGGAAGAGACGCCCGAGGGCGAGGCAACCGACGACTCTGGAGCAGTTGATGCCACGCCGACTCCGGCTCCTGAAGAGGGTGACGCCGATACTGGCGTTGTCATCTCCACTGAGCTGCAGTTGGCCCTGGCAGATGCCAGAGCAGCACTGCTCGAGCGTGAAGCTGCGTATCGCGCCAACGACCTCGTTGCCGCTGCCGAAGCAGATCGCCGCCTGACGGACGCTCTCAACCGGGCGCTCGTCCTCACCAACCAGTAGAAACTGCCACCCCGCGGCGTGTTAGGCTTAGGTCACCGCCGCGGGGTGGAGCAGTTCGGTAGCTCGCTGGGCTCATAACCCAGAGGTCGTAGGTTCAAATCCTGCCCCCGCAACCATCAACAAATCCCCTCGCCGATGTGAGGGGATTTGTGTTTTCTCGCGCTGGTGGCCCACCGGCATAGGCTTGGTCCATGAGTGAAGGGCTCCTGAACGTCGCGCTGGTGCAGTATGCGCCACTGGCCACGAGTGGTGCGAACCTGGCTGCCCTGTCTGAGATTGTGGCTGGTGCCACATCCCAGGGAGCACAGATTGTCGTTGCCCCCGAGTACTCGCAAGCTTTTCTCCCTGACCAGTATGAAGCGTGGGGCAATCTCGCGGAGGGTGCCGATGGTGAGTTCGTGACGGGGCTCGCTGAGATTTCTGCGGCCCACGATGGCGTCATCATCGTTGCTGGAATGTTGCGACGGCGGGAGAACTCTCTGCCCACCAACACCATCGTGGCTGTGGGGCGACAGGGTGTTCTTGCCGAGACTGACAAAATCCACTTGTATGACGCCTTCGGGCACACCGAATCGTCGTTCGTTGCACCAGGGACAATCGCTGAACCTCGTCTGCTAGATATCGGGGGGCACCGGCTCGGGTTCCTTGCCTGCTACGACCTTAGGTTCCCCGAGGTGACCAGAAGGCTTGTTGACGCCGGCGCGACGGCTCTGGTGATTCCAGCGCAGTGGGTGCCAGGAGAGCACAAGCTGAGTCACTGGCAGGCGTTGTTGAAGGCTCGCGCGATTGAGTCCCAGTGCTATGTGCTGGCCGCTGGCCAGCCAGCACCCCACGGTGTTGGCTACAGCACCGTGATCGACCCGTGGGGGGTGGTGCTGGATGAGTTAGGCCCAGATGGTGGTGTTCTGCATGGACAGTTGGATGCTTCGGTAGTTTCTGCGGTGCGCGAGATTAATCCCGTGAGCCTGGCGCGTCGCTTCGATATCCGCGAGAAGCTTTAGCTGTAGGCCTGTGGAAAACAGGCACGCCAGCGACCTGACCTTTCCTACACTGCGGGGATGCAACTAGTCCTCCACCATCAACGCCTGGGTCTTGGGACCTTGGTCTCTCTTGTTGTGCTGATCTCCGGGTGCGCCATGGCGCCTGATATCTCCGACGCCCCTGGGACAGGTGAGCCTGGGACCAGTGAGCCTGGGACCAGTGATTCTCAGCCACGTCCCGCAGCGGTTATAGCCCAGCTACCAGCCGATGATCTCTTTTACGGTGCCGCCCTTGGGGCGACCAAGGCTATAGAGGCTTATCTTGAGCGCTCTGATGTGATTACGAGCGAGGGTGGTAGTGACCCTCGGCGGATGGCCTCGCTGGTGACACCCCAGTGGTATCCGAAGGAAGAAGAGGGCTTCGCCCGCTTCACTGCAGCGCAGGAGCGCACGCTGGGCCAGACAACGGTGGATGGTCTCCAGGTTCAGCTTGCCAGGCAGGTTCCAGGCGGTGGACTCGACATCGGTGTTATTGCCTGCGTCGATGCGACGAAAGTGCTGGTTCTCGGGCTTGAGGATGGTGACCCACCAGCCGAGGTTCTGCAGTGGCAGGGCGAGTGGGAGTCTTTGGATGGCACGGCCGAGGAGTGGGAGGTTATTGAAGGCTTCTGGGCCACCACCTCAGCCCGGTGGGGGCAACGAAACGCTGTCGTGTTTTGGCTGGTGGGCGAGAGCACTGACGAGCTCTTAGTGGACCACACGGAGCAGTGGTGGGGGATTAGCCGATGCTAGCCAGTGGAGTACTCGCTCTCCTGCTGGGCTTTGGTGGGGTGGCCACGGGCACTGCTGTGTGGTTTGAAGCCTGTTCGCAAGCCTCGCGGACAGCCGGTGAGTGCCTGGGTATTTCAACTTCGGTGGGCCCTGCGGGCGTGACCCTGGGAGCTAGCGTCACTACTCCTGGATCACCGGGGTCTTCGGCCAGCACGCCCGCTGCGTCGGTGTTTTCCTCACCACGAATTCCGAGGCCTCCGAGAAATCCTGTGCTCGGATCCCGCCAGTGCTCGATCATCCTGGCTGGGCTATGCCGGGGCCAATCGGCACCGAAAAACCCGCCGCCCCCGCGCGTCTGGGTTCAGAGGGCGCCTATTCCACCGACGACCGTGAGGGATCTTGCGTCATTCCAACCATTGCCCCCCGGAATTCTCATTGAGCCCGGTTCCTGGAGCCTGCCCCGGGTCCCAACGAACATCTTCAGCAACGCGGGTGTTCAGAGTCAGTCGGGAACGCTCCTTGGCTGGCCGATTGAGGTGCGCTTCACTCCGCAGCGCTTTCGCTGGTCCTACGGTGATGGCGCGCGTGCGACTGTGTCCGGGGCGGGTTCGAGGTGGGGCTCTAAGCGCTTCGGCAAAACCTCAACGTCCCATGTGTATGCCGCACCTGGGACCTACAGAGTCACCCTCCAGGTTGACTACTCGGTGTCGTATCGATTCGACCAGGGTGGTTTTGTGTCTTTGGCTGGAACAGTCAGTCGCACAGGCGCCCCAGCCACGCTCCAGATTCTTCGCGTGGATTCGGTTCTCGTTGACGAGGGCTGCCCTCAGGGCGGGCTTGTTCAGGGGCGCTGTGAGTAAATCTCCAGGTATCGTTAGAGAAGGTCTAAGCCTTTGTCCAGGTTGTCGGAAGACACTTAAGGCCTTCGAAAGGATTCCCTGGAGTGAGTACAGCCGATCAGGAAGCTACACCCCCGCCGGAGCCCTCCAGCGACGATATCCCCGCAGAGAGTACTGAGGCGTCGGCTCCGCAGCCAGGGGACCGCGACGTCCCTCCTTTTGCGATTGCAGAGCGGCCGGTGTCACCTTTTGACCCTGCTGTCTACGGGGGGATTGCCGATAGCTATTCCCGCGAGCGTCGTAAGCACCTGGATGAGGACAAGCGCCGTGCTCGCACGCTCGGGGTCTTCGTCACGGTCGCGCTGATTGTCGGCGGACTCCTCGGTGGCACCGCTGGGGGCGCTTTTGCGATTTGGAACCTTTCGGCCAGAGGCCTTGTCACTCCGGGCGTTTCCTCACCGGCTGCCATCACCGTCAACTCTCCGTTGGATGCCAGCGAGATCACCGCTGTCGCGGCGTCAGCGCTGCCCTCGGTAGTAACTATTGAGGTGGCCGGTTCGACCGGTGCCGGTAGTGGCTCTGGAGTCATCATCAGCGAGGACGGGCACGTGATGACCAATGCCCACGTGGTCACCCTCGGCGCGCAGGAGCCAGCAATTAGGATCACCATGTCGGATGGTCGGCTTTTTTCTGCCACCGTCGTGGGACGCGATGTCCTCTCTGACATCGCGGTGCTCAAAATTGAGGCCCCTGGACCGTTCCAGGTCATGGCGCTTGGCGACTCTGACGCGCTGAATGTGGGCGATGAGGCAATCGCCATTGGTGCTCCTCTGGGCCTGCCAGGGACCGTGACCAGCGGAATTGTCTCTGCCATTAATCGCAGTATCACGGTCGGTGCCGCTCAGGGCCCGGACGAAGAGGGCGGCCAGTTTGATTTTGATATCCCCGGGGGCACTTTGGTTCCAGGGCAGACCATTTCGATTCCAGTGATTCAGACCGACGCTTCGATCAACCCGGGGAACTCCGGCGGCGCACTGATGAATCGCGAAGGAAAGCTGATTGGCATTAACGTGGCGATTGCCTCAACGGGTGGCCAAAGTGCCGGAAGTATTGGGCTCGGCTTCTCGATTCCGGTGAACTTTGCCGTTCGCGTCGCGTCAGAACTGATCACCACGGGGACCGCAAGCCACGGCTTGCTGGGCGCCCTGGTCACGGATGCTCAGTCTGTCGCGTCCTCCACGGTGACTGGCGCCTATATCGACAGCGTGAGTCCCCAGGGTGCTGCTGCCCAGAGTGGCTTGCGCGCTGGCGACATTGTGACGCGATTCAATGGGGTTCCCATTACGAACCGGGTAGATCTGACTGCACAAGTGAGAACATTGCCAGGTGGGTCAACCTCGACGCTGACTTATGTTCGCGGTGGCAATTCATACACCGTCGAGGTCACCCTCGATGAGTATCAGTAATCACTCGTCGCGCAGTTTTTCGTAAATCTCTTTACACGTGGGACACACCGGAAACTTTTCTGGGTCGCGCCCGGGCGTCCAGACTTTCCCACACAGAGCAATAACGGGTTTACCGCTGAGAGCACTGGCAAGGATTTTGTCCTTTTTCACATAGTGCGAATAACGGTCGTGGTCGCCCTCATCGAGTTGTTCACTGCGCAGGAGTTCTTCGAGTTCGCGATCCAGAACATCGGTTCCGCCCGTGGGCTCATTCTCTGCCATAACAGCCATGCTAAATCAGTCTGCGACGAATGTGGTGGGAATCACGGGTTCGCCAGGCTGCAGCGAGAATGCCTCCGGGGGTAGTTCCGCGCTCGCGCGGGCATTGTGGTCTCTCGCGGCCTGAACTAGGCCCTCCGCAGTGGATGCCTCGACGGCGTCGCCGTTGGTGACCAAGGTCACCATCAGCTCGCGCGAACTCGCGGGGGACTCCGAGAATCTGCCAATGACAATGACTTCTTCGCTGGCGTGGCCGCCACTGAGCTTGCGGAATGCTGTTTTTCGGCCACCGGGGTTTGACTTGTGCGAGCTCTTCTTGGCGACTGAGACCCACTCGCCGGAGTCTGAAGTCCTCGCGACAAGCTTATAGACGAGGCCGACAGCGGGGGCGCCCGAGCCGGTGACGACGGATGTTCCCACGCCAAAGACGTCAACCGGAGTACCCCGCAGGCCGGCAATAGTGTGTTCGTTCAAATCGTTGGTGACGACGATTCTGGTGGCGGTGGCGCCCAGGGAATCCAGTTGCGTCCTGACTTGGCGCACCACGACTGGCAGATCACCCGAGTCAATCCTCACTCCGCCAAGTGTGGGCCCGGCAGCAGCAATGGCAGCCCGGACGCCCTGCTCGATGTTGTAGGTGTCGATCAGGAGGGTGGTGGATGTTCCCATGGCGGCAATCTGGGCTCTAAATGCTTCTTCTTCGCTGTCGTGCACCAGCGTGAAGGAGTGGGCTGCGGTGCCGCGGGTGGGGATTCCGTAGGAGCGCCCAGCTTCTAAATTGCTGGTGGCTTGGAAGCCAGCGATATAGGCGGCTCTGGCGGCTGCCACCGCACTGTGTTCATTGGCTCGCCTGGAGCCCATCTCAATCAGCGTGCGGGATTCTGCCGCGTGCACCATCCGGCTGGCGGCACTGGCAACCGCACTGTCATAGTTCAGAACGCTCAGAATCAAAGTTTCTAACACCACACACTCGGCAAACGTCCCCTCCACCACAAGCAACGGAGAGCCTGGGAAATAGATTTCGCCCTCGTGGTAGCCGCGGATGGTTCCGCCAAATCGATAGGTGGCAAGCCAGGCGAGGGTCTCCTCGCCCACAATCGAGTGATCGGAGAGAAACGCGAGCTCAGCGGAACTAAACCGGAATTGCGCAATGGCCTCGAGTAGCCGTCCGGACCCAGCGAAGACTCCGTAGCGCCTGCCGGTTGGCAATTGCCTACCGAAAACCTCAAAAACAGCCTGGCGGTTGGCGCGACCAGACGCCATGGCCGCATCGACCATGGTGAGTTCGTAGTGATCGGTGAACAGCGCCGTAGACACGGCATCAGCCTACTTGGTGGCCGTGTGTCTACACTGGCCCGCATGGTCTCTTCCATGCCTCGGGTGCTCTTTGCCGATCAGCTCGGCCCGCACTTCGACGATGGCGGCCAGATCATCATCGCTGAGGTTCTCGGCCCACTGCGCAGGCGCAGATATCACCGCCAGAAAGCGCATCTGATTCTCTCGGCGCTTCGTCACCGCGTTGCCGAGCTTGGCGATCGTGTCGATTACCGCAAGGGTGAGAGCTATCGGGAGTTACTCACCGGAGCAGACATAGAAGTTGTTAACCCCACCTCCTACGGGCTTCGGCGCCTGGTCGCCGAGTTGGCCCAACACGCCTCTCTCACAGTTCTTCCCGCTCGCGGGTTCGTGACCTCGGAGGAAGATTTTGGTTCCTGGGCGAAGGGCGCCACGAGTGGTCGGTTGCTCATGGACAACTTTTATCGCTCCAGGAGAGAGGCGCTGGGAATCCTGATGGCCGAGGATTCGAAAGGCGCATGGGTCCCAGAGGGTGGTCGGTTCAATTTTGATCACGACAACCGTCAGCCACCACCCAAGGGCCGCGACACCCTGGGGGTGGAGCCCCCCTGGTATCCGAGGGAAGACGAGATTGATCGGGAGGTGAGGGCTTACCTTGACGCTCTTGAAGCGGGGGGCGAAGTGTCTTTCATCGGTAGTGACGGACCCCGGTTGTTCCCCGCCACACGGGCTGAAGCAGTGGAGGCGATGCACCACTTTATGGAGCATCGCCTGGATTCTTTTGGGCCAACCGAGGATGCTGCCATGCTCGGGGATTGGGCAATGTCGCACTCGCTGTTGAGCCCTGCGATGAACCTGGGTTTGCTTGACCCCAGCGAAGTCATCGAGGCCGCCGAGGCGAAATATCACGAGGGCGTTGCCAGTTTGCCAAGCGTTGAAGGCTTTATTCGACAGATTCTGGGCTGGCGCGACTGGGTCTGGCACCTGTATTGGCATGCGGGTGAGGACTTCGTCACTCGCAACTATTTCGGCCACCAAAACCCTCTGCCAGATTTCTTTGCAGGCCTCGATGCCAGCGCGGTGCAGTCGAAGTGTCTGTCGCATGTTCTCGACGAGGTCGCAACGAGGGGATGGACCCACCACATCAACCGATTGATGGTGCTGGGCAGTTGGGCACTGCAGCGCGGCATCGAGCCGCGTGCTCTGAATGATTGGTTTGTGGACGCTTTTGTCGATGGAACACCGTGGGTGATGCCAGCCAATGTCATCGGAATGTCCCAATATGCCGATGGCGGCATGGTCGCCACCAAGCCCTACACATCAGGGGGCAGTTACCTCTCCACGATGACCAATTACTGTTCGGGGTGCCCGTTTAGCCCGACGCAGCGCCTCGGCGAGAAGGCCTGTCCGATGACGGGGGGTTACTGGGCTTTTCTTCATCGAAGCTCAGGCCTTCTGGCTTCGAACCATCGAATGGCCAAGACCCTTGGTGGAATGCGCCGCCTGTCTCACCTTCCCGAGGTCGTGGCGCAGGAGACACAGCGGACTATTTGGTAGCGGGGCTTGCCCAGAGCCCTCCTCTAAGATGGGGGCTACGCAGGATGTTGTCGTAAGCTCTAATCGCGAAGGGGGTGGCACCGGGGATGGTGTTTGACCCTTCCGTCTACACCGAGTTTCGCTACCTCGATGTCCGAATAGATGCCACCTCGTTCACCTGCGAATTCGATTATGAACTAGTCGGCGAGGGTGTGCGGGAATCCTTCACAGAACGCCTGGCCCTGACACCTGTGCGATCCAGTGACGATGTCGACTGGCCCAGGGTGCGTGGTATCGCAGTCCTGCTCGGCGCAGTCATGGGGCTTAGTTACTACAAGGCGGCTGCCCCTGGCACCTATGCGATTGCCGTGGAGGGTATGACGCAGGCCGGTGCCGAGTATCTGCGACAGGCTATTCGCCACGGAATGGCCGAGTTCGCGTATCGCAACGAACTGCCTGGCCTGTTGGAGCCCGAGATTGTCCTGGAGAAGGGCCCCAGTCAGCCGTGGAGCGCAGAGAGCCACATCACTCCCACGGGCGACCCCCTTGTTCCCATTGGTGGCGGTAAAGACTCCGTTGTCTCGGTGGAGTTGTTGGCTGCTGCCAGAATGCACCCGGTGCAATTTGCGGTGAACCCCAACAAGATTATGTATCGGGTGGCCCGCATCAAGGGTTATCCGCTGATTTCCGCGACCAGAACGCTCGACCCCTCGATTCTCGAGATCAATTCCTCGGGTGGTTTGAACGGCCACATTCCCGTCACCGCCATCAATTCCCTCATCGCGATTCTGCAGGCGCGCCTGGTCGGGTTTGGTCCGGTCGTGATGTCGCTGGAAGCCTCGGCGTCAGAGCCAACGCTCTGGTGGGAGGGTGAGCCCGTCAATCACCAGTGGTCGAAATCAGAGGATGCCGAAGCTCTGCTGCACGATGTGTTGGGACCACAGGCTGGCCTCGGGGCAGGTTCCTACTTCTCGCTGCTTCGCCCCTACAGCGAGCTCCAGATCGCCCGCCACTTCGCCGCGCTCACCGAGTATCACCCCGTCATCACTAGCTGTAATCGGGCGTTCCGACTTGGTGTTGATGATGGCCGCTGGTGTGGGGACTGCGACAAGTGCCGGTTTATCTTCCTGCTCTTGAGCCCCTTTATGCCAGCCACCGTGTTGACCAGAATGTTCGCTGACAACCTCTTGGATAACCCCAAGCACCTCGAGGGCTATCGCGCGCTCCTTGGCCTTCATGACCACCGACCCTTCGAGTGCGTGGGTGAGCAGGCCGAGTCGATGGTCGCACTGACCTGGGTTGCCCATCAATCGGAGTGGCGAAACGCGGTTGTCGTGAGAAGTCTTCGGGAAGAAATCCCCGAGCTCGAACACGCTCACCCCGATCTGGAGCTCCAGGTCTTGGGCCACCGTGATTCCCGTGGCCTGCTCCCAAACTCTTACAGCTCACTGGGTCAGGTTCTTGCCTAAGCAAGCCCCCGGTCTCACGAGCCTCCGGGGACGCAGTGTCCTCATTGTGGGAGTTGGTAGGGAAGGACGCGCCCTCGCTGATCGCTTGCTTGCCGAAGGGATGACCAGCGCACTGTTTGCCCTTGATGGGCAAGACGGCGATGCCGCACGAGCGTGGCGCGAAAACTATGGGGATCGCATCGCTCTGAGTGTGATCAATCCTGCGCTGGAGCCCATTCCAGACGCGCTGGCCACGGCCGATATCGCACTGCTCTCGCCTGGAATCCCGAAGACTGGAGCGCTGTATCAGGCTGTGGCAGCGCTGGGAATCCCCATGAGTTCAGGAACCGCGATGTTTGTTGCCGACCATGCGAAGACCATGGTGGGGGTCACAGGATCCAAAGGTAAGTCGACGACCTCGGCCCTGGTTCACCACCTGTTGGTGGGCTCTGGCGTGGACGCGGCGCTTGCCGGGAACATGGGAATACCGGTGTGGGGAATTGACCCTCGCGAATTCCAAGTGGTCGAGCTCTCCAGCTACCAGTGTGCGGGTGTGGACACCTCCCCCTCGATAGTGGTGCTCACAGCGCTCTTCCCCGAGCACCTGGACTGGCATGGCTCAGAGCAGGTCTACTACGACGACAAGCTGCACCTGGTGGCGGGTAGCCCTGATTACGTCATTGCCAACGGTGATGACGTGATTCTGAAGCGCGAACTGCGAAAGCGCTACCCAGACTTGGCAGTGACGTGGGTAGGGCAGGGCGAAGACTGGCACCTCGAAGCAGATGGTTCTGGCGGGCATTGGTTGCACCACGGCACCACCCGCATCGCACACAGTTCCTCGCTGAATCTGCGCGGTAATCACAACCTGCGCAATGCTCTGATGGCGATTGCGGCTGCGTCGCTCACCGGCAAGCTTGATGGGACATCGGTCCCCGGGCTTCTAGAGAGCTTTGAACCCCTAGCGCATCGGCTTGAGCCGATTTCTGATCCCTCCGGGGTGGTCTTTGTGAACGACTCACTGGCCACTAATCCCCAGGCCGCAAGGGCAGCCCTCGAGGCGTTTCCTTCAGATCAGGTGATTGTTCTGATTGGCGGACACGATCGCGGTGTTGATTACTCTCCGCTGGTGTCCCACATTGCCACCAATCCACCCAAGGGTGTGATCGGTCTGCCGGGTAGTGGGCAGAAACTAGTCGACCTGTGCACACAGGCTCTCTCTGCTGCCCATCAACTGGGTAGCACCCAGTTGGCTGTGGCAGCGAGCATGGAGCAAGCTGTGGTGATGGCAAGGTCGTGGGCTGGGCCTGGTGATTATGTGGTGCTCTCACCGGGGGCACCGAGTTTTGGGTACTACCGGGACTATGAAGAACGCGCTCAAGATTTTGTGACGTGGATTACAGCGACGAAGGAGACAGGCCGATGACCCGATCAGATGGACGCAGAGCGGGGGAGCTCAGACCAATCTCCATCGAGCGTGGCTGGAGTACCCAAGCCGAGGGCAGTGCGCTCATTAGCTTTGGGAACACCAAAGTGCTCTGCACAGCATCCTTCACCCCGGGGGTTCCTCGCTGGCTTGCCGGCAAGGGCACCGGGTGGGTGAGCGCTGAATACGGCATGCTCCCTCGCTCTACCAATGATCGGATGGACCGGGAGTCAGTGAAAGGAAAGCTCGGTGGGCGAACCCACGAGATTTCGAGGCTCATTGGTCGAAGCCTGCGCGGTGTCGTCGATTTCAAGGCTCTGGGAGAAAACACCATTCTTCTGGACTGTGATGTTCTGCAGGCCGATGGTGGAACGAGGACTGCGTCCATTACCGGCGCCTATGTGGCTCTGGTAGATGCACTCTCGTGGGCTAGTGCCCAGGGCCACATCGCGAAAGGGACCCAGGTCGTGAGGGACTCGGTGGCAGCAATCAGTGTGGGAATTCTCGACGGTGAGCCACTCCTAGATCTCAACTACATCGAGGATGTTGCCGCCGATACTGACATGAACGTGGTGGTCACCGGTCGCGGGTCCTTCGTGGAAGTTCAGGGCACCGCTGAGGGCACCCCCTTTGAGCGTCAGGAACTCGACCGCTTACTGGACTTAGCTCTGCAGGGCACCACTGAGTTGGCCGCCCTTCAGCGCCAGGCTCTCGGCCAGTAGCAGACCGATGGAGATCGTTGTTGGCACCAGAAATGCCCACAAAATCCAGGAACTGACGAGGATTCTCGAGCCGCTGATACCGCAGCTCACGCTGGTCCCGGCCCCGGGTCCCTCGCCCGTGGAGGACGGGGAGACCTTTAGCGAGAACGCACTGATTAAGGCTAGGGCGGCCTTCGCAGATTCGAGCCTGCCCTCGATTGCCGATGATTCTGGGCTCGTTGTCGATGCGTTGGGTGGGGCACCAGGAATTCACTCTGCCCGGTATTCCGGCACCGGCATTGACGAGGAGAACACGGCACTGGTGCTCTCCCATATGGTGGGTGTGGTCAATCGGCGGGCCCAATTCGTCTGCGCTGCGGCACTCGTCCACTCGGGAGGGGAACTGGTGGTCGAGCGCTCGTGGGAGGGCTCGCTCGCTGAGGAGCCCTCTGGTCTGGGGGGCTTTGGGTATGACCCAATTTTTGTGCCAGAGGGCCACTCGCGCACTGCTGGTGAGCTGCGCGATCAGGACAAAGACGCCCTGTCGCATCGAGGGCAGGCATTCCGAGCGCTTGCAGAGCACCTGCTCGCCCTTCGGTAGGACTTTCGGACTCGAAATACGGCGCCAGAGCCGCTATGCTGGCCGAAGCAGGGCGCTCTGGTGCCCTGACTTCGCGTGTCGAAGTTAGCGTCACACCCGTCGGTCTCATCTGATTCTTCTCCTGCGTGGGCAGTGGGGAATCGTGTGAGTGCGGTGGTGGCCTCGGCACCAGGCTCATGCCATTGGTATGAGGTTCAACCGAAAACAACAAAAGGAGTGCAGCAATGGCTGCCGTAACCATTAGACAACTACTCGACAGCGGTGTTCACTTTGGGCACCAGACCCGCCGGTGGAACCCGAAAGTTAAGCGCTTCATTCTCACCGAGCGCAGTGGAATCCACATCATCGATCTTCAGCAGTCTCTGGCATATATCGACAAGGCCTATGACTTCATCAAAGAAACGGTCGCGCACGGTGGCACCGTTTTGTTCGTGGGAACCAAGAAGCAGGCGCAAGAAACTGTTGCCGAGCAAGCAACCCGCGTTGGCCAGCCCTATGTGAACGAGCGCTGGTTGGGTGGTCTACTGACTAACTTCCAGACTGTGTCCAAGCGCCTGGGCCGCATGAAGGAACTCCAAGAAATTGACTACGAGGACACCACTCAGGGCTTCACCAAAAAGGAACTTCTGCTGAAGAAGCGCGAGCTGACAAAACTACAGAAGTCACTCGGTGGAATTCGTAACCTCCCCAAGACGCCGAGCGCTCTCTGGGTCGTTGACCCGCTGCGCGAACACCTTGCAATCGACGAGGCCAAGAAACTCGGTATCCCGGTTGTTGGAATCTTGGACTCCAACGCTGACCCCGATGACTTCCAGTACCCAATCCCTGGTAACGACGACGCGATTCGCTCAGTGGCATTGCTCACCAAAATCATTGCCGACGCTGTTGCTGAAGGCTTAATCGAGCGCCACCAGAAGCCAAACCCTGAGGGCAACGTGTCTGCTGTGGAACCTTTGGCCGAATGGGAGCGCGAGCTCCTCGAGCAGCCCACCGATGGCGCTCCGGTTGCCCCAGAAGCGGCAGAGCCTGCCACCAGGACTGCTGAGCCTGCGGCCAAGACGGCCGAGCCCGCCAAAAAAGCTGCTGCTGAGAAGAAGCCCGCTGCCAAGAAGGCCCCAGCTGCCAAGGCTGCTGCGCCCAAGGCCGCAGAGAAGAAGTAAGGAGTTCGACACATGGGAAACGTTTCTCTCGAGGACATCAAGAAGCTGCGCGAGCAGCTCGGGACCGGAATGGTCGACACTAAGAACGCTCTGGAGGAAGCCGGCGGAGACGTCGACAAGGCCATTGAGATTCTTCGCCTGAAGGGCGCCAAGGGTAATGCCAAGCGTGCTGACCGTTCCACCAGTGAGGGCCTTGTGGCCGCTCACGAGGGCAAGGGCGTTGCCTACATGATCGAGCTCGCTTGCGAGACCGACTTTGTGGCCAAGAACGACAAGTTCCTGTCCCTTGCAGACGCCGTGCTCGCTGCGGTTGTCGCTACTGGCGCCGATTCGCTCGAGCAGGCGCTCGCTGCCCCCGCGGGCAGCGGTACTGTCTCGTCGATGATTGAGGACCAGGCCGCCATCATTGGCGAGAAGGTCGAGCTACGTCGTATGGCAAAGCTCTCCGGGGAGAGCTTTGCTGTGTATCTCCACAAGACGAACAAAGATCTGCCTCCGCAGGTCGGTGTTGTTGTTGCCTATTCGGGCAAGGATTCAGAGACCGCGCGCAGCGTGGCTCAGCACATTTCCTTCGCTGACCCCCAGTACCTGAGCCGCGAGGACGTCCCGGCCGACGCGGTCGAGAACGAGCGTCGTATCGTGGAAGAAATCAGCAGGGGAGAGGGCAAGCCTGAGGCTTCGCTGCCGAAGATCGTGGAGGGTCGCCTCGGAGCCTTCTTCAAGCAGGTTGCTCTGCTGGAGCAGGAATATGCCAGAGACAACAAGCTCCAGATCAAGCAGGTCCTAGACCAGGCTGGTTTGGCCGTCTCTGATTTTGCCCGCTTCCGGGTCGGCGCATAAGGAACTGAATTTTCCACACTGGAGGGCTTGGGCACGGTGTGCCCCGGCCCTCTAGTGCTTCACCGGGGCACTACGCTGGGTCAGGCGAGGAAAGGTGTTGCTATGGCTGAGCGTCGCAGACGGGTACTGCTGAAAATCTCTGGTGAAGCCTTTGGCGGAGGTTCTCTGGGGGTTAACCCCGACGTCGTGGCTCAAATCGCTCGTGAAATTGCCGAGGGCGCCAAGAAAGCCGAAGTGGCTGTGGTTGTCGGTGGAGGAAACTTCTTCCGTGGTGCTGAACTGAGCCAGCGGGGTATGGACCGCAGGCGTGCTGACTACATGGGCATGTTGGGCACCGTGATGAACGCTTTGGCTCTTCAAGACTTCCTGGAGCAGGCTGGTGCGGAAGTTCGCGTCCAGTCGGCAATCTCCATGACTCAAGTTGCTGAGCCCTATATCCCGCTGCGCGCTATTCGCCACCTCCAAAAGGGTCGCGTTGTTGTCTTCGGCGCCGGTGCTGGGCTCCCCTATTTTTCCACGGACACCGTTGCCGCTCAGAGGGCGTTGGAAATCCTCGCCGATGAGGTGTTGGTGGCCAAGAACGGCGTCGATGGTGTTTACACCACGGATCCGAAGAAAGACCCGGCGGCAACTAAGTACGAGAAGCTGAACTACCAGGAGGCTCTGGTCAAGGGCCTGAAGGTCGTCGACTCGACTGCGTTTAGCTTGTGCATGGACAACAAGATGCCGATGGTTGTCTTTGGTATGGAACCCGCGGGTAACGTCACGAAAGCCATACAAGGCAAGAGAATCGGCACGCTTGTTTCGTAGCCAATCGCTGACACTACACTGGCACTGAAGGGAAAGATGCAATGATTTCGGACGTTTTGGCGGAGGCTAAAGAGAAGATGGCGAAGGCCGTCGATGTGGTGCAGGAGGACTTTCAGACCGTCCGCACAGGTCGCGCCAATCCAGCCCTGTTCCAGAAAATCATGGTCGAGTATTACGGCCAGCCCACTCCCTTAGCGCAACTTGCGAGCTTGCAGAATGTGGAAGCCCGCACCATCGTCGTGACGCCCTATGACAAGAGCGCCATGAAAGACATCGAAAAAGCAATCACCACCTTTCCTAACCTGGGGGCAAGCCCCAGCAACGACGGCGAAGTGATTCGCGTGACGATGCCTGAACTCACCGAAGACCGTCGCAAGGAATACGTCAAGATTGTGCGTCAGAAGGCAGAAGATGGCCGTGTGTCTGTGCGCAGCGTTCGCCGGAAGGCCAAGGACGACCTGGATGCGCTCACGTCCGAGGTGGGGGAGGATGATGTCTCACGCGCAGAGAAAGAGCTAGAGGCGTTGACGAAGACGCACATTGACCAGATTGAGGATGCCCTCAAGAAGAAAGAAGCCGAGCTGCTCGAGGTCTGATGAGCACGCCGCCTAAATCACGCCAGAAGCAGCCAGCCCCCACCCCCGGGCTGTTCTCCCAGGGTGGAGCGGCAGCCGAAGCACTCGAGCACATCGAAGCGGCCGTGCACGACTTTGAAGAACAGGTGCGCGACGTCAACGCGCGGATTGATCAGAAGGCGGGTCGTCCACTCTGGCAAGCCATAGTGGCAGGTCTTCTCCTTGGTGGGGTTTTCCTGGGGAGCCTGTTGTGGCTCGTGGAGCTCTTCGTCGTTTTTGTCACGGCACTGGTTGTCGTCGCTGTATTTGAGCTGGCGACTGCACTGCGGACCAAGGGGCGTCTGCGCTCGCGGTGGCCGTTGGTTGGACTCTCCGGCGCAATGGTCCCGCTGGCCTTCTACTTTGGCCCAGAGGGTCAGCTGTGGGCTTTCCTGGGAGCGATAGCGCTGGTGGCGATTATTCGGGCACTTCGCCCACTCTTTGATCAGCCATCGCTCGAGTCGACTCTGCCCGACATTGGCGTCGCCATCATGGTGCTCGGGTATGTGCCCTTCTTGGCAGGGTTTGCCGTGGCAATTGCCGCTCTTCCCGGGGGCCAATTGTGGGTGCTCGCTGGCGTGGTCATTGTGGTTGCCGTGGATACTGGAGCGTATGTCACCGGTCTCAGCTTTGGTCGAACGCCCATGGCGCCAAAGATTAGTCCCAAGAAAACCTGGGAGGGTTTCGCCGGTTCGTTGATCGCCGCTCTGATTGCTGGGTCCCTCCTCGGAACTCTCATGCTCGCTCTGCCATTGTGGGTGTCGTTGCTCCTCGGAGCAGTCCTTGTGGGCAGTGCGACGCTCGGCGATTTGGTCGAATCGCTCATCAAGCGAGATCTAGAAATCAAGGACATCTCCTCGTGGTTGCCCGGTCACGGCGGGTTCCTCGACCGCGTAGATTCGATGTTGCCCTCAATGGCCATGCTCTACGTCATGGTGCAGATTTTCGGCTAAACCGCAAGCCCTAGCGTCGATTGCCCGGTCCCCCTGGCACACTATGGGGGTGGATACACCGTTTCCGATAGCCGCTAAAGGTATGCCCGGCTACGACACAGCCCAGGTCACCGCTTTTCTCGAGCGAGCACGAAATGTTTTTGAAGGCGTCGACGACGGCGTGACCTCATCGAAGATTCGTCGCACCGTGTTCCGCCTCGTCAAGACTGGGGGTTTCGCCACGAAAGCCGTTGACGAAGCGCTCTGGCGTCTCGAGGAGGCTTTTGCCGACAAAGAACGCGCTGAGGCGACTGCAGAGAAGGGCGAAGAGCGCTATTTCGGTGAAATTCGAGAGCGAGCTCAAGAGATTCTTGATCGCTCCTCGCGCCCCCGCGGGGAGATATTTCGCACCGTCTCGATTATCCAGCCCGGCTACCACCGCGGTGACGTCGAGAGTCTCTGCGAGGACATTGCGCAGTATTTCCAGCAGCGGCAGCTCCTGTCGGTCGCGGCGCTTCGCACGGCGAGCTTTAGAACGAGCCTCGCTGGGTATGACGAGCGCCAGGTCGACGCTTTACTGGATGACACCATCGCGGTGATGCTGGCAGTCCGCTAGGCGGGTGCCGGAGGGGCCTCGGTTAGACTGTGTCGGCTGTGAGAAACATGCTCAAGGTCTGGTTTCGGCGTCCCGCGCATCGCGCGGGGCGTCCCTCGGTGAAACCCACAGTGCTCTCGGTTTTGGCGATGGCAAGCGTCGTGGGATTCGTTGCGGTCCCGCTGGCTGGCCCCTCGAGTACGATGGCCGCCGCTGCGTGGCTCGCTCCCGGCGCCAACACCTCCATCAATTTTCTCGCCACCGGACAGGGCAGTGGCCTGGCGCGGGAAGAATTCACTGTCGTTGGCGGCTATCTCATGGCGCCAGCGGCCGGGCGGCCAGACCCTGGCACAGCTCAGGCAATCGCCCTGAATCTGGCCTCGGCACGCGGCTGGGATGACGATGAGTTCAACTGTTTGGTCGCGCTGTGGTCTAAGGAATCTGGCTGGAATCATTTCGCGATGAACCCTAGCTCTGGCGCTTACGGTATTCCTCAAGCGTTGCCTGGGGACAAGATGGCGAGTGCGGGTGCCGACTGGGCCACTAACCCTGAAACTCAAATCGTCTGGGGCCTTGGCTACATTGCAGCCCGCTATGGCAGCCCCTGTATGGCGTGGGGGCACTCGCGACAGAAGAACTGGTACTAGACCTACCCATGCCTCGGAGCAATCGACCGCGCGGTGGTAAGCGAGAAGACCCAGAACCCCTGGATAGTGATCGTCTGAAGACCGGCTTTCGCCGCACGGAAACCAAACGGGGATACACCTACGTCGTTCAACCCATTAGTGCCGATAAAGCCCTCAAGGTCTACACCTGCCCGGGATGCAACTTGAGTGTTGAGCTTGGGGTCTCCCATCTCGTTGCGTGGCGAAGTGATGGAATCATGGGTGAACACAACGACGTGTCCGAACGTCGTCATTGGCATCAGCACTGCTGGAGAATTGCGTGACCGGTCTCATCACATCGACAACGGTTTTGCCCGCAACACGACGGGACATTACTCTCGAGACCTCCGATGGGCTCACCCTGGTGGGGGAGCTCTCCCTTCCGCTGACGGGGACACCCGTCGCGACGGCGGTGTTCTTCCACCCACTCCCCAAGGCCGGTGGTTTCATGGACTCCCATGTCATCAGGAAGGCGGCGTGGCGGCTGCCGGCTCTCGCGCAGCTCGCTGTGGTGCGCTTCAATTTTCGCGGCGTAAGTTCACCACGCGGAACCTCCGAGGGAGAATTCGGCCACGGTAATGATGAACGCCTGGACCTGGAGGCCGCTCTTGCTTTTGTTGCCGGTGAGCGGCTACCGGACCCCTGGCTGATTGGCTGGTCTTTTGGGACGGAAGTAATTCTCAAGCACGCCCGCAATCACGCGAGTGAAATCGCGGGAGTCCTGTTGCTCTCGCCCCCGCTGCATCGAACGACCGATGAGGAACTAGCCAGGTGGGCTGATGTCGCGATTCCTGTGGTGGCGGTGGTGCCAGAATTCGATGACTATCTGAGCCCGAGCGAAGCCACCGCGCGCTTTGCACTGGCGCCGCGTGTCGTGATTGTTCCAGGAGTTGGCGCGAAGCACCTGTGGGTGGGCGAGAAATACACCTATTTCGTGCTGAACGAGATTACGAAGCGGCTGAATCCGGCTGCTTCGCCACTTTCTGAGAGCTGGCCTGCCTAGCGGGACTACTGCGCGGGGATTTCTGGGGCTTAGTGGCGTCGAGGGCTTTGCCCACAAAAGTGCGAAGAGATTCGATGTAGTCGGCGATGGTGTCTCGCTCGGCACGCAGTTCAACAAGCCTGCGCTCAGCGGCAGCGACGCGGTTCGTTGCTTCCTCCTCAGCCTCGCGGATGATGAGCGTCGCGCGCGCTTCGGCTGCAGCGATGGTTTCTCGCGCCGCTTTTTGCGCGCTGTTCTTGCCGGTCCGGTTGGCCTTGTCGATGGCGGCGATGAGTTTTTCGTGCTCCTTCCGCAGGCTAGCCAGGCGATCCTTCGTTTCGTTCAGCTGAGCTTGGGAATCCTGAAGGAAACGGTCATTGAGCTCGACCGCTTTCTGGTGGGTCTCGAGCAGTTCGCGCTCAGCTTCTGCCCGACGGCCTGCAAGCTCTGCGTCCAAATCCGATCGTGCCTGCTCAGCAGCGCGAGCGAGCTCACCCGCCAGGTTCTCGTTCTCGACAGCGAGACGAGTGGTAGTTTCTGCAACCTCGTGTTCGATGCTGGTCTTGAGCAGGGCCGCCTCTTCCTGGATTTTGCGCAGGGTGAGTTCGTGGCTAGCCCGCTCAACCCTGATGTCCTTGGCGAGACTGGAGGCTGTGGCCCGTGCCTTGTTGAGCTCGCGACTGGCAACGACCTTCTGCTCAGATATTTCACGCAGTGCCTCGGCGCGCAGCGCCGCCGTTTCTCTCTTCGCACTGGCGCGCAGCTTTGCGGCTTCGGTAGCGACCGCACCGCGGATGGCGGCGGCTTCGTCTATTGCTTGGGCTCGAACCCTTTTGGCCTCAACAGCTGCCTCACCCATTATTGCCTCGGCTTTCGCCTTAGCGCCGTCCAGTGTGTTCTCAGCGGCATTCTCTGCGTCGGTAATGATTCTCTGTGCTTCGCGCTCGGCAGCGTCGGTGATTTCGGCCGCGTCGAGTTTTGCCTTGGCAGTGATGCGCTCGGCATCAATGTCTGCCTGGCCAATAAGGCGGGTGGACTGTTCTTCGGCAATGCGCAGAACTGCTTCGAGGCGTGCGCCCAGACCGGAATACGTGGGGGACGTCGCTTCCCTGCCACTGGCCTGAAGAGCGGCAAGGCTCTCCGTTGCAACCTTGAGCTCTTCTAGCGCGTTTTGGCGGTCTTTAGCGCTCCGGATTAATTCTGTCCGCAGTTCACTGATGACCTCGTCAACTTCGCTGCGCTTGTAACCGCGAAGTTCAGTCTGGAACTCGGAGTCTTCTAATGCCATGAGCCAGGGTCTCCCGATACAGTCGTGGAGAGTCAGTCTAACCGGACTCCTCCCGTCGAAACCAAATGCCAATCGGCTACCCTGGAGAGTCGCGGCCACGAGCCACGTTGTGAGTAGGAGGTTCAAGAGTGCGGGTCATTGTTGCCATCGTGTTGCTCTCCGTCTCTGTCCTCACTCTCGGTCTTGGCCTTGCACAACGCACGGCTTTGGGGGATAACTCGCTGCTTGATCGCCCTGTTGTCACGAACACCACGGCACCGGCAACAATCATTCACGGCACGGATTTGGACGCCTACCCCGGTCGCGTGACGCTCTCTGTTGGCGGTAGCGTTAGCGCTCGAATCGGCAGCGGAGATGATGTCGCCGTCGTAACCTCGGAGCGCGTTTTTATTGCCTACGGCCGAACAGTTGATGTGATGGCGTGGCTGTCGCCCGCGCGCCACACGCAATTACGATTTGACCCACTGCTCGATGGATTCATTGCGTTACCCCGTGCTGGCCAGGATCTGACGTTGCCAAATCCTGAGGGGTCTGACCTCTGGTTCCAGGAGTACTCGCAGGATGGCCAGATTAGCGTGTCTTTCTTTATCCCCGAGGACGTGAGCGTTCTCATTATGAGCGATGGGACGCTTCCCGCACCCCCGAACATCACCGTGTCATGGCCGCTGGTCACCGATTCGCTGGTGTCCCTGGCGCTGATTGTGGTGGGTATTGCGTCGATGGTGGTGGGCTTTGTCATCATGCTCATCAACTACCTGGTCTGGCGAAAAAACCGCGGACCCCGTCGCAGGATGACCAAGCGTCCCCAGGCGCCCCGGGGTTCCTACCGTCATCCGCGGCGCTCCGCTGACCAACCCCGTGGTCGCCGGTCGGCGCGCTTTATCGCGTTGCCCTTAGCTGGGGCAGTGTTGTGGGGCGCGACGGGATGCGTCCCGGAGCCAGCGCTGGTCGAGGTCGACGAGACCGCCAACCAAACGCAAGCCCCCCTGGTGGTTCCCTATCCGGCGGTCACAGAGCTGCAGTTCTCGAGTATCTTGGCCAAGATTGCCGCGAAGATTCAGGCAGCGGATGAGGAACTTGCGGTTAACCGTTTGGCCGACCGCGTGGGAGAACCCACTCTGGCTGCCCGGCGTGCTGCGTATATCATCAGGCGAGCAGACCCAGCGTCGGGGACTCTGACGCCAATCGTGGCCTCACCCATTCGCCTTGTTCTGCCACAACAGACAACCACCTGGCCGCGCAGTGTTTTTGGGATTATTCAAGATGAGGATGATCTGGAATCACCCTCTGTTGGAGTGGTGCTCTCTCAGGAAAACCCGCGCTCGGATTACCGCTTGAGCTATGCCCTCGTGCTGGCCCCCCAGGTGCAGATTCCTAATCTTCCCCCGGCCAGTTTGGGATCAGCGAGGTTGTCACCCGACTCCAAGCTGCTTCGTTTGTCGCCAAATGAGGTGGCCGAGCACTACGCCGATGTGATTAACCAGGGAACTGCGAGTCCGTATGCCCCAGGCTTTGCCCTAGCTACGGATCGCTTGTTTATTCAGTTGGGTCCCGAGGCGGCAGCGCTTAGGCAAGAGTCTTTTGGCACCACGGTCTTTGTGGACTGGGAGACCACGCCCACGGAGAACGAAGTCGTCGCCTTCGCGACCGCCGATGGTGGCGCTCTGGTAATGGCCACGCTCCAGGAAGTCGAAAGAGTGACCCCGGCGCAGTTGGGCGCTTCGGTTAACGCAAGCATCGCGGTGCGGGCGCTCACGTCCCTTTCGCAATCCACGCGGGGGTTCGAAGTGACGTCCAATATCCAAGTACTTTGGTATGTGCCCCCGGTTGGTTCTGACGAGGGTATCCGTGTGCTGGGCTATACCTACAGCCTTGTGGGAGCAAAGGAAGTTGACAGTGAGTAGTCCACTGGGCGGACCCGCCTTGCACGGAGCCCTTGATCTCTCCAGCTTGGTGCGCAAACATGCCACCGAAGCCCCCTCTGGTGCCCCGGCGAGCCCCCTGGTCCGGGACGTGGACGACACCACCATTGGTGAGCTAGTCGAGCTCTCCAAGCGTGTTCCGGTAATCCTTGAGGTTTATGGCGGTGAGCTCGCCCCCGCACTCGGGCCGCTCATCGAGTCCTACGCGGGAGCTTTTGTGCTTGGCACAGTCCGCGGTGAAAACGCTCCAGAGCTGGTTCGGGCACTCGGCATTCAGGGAATCCCCACCGTGGTTGGTCTTGTGGCGGGTCAGCCGGTCCCGCTGTTCCAGGGCATCCCACCAGAGCCAGATATCAAGGCAGTTCTCGAGCAGGTCCTCGCCCTCGCGGCTAAGGGTGGGGTGACCGGCAGGGTCACCCCACCAACCGGTGGT
>JNSD01000011.1 GCA_000754445.1 actinobacterium acMicro-4 | reverse complement strand
GGCTTTTGGCCTACTTCATCCTGGCCGGAGCCACCACTGAGCCAGTGAAGCAAGCCCGCAATCGGCTGTCTTCTCTGATGTTCTAGGACCCTTGATGGGCGTCTATCTCGACCACCAGGCCACCAGCCCCATGACCGACGAGGTCAAGCAGGCTTATCGTGAGGCGCTTGATGTGGTGGGGAATCCGTCGTCGATTCACCAGGCCGGGCAGAGGGCCCGCTCCGTCCTCGAGGACGCCAGGGAACGCATCGCTGCCGTAATTGATGCAGAACCCGTTGAAGTTGTTCTGACCTCCGGTGGGACCGAGGCGATCAACGCCGCTCTGAAGGGGGCACTCTGGGCCGCCCAGAAAGCTGATCCCTCGAACCCTGGCGCCATCGTCGCTACCCAGGCTGAGCATCACGCGACCTTGGATGCGCTGGCGTGGCTGGTGTCCCGGGGGGCGACCTGGCTTGCTCCTGGTGTGGATGAGTTCGGGGTGATGAACACCGCAGAGCTTGACTCTCTCCTGGAGTCCCACCCGGTGGCTGTGGTGAGCACCCTGGTAGCAAATAACGAGGTGGGCTCCCTCCAGCCCGTTGAAGAGATTGTTGAGATTGCCAGGGCGCACCAGGTGGCGACCCATGTGGACGCTGTAGCAGCGCTTGGCTACATACCGGTGAGCTTCAGAGATTTAGGCACTACGGCAATGAGTATCTCTGCCCACAAGGTGGGGGGACCAGTGGGGGTGGGAGCCCTCGTGCTCTCGAGACATGCGCCCGCGTGGGAAGCCCTGCATCACGGGGGGGAACAACAGCGCCAACGCTCAGGAACCTTGAATGTGGCAGGCGCGGTGGGCTTTGCGGTTGCCCTGGAGGCCAGGGAGGCCAACCGCCAACAGGGCGTCCGAGCCCTGGCTCTCCTGCGTGATCGGTTGATGCTGGGTCTGCAGGCGAAGGTTCAGGGCATCGTTGTGCGCGGGTCAACCGAGCGTTTGCCGGGTAATCTGCACATCACTGTGCCCGGGTGCGAGGGTGATGTTCTGCTCTATCTGCTCGATCAGCACGGTATTCATGTCTCGACCGGTTCAGCCTGCCAGGCCGGCGTTGCTGAGGCATCCCATGTTCTTCTCGCGATGGGCGTGAGTGAGTCCGACGCCCGGGGTGCTCTGCGCTTTAGCCTCAGCTACTCCACCACCGAAGCCGATGTTGATCAGGTGATCTCCGTGTTCGCCTCGGTCGTGGAGCGCGCCAGTGCTGCCGGAATGGCGGCACCCGCCTAGGCCCGGGGGATTGTTTTCTGGGCAGACGGTGGGGGTTTGTATCTACACTGAGGAACGTGAAAGTTCTAGCAGCGATGAGCGGCGGGGTCGATAGCGCCGTTGCTGCTGCGCGGGCGCTGGAGGCAGGCCACGAGGTCGTCGGTGTTCACCTAGCCCTCGCGCGGATGCCCGGCACACTGCGCACTGGCTCGCGCGGCTGTTGCACAATTGAAGATTCTATGGACGCCAGACGGGTTGCCGATTCGCTGGGGATTGCGTTTTATGTGTGGGATTTTTCTGAGCGCTTCGCGGCTGATGTGGTTCAAGACTTCATCGATGAGTACCGTGAGGGTCGAACCCCGAACCCCTGCATGCGCTGTAATCAACACATCAAGTTTCAGGCCGTTCTCGAGCGCGCTCTGGCGCTGGGCTTCGACGCTGTAGCAACTGGCCACTACGCCAAGGTTGTCGAGGGGCCACACGGTAAAGAACTTCACCGGGCGGCAGCCTGGGCGAAAGACCAGTCCTATGTCCTTGGTGTGTTGCGCACCAATCAGCTGGATCACTGCTATTTCCCGCTTGCCGACACGCCCTCCAAGGCGGAGGTTCGGGAGGAGGCCAAGCGTCGTGGCTTTGTGGTGGCGACTAAGCCCGATAGCCACGACATTTGTTTTATTCCCGATGGAGACACCAGGGGATGGCTCGCGGAGCGTGTGGGGTCGGAAACCGGCTCGGTGATTGACCACGAAGGCCAGATTGTTGGTTCCCACGAGGGTGCCCACGCCTTCACGGTCGGTCAGCGCAAAGGGCTGCAGCTGGGCTTCCCGGCCGCTGATGGCAAACCCCGCTTTGTCTTGGAAGTGCGCCCCAAGACCAACGAGGTCATTGTGGGGCCCAAAGAAGCACTCGCGATTTCTGAGTTGGCTGGATCGATGATGAGCTTTGCCGGTGCGGACCCTGTGGCCTCTGGCCTTGCAGAAGATCGCAGTGACGAGGGTGGTTTCGGATGCTCCGAGTTCGCCTGCCAGGTGCAAGTCCGAGCACACGCTGACCCAGTGGACGCCCTAGCCAGGGTGGAGGGCGGCGAACTGATTATTCGTCTCACCGAGCCCCTCCTCGGCGTTGCGCCCGGCCAAAGCGCCGTGGTGTATGTCGGTGAGCGGGTGCTGGGCCAGTGCACGATTGATCGCACCGTGCGCTCCCTCACCGCATCGGAACTCGCCCGTGCGTGAGGTCATCATCCTGGGATTCACCGGCTCGATTGGAACTCAGGCCCTTGAGGTGGTCTCCAAAAACCCTGACCTTTTTCGAATTGTGGGACTTGCTGCTGGCACCAATCGCGACCTGGCTATGGCGCAAGCGGATGCGTATGGGGTCCCCAAGCAACGAGTGGTCTTTGGCGCTAGCGATGCAGCGCGACTCGTTGGCGATGTGCGAGCCGACGTGGTGCTCAATGGCATCACCGGGTCTGTTGGACTGGCGCCCACCCTGGCAGCACTGCAATCCGGAGCAACCTTGGCACTCGCCAATAAAGAAAGCTTGATTGTGGGGGGAGAGCTCGTCACCCGGGCGAAGAAGCGCCCCGATCAGATTGTCCCGGTGGACTCTGAGCATTCGGCCCTGGCTCAGGCTCTCCGTGCTGGTACCGCTGCGGAAGTGGCCTCCTTAGTGGTCACGGCCAGCGGGGGCCCCTTCCGTGGGCGGGAGCGAAGCTCGCTCCTCGATGTCACACCCCAGCAAGCACTCGCTCATCCCACCTGGGACATGGGCGTTGTCGTGACTACAAACTCGGCGACGCTCGTGAACAAAGGGCTCGAGGTGATCGAGGCGCACCTGCTGTTTGATATTCCTTTTGAGCGTATCCAGGTGACCGTTCACCCTCAGTCGGTGGTGCACTCGATGGTCGAGTTCAGTGACGGCTCGACCATCGCCCAGTGTTCACCGCCGGATATGCGTTTGCCGATCGCCCTTGGCATGAATTGGCCAGACCGGGTGCCAGGCGTGATTCCTGGCGTGGATTGGAGCAAGGCCCACACCTGGACCTTCGAACCACTCGACAACGAGGCGTTCCCCGCTGTTGAGTTAGCGAAGAGTGCTGGCGCCAGGGGAGTCACTTTCCCGGCAGTGTTCAATGCAGCTAACGAACAGGCGGTGTTTGCGTTTCATCGAGGCGAGTTGGGCTTTGTCTCCATCACCGATGTCATCACCGAGGTCGTGGAGGCACACGAGCCACAGGAAATGTCCCTTGAAGCGGTTCTCGATGCCGAGCGCCACGCTCGTGAACACGCTGATCGGGTGATTGCCCGAATGGCACAGTAGCGGCCTCGCGGGTCATCGTCAGTCCGCCGGGTTAGAGTGTGGCCGTGGAATCTGCGCTGCTCTTTACTCTTGGTGTCCTCGTTGTTTTTGTGGGCTTGATGCTCTCGATTGCTCTTCACGAGTGGGGGCATTTCGCTCCGGCCAAGAAGTTTGGGGTCTATATTTCCCAGTTCATGATTGGGTTTGGACCCACAATTTTTTCGAGAAAAAAAGGCGACACCGAGTTTGGACTCAAAGCGATCCCTCTCGGTGGATACGTCGCGATGGCTGGTATGTATGCGCCAAAGACTGCCGGGCAAGCGCCAGAAACGTCCACCACTGGTTTTCTTGACCGCGTCGTCGGGGATGAGTCCCGCCCGGAGGGATTGCCTGATGATGCTGAACTAGCGGCCAGGAGTTTCTATCAACTCGCTCTCTACAAGCGCATCACCATCATGCTCGGTGGACCGTTGATGAACCTGCTCATTGCGATTGTTCTCTACGCGGTGGTGTTGGTGGGCTTCGGTATTCCGGGCCTGAGCTTGAGAGTGGGCAGTGTCTCCGAGTGCGTTGTTCCAGCGACTGAATCCCGTAGTGAATGTCTTCCCGGCGATCCAGCCGCACCCGGTGCTGCCGCGGGTTTGCTGCCGGGAGATCTCATTGTGTCGATCAACGGGGTCGCCATGGACGAGTGGATTTCCGTGACAGAAGTGATCCGCGCCTCTCCCGGGAATCCCGTGCAGCTCGGTATTGATCGCTCCGGTGAGATCCTGAGCCTCAGCGTGACACCGCTATTGAGTGAACGATACGCCTTTGATGATTCCGGGCAGGTCCTGGTGGATGGCGAGGGCAACCCCGTCATCGAATACGTCGGCTTTGTCGGGATCGGATCCGCGGTTGAGAACCAGTCCCAGCCCATCACCGCTGTCTTACCGGCTGTGTGGGACAACGTGGTGGGTGTCGTGCGCGTCATCCTGACCCTGCCACAGCGCCTTGTCGACGTGGCAGAGGCCGCCTTTGGTCCAGCCGAGCGCGACCCGAATGGCCCACTGAGCGTCGTGGGGGTGGGGCGCATCGCAGGGGAAATAGCATCGGTGGATTCACTCGCCGTGTCCGACCGAATTGCGAGCCTGATTGGAATTCTTGCCTCGTTGAACGTGGCACTGTTTGTCTTCAACCTTGTGCCACTGTTGCCCCTTGATGGCGGTCACGTCGCTGTGGGGATTGTCGATGAAGTGCGCCGCAAGCTCTATCGGTTCCAGGGCAAAGCTGATCCCGGACCGGTTGACGCCAGAAAACTCATTCCCCTCACACTCGTGGTCATCATCGTGCTCGCGTCGATGAGTGTGTTGCTGATGTATGCCGACATCGTCAACCCCATCAAGCTCTTCTCCTAAACGTGAGCTCGATCCAGCGGAGTCAGTGGAGCTTCAGGCTTTAGGCTTAGTCTGACTAGTGGCTTCGCCGAGAGTTGTGCCCAGGAAGGAAATCCGTCACGTGCCCGCTGTTAACTTAGGAATGCCGAAGACCCCCGAGGTCCTTGCTCCGCGCCGCATTTCTCGTCAAATCAAGGTCGGCAAAGTCCTCGTGGGAGGCGGCGCTCAGGTGAGCGTGCAGTCGATGACGACCACACAGACCACCGACATCAACGGCACCCTTCAACAAATCGCTGAACTCACCGCAACGGGCTGCGACATCGTGCGCGTCGCGGTGCCCACTCAGGACGACGCCGACGCGCTGGCCATTATCGCCAAGAAGAGCCAGATTCCTGTCATCGCAGACATTCACTTTCAGCCGAAATACGTGTTCCAGGCAATTGATGCGGGGTGTGCCGCGGTTCGTGTGAACCCCGGAAACATCAAGAAGTTTGACGACCGTGTGGGCGAGATTGCAACTGCCGCTAAAGCTGCGGGGGTGAGCCTTCGCATCGGTGTTAACGCGGGATCGCTCGACCCCAGGCTCTTGGAGAAGTACGGCAAGCCCACCGCCGAGGCCCTCGTGGAGAGCGCCGTGTGGGAGGCGAGCCTCTTTGAGGAACACGATTTCCACGACTTCAAGATTTCAGTGAAACACAATGACCCCATCGTCATGGTGAAGGCTTATCGCCAGCTTGCGGCAGCCGGGGATTGGCCGCTGCACTTGGGAGTAACAGAAGCCGGTCCAGCGTTCCAGGGCACGATCAAGTCATCAGTCGCTTTTGGGGTTCTGCTCGCGGAGGGCATCGGTGACACCATCCGGGTGTCGCTCTCTGCTCCTCCCGCAGAAGAGGTCAAGGTTGGCCTGAAGATCCTCGAGTCGTTGAACTTGCGCGAGCGCAAACTGGAAATTGTGTCCTGTCCGAGTTGCGGTCGGGCTCAAGTTGATGTGTACACGCTGGCCGAGGATGTCACCAAGGGACTCGAGGGAATGACGGTTCCGCTTCGTGTGGCGGTTATGGGCTGCGTTGTTAATGGTCCGGGTGAAGCCAGGGAAGCGGACCTTGGAGTTGCCAGTGGTAATGGCAAGGGCCAGATTTTTGTCAAGGGTGAGGTCATCAAGACGGTTCCCGAGAGCGAGATTGTGGCGACCCTGATCGAAGAAGCGAATCGTCTCGCGGCCTCGATGCCGGGTGCCCCACAGGGCACGCCAGAAGTCATCACCAGCAGATAGCCCGCTAGTCTGGTCGGGTGGTTACCCGTCTGAGCACCCTCTTTGTGCGCACCCTTCGCGAGGATCCCGCTGACGCTGATGTTGCAAGCCACAAGTGGTTGGTGCGCGCTGGATATATCCGTCGACAAGCGCCCGGAATTTTTGCGTGGTTGCCACTTGGTCTGAAGGTTCGTCAGAAGGTAGAGCGCGTTGTTCACGAAGAAATGCAGCGCGCGGGGGCTCAGCAGGTGCACTTCCCCGCGTTGTTGCCGAGGGAGCCTTATGAGGCAACCGGTCGATGGGACGAGTATGGCGATGGAATCTTCCGCCTCAAGGACCGAAAAGGTGCAGATTACCTGCTGGCTCCCACTCACGAAGAGGTATTCACGCTGACGGTGAAGGATCTCTACTCCAGTTATAAAGACTTGCCCTTGGTAATTTATCAAATTCAAGACAAGTACCGCGATGAGGCCAGGCCTCGCGCTGGTCTCTTGCGAGGCCGCGAGTTTTCCATGAAGGACGCCTACTCCTTTGACTACACGGACGAGGGGCTTGAGAAGAGCTACCAGTCGCAAAGGGATGCATACGAGCGCATTTTCCAGCGCCTGGGCTTGGAGTATGTGATTGTGCTGGCCGATGCCGGTGCGATGGGCGGCTCACGCAGTGAAGAATTCTTGCACCCCACCGATGTTGGTGAAGATACCTTCGTTCGCACCGATGGTGGTTACGCAGCCAATGTGGAGGCCTTTAGGGTCACGCCACCGGCAGCACTCGACGCGAGCAAGACACCCGCTCCGGTTGTCTTTGATTCACCTGACACTCCGACCATTGACACCCTGGTGGCGCTTGCCAATGACCGCCACCCGAGAGACTCTGGCACATGGGGTGCCGCAGACACCCTCAAGAACGTCGTACTCGCTCTCACCGGGCTCGATGGATCCCGCGAACTCGTCGTTGTTGGCGTTCCTGGCGATCGTGACGTCGATCTGAAACGAGCCGAGGTGGCCTTCGCGCCCCGCGCTGTCGAAGCTGCCACCGAAGACGATTTCGCCAAGCACAAGGGCCTCGTCAAGGGATATATCGGGCCGTGGTCATCCGCGGGGCCTGTCCTGGGGGAGAAGTCCTCGACCGGGATTGCCTTCATGGTGGACCCTCGCGTGGTGGAGGGGACCGCCTGGGTCACCGGAGCGAACGAACACGAAAAGCATGTGTTCAACCTGGTGTGTGGCAGAGACTTCACTCCCGATGGCGTCGTTGATATCGCAGAAGTGCGAGCAGGAGACCTTGCCCCCGATGGATCAGGCCCCATTGTTGCCGCGAGGGGCATGGAAATTGGTCACGTGTTCCAGCTCGGGCGCAAATATGCAGAGGCTCTTGGCCTTCAGGTGCTCGATGAGAACGGCAAGCTCGTCACCGTCACCATGGGTTCCTACGGCATCGGTGTCACGAGGCTGGTCGCGGTCCTCGCCGAGGGTAACCACGACGACAAGGGATTGATCTGGCCAGAGGTCATTTCGCCCTTTGACGTCCACATTGTCGCTGCCGGTAAGGATGAGATTGTCTTTGATGTGGCAGAGAAGTTGTCTGCTGACTTGGAGGCCGCTGGCCAGGATGTTCTCTATGACGACCGTCCCAGGCTTTCTCCGGGTGTTAAGTTCGCAGACGCAGAAATTCTCGGTGTTCCCCACATCATCATCGTTGGCCGGGGAGCCGCCGAGGGTCAGGTCGAGTACTGGAACCGCCGCACCGGGGAAAAATCCGACATTTCCCTCGCTGACGTTCCCTCGGTCCTCGCTCGCTAGCCGCGAGAGGGGGTGCTAGCGTCTAGGGTTTCACACACAATCGAACAGGAGGGGCCCTCATGGATATTGACCTGAGCGTGCTCAAGCTCATGGAGTCAGAGCGAGAGATCCCCTTTGATGAACTCGTGATTATCATCGAACAGGCGATTCTTACCGCCTACGAAAAACACACGGGGGTAGCGGATTTCCGTGGCAACCGAGTTGACCCCAACGCGCCGCGCGCACGGGTGGAACTCGACCGAAAAACTGGTCACGTCGTCATTTACACGCCGATTCTCAACGATGAGGGTGAAAAAACCGGCGAAGAGGTCGATAGCCCCGAGGATTTCGGTCGCATTGCCGCTCACGCAGCCAAACAGGTCATCAATCAGCGCTTGCGGGACATTGGTGACGACCGAATTCTTGGCGAATATCGGGGCAAAGACGGCGATATCGTCTCGGGAATTGTGGCGCAGGGGCCAAACCCCCGCATGATTCACATCAACCTTGGTGAAGTGGAAGCAATCCTTCCCCCCGAGGAGCAGGTTCCTGGTGAGGTGTATGAACACGGGTCGCGCTTGCGGGTCTATGTCACCAAGGTTGAAAAAGGTCTCAAGGGCCCCTCCATCACGGTGAGCAGGACCCACCCGGGTCTGGTGCGGCGTTTGTTTGCCCTTGAGGTGCCAGAGATTCACAAAGGCTCGGTGGAAATCACCTCGGTGGCCAGAGAAGCCGGCCACCGAACTAAAATCGCGGTCCGTGCGCTGGAACCAGGCCTCAACGCCAAGGGCGCCTGTATTGGCGAATTGGGCCAGAGGGTCAGGGCGGTGCAGAACGAACTGGGCGAGGAAAAGATTGACATCGTTGATCACTCCGATGACATTGCCCAGTTTGTGGCCAACGCCTTGAGCCCCGCTAAGGTCACCAGCGCATTCGTCCTGGACGAGGCACTGAAGCAGGTTCGCGCGTTAGTCCCCGACTACCAGCTGTCTTTGGCTATTGGCAAAGAGGGCCAAAATGCGAGGCTCGCCGCGAAATTGACCGGGGCAAAAATTGATATTCAGCCCGATTCTGTGATGGATTCCTAGACCCACGAGTCACTGTGGCGAGAAAAGACCGCCGCGAGGGGGGTAAGATGGGGACAGTCAGGCGCTGCCTCGGCTGTCACTTGGTAGACACCACAGAGAATCTTCTGCGGTGTGTAGCAAAAGACAACAAGGTAGTCGTGGATGAGCGTGGTCGTGAACACGGGCGGGGCGCTTGGGTGCATCCCAAGTCCGATTGTGTGAACCGCTCTCTCCAACGACGAGCATGGAACAGGGCCCTTAAACAGGGTCCGGCTCTGGATTGCTCGGCCGTAGAAGAACTCAGCAGGTCGACCGACCTCAAATAAGAACAGGCTGAATGGCTAATGGAAACCTCATGAGCGGCTCGAAATGAGTCTCGTTTGTAGGTAGAGGCACGCCCTGACTGGGAGTGCCCAGACAGGAGAATTGTGGCGGGAAAACCACGCGTGCACGAGATCGCCGCGGAATTGGGTATCGACTCAAAGCGCGCTCATCGAGCCCCCTGTTGCTCGTAAGCTCAAGGCCGCCTTCGCCAAAGAAGGTGTTGTCCCCGTCGCCCCGGTTGCGAAACCCGCAGCGTCGAAGCCAGCCCCCGCTCCAGCGCCCGAAGCGCCAGCCTCGGTTGTGCCAGCACCCATCTCTGATTCGCCAAGCGCTGGCGGTGAGACACCGGCTCCCGCAAGCGCACCGCCGGTCGATAAGCCTCGTTCCTCCACGGGCATTCCTCGTCCTGGAAATAATCCTTTTGCTTCGGCTCAGGGCATGGCGCGGCCTGGTATTCCTCGTCCTGGAAACAATCCGTTTGCCTCGGCTCAGGGTATGGCGCGGCCTGGCACCGCCCGACCGGGTGAAGGCGTTGCCGCTCGTAGGCCCGATGATCGTGGTACTGGTGCGCGCGCGCCCTTCTTGCAACGCAGCGGTGGCCCCGGTCGCCCTGCAGGTGCGGGATTTGCCGGACCCGGCGCAGGCCGCCCGGGTGGTGGCGGTCCTGGTGGCCCCGGAGGCGCAGGCGGTCCCGGTGGTCGTCCCGGCGCTGGTGGCCGCGGTCGCGGTCCCGGTGGTGGCACCGCTGGTGCGTTTGGGCGCGGTGGCGGCAAGAGCAAGTCGCGCAAGTCCAAGCGCACGAAGCGCCAAGAGTTTGAAATGCGG
>JNSD01000010.1 GCA_000754445.1 actinobacterium acMicro-4 | reverse complement strand
TCTTGTAACTCTTGGCCCACTCGGTCGAGTCGTTGTCGGGTTGCTGGGTCCTCTGTCCTCCAGAGTGCCCCGAGGCACCCACCCCCTGCATTGATTCCCAGCACGAGAGGCATCCGGTGAATCCGAAGTCTCCCTCCAAGTCCGCGCCCGCGCGGGTTGTGGCCGTCGCACTTGATGACCACATGGTCTATGCCTTCTGTGTTCTTCTGCATTCCCTGACGACCACGGCAAAAGAACCTTTTTCGGTCATCGTGGGATTCTTCACGGGCAAGCTCAGTGCGACACATCGTCAGTTTGTTGGGGCGTTTCTGCAAGCGCTCGGTATCCCCCACGATGTCCGCGAACTCACCGCACACCCACTCTTCACTGAGCGGCGCCATCTCACCATCACCACGTTCTCGAAGTTTGTGATTTCTGACCAGGTCCCAGAGCCCCACCTGTGGATCGATCTTGACATTGTTGCCAGAGACGGTTGGGACGATTTCTTCGACACCCTCCTGGCAGCACCTGCAGGAGCATCACTCGTGGTCGCGCAAAAACTCGAGAGCCCCCACACCCGCTTTGAAGGATTCAATGCGGGTGTGCTCGGCTGGACAGCGGAGCCGCGGGCGCCCTGGGTCGCAGAGCTCGCCAACCTTCCCGAGAAACGGTTTAGTTCCGAGCAACATCTCTTCAACACTCTCTACAAGGACAATTACCACGCCATTGATGTGCGATTCAATTTCCTTTCCAGTTGGCATGCCCAACAGACGGAACTTGATCGCTCGAGCCTGATTCACTACTCGGGTCCGGTGAAGCCCTGGCACCTCGTGCGTCGCCATTCCCGCGGATGGGAGGACGTGAACCCCAGCTGGAAGTATTGGTTCGCTTCGGAAGCGGCAATGCTGACCAAGTTCGCTTCCACGCCGCTCCACCCCGAACTCAAACGGCTGGCCAGGGAGGCACTCTTCAGCGGACGACTCCACACCGGCAAAGGCGCTCTGGCTGGGTGGTTCCTCCGGCTTCTCGCCATCGCTGGGCCCTTTGGTGCACCTCTCGTGGGGTGGCTTCGACGTAGGAGTTCGTCTTGACGAAAGTCTGCGTCGTTCACTACATCGGTGCCACAGAGAAATCCCGCTCCGTAGTCGCGTCCCTTATCGCTGACCAGCGCGATACTGGGGCGAGCGTCGAAGTCCTCGATATCGGTAGGTGGACCACTATTTCTCAAGATTTGCCGCCCACCTGGGTGGCAAGAATGCTGGGCCACCAGGCCAAACACCAGGCCTTTGGCGATGTGGTTCGCTCGCTCGGCGCCACCATCGTTGAACCCTCAGCCCCCTCCGGTAGTGGGGCGCAGGTGAGAGACGAACACCGCAGTGATGTCGATACGGCGATTGAGTCAGAGTTGTTGACGTATTTCCGAGTGCACGAGCTTCCAAACACCAGAGCGGTCACTAGCTTGCGCTCAGAGCTTCATCGCTGTGCCCTCGCAACATACTGGGCACTCGATGCGCTGTGGTCAGCAGCTCCGCCAGACGCGGTGTTCATTCCCAATGGGCGCACCTCTCGCCAAAAAGCGGCCCGACGAGTTGCCGAGCACTACGGAATTCCCGTCACCCTGTATGAAAACGGTCGGGCACGACCAAATTCTTACTATGCCGGAAGTACTCAGCCCCACGATCGGCTTGCCTCTCAAGCAGAAATTGACCCACTCACCAAGAGACTCAGCCGCAAGGAGATCGAGGTATTGGCAAAGGAATGGCTATCACTGCGCATGGCGCCCACCGGCGGAACCAACAACTTCTCCGGGCTCTGGCAGGCCGGCCCTCTGGAGACATCGTCGGATCGAAAGACGGCGGTCTTCTTTGCCTCATCCTTCGATGAATTCCTGGCATTCGGACCGATGTGGACGATTGATTCATGGGCGCATCAGTTCGAAGCGTTTGACCTGATGATGTCGATTCTTGAAAAGTCGGGCGTTGACCTAGTCCTTCGCCTGCACCCGAACCTTGGCTCCAAGAGCCGTCGCTATTTTCTTCGCGAGATCCGCGACGTGAAGACGCTGGCGGCCAACCACCCCACCCTGAAGGTTTACTGGCATAACGACAGCGTCAATTCCTATGACTTGATTACACGCGCTGACTACGTCATCGTTGAGCGATCCACCATTGGGGTAGAAGCCAGCATGTTGGGCAAACCGGTGTGGGTCACGCAGGCAAGCCAGTGGGACTTGATCGCAGATATTCGCCAGGTGCTAGAACCCAGCGGCGTCACCGCTGAGCTCCTGAAACCCTGGAGTCCAGACCCCCACCCGGCACAAAAATTTGCCGCATATTGGATGATCCAAGAGCGCCCCCTGCGCTACTCGTGGGAATCCTGGTCAAGCTGGAACCCCGACAGACCGCCGCTTCGCATGAAGGCCGCCGCGTTGGCTGTGCGCAATCCCTGGAGACACAGACTGCAGCTCTTGGCGCTGGAGTGGGCTAAGTGGCGCAACAGCACGTTTACCACCCCCTAGATTTCTCTCGATGCGAGTAGGGTAAATCGCGTGAAAGCCGACAGCTCCGAGCCGACCTCGCCCACCACTGCCGCGCGCATTGCTGACCTCAAAGCCCGCTACCACGAAGCGGTCACCGCGAGCGGTGAAGCCGCAATCGAGAAACAGCACGCTAAGGGCAAGATGACTGCCCGGGAGCGCATCGAGATGCTCCTCGATAAGGGTTCGTTCGTCGAGTTCGATGAATTTGTTCGTCACCGCTCATCAGCGTTTGGCATGGACGCGAAGCGCCCCTATGGCGACTCTGTCGTTACCGGAGTGGGCACCATTCACGGTCGCCAGGTTGCGCTCTTCAGTCAGGACTTCACCGTATTTGGCGGGTCTCTGGGTGAGGTTGCGGGCGACAAGATCATCAAGGTCATGGACTTTGCGCTGTCCACCAAGGTTCCCATCATTGGAATCTTGGATTCTGGTGGGGCAAGAATCCAAGAGGGTGTGACTGCGCTCGGGAAGTATGGCGAAATCTTCAAGCGGAAGTGTGGTCCAGCCGCTGGTGGGGCCGTCTACTCCCCAGCGTTGACTGACTTCGTCATCATGGTCGACAAGACCAGCCAGATGTTTGTGACCGGCCCCGACGTTATCAAGGCAGTAACCGGTGAAGACGTGGGTATGGAAGAGCTCGGTGGAGCACTCACCCACAACAAGGTCTCCGGTGTTGCCCACTATTTGGCAAGCGATGAAACAGACGCTTTCGACTACGCCAGGGTTCTGCTGTCTTACCTGCCCGACAACTTCGAGGTGTCTCCCCCGGTGTACGCATCCGACATCGATGTCGAAATCACCGACCGCGACCGCCGCCTGAACGAAGTCATCCCCGACAGCGCGTCCGTCCCTTACGACGTCGTCGCGATTATCGAAGGCATCGTGGACTCTGGTTCCTTCCTCGAAGTCCAACCGCTCTTTGCGCCCAACATCGTTATTGGATTTGGTCGCGTCGAAGGTCGCAGTGTCGGAATTATTGCCAACCAGCCCAACCACATGGCTGGCACGCTAAACATCGACGCCGGTGAGAAATCAGCGCGTTTTGTTCGCTTCTGCGACGCGTTTGGAATCCCGATTATCACCCTGGTCGACGTTCCCGGCTACTTGCCGGGAACTGACCAGGAGTGGACGGGAGTCATTCGCCGTGGGGCAAAGCTCCTCTACGCCTACGCAGAAGCGAGCGTTCCATTGATTACAGTCATCACCCGCAAGGCCTATGGAGGCGCGTACATCGTTATGGGCTCCAAACAGCTCGGCGCTGACCTCAACTTCGCCTGGCCAACTGCGGAAATTGCCGTAATGGGTGGTCAAGGAGCGGTCAACATTCTGTATCGGGGTGACCTCAAGAAAGCTGAAGATGCAGGCGAAGACGTTGAAGCAGTGCGAGCAAGGCTCGCTAGCGAGTACACCTACAGCGTGGCAAGCCCGTTCCTTGCAGCTGAGCGCGGTGAAATCGATGGCGTTATCGAGCCCGCCGCCACCAGAAGCGTCATCGTTAAAGGCTTGCGGGCATTGCGAACAAAGACACCTCGAGTGTCAGTCGGAAAACACGGCAACATTCCGCTGTAGTTCAGGACCAAAGATTTCTTGATTCGTTTGGACTAGAGCTACGACCAGTGGCTTGTCTTTCGCCCTAAACTCTCGGTGTGGCCGCTATTTCGAAGTTACTGATTGCCAACCGAGGTGAAATCGCTGTTCGGGTGATTCGAGCCGCGAAAGACGCAGGGATTAACACGGTCGCCATCTATGCGGATCAAGACCGCAACGGCCGGTTTGTCCGCCTTGCTCATGAGGCCTATGCCCTCAACGGCAACACCAGTGCTGAGACTTACTTGGTCCCAGAAAAGATCCTCTCCATTGCGAAACGGTCGGGGGCGAACGCAATCCACCCGGGCTATGGATTCCTCTCTGAAAATGCTGACTTTGCTCAGATGGTCATTGATGCAGGGCTAATTTGGGTTGGCCCACCGCCCTCAGCCATTCGCGCTCTTGGCGACAAGGTTTCTGCCCGGCATATCGCCCAGAAGGTGAATGCTCCACTGGCGCCTGGCACCAGCGAGCCGGCCAACGATGCCAAAGAAATCGTCGCCTTTGCCAAGAAGTATGGGGTTCCGGTCGCCATCAAGGCTGCCCATGGCGGTGGCGGACGCGGGCTGAAGGTTGCCCACACCATCGAAGAGATCCCCGAGGCATTCGAGTCGGCGACCCGCGAGGCAGTCGCGGCCTTCGGCCGCGGTGAATGCTTCGTAGAGAAGTACCTCGAGAAGCCGCGACACGTCGAGACCCAGTGTTTGGCTGATGCGGCGGGCAAGGTGGTCGTCGTTTCCACCAGAGACTGTTCTCTCCAACGTCGTCACCAGAAGCTAGTCGAGGAGGCGCCTGCCCCTTTCCTTTCCGATGAACAAGAGCGCATCCTCTATGACTCTTCCAAAGCAATCCTGAAGGAAGCTGGCTACATCGGGGCTGGAACGTGCGAGTTCCTCATTGGCAAGGACGGCACCATTTCCTTCCTCGAGGTCAACACCCGCCTCCAGGTCGAACACCCCGTCTCTGAAGAGATCACCGGAATAGATCTCGTGCGGGAACAGTTCAGAATCGCCGAGGGCGGTCTTCTCGAGTACTCAGACCCTCCCCGCCACGGACACTCGATTGAGTTCCGCATCAACGGAGAAGACCCTGGCCGAGGCTTCCTGCCAACACCCGGACCCATTCACACCATTCGCTTCCCCGGAGGCCCTGGTGTCCGGGTGGATTCTGGAATCACCACCGGTGATGTCATCACCGGGGCATTTGACTCTCTTTTGGCGAAGCTCATCGTTACTGGCGCAACGAGGAAGGACGCGATCGAGAAAGCGCGTCGCGCCCTCAAAGAATTTGAAATCACCGGTCTGCCGACCGTCATTCCTTTCCACCGCGTTGTCCTGGAAAACCCAGCCTTCGCTGCATCGAAGGCCGACGATTTTGCGGTTCATACTCGCTGGATTGAAACCGAGTTCGCGACTGAGATTGAACCCTGGGAAGGCGCAATTGAGGATGGCTTCGACCAGGGCGAGCTGTATCGCACTGTCGTCGTCGAAGTCGAGGGACGGCGACTGAAGGTTGGGGTCCCCGCTGGAATCTTTGCTGCTGGCCAGAACGCCAGTCTGGGCAAGGCACCCAAGCGCGCGATCACCCGGCTTGCCGGTGCTGGCGGCACCGAGGGCACAATCTCCTCGCCCATGCAGGCCACCGTAGTGAAGGTCTTGGTATCAGCGGGAGACTCAGTCGTCGCCGGTGACCTTATCTGTGTGCTCGAGGCGATGAAGATGGAACAGCCCATCATGGCGCCCAAGGACGGAACGGTTGAATCGGTCGGTGTGAATGTCGGCGATTCGATTACCGGCGGCCAGATTATCGCCGTCATTTCCTAGATACTCGGGGCACTCCGTCGTCGAATCCTGGGTAGTCTAATTTCATGTCTACCAAGCCCTCTCAAGCACCGGATAGCCCTTTCTCCTTGGCGAGCGACGCCGCCGCCGTCATCCAAAAACTGTCCGGTGTTCAGAGGCATGATGTCGCTCTCACCCTTGGCAGTGGCTGGGCTAGAGCCGCCGACCTTCTAGGTGAGACAGTTGCCGAAATTCCAGCAAGCGATGTCCCTGGCTTCCATGCCTCAGGTATTCCAGGCCACACGGGCACTATCAGATCGATTCGACTCGAGAACGGCTCACACGCCCTGGTTCTGGGTGCCAGAACGCACTTTTACGAGGACAAAGGTGTGCGGGCGGTTGTCCACTCTGTCCGAACAGCGGCGGCGTGTGGCGCCAAAGTGATGGTTCTCACCAACGGAGCAGGGGGAATCAGGGAATCGTGGAAACCCGGCACTCCGGTCCTGATTTCTGACCACCTCAACTTGACCGCCTCATCCCCGCTCGAGGGCGCGACCTTCATCGACCTCACTGACCTTTACTCCCAGCGGCTGCGGGACGTTGCCCGCAGCATTGACCCGAGCCTTGATGAGGGCGTTTACGTCCAGTTTCGTGGCCCGCACTACGAAACTCCTGCGGAAGTTCAGATGGCCAAGGCTATGGGCGGTCACATCGTCGGCATGTCAACCGCCCTGGAAGCAATCGCCGCCAGAGAAGCCGGCATGGAGGTGTTGGGGCTTTCACTCATCACCAACCTTGCCGCAGGCATTTCCCCTCATCCTCTGAGCCACCAAGAAGTGGTCGACTCCGGCAAAGCCGCTGAGCCGGTGATTAGCGCCCTGCTGGCAAAGATTGTCCTCGCGCTGTGACCAGCGACTCTGCAAACGTTCTGCAACTCGCGCGAGACTGGCTAGCGCAGGACCCTGACCCCGAAACCTCGGCGGAACTCTCTGAGCTGATTGGTGGCACAGAAGCCGGAAACCCGGATTCCCGGACCGTGCTCGAGCGGAAGTTCAGCACGCGCCTGAGCTTTGGCACAGCTGGTATCCGGGGACCTCTTGGCTCTGGGCCAGCGGCCATGAACCGCGTGGTCGTGTCTCAAACGACTGCAGGACTTGCCGCGTTCCTGCTGGGGCGTCACCAGCCCTCATCGCAGACACTGCGTGTGGTCGTCGGATACGACGCCAGGAAGAACTCTGCAGTCTTTGCCCGGGACACAGCCGAAGTCCTGTCCGGATACGGCATCGAGGTTTTGCTCACCCCCCACGAGGTTCCAACGCCCATTGTTGCCTTCGCAGTGCGACAGCTCGGTTGCGATGCCGGGGTAATGATCACCGCAAGCCACAATCCACCGCAGGACAACGGATACAAGGTCTATTTCGGCGGCGCCGATGAGGGATCTCAGATTGTTCCTCCTATTGACGCGGACATCGAAGCAGAAATCCTCGCCATAGCAGCGACGCTTCGTTTCGATGCCATTCCGCGCACCGATGAATTGATCCACGCAACGCCTTCGGGCCTCATCGCCGACTACATCTCCCACACGATGACAGCCGTTGCGCCGGCAGACGAACCCGCTTCCGCCCCCACTGTTGTCTACACGCCAATGCATGGAGTCGGCGGTGACACTTTTCTCGCGGTGCTGAAGGCAGCAGGACTGCAGGCACCCGTTGTGGTGGAGGAGCAGTTCAGACCTGATCCGCTCTTCCCGACCGTGGCATTCCCCAACCCCGAGGAAAAGGGTGCACTGCACCTGGCTTTCGCCCGCGCAAGGGATACTCACGCCGATCTCATCATCGCGCATGACCCCGATGCTGATCGGCTCGCGGTCGCACTCCCCGATGGCTCCTCGCCATCCGGATACACGTCTTTGACGGGTAATCAGGTCGGCGCAATCTTGGGTTGGCGGGCGGCCGAGACTGCTCAGAAGACCGGGCAGACCGGCGCACTAGCCAACTCCATCGTCAGTTCGCCGTGGCTTGGGAAGATTGCAGAGCACTTCGACCTCTCCCACCAGGAGACCCTCACCGGCTTCAAATACGTCTCCCGAGTCCCGAATCTCCTGTTCGGGTTTGAAGAGGCGCTCGGCTACCTAGTCGACCCACAAGTCGTGCGCGACAAAGACGGAATCTCTGCGGCGCTGGCCATTATTGATCTCGTGAATCAGATGGCTGGAAAAGGAAAAACTCTCTGGGATTACTTGACGACCATTGAGGAAACAGTCGGAGCATTTGCCTCGGGGCAAATCACCATCAAGATTGACCCGACAAAGGCTGACACGCCAATCACCGATGTCCTGCGAGCAAAGCAGCCCGCACGGATCGGAGAACATGTGGTCGTGTCCGCAGATGACTTCATGACAGGCATCAATGACTTCCCGAAGGACAACATCCTGCGTTACTACCTGGCCGATGGCTCACGGGTGATTGTTCGACCCAGTGGCACGGAACCCAAGATCAAGGTCTATCTCGATACTGCAGGCACCAGCCGCCCCGACGCGGAAGCGGCTCTCCGATCTCTCGAAAACGCCGTCAGGAGCCTTCTCGAGTCCCTGTCCTAAAGGCTGTAGGCCTCGATGAGCCGGTCGACCAGCGCTTCTTTGGCGTCCCACTGGGTGAAGCTGGCCTGCGCAGCGTTCAACTGGAGGGCCAGAAGGTCATCAATCTCATAGTTGAACGCCTCAGCAACGAGACCCAGTTCTTTGGTCAAGGTCGTTCCGCTCATCAGCCGGTTGTCGGTGTTAATGGTTACCCCAAAACCCAGCTGATAGAGGGCGTCTAGTGGGTGGTGAGCCATCGTCGCGCCCCAGGCTTCAACAGCACCAGTTTGCAGGTTTGATGAGGGGCTGGTCTCGAGGACAATCTCCCGATCGAGGACCCACTGTGCGACCAGGCCAAGACCGGCTTCGGCTGCCGTATCAGCAGCAAGATTCTTGATGTCCTCAGCAATCCGAACGCCGTGACCCAGGCGCAGTGCGTGTCCGTCAATCAGCGCGCCTCGAATACTCTCAACCCCGTCGGCCTCGCCGGCGTGAACAGTGATCGGGAACATTTCCCGAGCAAGCAGATCAAAGGCATCCTTCATCCGCGATGCGGGGAAGCCTGCTTCCGGGCCCGCGATATCGAACCCAACAGCACCCTTGTCGCGGTGGCGCAGCGCCAGCTGCGCTATCTCAAGCCCGCGATCAAGGTGGCGCATTGCGCTGATCAGTTGCCCTACCTGGATGTCGTACCCGCGATCGGCGCAGTTTTTTACCCCCTGCGACAGGCCGGACTGAACAGCTTCCACCGCGCCATCAAGGGTCAACCCCTTCTGCAGGTGCTGTTCCGGCGCCCAACGGATTTCCCCGTAAATCACACCGTCATCGGCAAGGTCTTCCACAAACTCACGTGCAACCCTCTCGAGGCCCTCAGCGGTGTGCATGACGCCCGTCGTGATGTCGAACGTCTTCAGGTACTCAACCAAGGAACCGGAGTCAGACTGGTCAGCAAACCATTGGCCCAGGCGCGCGGCGTTATCGATCGGCTTGCCGGTGTCCGGGTCGCCTGGCAGCACAAGCCCGTCTTTGTCCGCAAGTTCCAGGATGGTCTGGGGGCGCAAGCCCCCATCAAGATGGTCGTGGAGTGAAATCTTTGGGAGCGTCTGGATATCGATATCTGTTCCTGGAATCAGGTAAAGGCTCACGAACGATACTCCTCTAGTTGCCGGGGCCCGAATGCGTCGGGTAACACTTGATCAATGGTTTTCAGGCCACTCACGGTCTCAAACACCATGCCAGGAGCCGAGTGTTCATAGAGCAGCTGGCGGCAACGCCCACAGGGCATCAGCACGTCCTCGTTGCCATCCACGCAGGTGAAGGCCACGAGTTTGCCGCCCCCAGTCATAGTCAAATTGGAGACCAACGAGCACTCAGCACAGAGCCCCACCCCATACGAGGCGTTCTCCACGTTGCAGCCAGACACAAGCCGCCCATCGTCGACGAGTGCTGCAGCCCCCACGGGAAAATCAGAATAGGGCGCATAGGCACGCTTCATTGCCTCGATGGCGGCGGACTTGAGCGCGGACCAGTCGACGCTCTCTGGCTCACTCTTTGACATACGGTTTACCCACTGCCGCCGGAGGACGGACCTTGCCGACGAAGCCCACCACAGCAATGATGGTGACGAGGTAGGGCACCATGATGATGAAGTCGGTAGGAATGCCCGGGCTCACCTGGTTTGCCCACACCCGAAGGATGATGGAGAAGCCAAAGAGCAACGCTGCTGCGGACATATAGAACGGGTGCCAACGGCCGAGGATGACGACAGCGAGCGCGATAAAGCCCTGACCGCCCGTCATTTCTTTACCAAACGCACCGACATTTCCAATCGTGAGGGCAGCCCCACCGAGGCCTGCAAGCGCCCCGCCCATCGTGACCCACCAGAAGCGGGTCGCAGCGACGTTGATACCCATCGTGTCGGCTGCGGTCGGGTATTCCCCGACCGAGCGAGCACGAAGGCCAAGGCTCGTGCGGAAGAGCACAAACCAGAGCAGTGGAATCAACAAGAACGCGAGATAGACCGTGACCCGGTTCTCAAAGAGAACCGGTCCAATAATCGGAATGTCTGACAGGAGAGGAATCGCCACAATCTCGAATGTTCC
>JNSD01000009.1 GCA_000754445.1 actinobacterium acMicro-4 | reverse complement strand
CTTGGCGCGCTCGTTATTGCCGACACGCTCAAAGACACCAGCCGTGAGGCAATCGCGCGACTGGTCGACCTAGGTCTCACACCAGTGATGGCCACCGGTGATAATGCCGTTGTTGCGGCCCGGATTGCTGCCCAGGTGGGGATTGATGTTGTGCACTCGGGCCTCACCCCGGAGGGAAAGACCCAACTCATTCTGGATCTGCAGGCCGCTGGTCACACTGTGGCAATGGTGGGCGATGGCATCAACGACGCGCCCGCTCTGGCCACTGCCGATTTGGGGATTGCCATGGGAACCGGAACCGATGCCGCAATGACAGCCGGGGACATCACCATTGTCAGTGGCGATGTGCGCAGCGTCAGCGATGGAATTCGCTTGGCCAGGCGCACACTTGGCACAATCCGGGGCAATCTGTTCTGGGCGTTCGCCTATAACGTTGCGGCAATTCCTCTCGCCGTTACCGCTGTGTTGAACCCGATTGTGGCGGGACTCGCAATGGCCTTCTCGTCCGTCTTTGTGGTCACGAATTCTCTGCGGCTGCGGAGTTTTCGTCCCACCACGCGGCTTCCTGCGACGCGATAAAGGCGTCCACGCTGATTTCCTGAGGGTCGTGGCGCCGGAAGGTGGCATAGGCCTGCGCAAAATACTCGTCTCGGCGTTGCTGAGCCCAGGCCCAGATGGCCTCGATCGGCTCCAGTGGGCCGGTGGCTTGGCTTTTCATCGTGCGGATGACACCTCGAATTCCGAGCGCCAAGAGAACCAGGCTGGCTACCCCACCCACGGCTATGTACCAACCGGGTAGGGCGAAGGGAGATACCGCGAATAGGAAAAGCCCGAGTGCTGCGAGAGAGAACCAGTTGCCGAGAGCTCGCGTGGGGAGTGGCGCTCTCTCGCGAAAGAAGCGATACCACGACGTGCCGTTTTCTTCCCACCACGGCCAGGACGGTGGAATGGCAGGCGCCCCGGGGTATGGCATCCAGTCATCGGCGAATGGCTCGCCCTGATGGAGGCTGATAAACAGCGGATGAGGCTTTCGCCAACCATCTGGCGGAGAGAATCGAAGCGGCAGCGCCTCCAAATCAACCACGTGCTTATTCACTCTTTGCCTTTAGTCCTGGTGAAACGGCAAGCCAAGAGCCTGATGGAGCTGCCGGGGAGTGTCGACGCTCGTGTGTGCTGCATCCCATTCCGCAGGGCCGCCATAGCCCCAGCGCACCATGATGGTGTCGATTTTGTGCACTTCGGCGCCTTCAACGTCGTGGATTCGATCACCCACCATGACGCTGCTCTTGGTTGCTAGCCCCTTGGCGCGAAGGCCAGCGAGTGCGTCCTCAATAACCTGATCTTTGCGACCGCGGGATTCGTCGTCTGCGGCGCAGGCGATGACGTCGAAGTAGTCGGTGAGGGTGAAGTGCTCGAGCATGATGCTCGCTGGAGTCGTTGGCTTTGAGGTTGCAAGAGCCACTGCGGCACCCGAGTCTCTGAGGGTGCGCAAGAAGACGCCCACTCCATCGAAGAGCTTCGCGTCATACGCCCCAACATCAAGATAGCGAGACCGATAGATGCTAATCGCCTCGGGTATGTCGCCCTCTGGTACGTGGGCTCTTGTGGCAAACGACTCGGGCAATGGTGGCCCGACCCAGCGCAGTAGCTCGTTCATCGGCGGGACTGGATAGCCCATTTTCTTCAGCGTGAAGGCAATCGTCGAGACAATGCCAGGGGCGGAATCGACGAGGGTGCCATCCAGATCCAGCAGAACGGTCTGGTAGGTCAACATTTCGATAAGCCTAGGACAGCTCTAGAACAGTCGATGGTGCGAATCGTCAATTCCCCGCAAGTGGTCGTAGTCGAGCACGACACACGCAATGCCCCGATCGCCTGCCAGGGTTCGCGCTTGGGGCTTAATTTCCTGAGCGGCAAAGATTCCCTGGACCGGTGCTAAGTGGGGATCGCGGTTGAGAAGCTCCAGATAGCGCGTGAGTTGCTCAACACCGTCGATGTCTCCTCGGCGTTTGATTTCGATCGCTACCGTCGATCCCTCGGCATCCTCGGCGAGAATGTCGACGGGGCCCACCGCGGTCATGTATTCGCGGCGCACTAATCGATAGCCCTCCCCGAGCGTCTCAATATTGGCAGCGAGCAGTCGTTGAAGGTCCGCTTCAACGCCGTCTTTGATGAGGCCTGGGTCAACGCCGAGCTCGTGGGCGTGATCGCTGTGGATTTCGTGGATGTTGATCATCAACAAATCGGCTGTTTTGTGGTGGACCACCTTCCACACCTCCACGACACCCTCTGCCCGAACGTCGTCGTCCGGAGTGAGAATCTCCACTGAACACGGCGGCGACATCCAGTTCAGTGGCTTATAGCTGCCGCCATCGGAGTGGATCAGCACACTGCCGTCGCTCTTGACCATCACGACTCTGGTGGCAAGGGGAAGGTGGGCGTTGAGGCGACCCTGGTAGTCCACGGAGCAGGTAGCGATTACGAGGCGCACAACGCCTGAGTCTAGAGCCCCAGGGTCTAGAGCCCCTGACTTGGTGACTGGTCTAGTCCAGCTGACTCTGCGCTTGGCACCGTAGGGTGGTTCTCGTGTCCAGTGGAATTGAACTCGATGAACGCGACCCCGCTATTCACCCAGGCGATGATCTCTATCGCCACATGAACGGGCGATGGCTTGAGCGCTCCGAAATCCCCGCGGACAAGTCTCGGTATGGCGCATTCACGGTGTTGGCCGAGGAGGCCGAGAAGGCTGTTCTCGCTATCATCGAGCGCGCTAAAAATGCGCCCTCTGGTTCAGAAGCCAAGAAAGTAGGCGACCTGTATAAGAGCTTCATGGACGAGGAGCGCATCGAAGAGGTGGGCCTTCGCCCACTCCAGGAGCTGATGGCCCGCATCGAGAAAGCCCGTCCCGGAGGACACCACGAATTGGTTGCAGTACTCGGCGATATCGAGCGCGCGGGCGTCGAGGGGCTCTGGCGACTCTTTGTTGATAACGACCCCGGCAACCCTGAGCGTTATGTCATGTTCGTGGAACAGGGTGGACTCTCCCTGCCGGATGAGTCCTATTACCGCAAGCCTGAGCACGCACGGATTCTGGGCGCGCTGGAAGTTCACATCGCGCGCATGTTTACTCTTGCCGAGCTCAGCAATCCGAAGGAACGCGCAGCGCGCGTTATTGAGGTGGAAACCCGGATCGCTTCAGGGCACTGGGACAACGTCAAGTCCAGGGACGCAGAGGCCACCTACAACATGTGGTCGAGTAAACAACTCGAGGAAGCGCTTGGCGACTTTGATCTCGAGCTGTGGCTTTCTCGCACAGGAATTCCGCACTCGAGCGTTGCTGAGATTGTGGTTCGCCAACCAAGTTTCTTGGAGTCCGTGGCGCAGACCTGGATGAGTTCGTCACCCGAGGCGCTTGCCGACTGGATGTCCTGGCACACCATGACGGCCTTTGCCCCCTACCTCACACGCGAGGTCGTCCACGCGCACTTCGATTTCTTTGGCACGACCCTGTCTGGAACCCCGGAGCTTCGAGCGAGGTGGAAGAGGGGCGTGTCTTTCGTTGAATCGGTGATGGGCGAAGCAGTGGGAAAGCTCTATGTCGAGGAGCATTTTCCCAGTGAGGCCAAACACCAGATGGATGAGCTCGTCGCGATGCTCTTGCGCGCCTATCGAGAGAGCATTACGGGGCTTTCGTGGATGGGGCCAGAGACTAAGGAGAAAGCGCTCGAGAAGCTCGAGACCTTCCGCCCAAAAATCGGCTACCCGGTCGTGTGGCGGGACTATTCGAGCTTGAGCGTCAGCCCTGGGGACTTGTGGGCAAATGTCATCGCCGGCAACGAGTGTGAGTTCTCGCGTGAATTGGGCAAAATCGGGTCACCGTTGGACCGCGATGAGTGGTTCATGACTCCACAGACTGTTAACGCTTACTACAACCCGGGATTTAACGAGATCGTCTTCCCCGCCGCCATCCTGCAGTATCCCTTCTTTGACCCGGCCCGCGATGCGGCATCGAACTACGGTGCGATCGGGGCGGTCATTGGGCACGAGATCGGCCACGGTTTTGATGACCAGGGCTCCCGGTTCGACGGCGCTGGCCGCCTGACAAATTGGTGGACCGACCAGGACCGGGCAGCGTTTGAAGAACGGACGACCTCGCTCATCACTCAGTTCTCAGGGCTTGCTCCACGGGATCTTCCTGGGCACTTCGTCAATGGTGAGCTGACCATTGGGGAGAACATCGGTGACCTTGGCGGTCTGGCGATTGCGTGGAAGGCCTACCTGATGTCGTTGGAGGGTAGTGAGCCACCGGTCATCGATGGGCTCACAGCAGGACAGCGCTTCTTCTTGTCGTGGGCGCAGTCCTGGAAGCTCGCGGCCCGCGAGGAGGAGGCTCTGCGACTGTTGCAGATTGACCCTCACTCGCCGCCCGAGTTCCGGTGCAATCAAATTGCCAGAAACGTGGACGTCTACTATGAGGCGTTCGATGTTACGCCCGACCACGAATTGTGGTTGGCACCTGAGCATCGAGTGACCATCTGGTGATAATCGATTTTCAGCGTTAGGCTGGAGTGGTTGGCGGTTCATGCCAAAATTGGAATACAAGTCGGAGGCGGTAATGAGGGGCAGGATTCTCTTCGTTTTTGGAGTGGCACTGGGCTACGTGTTGGGTACGCGGGCGGGCCGAGAGCGTTATGAGCAAATAAGGGCTAGCGCACTCAAAGTGTGGAATGACCCTCGGGTTCAGCAGCAGGTGGCCACGGTGGAAGAGTTCGTGAAGGACAAGGCCCCAGACGTTGCTGAGAAAGCAACCGCAGCGGCTAAGAAGGTGTCCGCTACGATTCGTCAAGCGCGCGGGACAAAGCAGGCGGACCAGGGTCAGTGATGTCCCCGACGGAACGTCCGGAGCAGGTGAGGCAGAAGAAGTCTTTCCTCTCGCTGCTCACCGACGTCCCGCACCTCATTGTCCAGCTGATGAGAGCAGAACTCGAGCTGTTGAAGGCCGAGTTGGTCTCGAAGCTCAAATCGATAGGTATTGGCCTCGGACTTTTTGTCATCAGCCTGACCTTGATTTCTTTGGCGTCGTTACTGTTCATCTTTGCGGGCGTGTTTGCGCTCTCGTTAGTCGTCCCGTTGTGGGCAGCCGCGCTTATTGCTGGCGGTGGTGTTCTGCTTATTGCGATTGTGGTCGCTGGAGCAGGGGCGGCGGCTATGGCATCGACGTCAAGCCCTGCGCCCAACGAGACCATCGAGAGCATCCGCCGCGACATTCGAGTGATTAGAGGACAGAAGTAGATGTCAAAGAAAGACGTTCAGAATTTTGTTGACCAGACGCGCGGCGAGCTGGAAGAGACCCTTGACGAGATAGAACACCGGCTCAGCCCCCAAGAGCTCACCAAGCAGGCGACCACCTGGATTTCAGAGTCTTACGATCGCAACCCCACTCGCTGGCTCGTTGGTGGTGGCATTGTGCTACTCGGCGTCGTTGCCGCCGTGCTGTGGGCAGTCTTTAGAGACGACGACTAAGCAGGAACCCTCTCGATCACGCTGGGCAGCGGGGCAGGTTAGCCAAAGAGCATCGCGGCTGCCTCGTAGCGCTCGGGGGGCACGGTCTTCAGTGCGCCGAGCGCCACCGAGAAGTCGACGGTCTCGATCTCGGTACCGCGCAAGGCCACCATGTGACCCCATTTCTTGGCATTGACCAAGTCGACGACATTCATGCCAAAGCGAGTGGCAAGCACCCGGTCGAACGCGCTCGGCGTTCCACCGCGTTGAATATGTCCCAGCGTCGTCGCCCTGGTTTCGATTCCGGTCGCTTCTTCGATGAGCGGGGCAAGCTTCTCGCCGATTCCGCCAAGGCGTGGGCGACCAAAGGCATCGAGTCCTCGCTCAGAGTGGGCATCGTCCATCGTGTCGAGAGCAAAACCCTCAGCAACGACGACGAGTGGTGCACGACCGCGGTCATGCGCAGAGCGAACCCAGTGCAGCAGCTCATCCATGCTGGTTTTGCGCTCAGGAATCAAGATGGCGTGGGCACCAGCGGCCATACCGGAGTGCAGAGCGATCCACCCCACGTGGCGGCCCATGACCTCGGCCACCATGCACCTCGAGTGAGAGTCTCCCGTGGTGCGCAGGCGGTCCATAGCCTCAGTGGCAATGCCCACTGCGGTGTCAAAACCGAAGGTGTAGTCCGTGCCGTTCAAGTCGTTATCGACGGTTTTGGGAACACCGACCACGGGTAACCCCAGATCAGAGAGTTCCTTGGCAGCGGCGAGGCTTCCCTCGCCGCCAATAGCAATGAGGGCATCGAGGCGATGCTCGTCGAGAACCTCGCGCACGCGTGGCGCTCCACCGTGCTCAAAGGGGTTGGTTCGCGATGTCCCCAAAATCGTGCCACCGGTGTTGCCAATACCTTTCACCTCGTTGCGGGCGAGCGGTATGGCCTCCGAATCACACAGGCCCTTGTAGCCACCAATAAATCCGACAAATTCATGCCCGTGAACGCGCGTTCCCTTGAGGACGGCACCTCGAATCACTGCGTTCAGGCCGGGGGCATCTCCACCACTCGTTAGGATTCCAATTCTCATAAGAACCATTCTGTCGTTTTTCGGTAAACCCGGAGACGCCTGACACTAGTCCGGTGTTCAGTTCAGGGCTCTAGGATTGACACAGCGGCTAGCCAACAAACACCGCTTGTAGGAGAACATCATGGCTACACCTCAAAAACCCGTCGTCGAAGACCACCAGGCAGTGACCAGCGAGTCCGCTCTCAGTGGCAAGCCCGAGTACCCGGGTCAAACCCTCGGCCTCGTCGCTCTCATTTTGTCCTTCTTCATGCAGGTTCCAGCACTCATCATGGGAATTCTTGCGTGGGTGTGGTCAGACCGCGCCGGAGTGTCTAACGTTCCGGCGAAGGTTGCTGTCGCTGTGAGCGCGACGCTCATCGTCATCGGAACGCTGGTTCTGATCGGCTGGGTTGTCTTGGTCGCCTCGACCATTGGTCAGTTTGGCGAAATGAATGGATTTGATCTGATGGGCGAGGACTTCTTTAGCTAGGAGTTTTCTATTTCGAGCACTGCCATAGCGGCATTGTGACCAGCAATGCCGCTCACGGCGCCTCCCCGTCTGGCGCCTGAGCCACAGAGCAGAATCCTTGGGTGGTCGGTGGCAACTCCCCAGCGGTTGGCCGGGGTTCCTAAGTCCTCGTCGTCATCAACGAATGGCCACTCGAGTGGGCCGTGGAAGATGTTGCCGCCGGGCAGTTTCAGTGCCTGCTCGAGGTCGCCTGTGGTCTTGGTTTCGATGCAGGGGTTCCCGTTCGCATCTCGCAACAGCAGGTCCTCAATGGGTTCCGCAAGAACCGAGTTGAGTGAATCGATGACTGCCTGCTGAAGGGTTGTTCGGAGGACGTCTGGTTCATAGACGCTCGCGAGTCTGTGGGGCACGTGGAGACCAAACACGGTCAGCGTGTGGATGCCCTGCTCTGCTAGCTCTGGACTGAGGATGCTCGAATCCGTGAGTGAGTGGCAATAAATCTCACAGGGTAGTGGGCTTGGAATTCGAAGCCCCGCTGCGTCGTCGTGGGCTCGGGCGAGCTGTGACCAGGTTTCGTTGATGTGGAAGGTTCCGCCAAAAGCCTGCTCCGGCGAGATGGACGGATCCGCTAGCCGGGGAAGTCGGGTGAGCACCATATTGACTTTGACCTGAGCGCCTTCGGCGCGATTACTGATGCTGCGCCCTCGCACGTGTTGAAGCTCTTCTGGCGAGGCATTGACCAGGACATACCGTGCTTGGATGGTGTGCTTCTGGCCATCACGGAGGAAGGTCACGGCGCGGTCGTCGGTCACCGACGTTACCTCGGCACCGCTAATCAGTGTTGCGCCCGCGCCGCGGGCTGCCTGGAGGATGGCCCCGGAGATGGCTCCCATGCCACCGACTGGGACATCCCAGTCTCCGGTTCCCCCACCAATCACGTGATAGAGGAAGCACTTATTGGCATCGAGGTTGCCATCGTGATTCGGTGCGAAAGTCCCAATCAACCCGTCGGTCAACACCACGCCACGCACCACATCGTTGGTGAAGCTCGATTCGATGACTTCCCCCACGGGCCGCTCGATAAAGTCATTCCAAATATCGCTCCCACCCTCACGGGCTGCAAGAAGCGCTTTGGCCTCGGAGCGGGTGATGAGGGGGTCGGTCACACCAGGAAACAGTGCCTCGGCTAGTACCCGAGTCCTGGCATAGAAGGCGCTCCATGCTTCGGAGTCTTCGAGGGCGCCCAGTGCAGCGAATGATTCTGCGGTTGCATCAGCATCGTGGTTATCAATCAGGAGTCCTTGCGAGGTCCCCGGCACCGGGGTAAAGGACGAGTAGCGCCTCTTGGCCAGAGTGATCTGAAGGCCTAGGTCATCAATGATTTTCTGTGGCAAGAGGCTGACAAGATAGGAATAGCGCGACAAGCGGGCATCCACACCTGGGAACGATTCTGCCGAGACAGCGGCACCACCCCACTCCTCGAGGCGCTCGAGCACAGCCACGCTCAGGCCCGCTCGAGCGAGATAGCTGGCAGCGGTTAGGCCATTGTGGCCGCCTCCGACAATGACCACGTCGCAGTGCTTGGGAGCAAGCTCGTTCATGGCCCCAGTGTAGAGCGGGCACGCCGCCCTGGTGCGCTCGCGAGCCGCCCAGCTAACGTGCAAAAAAGCCGATCACCACTTAGCATTCTCGATATGCCAACTGGCCCCAGTGACGATTCTTCCCGCGCCACACGCACCTCGGGAAAAGCCTTCGCACAATCACTCGCAGATGAGTCGGTCGCCCTCGTTCGAACCTGGCTGGCTCGGGCGGCACAGCTTCACCCGAAGCCTCATCCGAGTTCGCAGCGCCTCGCGGGGGTGTTGAAGGACCCGAAGGGTCCAGCATTCGCACTGGGGTTTGTGGATCGCGTTGCTCGGCCCGAAGATCTCGGCGTTGCCGCCAGAAACTTCCGTGAGCTCTCCCAGGACATCCCGGGATTCCTGTCCCCTCTTCTTACTCTGCTGATTCGTATCGGCGGTTACTGGGCCCCGATTTTCCCGGGGATTGTTGTGCCAATCGCCCGCGGTGCACTGAAGGTTCTCATCGGTCATCTGATCATTGATGCCAGCGAGAAGAAACTGCCTCGGTCGCTGAAGCGCCTTAAGAAGAAGGGCGATCAGCTCAACATCAATCTTCTGGGTGAAGCGGTGCTGGGCGAGCGCGAGGCGGATAGGCGCCTCGCGGGTGTGAGCGCCCTCATTGCCAGAGGCGATGTGGATTACGTGTCGGTCAAGGTGTCTGCCGTCTCGAGCCAGTTGTCGATGTGGGCGTATGACCAGACGGTGAGCCGAGTCGTCACGCGACTTCTGCCGCTCTATCAGCAGGCAGCAGCGACAACTCCGCCAACTTTTATCAATCTCGACATGGAGGAATTCAAAGACCTCGATATGACTATCGATGTCTTCCAGAACATCCTCTCCCACAAGAGCCTCAAGCTCTACACCGGCGGAATCGTCCTTCAGGCTTATTTGCCAGAGGCCCTAGAGGCGCTGAAAAAGATCAGCGCCTTTGCGGCGGCCAGGGTCAAGTCGGGTAGTGCTCCGTTGAAGGTACGGGTCGTGAAGGGCGCTAACCTTCAGATGGAGCAGGTCGATGCTGAGCTGCATGGTTGGCCGCTGGCTGTTCTGCCCTCCAAGCAGGCCACGGACACCAACTACAAGCGACTGCTGGAGTGGGCGCTGACTCCGGCTCGGACCGCGTCATTGCGCATCGGCGTCGCTGGCCACAACCTTTTTGACCTGGCATTCGCCCACCGATTGGCCGAACACCGCGGTGTGAAGGGCGCTGTTGATTACGAAATGTTGATTGGCATGGCCCCCGATCAGGCCGATGCGGTGCGCGAAACCGTGGGGCGCCTCATTGTCTACACACCAGTAGTGCAGCCGCGCGAATTTGACGCTGCCGTGGGATATCTGGTGCGACGCCTCGATGAAAACGCCAGTCCCGAGAACTTCATGTCGGCAGTATTTGATCTCCACCAGAGCGATGACTACTTCTCCAGAGAAGAACGTCGCTTCCGCGCCTCCCTTCAGGCACTTGGCCAGAAGCCACCGGCCCCGAACCGGAACCAGAACCGGTTGAAGCCCACGCCATCGACCCACTCCACCTTCCACAACGAGCCAGACACCGATCCGTCGTTGGCTGAGAATCGGGCGTGGCTCGAGGGTGTCCGCGCGCTAGCCAGCTCGCGTCCCGGTCAAGCCCTCGGTGTTGACACCCTCAGGCGGGCCTCTATACCGGAGTCGGCAGGCCCCATCGCTGGGGGCATTGCTATTGACAGAGTCGTTGCCAAGGGCCGGGCGGCGGGTGCGAAGTGGGCTCAAAAGTCTGCCGCGGATCGGGCAGCGATTCTTCTTCGCGTTGCCGACGAGCTAGCCAGCAGGCGCCACCAGTTACTGGCGGTCATGTCCCAGGAGGCGGGCAAGACCCTGGCCGAAGGCGACCCCGAAGTCAGTGAAGCGATTGACTTCGCTCGCTACTACGCCCACCAAGCGCTCGAGCTTGACACTGTTCAGGGCGCACATTTTCAGCCAGTGCGTTTCACCCTGGTGACCCCACCATGGAACTTCCCGGTCGCGATTCCTGCGGGATCTCTCCTGGCAGCACTCGCGGCAGGCAGTGCTGTTGCCATTAAGCCCGCTCCTCAAGTCAGGCGCTGCTGCGCTGTATTGGTCGAGGCACTGTGGGCTGCCGGTGTGCCACGAGGCGTGCTGCAACTGGTTAATGTTGACGAGGGCCAAGTGGGTCGCCTGTTGATTTCTCACCCCGGTGTTGATCGCTTGATTCTCACTGGCGCGTTTGAGACTGCTCGCCGGTTCCGCTCGTTCCGAGGTAGCCTGTCCCTGCTTGCTGAGACCAGTGGCAAGAACGCGATTATTGTTACACCGAGCGCTGATTTTGATTTGGCTGTGGCCGACATTGTAAAAAGTGCCTTTGGCCACGCGGGACAGAAGTGCTCGGCAGCAAGCCTGGTCATACTCGTCGGCTCCGTGGCAACCTCGGAGCGTTT
>JNSD01000008.1 GCA_000754445.1 actinobacterium acMicro-4 | reverse complement strand
AATGGTGGGCCGAAACCTCACTCGAGCTTTTTGAGTATCACCCGGTGATTGGTGATCTGCTCGGCTGGCGCCTTGTTTATAACCCGGGGGCAGCGTTTGGGATTGCCTCCGATTTCACCTGGGCGCTCACCAGCCTCGCTGGCATCGCTGTTCTTGCTCTGACGGTGTATGGCTTCACCAACCGAGCACCCTCAATTGCCATCGGAATCGCTGCGCTCCTGGGTGGAGCGATTAGCCACTTGGGGGACAGACTTTTCCGTGAACCAGGATTTGCCGTGGGACACATTGTCGACTTCATCGACTACTCGGGCTTCTTTGTGGGCAATGTTGCCGACATCTTCTTGGTCGGTGGCGCGATCTTTCTGGTGATTGCGAGCCTGTTTCAGAAGGACGCTAGCGCCTCACCAGGTGGGCGCCCCGAGCAGGAGAACTCGTAATCACGCAGTGGTGCCCCTGGTCCCGCAGGGACGCCTGGATCGCGTTAGCGTGAGCGTCATCACGCGCGAGCATCGCGGAGGTGGGACCAGAGCCCGAAACCATCACCGCGAGTGCTCCGCACTGGAGGCCTTTTTCTAGTGTCGCTTCGAGCTCGAGTTCGAGATCCAGTGACGCTTGGGCCATGTCGTTGATGAGGTGCGGGGCAAGGGCCTCTGGGTCCCCCCGGTAGAGGGCATCAAGAAAGGCGTCGGGGAGCGATTCGGGTAGGACCACATCGACATCTGCGCGCAGTTCATCGAGCCTGCCATAGACACCAGGCGTTGCCAGGTGCTCCATCGAGGGAACGATGACCCAGCTAAAGGCCAGCGATTTGATCGGCTCAAGAATCTCACCGCGGCCTCGGCCAAGCGCCGTGCCGCCTTCGAGAAGAAAAGGAACATCAGAGCCAAGCTCCGCTGCGATATCGAGCAGCTCCACCTGCGAGAGCCCGGTCTGCCACAGCTCGTTGATGGCAAGGAGTGTCGCGGCCGCATCGGCCGAACCGCCGCCCATCCCCCCGCCGACTGGCACCTTCTTGTCGATGAGAATCGCCACCGCATCGGTGCGGCCGGTCGCCTGTGCAACGGCCGCCACGGCCTTCATCGCCAGGTTGTTGCCATCGAGGGGAATCTCGCCGAGGTTCACATCCCCGGTGACCGCAATGGAGAACTCCTCGGCAGGGCTCAGAGTTATCGTCTCCCAGATATCGACTGCCTGAAAGCACGTCAGCAAGTCGTGATAGCCATCTGCTCGCCTGGGGCCAACCCTCAGAACCAAGTTGATTTTGCCAGGGGCCCTGGCAATCACGCTGGATTCTGGCAGGTGGCGAAAGGGCATGACAGCAGACTAGCGAATAGCGGTTAACGGCCCCAGGAGGGAACGATTTCGGGAACTATCGACCGATAAACCAAAAGTCCTAAGACCTCAATACCCAGCTGGACGATGACCACGAGTGGCACCAACCCCCAGACGTCAACCTCGAGTGCCAGGGCGATCGGCAACATGATGATCCCGCCCCGTCCCGCTCCCACAATCATCATCGCCCGCTTCTCGGCTTGGCTGAGTGAGGCGAGAATTCCTGCCAGAAGCCCGATCGGGGCCAAGAGTACGAGGAACGCGAAGAACAGTGGAACCAGGCGATAGAGCTCTTCCAAGTGTTCAAGTTGGCCGGGGACTCGATTCCAGAGCACCAGAGCGATGGTGACACTGATCACCGGAACGGTGAAACGCGTCAGCGAAATACGAGCACTGGCCGCACCGGGAAACTTCTGGCCAAGGCCCTGCCACAGCAGAGCAAGCAGTGAGGGAGCAATGATCACCGCGGCAATGACCACAAAGGTGGGCGGGAGGTCCTCGAGCCGAAAGGCGCCGGTGCTGAGCACCACGGCATAGAGGGGGACCACAATCAACTGGCCGACCAGCAACAGGGGCTTGGTGGCCAACACGCTCTCCACGTCACCGCCCGCCTGGGCGGCCGTCGAGAGCGATAGCGCAACCCCTGGTGCCAGGAGAACCAGTAGCAAGCCCACCTGCAACTCGGGTGCCTGCCACAACAGCCTGGAGAAGACAAAAGCGATGAGTGGAACCACAAGCAGATTGAGTGCAAACAGGGGAACTAGGACGCGCGGCTTCGCGAGTGCTTTCCCCACTGAGAGCAGGGGCAAAGAGGAGACCACCAGAAACACCATGAGTGCCAGAGCGCCCCACTGAATCGCCACGAGCAGTTCGCTCTCGAGTGGCGCATAGACCCCGAGCAGTCCGCCAAGTGCGATGCCAGGAAGTATCCACGCAATCGAAAATCCCCCAGCCTTGGTCATTTCATCGCCAGCCAAGTTTTAGCCAAACTCACATAGCCCTCGAGCGACCAGGCCTCACCGCGGTCCTCGGGGTTTAGCCCAGCTGCGGAGATGATCTCGCTCACTCGATCCGGCCCAAGATACGACGCAAGCGACCCCCTCGACATTTTCCGTCTGGTGGCAAAAGCATGATCGACCAAATCCCACACAACCTGGCGAAGTTCTTCACCACCCGGGGCGGGCCTGGCGTCCATAGCCACAAGCAATGAGTCGACATTCGGCACTGGCCAGAACACTTGCCTCGACACATTTCCCGCAACAGACCACGTTCCATACCAGGCAGCCTTGACGCTCGGTCCCCCATACGCCTTCGACCCTGGGCCAGCAGCCAGCCGTTCGGCCACCTCGGCTTGGACCATCACCAGCACACGAGTGAGCGAGGGCAGAGTTGCCAGCAAATGCAACACGATGGGAACCGAGGTGTTGTAGGGAAGGTTCGCCACAATCACCCTGACATCGTGGGGAATCTCGGTAGTCACGAGAGCATCGGCGTGAATGACCTGAAGCGGCTTGTCAGGCTGCAACCTGGCAGCTGTCTTTGGCAGCAACTCAGCCAGTCGGCCATCGATTTCCACGGCGACCACGTCTGCACCAGCCTCAAGAAGGCCAAGAGTCAGGGAACCCAGACCTGGGCCCACTTCGAGCACGCGCTCCCCTGGTTGAACACCAGCTTTGGCCACAATCTTTCGGACTGTGTTGGCATCGTGCACAAAGTTCTGGCCAAGCTTTTTGGTGGGCACCAAGGAAAGCTCTGCCGCAAGGTTTCTAATCTCGGTCGCACCGAGTAAACCGCCACCTGACTCAGGCCCACTCATTCTGCGGCCCGACCAGAGACAGGAGTCTCGTCCCACCTGCCATAGACCTCATGGGTGTTGGCGGTGAGCTGTGTTGCAAGCTCGTTGACCCCAACACCCAAGGTCTCGGCCATGCTGCGCACGGTGAAGGGCGCCATGTAGGGGCTATTGGGCTTGCCCCTAAAGGGAATTGGGGTCAAGAACGGAGTGTCTGTTTCGACCAGGATGTGGGAGCGCGGCATGATCCGCAGTGCATCGCGCAACCCCTCAGAATTCTTGAAGGTCACCGTTCCAGAAAATGATGCATACCAACCGTTCTCGGCAAGAATCTCAGCCAATTCGCCATCGCCGCTGAAGCAATGGAACACGGTGCGCGCAGGCGCACCGTCGGCCTTCAGGGTGTCCACCACCGCCCGGTGAGCGTCGCGGTCATGAATCTGCAACGCCAGGTCGTGTTCTTTGGCCATCCGGATGTGTTCGCGAAAACTGTGGCGTTGAACCTCGTGGAGGGGCTCCTCGGTGCGGAAGAAATCTAGGCCGGTTTCGCCGATGGCAACCACTCTGGGCTTGCTGGCGAGACCAGCGCTTCATTGGGGTGCAAGGACACAGCAGCGAGCACTCGGGGCTCGCTGGCCGCGAGCGCCACGGACCACTGCGAGGTCTCAACATCGGTGCCCACTTGAACAACCCCTGCTACCCCGACAGCTTCTGCCCGATCGAGGTGCTCCCGGTAGTCCATCGGGTTTTCCCCATCAGCAAACTCGAGGTGCGCATGATTGTCATACACCGCGATCTCGAGGGGTTCTGGTTCCGACGGATAGGCCAGCGCTCTATCGCCAGCCTCTAAATCGCCGCGTTGCCTGATATGGGCGGGAAGGGCTTCCTCGCTGGGCATCGACGCTTACTTCTCCTGCTCAACCCTGGGGAACAAAGGCTCCAGTTCGCCCAGGTGTGAGCCAACCGGAAGAACTCCGCGTGCTCCGGCCTCAAAGATCTTCTGATCAGCGAGTGCGCCAAGAGATTCGTCTGCCCCGAGTGCGCTCCAGAGCTTCTGGGTGGCCTCTGGCATAAATGGAGAAAGCAGGATGGCCAGTGCGCGAAGCGCATCGGCCACTGAATACAGCACTGCATCCAAGCGCTCTGCGTGTGCCTCATCCTTGGCGAGAACCCACGGTTCCCGCTCGGTGATGTAACCGTTGGCGTGTTCAACAATCCGCCAAATCTGGTGGAGGGCTTCGTGAGGAGCAAGTGCGTGCATGGCCTCATCAGCGGCACTAACCGCACTCTTCATGGTTGCTGCGAGCGCGTCCTCTGCCTCAGTGTTACCAGGGATCGGGTTTGGAACGGCGCCATCGCGGTAGCGATGAATCATCGCGATTACTCGCGATGCCAGGTTTCCAAACCCGTTAGCCAACTCCGCTTCGTAACGAGCAGAAAGGTCTTCCCAGCTAAACGAGCCATCGGAACCAAAAGTGATGGCCCGGAGGAAGTAGTAGCGAAAAGCGTCAGAGCCAAACACATCGGTGATGGCAGAGGGGGCAATGCCGGTGAGTTTTGACTTCGACATCTTCTCGCCACCAACCAGCAACCATCCGTGGGCGAAGACCTTGGCCGGTGGCTTAAGCCCGGCAGCCATCAGCATGGCTGGCCAAATCACAGCGTGGAAGCGAGCAATGTCTTTTCCCACAAGCTGGATTGCGGGCCAGCGCCTCTGGAAGTTTGCTTCGTCGGAGCCCCAGCCTGTGGCAGTGATGTAGTTGAGAAGCGCCTCAAACCACACGTAGGTGACGTGTCGGTTATCGAAGGGAACTTCAATGCCCCAGTCGATGTTCGAGCGTGAGATGGAGAGGTCGTCAAGGCCCCTCGTCACAAAGGCCACGATTTCATTGCGAACGCTGGCCGGTTGAATGAAATCAGGTTGGTCACGATAGAGCTCGAGTAGTCGCTCCTGGAAATCGCTCATCTTGAAGAAGTAGTTCTCTTCTTTCAAGACCTCAACCGGACGACCGTGAATCTCGCAGACCTTCTGGCCCTCGTAGTCACCCTGCCCCTCGTGGAGATCCCCTGGAGCCTTGTATTCCTCACAGCCCACGCAATAGAAACCTTCGTATTCGCCCTGATAGATGAGCCCTTTGTCGTGAAGCAGGGTTAAAAACTTCGTGACCGCACTCTCGTGGCGTTCCTCTGTCGTGCGAATGAAGTCGTCATTAGCCAGGTTCAAGGTCGCCAAAAGCGGCTTCCAGGCTTGTTCGACAAGTCTGTCGGCCCATTCTTTGGGGCTCACGCCATTGGCCATGGCGGTGCGCATTATCTTCTGGCCGTGCTCGTCAGTTCCCGTCAAAAACCAGGTATCAATGCCGCTCTGGCGCATCCACCGGGAGAGAACATCAGCTGCGACCTCGGTGTAGGCATGGCCGATGTGCGGCACGTCATTCACATAGAAAATCGGTGTCGCAATAAAGAAAGAGTGAGGGCGCGTGATTGCCATAGAACGACAATCCTAGTGACCGTCGTTGCGGGCGCGAAGGTACTGAGGGGGCCACCTGGCCTCAACACCGAGCTCCACCGCCATGCGCCTAGCGAAGGTTGGCTCGCGCAAGAAAGCCCGGCCAGCGAGGACGACGTCCGCGAGACCGTCTCTCACAATGGCCTCCGCCTGCGCAGATTCAGTAATCAGTCCGACCGCGGCCACCGGAATTCCGGCCTCGTTGCGAATTCTCGTGGCAAAGGGCACTTGATACGAAGGCCCCAGCAGAATTTTCTGGCGTGGGTCAACACCACCAGAGGACACATCCATCATGTCCACGCCGAGCTCCTTGAGCATGCGAGAGAGCTCAATGGACTCATCGATGTCCCAGCCGCCCTCGATCCAGTCGGTCGCAGAGATGCGCACCAGCAGTGGCATGCTCTCTGGCATCGCGCTCCGCACCGCGTCGGTGACCTGCAGCAGAATCTTCGCCCGACCAGCAAGGTCGCCACCATACGCATCAGTCCTGGCGTTGGAGATCGGGGACAAAAACTCGTGGAGAAGATATCCGTGGGCCGCGTGAAGCTCGATGGCATCAAAGCCTGCCTGCACCGCACGGGTGGTTGCAGCTTCGAAGTCGAGAACCAGTTGCTCCAGATCAGCTCTGGTCATCTCGGAGGGAACCGCCATCTTTCCATAAGCCTGAGCGCTCGGAGCCACGGTCTGCCAGGCGCCCTCAGTGTCAGCAAGGCTGGTGGGTCCCTCGTGCCAGGGAATCCGGGCCGAGGCCTTCCGGCCGGCGTGAGCGAGTTGGAGTGCAACACGGGTGCCCTGGGCATGCAGAAAGTCGAGGACTTCCGACCACGCGTCTCGTTGTTCGTCGTTCCAGATACCAGCATCGCCCGGAGTGATGCGCCCCTCTGGGCAGACAGCAGAAGCCTCCGCAATGATGAGGCTCGCTCCTCCGGTAGCGAAGGCTCCGAGGTGAACGTGGTGCCACTGGTTCACTACGCCATCGACCGCTGAGTACTGACACATCGGCGACACCCAGAGACGATCGGGCACGCTCAGCAATCGCAGTGTGATGGGGCTAAAGAGGCTCTGGCTCACAGACAATCCTTTGCTAGTGGCGGTCCCTCGAGCGTAGTGCTCGGAGGGATTTACTCTGCGTCGCCGCCGAGGCTGGCCCGGTAGAGCTCGCCTTTGGGAATACCCCACTCCTTGGCCACGCTTGCGCACGCTTCCGAGCGCTTGACACCCTCGCTCATCAGGGCTCGCACAGCATCGAGCGCGCCACCGACATCACCACTTCTCCCCGGTGCGCCACCGACGACCACGACAATTTCACCCTTGACTAATCCAGAGAAGCGCTCGGCCAGCTCACGAAGTGTGCCCCAGGCAATTTCTTCAAACATCTTGGTGATTTCCCGGGCAACACAGGCGGCCCGATCACCACCAAAAACCTGGGCCATGTCTTTCAGTGATTGCGCCAGGCGGTGAGGGGATTCAAAGAAGACCAGCGTCCGTGGTTCAGTGGCCAAGGACTCAAAATATCCGGTGCGACCCTTTTTGGGGATGAAACCTTCGTGAATAAATCGATCGGTGGGGAGCCCACTGACGGCTAAGGCGCTGAGCCCGGAGCTTGGCCCAGGAATTACCGTAATCGGAATGTTTCTGACCCTGGCAGCAGAGACCAGTAGATACCCCGGATCGCTGACGAGGGGCATCCCAGCGTCGGAGATGAGAACCACACTCGAGGCGATTGCCTGGGACACAATCTCGTCAACCCCAGAAGATTCGGAATGCTCATTGGCTGAGATGAACCTGGCGTGAGTCGTGAGATCCAGAGCACGAATCAAGGACTTTGCGACCCTGGTGTCCTCGGCAGCGATAATGTCGGCACTCGCCAGAGCCTCGCGGAGCCTCGGGGACGCATCGCCCAGGTTTCCAATGGGGGTCGCAGCGACAATGAGCACGAGCCCTATCCTGCCAGCTGCGCCTCGAGCGCTTCGATTGTTGTGATTGGCATTCGACAGATGCCACCCTCACACAGGAACGCAACGGGCACCGACCCGTCGGTGCGACCCTCGAAGAGGGAGAAGCCGTGAGCGAGGAATTCCTGGGCTTGTTCCGAAGTCACCACCGCCACGACCGCCGCCTCCTGCCACAAGCCTGCCGCGCGCTCGAGGAGGTCGTTGCGCCAATCAGCAACGACGACAATGTCTCGGGCAGGTCGAGACAGCTCAGAGAGCACCCGCAACACGCCGCCGCTCCCCAGTGGCATCGCCATCGCGTGGGCAACACACGGTGACACCAGCTCGAGTGCCCACTCGCGGTAGGAACTCTCCCCCGTCAGGCTCGCAAGTCTCAGGGCAGCCAAGGCCAGAAGAGCAACACCCGAGGGGCTTGCCCCCTCGGAGATGTCGGTGATGCCTGGGATCCCGTGGCCTGCGACAAGAGGATCCGTGGTGGCATGAGGCGGAAGCGCCCGGTAGTGCTCCAGCACAGTCCGCCCTTTTGCCACCAGTTGCGCGTCTGCCACAGCCAACCCCAACTCGATCAGCCCGAGGGCAAATCCGCCATAGTCTTCGGCTGTCGCCACCGCAGGAGACAGAACACCCTCTCGTGACAGACGAACGAGTGACCCGTCATCCCTCACGTGGTTCTCCCACAACCACGCGGCTATTTCAACACCCAAAGCTCCAGGCTCCCCGGCGACCCCTGCCCTCGAGGCGAGTGCTAACCCCTCCAGAGCGAGCCCATTCCAGCCCGTGACGATCTTGTCGTCGATGGCCGGTGGCACCAAGGCAGAGCGCCCCTTGGCGTCCCTGGCGAAATACCCGCCCTCGCTGGAAATGCCATCGATGACGCTCTCGCTGTCTTGGGCTGAGCCAAGCGCGCCCCCCACGAACAGCTGATGACGGAAGAATTTGACAATGCCAGCAGCCGTGTCCCTCGCGCCGATGCGCGAATACGCCTGCAATAAGCCCGCATTATCGAAGAGCATGCGCTCATAATGAGGTTCGCTGAAATCCCTCATTGTGGAATACCGAAAGAAACCGCCCTCCACCGCGTCCCGCAAGGGCGAGCCCGCATAGGTTGCAAGCAGTCGCGCGGCCAGCGCGCCTGCTTCCGCGTTCGACGCGGCAGCTTCGGAGAGCAAGAAGTTCACCACAGGGGTGGTCGGGAATTTGGGCGCCCCACCAAAGCCCCCATGTTCCGTGTCCTCCTGCGCGATGAGAGCATCCACAATCACGGCAAGCCGCTCAGGAGTGGGGATAAGACCAGTTCCAGAGGATGCCCCGCGATGAGCGGCCAATGCCTCAACGAGCGAACGGGAACTCTCGAGGACATCGTCGCGTTTCTCGCGCCACGCGCTCGACACCGCCGTGATTACTTCGGGCAAGGAGGGCAGACCGTGAGCGGAGGCCGGTGGGAGATATGTGGCCGCATAGAACGTCGCCCCTTCAGGGGTGGCAAAGATGGTGAGTGGCCAACCGAGGTTGTCACTAAATGCTGCCGCCTGAGCCATATAGAGGGCATCAACGTCCGGGTGTTCTTCCCGGTCCACTTTGATGGCCACCAGGTTTTCATTGATGACTGCCGCAATCGCGGGGTTAGCGAAGCTTTCCCTGGCCATCACGTGACACCAGTGGCAGGTCTGATACCCGATGGAGATCAGTACCGGAACATCCCGCTCCCGGGCAGCATCAAAGGCTTCTTGCCCCCAGGGAAACCAGTCAACGGGCTGGTTGGCGTGAGAGCGAAGATAGGGACTAACCGCGTCGCCGAGGCGACTCATCGACACTTACCAGTTGCCATCATCCGGGTGGGTTCCCACCCGACGATCGGCATCCATTGCTGCGATAGCAGCCATGTCATCGCTCGTGAGCTCGAAGTCGAAGACATCCAGGTTCTCCTGCAGGCGCTCCTTCTTCGAGGACTTGGGGAAGATGATGATGCCCTCTTGCAAGTGCCAGCGAAGAACAACCTGGGCAAGGCTCTTGCCGTGAGCCTTCGCGATATCGGCAAGGCCCGGCAATTCAGAAAGGTCATACTTGGCTTGGCCGAGTGGCCCCCAGGCCTCAGTCAGGATGCCAAGGGGCTCTTGGAAAGCACGAAGTTCACGTTGCTGGAACGCCGGGTGCAATTCAACCTGGTTCACCGCGGGAACAATCCTGCCAGCTTCCAGGACGCGCTCCAGGTGTTCCTTCTGGAAGTTTGAGACGCCAATAGCCTTCGTGAGGCCAGCGCGGTGAAGATCTTCCAGAACCAACCAGGTCTCCACGAACTGATCGCGAAGTGGTGCCGGCCAGTGGATGAGATAGAGGTCGACCTGGTCGAGCCCCAAGAGATCGAGGCTGGTCTGGAGGGCCTGCGCGGCAGTCTCACTGCCCTGGTCTGAGTTCCACAGTTTCGTGGTCACAAAGAGTTCGTCCCGGGGAATACCACTCTTGGCAATCGCTCGTCCCACAGCACCTTCGTTGCGATAGATCATCGCGGTGTCGATGTGGCGATAGCCGACCTCGAGGGCGTCTGCGACGACCTGCTCGCAGACCTCGTCATCAACTTTGAAGACACCAACCCCCAGCTGCGGAATAACATCCCCGGTGTTGAGAGTAAGTGAGAGTTGACCAGCTGGAGTTTTCATATCCCTATCCTCACACGCCCGATACCCTCACACAATGGCAGTGGGAGGAGACTCCGTCGCTGTCTCCTCCCACTGACCTAGTGTTGAGTTTAGTAAAACACTCGCCTACTTTGTCGACGTGGCGTTGACCTCGTAGGACGTGTTTGTTGACTCAAAGAAGTTCACCAACTGCAGAGTGTCATTCGCGGTTGCCATCCACTTTGCGGGGTTGGTGACGTTGTATTCGGTTTCGAAACCGAGTTCTTCGAGGCGACGATCCGCCAAGTACTTGACGTACTGGTTGATGTAGTTCGCGTTCAGGCCGAGGATGCCATTCGGGAGCAGGTCGTGGTTGTAGGCCTCTTCCATCTCGACAGCGTCGAGAATCATCTGGCGAATCTCGGTAGCAAACTCAGGAGTCTGCAGGTCGGGGTTTTCCTCCAGAACCGTGAGGATCAGGTTGATACCGAACTTGAGGTGCAGGCTCTCGTCGCGCACAATCCAGTCCACGAGGGAGCCGAAGTTACGCAGCAGGTTGCGCTGGCGGAAGCTGAGCGCAACCATGAAGCCCGAGTAGAACCAGATGCCCTCGAGGATGACATTGTAAGCAACGAGGTTGCGCACGAAGTCCTGCTTGCCCTCGGTGGTCGTGATGTCGACGGTGTCTTCGGTCATCCGGCGGATGAACTTGACCTCGAAGTCTTCCTTACGGGCCATCGAGGGAACATCGACGTGGGAAGCGTAGGCAGCTTCACGGTCAATCGGGAACGTCTCAAGGACGTACTCGAAGCTCATGCAGTGGTTGGCTTCTTCCCACATCTGCTTGGCGAGGTAGAGGTGCGCCTCAGGAGCATTGATGTAGGGGTACACACCA
>JNSD01000007.1 GCA_000754445.1 actinobacterium acMicro-4 | reverse complement strand
GAGGCTCTCTAGGATTTCTAGCGTTTCCTTGGAATAGTCACCGCACGGATGAGCCACAACAGTCGGGGTCACACCCAGCTCAGAGACGATCCACTCAAAATTGAGCGCGTACTCTCGCTTTTGATTCTCTCTGGAGAGAGCGCTCATCCGAGTTGGATGCGTGTGGCTATGGAGCCCAACCGTGTGACCCACCCCCGCAATCCTTGATAATTCCGCCTTATTCATCCAAAGCAAACCAATACGAGAGTCCAGATCGTAGGTGGAGCGAGCAATCATCTCGTCCATAACCACCCGATATGACGACGGACCCAACAACGCATCCCGCAAAAATCTGAACTGTCTCTCTTCCTCGGAGTAGAAAGAAAAGTTCGAAAGGTAGTCGAGCGGGTACTCCGAGTCCAGCCTTGCGGTTTCTCCGGGAAATTGCGCAACAGATACTGCGCGAAAGTCTTGCCAGAAGCCAGGGAAGGAGTCAAACGCAATTGCCCGAAAATCCGCGTAGATTTCCAAAGGGTCGGGCTCGCCCGAGAACACAGATGAGTAAACGTTGAAAACCGCGGTCAGTGAAATCTCCTCCAGGACCGGAAGAGCCACGTCGACCTGTGATTTGAGGGCATCGTCGAAAGTCAAAACCACGTCATCAGGCTCGAGCGATCTGCTCAGCGCCTTATCCAAGAAAACCTCGGCCGGCAGCAGATTGAAAGACTCCTGTAGGTGAAGCACCAGCCGGCGAAAGCCCTGAGAATCTATCGAGCCCGGCTTCGGAGCATGGGACTCCGAATGGAAATGGTGGAACATCACTCCGTGAGGCATGGAACAAGTCTAAGTCGCTTACTCAACAACGGGGCCCAAAACGGCTACCACTTGGGAAACGGTAGCGGGGGCGGGGCTCGAACCCGCGACCTCACGATTATGAGCCGTGCGCTCTGACCAGCTGAGCTACCCCGCCGCGTTGGGTGATCACCACCCGGGCCCCGAGTCAGGATTGAACTGACGACCCCTTCCTTACCATGGAAGTGCTCTACCACTGAGCTATCGGGGCAGGCCTGCCTTCGCAGGACCAAGCCCCGAGATTAGCACCTCGCCGGCGTGGCGAGCAAACGGATTGAGGCTTCGGAAACACGGTGCGCAACCGGTTGCGCTAATCAGATTACTCGTTAGGGTTATAAGCATGCTTCCTGCGAAAACACTGGCCAATTCCCCCTCCGACTGGTGGCGTCACGCGGTCATTTACCAGATTTATCCACGATCTTTTGCCGATGGAAATGGTGATGGAGTGGGCGACCTGGCAGGCATTATCAGCCGGCTTCCCGCCATTGCCGATCTGGGCGTTGACGCAATTTGGCTGTCGCCGTTCTATCGCTCCCCGCAAAAGGATGCCGGTTACGATGTGTCTGATTACTGCGACATTGACCCCGTGTTCGGCACGCTTGCTGAGGCTGAGACATTGATTACCACTGCTCACGACTTGGGCTTGCGCATCATTGTTGACTTGGTTCCCAACCACTCCTCCGAGCAGCACGAGTGGTTCCAGGCGGCCCTGGCCGCGGGACCGGGCTCTCCCGAGCGAGCGCGCTATATGTTCCGCGATGGCCTGGGCGAGAACGGCGAGCTTCCGCCCAACAACTGGGAGTCGGTCTTCGGCGGCCCCGCATGGTCGAGGATCACGAACCCGGATGGAACCCCCGGCCAGTGGTATCTCCATATCTTTGATCAGAGCCAGCCCGACTTCAACTGGGAGAACCCGGAAATCTGGAGCCTCTTCGATGGTGTACTCCGATTCTGGCTCGACCGCGGTGTGGATGGCTTCAGGGTCGATGTCGCGCACGGCCTCATCAAAGAAGCAGGCCTCCCCGATCGGGACCTCAGCAATGGGCCACCCGCGCCCGGGGCGCGCAGCCCATTCTGGGATCAAGATGGCGTCCACGAGGTCTACCGGGCGTGGCGCAAGATTCTTGACGAATATGGCGATGACCGAATGATGTGTGCTGAAGCGTGGGTGATGCCATTATCCAAGATGGCCCACTATGTGCGCTCCGATGAGATGCACCAGGCGTTCAACTTTGGTTATCTCTCTGCCACATGGGACCCAGCCGTGCTCCGCTCGGTCATCGACGAGTCCCTCGAGGCATTCGGCGGGGTCGGCGCACCCAGTACTTGGGTGCTCTCCAACCACGACGAGGTCCGCCACCGTAGTCGCCTGGCGACCAAGTTCGCCTCCGAGGGCAAGCCGATGGGCATTGGCCCCAACAGCGAACACAAGCCCGATGAGGAACTGGGTCACTGGCGCGGTCGCGCCGCGACTGCGTTGATGCTGGGTCTGCCCGGGAGCGCGTATCTGTTCCAGGGTGAAGAGCTCGGCCTCCCCGAGGTCATCGATATTCCGGATGACCGCCGGGATGACCCCACGTTCTTCCGCACCAACGGCGAGCGCTATGGGCGAGATGGCTGCCGTGTGCCGATCCCCTGGGAGGCTGACAAGCCTGCCTTTGGTTTCAATAACTCGGGTGCTAGTTGGTTGCCCCAGCCCGCAGTGTTTGGTGAGCTTGCCAGAGATCAACAGAGTGGTGTCGAGTCCTCCACGTTGGAGCTCTATCGCACACTGCTCAGGCTGCGTGCTAGCCAGGGTCTTGGCTCCGGTGATTTCGCGTGGCTACCCGACTTCCCCGAGGCAACGGTGGCGTTTCGGAACCTGGGCATTGCCGTTATTGGCAATCTGGGCACGGCCCCGATTACCCTGCCGGCAGGCGACATCCTCGCAAGTTCAGGCCCTCTCGTCGATGGCCACCTGCCAGGCGATACAACCGCCTGGATCAAGATTGCGAACTAGAAGGCGTACTTCTTGAGCCAGGCAAAAGGGTCAACATATTCATCGTTGATGCGAATTTCAAAGTGAAGGTGGGCACCGGTTGACGTTCCGGTGTTTCCCACCAGACCGATGAAATCACCAACTCTTACTTTGTCACCGACCCGAAGTGGGCTGCTGTCACGCCGCATGTGGGCGTAGACAGAGAGAATTGTCTGGCCATTGATCTCATGCTCGATGTAGGCGTACTGTCCATATCCGCCACCGAACTCAGAGGAAGCAACCACACCATCTGCAATGGCAAAAATGGGAGCGCCACTACCGGGGATGAAGTCCACGCCGCGGTGATTACTCGAGCAGTATCGACAGGGCGCGACGCGGTCACCGAAGCCCGAACTAATGGGCACAGCAGTGGGGAAGGGCCACCGGATTGTTCCCGCGCCAGTGGTGGAATAGGAGAAGTTTCTGCTTCCGTATCGGGCGCGCAACACCTCGGCATAAGAGGTGACACTCCATGACTCGCGCTGCACGCCACCCTCCAAGGAGTCGCTTGAGGCGACGGTGAAGGACTGTGAGCCGCCAACGGCTCCCGGCCCGACGCCCGGGGCAAAGTCACTGGTTGCATAGAACAGGTTGACCGGCAAAGAGACAGCGATGAAGAGCAACGGGGTGGCGATGACGGTGCCCCAGCTCAGAACCCTGCGGCCCCACCGCGGTTGTGGGGCGGTCTTTTTTGCAACGTAACGGGTTTCCCTGACAACGACACGCGTCGTGGGGGTCGATACTCTCAGTCGCTCTTGGTCGCGAAGCTCACGGCGGGAGAGGGTTTGGGTAGTCGAGTAATTGTCCTCAGCCACTGCCTCACCCCCTACGCAACCGCTGTGCGGCCACCACGCTTTCCGATGCCGAAAGTAACAGTTTGATTAACTTAGCCGAGACCTAGTCCTCGGCCAAACCCCAGCCCGGAATCTCCTCTAACAGTATGTCGCCACCCAGCTGAGAGATTCGTGCCTTCAGGGTGTGAACAAGCTCAGGGTGCCCGGCAAAGATTCCCTCGTGCCCCGGAAGTCGATTGGCGATTCCCTCAATGACACCACCCGCCTCAGTTACCAGCAACTCACCGGCCGCGTGATCCCAAGGCATCAACGTGCGCTCGAAATACACATCGAGCCGCCCAGCGGCCACATAGGCCAAATCGAGCGACGCCGTTCCCGCACGTCTAATGTCCCGAACCTCCGGCAAGAGCGAGGCAATGATGCGCGCCTGCTCGCGGCGCACCGCCTTGGCGTAGGCGAAGCCCGTGGCGAGCAACGTCTGAGACAGCTGGGGAGGAGGGCCAATCTTCAGCCGGCGATCGCCAAGAAAAGCTCCCTCACCTCTCGTTGCGTGAAAGAGCTCCCCGGTGACCGGGTTGAACACAGCACCGGCCTCAACCTGCCACCTGCCAGGAGTCGGCTCCCCGCTGACCGCTGCGATACTGACTGCGTAGTGCGGGTGGTCGTAGAGAAAATTGACGGTGCCATCGATGGGGTCCACGAGCCAGGTGATTCCGCTACTCGAGTCCCGAGCCTGACCTTCTTCTCCCACAAAACCATCCTCAGGACGCAACTCACCCAGGCGGCGATGCAGCAACGCTTCTGATTCACGGTCGACGGCAGTGACCACATCCACAGACGAGGACTTGGTATTGGCGACTTCAATATGACCCTGGCGACGCAGCGCCACAAGCTCGCCCGCTTCGCGGGCTAGTGCGATAGCAATGTCGGTCAATGCCTGGGACATACCTGCTCCAACGGTCCAAGTGGTGGAAAACTCCAGGCTACACGCCCCTACCGCGCAACAACGGTGCCATCAACTAGCCGAGAAAGCCTCTGAGGAGAGCGGCTGTGCCCTCCAAATGATCCCGCATCGCCATCTCGGCCAGTTCGGGCTGCCCGCGAAGAATTGCCGAGACAATCTCCTCGTGCTGCACTGTCGAGTGCTCAATGTTCGGGCTCAAGAGGGGAATTGCATCGAGAAGCTCATTGACTCGCATTCGGGTGGAGGCAACCTCGCCAATCAAACGCCTCGACCCGGTGATCTGAGCAATCAGCAAGTGGAACCGGGAATCAAGCCGTCGGAAGTTCTCCGGTGAGGCGTTAGCGCTATCGACATGAGCTCTCCAGAAAGCGTCACGAATGTCACTACTGAGCTCGAGAGTCGCCGCAGTTCGCGCGGCACCCACTTCCAGCACCTCCCTGAACACCAGAAGGTCCTTGATGTCCTCTGGGCCCATAGCGCTCGGTTGCCCGCGCCGCGGTGAGTCTTGGCCGCTGACATCGGTCAGTGTCGCTGAGACAAAAGTCCCGCCGTAGCGACCGCGACGAATGTCCAAGAAGCCAGCATCCGCCAGGGATGCCGTGGCATCCCTGATGGTGTCCCTGGAGACTTCTAACAACACGGCGAGCTCACGTTCTGAGGGCAGGCGCTCCCCGGGCTTCACCAAACCCATGCGAACCGTTTGGAGCAAGCGCTCCACCGTCTGCTCGTAGGTATTGCCCCCGGGAATGGGTGTCAGAAGCAGAGACGCCAGACCAAGACCATCACAGCCGTTGGTGGGCTCTATTCCTGACACGAGCACTCGCTAGATCGGTGTGACGTAGTGTCCGGCAATACCGCCATCAACCAGGAAGGTCGATCCGGTAATGAAGGACGCGTCGTCAGAAGCTAGGAACGCCACCGCAGCGGCTAGCTCCTCAGGCTCGGCAAACCGGCCAATAGGGATGTGAACAAGTCGGCGTGCAGCGCGCTCAGGGTCCTTAGCGAAGAGCTCCTGAAGCAGCGGAGTGTTCACCGGGCCAGGGCAGAGAGCATTGACTCGAATTCCCTGCCTGGCGAACTGAACGCCAAGCTCGCGAGACATTGCCAGCACGCCACCCTTAGAGGCGGTGTAGGAAATCTGGCTGGTGGCCGATCCCATCACCGCAACAAACGAGGCGGTGTTGATGATTGAACCGGATCCCTGAGGAACCATGTGGCGAAGGGCTGCTCGGCAGCACAGATAGACCGACTTGAGATTCACATCCTGAACTTTCTGCCACGCAGGAAGTTCAGTGGTCTCAATCGAGTCGTCATCCGGGGGCGAAATCCCTGCGTTGTTGAACGCAATGTCGATGCGACCATATGTCTTCATCGCGGTGTCAAAAAGGTTGTCAACCTGCGCCTCATCGGCGACATTCACGTTGACGAAGAGACCACCAAGATCATCGGCAGCCTTCTTGCCGGATTTTTCATCCATATCGCCGATGACGATGGTGGCGCCCTCGGCGGCCATACGAGTCGCAGTGGCGAAGCCAATGCCACTTCCACCACCGGTAATCACCGCCACCTTGCCGGCGAGGCGCTGGGTGAGGTCCATTGTGGGCTTGGGCATACTGTCTCCTTAGTTAGTCGTTGGGGATAAAGACGTTTTTTTCTTCGGTGAAGTGCAGGGGCGCATCGGGTCCAAGCTCCCGGCCAAGACCCGACTGCTTGAAACCACCAAAGGGCGTCGAATACCGCACAGAACTGTGCGAATTGACGGACAGGTTGCCACTCTCAACGCCACGGGCAACGCGAATCACGCGGCCAACATCACGGGTCCAAATGGAGCCGGAGAGCCCGTATTCCGTTGAGTTGGCAATCTCTAACGCTTCCGCCTCGTCCTTGAAAGGGACGACAGCGACAACTGGTCCAAAGATTTCTTCCCGCATACAGCGATCATCGAGGGACGTGGGTGCGAGCACAGTGGGGGCAAACCAGTTGCCAGGCCCAGTGGGAGCGCTCCCCCGGAAGGCGACCTTGTCGTCGTCGACGAACGAGGCCACGCTGTCGCGGTGAACGCTAGTGACGAGTGGGCCCATCTCGGTCTCGTCCTTGGTGGGGTCCCCCACCGCGAACGCTGCGACGGACTTCTCCAGGCCTTGCATGAAGCGGTCATAGACCGAGGCTTCCACCAGAATCCGTGACCGAGCACAGCAGTCCTGGCCAGCGTTCTCGAACACAGATGACGGCGCCGTCGCCGCAGCTTTATCGACATCGGCATCGGCAAAGACGATGTTGGCGCTCTTCCCGCCAAGCTCCAGAGTGACGCGCTTAATCTGATCGGCAGCCCCCCGCATGATGGTTTTGCCAACCTCGGTCGACCCCGTGAAGACAACCTTTCTGACGTCCTCGTGGGTCACAAAACGGTTCCCGATTACCGATCCACGCCCCGGCAAAACCTGGAACACCCCCTCCGGGACACCGGCCTCACGGGCGAGCTCCCCCAGGCGAATAGTGGTCAACGGAGTCCACTCGGCAGGCTTCACAATGACAGCATTTCCGGCGGCAAGCGCCGGAGCAAACCCCCAGGACGCGATGGTCATCGGAAAGTTCCAGGGCGTGATGATTCCGACTACCCCGAGTGGTTCATGAAAAGTAATGTCGATGCCTCCCGCGACCGGAATCTGCTTACCCATGAGGCGCTCGGGCGCGCCGGCGTAGTACTCGAGAACGTTGCGCACATGGTTGGCTTCCCATCGAGCCTGAGAGATTGGGTGTCCGGAATTTCTAACCTCAAGAGCCGCCAGGTTCTCTACATCCTTCGCTACCGCATCAGCAAAGCTGCGAAGAATCTCCGCCCGCTCCGCGGGGGCCAGGCCAGCCCAGTGGCGCTGGGCAGACTTGGCCTGGGCGATTGCGTCATCAGTCTGGTCGAGCGAGGTGTGCTCGATGGTTTCCATAGCCTCGGCCGTTGCCGGATTGACCAACTGGTAGCTCATGAGTTCTTCTTTCGATAGGTCGTAGCGGCTGAAATCAACGCCTGAAACAGGGTGAGGTCCTCAAGGGTCTTCTCCGGGTGCCACTGCACGGCAACCCCAAAGGGATAGTCCCGAAGCTCGACGGCTTCGATCAGCCCGTCGGGACTCCACGCCGAGACGACCATGCCAGAGCCCACCTGGTCGATCGCTTGATGGTGATACATCGCACACGGCCCAACGCTCGCGCTGCCCTGATACAGGGAGTGCAGGGTGGTCCCCTCGACCACAGAAACGTCCATCATCGTGTAGTCACCACCACCTTGCTGATAGCGGGTGTCACCGATCACATCGGGGACATGCTGAATCAGGGTGCCACCGCGGTGGACGTTTAGCATCTGGGCGCCACGGCAAATACCGAGGATTGGCAAGCCAGCGGCGATGGCCGCTGTGAGCACAAAATCTTCCGTGTTGTCACGACGGGTGTCGGACTGCTCGGTCGTGTCCAGGGGCTCTTGGCCATAGCGAGCGGGTTCAATATCCCGTCCACCGCAGAGCATCACGCCATCAAGCCCGCCCACAATGCGTGCGGCGGCATCTGCGCCTAGATTCTGGGGTGGCAGGAGCACAATCGTCCCACCGGCTAACTCGAGCGCCTCCACATACTCACCTGGAATCATCGCGAATTCTCCAGACCACACACCGGTGGTGCCGGGTTGGCGATATGTGGTGACGCCGATCAGGGGTTTAGAGGCGCTCAAAACCGCGCATCCTCTCCCACTCGGTCACAACGCTCTCGTAGGCCTTGATCTCGGTCCGGGCGTAGTGGACGTAGTGGTCGACAACGCCATCGCCGAGTGCCCCACGGGCAAGACTCGAGGTGTCAAAGAGATCCGCTGCCTCGCGCATCGTCGTGGCAACCCGAGGCTTGTCGGCAACATATCCATTGCCCTCAGTAATGTCCTCGAGGGTGAGGCCCTGCTCAATCCCGGAGATGCCCGCAGCAATCATTGCCGCGGTAGCGAGGTAGGGGTTCACGTCGCCACCTGGAACCCTGTTCTCCACGCGCATTCCCGCTCCATGGCCAACCACACGGAAGGACACCGTGCGGTTGTCCATGCCCCAGGCGATGGCGGTAGGCGCAAAGCTGCCCTCCACATAGCGCTTATAGGAGTTGATCTGGGGTGCATAGAGCAGGGTGAATTCCTTGGTGTGGGCCAACTGCCCGGCGATAAAGCTCTTGAACACTGCCGACATACCACGAGGGTCTTTCTCATCGGCAAAGACCATGGAGCCATCCATGCCACGGAAGGACATGTGAATGTGACAGCTGTTGCCTTCCCGTTCGTTGTATTTGGCCATGAACGTGATGGCTTTGCCGTGCTCATCGGCAATCATCTTCGCGCCAGCCTTGTAAATCCCGTGGTTGTCACAGGTGCGCAGCACCTGGTCATACAGGAAGGCGATCTCTTGTTGGCCGAGGTTGCACTCGCCCTTCACGCCCTCGCAATACATACCGGCCTGGTCCATCTTGTTGCGAATATCACGCAATAGGGGCTCAACCCGCGTGGAGGCCAGCAAGTCGTAGTCAACGTTGTAATCCGTGGAGGGCTTCAAGTCGCGGTATCCCTTGGCAAAAGCCTCGCGGTAGGTGTCATCGAAGACGATGAATTCAAGCTCCGTACCCACGAAGGCCTGGTAACCCATTGCCTCAAGCCTGGCAATCTGGGCTTTCAGAATGGACCTGGGCGACTGAGCAATTTCCTGATGGCTCGTGGATTCGAGATCTGTGGTGACAATCACGGAACCTGGCAACCAGGGCGCCATGCGCAGTGTGGTCATATCGGCAACCATGACCATGTCGCCATAGCCGGTGTCCCACGAGGCGAGCTCGTAGCCCTGAATGGTGTTGTTCTCGACGTCGACGGCCAGCAAGTAGTTGCAACACTCAGCACCGTGGTGGGAAATGTTCTCCAAGAAGTGTCGTGCAGCGACGCGCTTTCCGATCAGGCGACCCTGCATGTCGGTGAACGCCATGACCACGGTGTCAACCTCACCCGAGTCATAGAGTCGCTGAAGGTCGCTCTGGGAAATAAAGCCTGTAGTCGTCATGGATAAGGCCGCCTCACAATAGGTAGGTTTTTCAACCTTTAGACAAGTGGGCATCAGCCTAAATGTCAAGCACTCAGCCCAGAACTGGCCTTGAGTGCTCGATGGTGAACATGGCGGCTGGGAACTTCCCGAAAAAACAATCCTCAATGGTCTAGCACTATGGCCTTTAACTTCGATACAGTGACGGAGCAATTTCCTTTTCACAAGGTCGTGAGGAGGGTCTCCGGTCAGCGTAGGCCGGAGGGTCTCCATCGACAGATGGGACACCGAACATGAGTAGTGACAACACCAAGGTGGCAGGAGTCACCTATACCAAGGTCGATAAGGCCTACTTCGATAAACGCCAACTGACACGCGCTGCCGGCGTCTGGGGCCTCTGGGGTCTCGCTATCGCCGCAGTTATCTCGGGTGACTTCTCGGGATGGAACTTCGGTCTGGACGTTGGAGGATTCGGAGGGCTCTTCATCGCCTTCCTCATCCTGGTTGTGATGTACTACGGCCTCATCTTCTCCATTGGAGAAATGTCCGCCGCTATGCCACACACCGGTGGCGCGTACTCGTTCTCGAGAAGCGCCATGGGTCCATGGGGAGGTTTCATTACGGGCCTCGCTGAGACCATCACCTATGTCGCCACGACCGCTGTGGTCGTCTTCTTCTCCGCGGCCTACGCCCAAAGCGTGCTCGGTGAACTTACCGGAACTGAGCTCCCCGGCTGGGTATGGTGGTTGATTCTCTATGCAGTGTTCGTTGGTCTCAATGCCCTGGGAGCGCAGGTATCGTTCCGCTTTGCACTGATTGTTGCGATTATTGCCATCGCGATCCTGCTGCTGTTCTCGGTCTTGGCGATCTTCTCCGGACTGTTCAGCTTCGACAACCTCTTTAACATCGCGCCTGCCGAAGGCGGCAACGAATTCCTGCCCTTTGGCGTCATCGGAATCCTCTACGCCATCCCCTTCGCTGTGTGGTTCTTCCTCGGTATCGAGGAACTACCTCTCGCGGCTGAGGAATCACACACTCCTGAGAAGGACATCCCTCGCGCGGGTGTGTGGGCTCGTGGAACCCTGATTCTCACGGGTCTGCTGGTGCTGTTCTTGAACACGGGTGTTTTGGGTGCCGAAGAGATTCGCGTCTCGGGTGAGCCTCTGCTCGATGGCTTCCGCGTGATCCTTCAGAACGACCAGCTGGCCGCAGTTCTGGGCTTGATGGCTCTGATCGGTCTGTTTGCCTCGCTGCAGGGCATCATGTTCGCTTACGGGCGCAACATGTACTCGCTCTCCCGCGCTGGCTACTACCCTCGTGGCCTCTCCGTCACGAACAAGAGGAACACGCCTCTGGTCGCTCTCATCGTTGGTGGAGCGATCGGATTCGGTGCGTTGGTCCTCATTGACGCCCTCGCAGCGCTCGGTGCCGAAGGCGCCAGTGCTGTGGCCGGCGCAGTGGTGCTCAACATCGCCGTGTGGGGCGCAATGCTCGCCTACGGTATGCAGGCAGCAGCGTTCTTGATCCTCCGTAAGAAGCTCCCCAACCTCAAGCGCCCCTACGTTTCTCCGTGGGGTGTGTTTGGTGGATGGGCTGCTCTCATCATCTCTGGCATCGCGTTCGTCGGGTTCTTGATTAACC
>JNSD01000006.1 GCA_000754445.1 actinobacterium acMicro-4 | reverse complement strand
CGATGAAGTCGACAATGTGTCCCACGGCAAATCCTGGTTCACGGAAAAGTCTGTCCCCCAAGTGGCTAATCGCTCCACCGAGGAGCGCAGCGATTCCGATGGCAATCGAGGGTGCTCGGTTGGTGAAGCCATACACCGTCAGAGCAAGAACAGCGATGCCAGCGAGGACGGTGAGCGCCCAGGTGAAATCGGAGGCAATCCCAAACGCTGCCCCCGGGTTATAAACAAGGCGCCAGCCCAGCAGATCACCAATCACCGGGTGATACTCAAAAAGCTCGAGTGAGGTCTCTGCCCACCATTTGCTGGCCTGGTCGACGAGCACCACGAGCACTGCGGATATGCCAGTGATGAGACGCAGACGATGATGGCGCGGTTGGGTGGTGGGCACGAATTCTCCTGGGCGTTGGGGACCAGTCGAGTATGACACGGCCCTGTGAGAGGTGGCTTAGCGCTGAGTGATGTCGTTGTTGAGTTGACGCAGAGCCTCGGCAACAGCGCGCTGTTCGCTCGTGCCAAGCGATGACAACAGTGAGCGCTCGGCGTGAATCAGGTGGGAGAGCGCCGCGTCCACCGCGTGGACTCCTGAGGGGGTCAACGTGACCACAACGCCTCGACCGTCATCCGGGTCGGCCTGGCGGGTAATGAATCCCCTGGCTTCGAGTTTCGTGAGGCGGTGGGTGAGCGCCCCGGAGCTGACTAGTGTCTCGTGAATTAAGTTCTTGGGGCTCATCCGGTAGGGGTCTCCTGCTCGGCGAAGGGCTGCCAGAACATCGAACTCGAAGGACTCCAAGCCAGAGGACCGGAACGCTTCGCGACGGAAGTTCTCCACGTATTTGGCAATTCGCGTGACGCGGGAGAGCACTTCCAGAGGTGACACATCAAGATCGGGACGTTCTCGACGCCACGCGTGGACAATGCGGTCGACATCATCCTCGGAAACACTCACCCCACCATTATCGGACCTCTGGCAGACTAGGGGAGGCCTACGGGTCATTCCGCCTTGGTGTAACGGCAGCACGACAGCCTTTGGAGCTGTTAGGTCTAGGTTCGAATCCTGGGGGCGGAGCCAACACAGCATCTCGAGGTTGGCCGTCACAGCCCTCTCGATAGGCTTAAATGATGGGTATGTCGCACAGCGCGCTTGCCGTCGTAATCTTGGCCGCCGGCCAGGGGACCCGAATGAAATCGGCAACCGCCAAAGTCCTGCACACCCTCTCGGGTGTGCCCATGATTGGCCACGTCCTCTCCACCGCTCAAGCACTCGAGCCCGAGCACCTCATTGTGGTTGTTCGTCACGAGCGCGAGCAGGTTGAAGCCGCCGTCGCTGACTGGGCGCCAGAAGCCCGGTGTGTTGTTCAAGACGAGATTCCCGGAACGGGACGCGCCCTCGAGGTGGCAATCGCTGCTCTTCCGAAGGCTTTCACCGGAGATGTCGTAGTCGTGAGCGGCGATGTTCCACTGCTTGATTCCGACACCCTGCGGGTTGTTCTTGACCACCACCGCGACCAGAGTGTCCCCGCCACCATCATCACGACCGTGCTTGATGACCCGACCGGTTACGGTCGGGTCATTCGCGGAGGCGATGGTCGTGTGCTCCGTGTTGTCGAAGAAGCAGATGCTACCCCTGAGGAGCACGGGGTGCTCGAAGTCAACGCGGGCAGTTATGTATTCAGTCGGAGTGCTGTGGCCGAAGCCTTGGGGTCGATTGGAACCCACAACTCTCAGGGCGAGAAGTACCTCACCGATGTCGTCGAGGCGTTGGCCACGGGCCACGCGGTTGGCGCTGTTCGAGTGGAAGATTCGTGGCTACTCCAGGGCATCAACGACCGTGTTCAGCTGGGCGAAGTCCAGGCGCTCTTGAATCAGATGATTGTGCGCGGTCACCAGCTCGCCGGTGTGACCGTCCATGACCCGGCCAGCTTCTTCGTTGACCTAGGCGTCGAGCTGGCCAGCGATGTGGAGATACTCCCGGGTGTTCAACTCCGCGGAGACACGAGCATCGCCTCCGGTGCCGTTATTGGCCCGGACACTACTCTGCTGGACACCACCGTGGGTGAGGGTGCGGTTGTGGTGAGAACCCACGCGGAGGGTGCCCACATCCGTGCGGGGGCGAACGTCGGCCCATTCTCGTTCCTGCGCCCCGGTGCTGACATTGGTGAAGACGGCAAGGTCGGAGCGTTCGTCGAGATCAAGAACTCGACCTTGGCGCGAGGCGCCAAGGTTCCTCACCTCTCCTACATCGGCGATGCCGATATCGGTGAGGGCACCAACATTGGTGCCGGCGCGATCACGGCCAACTACGACGGGGTCAACAAACACAGGACTGTGGTCGGCTCACATTCGCGCACCGGATCCCACACCGTCTTTGTCGCACCGGTGACACTGGGAGATGGTTCCTACACCGCTGCGGGCGCAGTGGTGAGACGGGATGTGCCAGCGGGGGCTTTGGCAGTGAGCGTCGCCTCTCAGCGCAACCTAGAAGGTTGGGTTGAAGCCAACCGAGACGGCACGCCGGCTGCCACCGCAGCCAAGAAGGCTGCTGGCGGTAAAAAAGCCACTAAGGGATAATGAGAGGGGGCTAGGACGCCCCGGAAAAGAAGGCGAAACGACTGTGACCAACATCACCGCCACCACTCAGAAGAATCTCGTGTTGGTGAGCGGTCGGGCACACCCCTCACTCGCCGAAGAGGTGGCCAAAGAAATTGGCACCGAGCTCGTTCCCACCGAAGCCCGCACTTTTGCTAATGGCGAGATTTACGCCCGCTACGGCGACAGCGTTCGAGGCTCCGATGTCTTTGTCATTCAGGCTCACCCGTTCCCGATCAACGAATGGTTGATGGAGCAGCTGATCATGGTGGACGCCCTCAAGCGCGCTAGTGCCAAGCGGATCACTGTCGTTGCGCCCTTCTATCCCTATGCCCGTCAAGACAAGAAGGGCCGTGGTCGCGAGCCAATATCAGCCAGGCTCATCGCTGATTTGTTCAAGGCGGCTGGCGCGAACCGCATCATGAGTGTCGATCTCCACGCTCCCCAGATCCAAGGGTTTTTTGATGGGCCTGTTGACCACCTGTTTGCGATGCCGGTGCTACTCGCCCATATTCAGAAAACCCTCGAGGCTAAGAGCCTGACCGTGGTGAGCCCAGATATGGGGCGCGTTCGTGTTGCCGATGTTTGGAGTGACAAGCTGGGCGCACCACTGGCCATCATTCACAAGCGTCGGGACCCTCGGGTTCCAAACCAAGTCTCGGTTCACGAAATAGTCGGCGAAGTGGAAGGTCGAGTCTGTCTCCTTGTTGACGACATGATCGACACGGGTCGCACCATCGCTAAGGCAGCCGAGGCTTTGAAGAACGCCGGAGCGAAGGGCGTCGTCGTTGCCGCCACTCACGCAGTGTTCTCGGACCCCGCGATCGACGTGCTGCAATCTGATCTCATCGATCAGGTGGTCGTAACCGACACTCTTCCCATACCCGCCGAGAAGCGCTGGGATCGCCTGAGTGTTCTGCCGATTGCGCCACTACTGGCGAGAGCAATTCGCGAGGTCTTCGAAGATGGTTCGGTGACCTCAATGTTTGACGGCGCCGCTTAGCTTCCGCTCTGGGGCCGAAGCCGCGGAGCGCCTGGGATAACGCCCAGGTGGGCCACGAACTCTTCGCTGCCATCAAACATCACGGCGTAGCAATTCCAGCCGGGAATAGAGGGATTGAGGAGGCTAAAGCTGGCTTTGGCGGAATTCGCACCGGGGGCGTAGTAGTCAACGGCGATCGCGCAGGCAAAGTTCGCTGTCCTCACCTGGGTTGACCAGGTGACGATGAATCCTGGAAGAACCAGTGCAGCGATTGCCACACTGACCACAATTCGCATGATGCGTCGACGCATCGGACGAAATGGTGGTTCGTCGTCAGGAAAATTCATGCTCATGGTCACCTCTTAGTCTTTCACGCTGACTATGCTGTGCGCGTGACCGGCTTGGTGCGACGCCTTGGCCCCCTGGGGGCTAGTGCAATTGGCCTGTCCTCGATGATTGGCGCTGGTGTCTTCTACGTCTGGGCTCCGGCTGCCGAACGTGCCGGATCCTGGCTCTTGGTTGCTCTCCTGATTGCCGGCACGATTGCGCTTCTGAACGCGCTCGTGATGGCGCAGTTATCCCTAGAAAACCCGGTCTCTGGTGGGGCCTATCGGTTTGGACAGAAGTACGTGTCACCCAGGGTGGGTTTTCTTGCTGGGTCATTGTTTCTGATCGGCAAAACCTGTTCGGCAGGGGCGATTGCTCTGGTGGCTGCCAGGTATATAGCCCCCGATCACGCACCGGCCGTCGCGGCCGGTCTTGTGGCCCTGTTTGCGGCTCTCAACATCACGGGTATTCGCACTACGGCCGCCGTGAGCCTGGTGGCCGTAGTGCTGGTTGTTGGCGTGTTGGTGACGGCACTCGTTGTGTCTGCTCCAGGACCGAGAGCTGGCATGGACTGGGTGGACGCCAATGGCTGGGGAGTGCTTCAGGCAGCGGGACTCATGTTCTTTGCTTTTGCCGGCTATGCGCGAATGGCAACGCTTGGCGATGAAGTCAAGAATCCACGGCGAGTGCTGCCCGCGGTCATCATCGGGACACTTCTGGCCGTGTTGGTGCTCTATGGCCTCATCGGATGGGTTCTGAGCAACACGTTGGGGGTGTCAGCGCTTGCCTCGAGCACGGCACCCGTTGCGGATTTGGCGTCGCCTGAACTTGCCCCCTATGTCATCGCAGCGGCAGCTCTTGCGAGCCTGGGTTCCCTTGCTGCCATCCTGGCTGGGCTTAGTAGAACATCCATGGCGATGGCCCAGTCGGGGGATTTGCCAGCAAAGCTGGGGTTTGTCTGGCGCACGACATCGTCACCGGTGGTGGCTGAGGCGACCATGGGCGTGGCCGCAATAGTCCTGGTTCTCGTCGTTGATCCTTTGTGGTTGGTGGGGGCATCCTCTGGCGCCGTGTTGAGCTATTACGCGATTGCGCACTGGAGTGCGACCAAACAACCGCCAACTGAAAGGGTGTTGCCCTCGTGGCTGCCCTGGCTTGGACTGGTCGGTTGTGCGCTACTGGTGGTGGCTCTGCCGTGGCAGTCGGTCCTCACCACGGCAGTGGCGATTGGTGGTGTTCTTGGTGTCTGGTCTCTTCGAGACCGTGGTCGCCAAAAACTCGGTTAGACCTGCAGGCACACCCTGGGCTAGCATGACGGAGTACTTCGGCGAGGAAGTGTCCGATGGCACTTCGTAATCGACGCGGTGGAGAAGGCTCCTATGGTCTCTCCTCACGCTAGGACGTTCGAGTTCGAGAACACACTGACCTAGGAGCAAGAAAATGGCTGATAACCAGACTGTGGACGGCGACGTCCGCACTTCGTTTGGTAAAGGTGCTGCGCGCAAACTTCGCGCGGCCGGAAAAATCCCCGCGGTGGTCTATGGCCACGGCTCAGACCCGCTGCACGTTGCGGTTCCCGCGCACGAGACGACGCTGATTGCTCGTCGCGCCAACGCACTGATCGATTTGAAGCTTCCTAGCGACCAGCACTTAGTGCTGATCAAAGACATCCAGCGCGACCCAGTACGCCAGATTATCGAGCACTTGGACCTGGTTATTGTGCGCAAGGGCGAGAAGGTCACCGTGGATATCGGTGTTCACATCGATGGCGAGCCTTACCCCGGCATGATGGTCCAGCTTGAGCACAACACGATTAGTGTGGAAGCTGAGGCAACACATATTCCTGAGTTCGTCAGTGTTTCTGTGGGGGGTCTCACCTCGGGTGCTCAAATCCACGCGGGGGATATCTCCTTGCCAGAGGGCACCACCTTGGTCAGCCCTTCGGAAATGCTGATTCTTGCCATTCACGAGCCTTCCAAGGCCGCTGACGATGAGCCCGTCGCTGCCGGCGAGGGTGCTGCAGCGTCCGGTGGCACCGCCTCTGCTGCGCAGGCATCGGGCGACGCAGGGTCTAGTGGCTCTGGGTCGAGTGATTCAGGGTCTGGTGACGGCGACGCAGGTGGCGAATAGTCCTGTTTGGACGATTCGGCTTAGCTAAAACCACAGGCGCCACCGAGTGGCTGATTGTGGGGCTTGGTAATCCAGGTGGCGAGTATGAGCGCACGCGTCACAACGTGGGATTCCGCGTCGTGGCAGCGTGTGCTGAGAGCGCATCGGTCACTTTTCAGAAGTTCAAGAGCCACGGTGTCACGGCAGCAATCAAGCACCCGAGTGGTGTGACCCTGCGCTTGGCTGCCCCCTCGAGTTTCATGAACCGATCGGGCACACCGGTGGCCGCCATGGCGTCATTTCACAAGATTCCACCCGAGCGCATCATTGTGATTCACGATGAGCTCGATCTGGAGCCCGGCGTGGTCCGGCTTAAGTTTGGCGGCGGTCACGCCGGACACAACGGCCTTCGCGACATCGCACGGATGCTCGGCACCACAGACTTTGGTCGAGTGCGGGTGGGCATCGGCCGACCTGAGGGCCGAATGCCACCGGCTGATTACGTGCTGGGGCGCTTTAGTGCTGCTGAAGAAGAGGCGTTGCCGGCGGTTCTGGAGTTGGCCTGTCGGGGTGCTGAAGCGATGGCCACCGAGGGGCTCTTGGCAGCCCAGCAGCGCATCCACCCGCTCTCCTAGAGAGCGTGCCTGGCACCTAGACTGGGGCAAGTGAGTCCTGCCCCCATCTCCACCTGGCTAGCCCAGGATCAGGCTGTCTCCGGCGCACTCACGCAACTGGCCTCGGGTGGTTCGCTCACCCTGCCCGCTGGCGCTTGGTCGCCAGCGGTTGCGGCTGTGCTCTCTAGAGCGGGGGACACCGGCGTCGTTGTGGTGGTGTGTGCAACGGGGCGAGAATCCGATCAGGTTCGCGACGAACTTCGGGGGTTAGTGTCCCCGAACACCACCGTGCTCGATTTCCCTGCCTGGGAAACTCTTCCCCACGAGCGCCTGAGCCCTCATGCCGAAACAGTCGCTAGGAGGCGCAGTGCGCTTGGCGCACTGGCCGCAGCCGCACAGTGCGACCGGGTCGCTCCACTTGTTGTTGTGGCATCGGTGCGAGCACTGCTCCAACCGGTTAATCCCCACATCCTTGATGTTGCAACGCGAGTGGCATCTCAGGGCGCGAAGGACTCATCCCTGGAAGACTGGGTCTCCTACGTGACTGACGCTGCGTATGCGCGGGTGGACTTGGTGACCAGGCGCGGTGAGTATGCAGTGCGCGGGGGAATCCTCGATATTTTCCCCCCGCTTGCAGAACACCCGGTGCGGATGGATTTCTTTGGGTCTGAAATCGAGACCCTTCACTACTTTGCCGTGGCCGATCAGCGTTCACTGCCCACGGATCTTGTGAGCATTGCGGTCCCACCAGTGCGGGAGATGCTCTTGAGCGCTGATGTGCGCCAGCGTGCTGCTCAACTCCAGGGTGAGTATCCGGGGCTTGAGACCATGCTGGAGAAACTGGCTCAGGGTATTCCCGTGGAGGGCATGGAGGCCCTCCAGCCACTGTTGGTGGAGGGGTTGGTTCCGCCCTCAGATTTCTTCCCGAACGACACCGTGGTCATCGAGCTCTCCGCTCAGAAGGTGGCTGCCAGGGCGGAAGCACTCCTTCACACCAACCGTGAGTTTCTCCACGCGGCGTGGGAAGCAGCAGCAATGGCGGGGGGCGCAGCCCCGGTCGACGTGAACTCCGGTGACTTCCTCTCCCACGACGAGCTCCGTGCCGCCGTTGCTCCGAGGCCCTGGATCGCGATTGACAGCTTGGATAGCGGCGAGGTCGACACCCTGCGACCAGGTGTGGCACCCCTTCCTCTCACCCAGCCTGGATCCGAGGAAGTGTGGGAGTTGGTGGCTGGCAGGGTTCGCGCCGGCGACACCGTTGTGTGTGTGGCAGCCGGCCACGGCTTAGTCGAGCGCACCGCTCAGGTTCTGGGCGAGCGCGATATCCCCCATCGCATCGATGAAACCCTCACCACCGCCCCCACCCCGGGGGTGGTTCTCGTCACTCAGGGAGTTATTCGTGAGGGCTTCTGGCTCAGCGGCGGTGGGCTCACCGTGCTGACGGAGAGAGAAATGTATGGAAAGGCAGTCACTGCCTCCAGGCGTGCCGGGCGCACACTCGCCACCAAGAGAACGCGGGTCGTTGACCCGCTGTCTCTGAACCCCGGCGATTGTGTGGTTCACGACACCCACGGTGTGGGGAAATTCGTCGAATTGGTCCAGCGAGAGATCTCGACCGGTGGTCGGGCTGCCATCAAAAGCCAACGCGAGTTTGTGGTGTTGGAATATGCACCGAGTAAACGCGGTGGTGCCGCTGACCGTCTCTACGTCCCCACCGATCAACTCGATCAACTGAGCCACTATGTCGGCAGTGATAACCCGGCACTATCCAAGATGGGCGGTTCTGATTGGGCCGCAGCAAAGGGCAAAGCACGTAAGGCTGTCCGCGATATCGCCGTTGACTTAGTCAAGCTCTACTCGGCGCGGATGGCAGCCCCCGGTTTTGCGTTTTCGCCTGACACCCCGTGGCAACGGGAGCTTGAAGAAGCCTTCCCGTTCGTGGAGACGCCCGACCAGTTGACCACCATCGACGATGTGAAGGCAGATATGGAACGACCCATTCCAATGGATCGGCTTGTTGCCGGCGATGTTGGTTTTGGAAAAACAGAGATAGCCGTGCGAGCCGCGTTCAAAGCCGTCCAAGACCAGAAACAGGTCGCCGTGATTGCCCCGACCACGTTGCTGGTGAAGCAACACCTCGAGACGTTTCAAGAGCGCTATGCGCCCTTTCCCGTCAATGTCCGCGCGCTCTCGAGGTTCCAGAGTGACGCAGAAGCTAAGACCGTCATTGCTGGTCTTGCCGATGGCAGCATCGACGTCGTCATTGGCACCCACCGATTGCTCAGTAAGAACGTGGTCTTCAAGGATCTGGGTTTGGTGGTCATCGATGAGGAACAGCGCTTTGGAGTGGAGCACAAAGATTCTTTGAAAGCGTTGAAGACCAATGTTGACGTGCTGGCCATGAGTGCGACACCGATTCCTCGAACGCTGGAAATGGCTGTCACGGGAATTAGAGAGATGTCCACACTGGCTACCCCGCCCGAAGAGCGCCACCCGATTCTCACGTTTGTCGGCCCGTATAACGACGCGCAAGTCGTCGCAGCAATTCGGCGTGAATTGCTGCGCGAGGGGCAAGTGTTCTTTGTTCACAACCGCGTGCAGAGCATCTCTGCGAAGGCCCAACACATTGCTGAACTTGTCCCCGAGGCGAGGGTCGCTGTGGCGCACGGGCAAATGCCAGAAGCCGATCTCGAGCGGGTAATGGTTGATTTCTGGGAGCGACGCTTTGATGTGTTGGTCTCGACGACAATCATCGAGACCGGACTGGATGTCACCAACGCCAACACGTTGATTGTCGATCGAGCAGAGCGTTACGGCCTCTCGCAACTCCATCAGCTGCGTGGCCGGGTTGGGCGTGGCCGGGAGCGCGGCTACGCGTATTTGCTCTACGACCCTGAACTTCCGATGGGGGAGAACGCCCACGATCGCCTCGCCACTCTTGCTGCCACCACGGATCTGGGTGGTGGAACGCGCATTGCTTTGAAGGACCTAGAGATGCGCGGTGCTGGAAATCTTCTGGGGGCTGAGCAGGCCGGCCATATTCAGGGCGTTGGTTTCGACCTGTATTTGCGCATGGTCGGCGAGGCGATTGCACTGTTTAGAGACGACGTCGCACCCGGGCTCACCGAGCTTCGGCTCGAATTGCCGGTGGACGCGAGAATCCCCACCGACTACATCGATTCGGAACGTCTGCGCTTGGAGATGTATCAAAAGCTCTCCGGCGCTGCGGCGCCGGGGGCCAGCGAGGGGGGAATCACCGAGCTGGTGGCGGAACTGACTGATCGCTATGGCGCACCACCGCAGGCTGTTGACACTCTGGTTCAGGTGACGACGCTGCGTCGCAGAGCGATGGCGAGCGGGCTCAGTGAAGTCATGGTGATTGGAGCGAACCTCCGCGTGGTGGGGCCGCCATTGCCAGATTCTCTGCAGGTGCGCCTGGCGAGGCTGTATCCACAGGCCAAATACATTGCTCCCGCCAGGGTGTGTCTGATTCCGCTGCCCGAGGATTACAGTGACACCGCACTGGTGGCCTGGGTCGCCGGTGTTATTGATGCGCTCTTTCCCATAGCGGCCGAGGCCGCCAGCCCGGCAGACTAGAGCGATGACCGACGACCACCCGGCTCTCCGTGCGCTGATCGACACGATGGCCACGCTTCGTGGTGAGGGTGGGTGTCCGTGGGATGCCGAGCAAACCCACGAAAGCCTAGTGCCCTATCTCCTCGAAGAAGTCTTTGAACTAGTGGAGGCCATCGAAACCGGGAATCGCGCTGATCTGCGGGAAGAGCTTGGCGATGTGCTGTATCAGCTTCTTTTTCATGCCGATATCGCGGCCTCCGAGCCTGGCACACCCTTCGACATTGATGATGTCGCAGCGGGAGTTGACTACAAGATGCGCCACCGCCACCCCCACGTTTTCGCAGGCGGCGATGCCTCGAGCGTTGAGGATGTCATCGCGCGCTGGGAGGAGAATAAAACCGAGGAGAAGAAGCATCGCTCCAGTGTTCTGGAGGGAATCCCCGAGCGCCTCTCCGCATTGGCGAGGGCAAGTAGCACACTCAAGCGCTCTGCCGGTGTTGTTGACTTCTCCTCGTCCCACGAGACGCCGGTCTTTAGTAGCGAAGCAGAGCTTGGCGATTACCTTCTCGCCCTTGTGCACACAGCCCGCCACGCGGGTCTCGACCCGGAGACCGCATTGCGAGGGGCAACGCGTCGTCTGGAAGAGGCTGTGCACCACGCCGAAGCAGCAGGCTCCGGCTTGGCTCCCGGTGATACTGGCGCTTAGTGACAGAATCGCCGTATGGCTGTGAGCTCTGCGCGTGGAATGCGAGATTTCCCACCCCGCGATAAGCAACGTCGCGAGCAACTGCTCGGCATTATTCGTGAGACCTATGCGCGCCACGGATTTGAAGAAATAGAAACACCCGCGATTGAGGACCTAGAGCGGCTGCACTCGGGCCTTGGCGGAGACAACGAGAAGCTGAGCTTTGCCATCCTTAAACGCGGGCTGAGTGCCGAAGACTTGCGTCACGCTGGTGCTCCCGAGGACTTGGCGGATCTTGGCCTTCGGTTTGATTTGACTGTCCCGCTGGCAAGGTTTTATGCCAGCAACCACGCTGTGTTACCCCCGGTTTTCCGCGCGTTCCACACCGGTCCGGTGTGGCGGGCGGAGCGCCCCCAGAAGGGCCGTTATCGCCAGTTTGTGCAGTGCGATATCGACATTCTGGGTGAGGCGTCACCTTTGGCAGAGGTTGAAGTGATTCTCGCGACTGCTGATGCGCTTCACAGGCTAGGCGTCACCGGCTACACCTTCCGGGTGAATGACCGCAGGCTTTTGACCGCATTCTTGAGTGCTGCGGGGATCGCACCGGAGTTCCACGGCGACGCCCTCATTACCCTCGACAAACTCGACAAGATTGGCTCCGAGGGTGTCCTCACGGAACTAGTCGAGCGCCTGCCTGCTGGTTTCGACCGCGGTGTCCTGGCTGCGGTTCTCTCTGGCGAGTCGATTGCCCTCGATCCAGCAGCTATTAGCCAGGTCATGGGTGGTTCCCCGGAGGCGGTCGCCGCCGCGAGGGAACTCTGCGACTGGGCGATGGTGGTTGCTGAGGTGCTGGGCCCAGAGATTCTTGTTGTTGACCCCACTCTGGTGCGAGGGATGGGGTATTACACCTCCTCCATCGTCGAGATCGCCCACCCCGACATGGGAATTTCTCTTGGCGGTGGCGGGCGCTATGACGGCATGATTGGTCGGTTCTTGGGAACCGACGTGCCA